>NZ_JAHLQN010000001.1:2525045-3156307 GCF_018919205.1 Dysosmobacter acutus
GCTGGTGTCATCGCCGAACACATGGCGGTCCGTCAGAAGGTCGGCCTGTTCGACGTCTCCCATATGGCCGAGCTGATTCTGGAGGGCCCAGACGCTGTTGCCAACATTCAGCATCTCGTCACCGCGGACATCTCCAAAATGGTGGACGGCCAGGTCAAGTACGCCATGCTCTGCAACGACAAGGGCGGCATTGTGGATGACCTTGTGATCTACCGCCGCTCCGCCGATAAATACCTGCTGGTGGTCAACGCCGGCAACCACGAAAAGGACGCCGCCTGGGTGGAGTCCCACATCAGCGGCGACGTGCATTACGCCGATGTGTCCGAGCAGGTGGCCCAGCTGGCCCTGCAGGGTCCCAAGGCCGGCGAGGTGCTGAAAAAGCTCTGCGACGAGGCGCAAATCCCCCAGAAATACTACCACTTCACCGAGGGCGCCTCTTTGAAGGCAGGCGGGCGGGACATCCCCGCCATCGTCTCCCAGACCGGCTATACCGGCGAGTTCGGCTTTGAGATCTACTGTAGGGCCGAGGACGCGGTGACGCTCTGGAACGCCCTGCTGGAGGCCGGCAGCGAGGAGGGAATCCTGCCCTGCGGCCTCGGTGCCCGCGACACGCTGCGCCTGGAGGCCAGCATGCCCCTCTACGGCCATGAGATGAACGACGACATCTCCCCCAAGGAGGCGGGGCTCCCCTGTAAGTTGGACGGCAAGGACTTCATCGGCCGGGACGCCATCATCGCCCGGGGCGCCCCCACCATCAAGCGCATCGGCATGAAGGTGGTGGGCCGCGGCATTCCCCGGGAGCACTGCGACCTCTACGCCTTAGACGGCAGGAAGGTGGGCTGGGTCTCCTCCGGCACCCACTGTCCCTTCCTGGGGCACGCCGTGGCCATGGGCTATGTGAACGTGGAGGAGAACGAGGTGGGCAGGCACCTCAACGCCGACGTCCGCGGCCGCATGGTGGAGGTGGAGATCGTCTCCCTTCCCTTCTACAAGATTGAGCGCTGAACAAATCATTCAAACAGAAACAAATTGAGAATAAATGGAGGATATGAGTATGAACTTTCCCGCTGAACTGAAGTATTCCAAGTCCCATGAGTGGGTCAAGATGTTAGATGACACCACCGCCCTGGTGGGCATCTCCGACTTTGCCCAGGAGGAGTTGGGCGACCTGGTGTTCATCAACCTGCCCCAGGTGGGCGACAGTGTCACCAAGGAAGAGGCCATGTGCGATGTGGAGTCCGTCAAGGCTGTCTCCGACGTCATGTCCCCGGTCACCGGCGTGGTGGCCGAGGTCAACGAGGAGCTGTTGGACGCCCCTGAAAAGCTCAACGACGACCCCTACGGCGCATGGATCGCCAAGATCGAGAACATCACCGATACGGAGGAGCTGTTGGACGCGGCGGATTATGAGTCCTTTACCAAGGAAGCCTGAGCCGGTTTTCGATCTATCCAGGAAAGAAAGGTGATTTGATGGGTACATACGTTCCCAATTCCCCTGCTGTACAAAGGGAAATGATAGATGTCATCGGCGCAAAATCCATTGATGAGCTCTATGGCAATGTGCCGAAAAAGATGCTGGTGAAGCATCTGGACCTGCCCGCCGGCATGAGCGAGCTGGAGGTCCGCTCCGCAGTCACGGCCATGGCGGAGAAGAACACGGTTTTCAAGACCTGCCTCCGGGGCGCGGGCGCGTACCGCCACTTCATTCCCTCCGTGGTAAAATCCGTCTCCTCCCGGGAGGAGCTGGTCACCGCCTACACGCCCTATCAGGCGGAGATCAGCCAGGGCATTCTCCAGTCCATCTTCGAATACCAGACCATGATCTGTGAGCTCACCGGCATGGCGGTCTCCAACGCCTCCGTCTACGACGGAGCCACCGCCGCTGCGGAAGCCGTCACCATGTGCCGGGACCGCAGGCGCACCAGGGCCTACATCTCCGCCACGGTTCAGCCCAGCGTCATCGAAACGGTGAGGACCTATTGTTTCGGCTCCGATACGGAGCTGGTGGTGGTGCCAGCCAAGGGCGGCCGCACCGACCTGAAGGCCCTTAAGGAGATGTTAAGCGCCGACGCCGCCTGTCTGATCCTTCAGCAGCCTAACTACTACGGCCTGATGGAGGACGCCGACCAGGCCGGGGAGATCGTCCACGCCGCAGGCGCCAAGTTTGTCCTGTCCGTCAACCCCATCGCCTGCGCCCTGATGAAGACCCCCGCCGAATACGGGGCCGACGTGGCCGTGGGCGACGGCCAGCCCCTTGGGCTGGACCTTGCCTTCGGCGGCCCGTACCTTGGCTTCATGGCCGCGACGAAAGCGATGATGCGCAATCTGCCGGGCCGCATTGTGGGCCAGACCCACGACGTGGACGGCAACGTGGGCTATGTGCTGACCCTCACCGCCCGCGAGCAGCACATCCGCCGCGAGAAGGCCTCCTCCAACATCTGCTCCAACCAGGCGCTGTGCGCCTTCATGGCCGGCGTGTACATGAGCGCCATGGGTGCCGAGGGCATGCGCCAGGCCGCCACCCTCTCTATGTCCAAGGCCCATTACTTTGCCAAGGCTCTGGAAAGGGAGTTGGGCTGGAAGCTGAAGTACAAGGGCGAATTTTTCCACGAATTTGTGACGGAAGTGGATGACAAGACCGCCAAAAAGGCCCTGAAGGCCCTGGAGAAAAACGGCATCTTAGGCGGCCTGAGCGTGGAGGGCGGCCTTCTCTGGTGCGTCACCGAGGTGGTTCCCCGCTCCGAGCTGGACCGGGCGGTTGCAATTTTGAAGGAGGTGTGCTGAGATGAAACTGATTTTTGAGCAGGGTTCCCCTGAGCAGCACATGACCCTTCTGCCCGAGTGCGACGTGCCGGTTGTCAAGCTGAAGGAAACCCGCCAGGTTCCCCTCCGGCTGCCCCACGTGTGCGAAAACGAGCTGACCCGCCACTACACCGCCCTTGCCAAGCGGGTCCACGGTGTCAATGACGGCTTCTATCCCCTTGGCTCGTGCACCATGAAATATAACCCCAAGATCAATGAGGATATGGCCGCCCTGCCCGGCTTCACCCAAGTCCATCCCTCCCAGAGCGAGGGGACGGTCCAGGGTTGCCTGGAGGCGATGTACACCGCTGAGAAGTACCTCTGCGAGATCACCGGCATGGACGGCGTGACGCTCCAGCCCGCGGCCGGCGCCCAGGGTGAGTTCACCGGCCTTCTGCTCATCAAGGCCTACCACACCCATCGCAAGGACCTTGCCCGCAAGAAGATCATCGTCCCCGACTCCGCCCACGGCACCAACCCCGCCTCCGCCGTGATGGCCGGCTTCACCGTGGTCAATATTCCCTCCGCTCCCGACGGATGCGTGGACCTGGAGGCTCTCCGGGCGGCCGTCGGCCCCGACACCGCCGGACTGATGCTCACCAATCCCAACACCGTGGGCATCTTTGACAAAAACATCCTTGAGATCACCCAGATCGTCCACGACGCGGGAGGCCTCTGCTACTATGACGGCGCCAATCTCAACGCGGTCATGGGTGTGGTCCGCCCCGGCGATATGGGCTTTGATGTGATCCATCTCAACCTACACAAGACCTTTTCCACGCCCCATGGCGGCGGTGGCCCCGGCTCCGGCGCGGTGGGCTGCAAGGCTCTTTTGAAGGACTTCCTGCCCGGTCCCGCCGTGGCGGAGAAAAACGGCAGATACGCCTTCTGCACCCCAAAACACTCTATCGGCCGCATGAAGAATTACTATGGCAACTTCTCCGTGGTGGTCAGAGCCATGACCTATATGATGACCCTGGGCAAGGAGAACATCCCCGAGGCCGCCCGCAACGCCGTTCTCAATGCCAACTACATGATGGCGCGGCTGAAGGACACCTATGACATGGCCTATGGCGGCTACTGCATGCATGAGTTCGTCATGACCCTGGACCGGCTCCACAACGAGACCGGCGTATCCGCCATGGACATCGCCAAGGGCCTTTTGGACAACGGCATCCATCCGCCCACCATGTACTTCCCCCTCATCGTCCATGAGGCGCTGATGGTGGAGCCCACGGAGACGGAGAGCAAGGAGACAATGGACCACGCCTGCGACGTGTTCCTGAAACTCTACAAGGAGGCCAAGGCCAATCCCCAGGCTCTGCACGACGCGCCGGTGTGCACGCCGGTCCGCCGCCTGGACGAGGTGGGTGCCGCCCGCAATCCGGTTCTGCGTTACAGCTTTTGAGAACCAGGCGCGCACCATCTGCTTATGGAAGAAATTGAAGGAGGAACTTTCCCAATGATTAAGGAAACCATGGATTTTCTCGAACAGGCCGACCCGGAAGTCGGCGCCTCCATTCGTGAAGAGTTCAACCGCGAATGCCGCAACATTGAGCTGATCGCCTCTGAGAACATTGTCAGCGAGGCCGTCATGCTGGCCATGGGCACCTGCCTGACCAACAAGTACGCCGAGGGCTATCCCGGCAAGCGCTACTACGGCGGCTGCTACGCTGTGGACGTCACCGAGGAGATCGCCCGCAACCGTGCCTGTGAGCTCTTCGGTGCCAAGCATGCAAACGTCCAGCCTCACTCCGGAGCCTCCGCCAACCTGGCGGCCTTTGTTGCCCTGGTAAAGCCCGGCGACACCATCCTTGGCATGAACCTGGCCCACGGCGGACACCTGAGCCACGGAAGCCCCGTCAACATCTCCGGCAAGTACTTCAACATCGTCCCCTACGGCTTGGGCGAGGAGACCGAGACCATCGACTACGACGCTCTGATGCAGGTGGCCAAGGAGTGCCAGCCCAAGATGATCATTGCCGGTGCCTCCGCCTATCCCCGCGCCATCGACTTTGCCAAATTCCGTGAGGTGGCTGACGCCGTGGGCGCCTATCTGATGGTGGATATGGCCCACATCGCGGGCCTCGTGGCCGCGGGCCTCCACCCCAATCCCATGCCCTACGCCGACGTGGTGACCACCACCACCCACAAGACCCTCCGCGGTCCCCGGGGCGGCATGATCCTGTGCAACGACGACGACATCTTCAAGAAGATCAACTCCGCCGTGTTCCCCGGCACCCAGGGCGGCCCGCTGATGCACATCATCGCGGCCAAGGCCGTCTGCTTCGGCGAGGCGCTGAAGCCTGAGTTCAAGACCTATCAGCAGCAGATTGTAAAAAATGCCGCTGTGCTGGCCGAGGAGCTCCAGAAGCAGGGTTTCCGCCTGGTTTCCGGCGGCACCGACAACCACCTGATGCTGGTGGACGTGCGCAACTTCCACATCACCGGCAAGGAGCTGGAGCGCCGCCTGGACGAGGTCCAGATCACCGTCAACAAGAACTCCATCCCCAACGATCCGGAAAAGCCCTTTGTCACCTCTGGCATCCGGGTGGGCACGCCCGCCGCCACCTCCCGCGGCTTCAAAGAGCCGGAGATGGTGAAGATCGCCCAGTGGATGGCCATGACCGCCAAGGATTTCGAGGGCACCCGGGACCAGGTCAAGTCCGAGGTCAACGCCCTTTGCCAGCAGTTCCCCATCTACCAGTAAATGCCATGTCAAAAGCGGGCCGCAGAAGTTCTGCGGCCCGCTTATTTGCTCTATTCAAATGTCTTCTGACGTACCCTCACCGGCACAGCTTCAGATAGGCCTCCCTGGCCCGGGCCACCTCTTCAATATGGGAGGGCAGCGTGCGGCAGCACCCTCCCACCGCGCTGGCCCCGGAGCGCATCCACCGGCGGGCGTAGTCGCCGAAGCGCATGCCGTCCCGGCTGCCGTGCCAAGTTTTGGTGGCGGGATCGTACTCCTCGCCGCTGTTGGGGTAGACCGCCACAGGCAGGCCGCAGCTGTCCTTCAGCTCCCGGATCAGGTTCTCCACAAACTGGGGCGGCGTGCAGTTGACGCCGATGGCCTGGAGTCCGGGGTGCTTGCGGCTCAGCCGCTCGGCGCAGGAGCGGATATGATCGCCCTCGTTGATGTGAGAGCCATCCTTGCAGCTGAAGCTGATCCAATAGGCCGCGCCTAACTCCTCGGCAATCTGAGCCTCAATCAGCGCCTCGTCCATGGAGGGCTGGGTTTCGATCAGCAGCAGATCCGCCCCCGCCTCCCACAGCAGCTCCATGCGCCGGCGATGGAAGTCGTAGAGCTCCTTTTCAGAAATGCCGTAGTTTCCCCGGTATTCGGATCCGTCGGCAAGGTAAGCTCCATAGGGACCCACAGCGCCCAGGCACAGGGGATAGGCCCGGCCGCTGTCCTTCCCTTCGGCGTCCCACCACTCCCGGCGCGCCTCCAGGAAAAGCTCCACCGAGCGGGTGATCAGCCCCTCCGCCTGCTGGCAGGTAAACCCTTTTGCCATCAGGCCGGGGATGGTGGCCTGATAGCTGCCGGTAATCCCGCAGTCAGCTCCGGAGCGGAAATAGTTCAGGTGCACCTGCCTGACCTTCTCCGGAGATTCCGCCAGCGCTTTGGCGGTCCAGAGGCTGTCGTTCAGATCGCAGCCCAGCGCCTCCAGGGCCGTGGACATAGAGCCGTCAATGACAATCACGCCGCCTGTTTTTTCCAACGTCTCAGCAAATGTGGTACGCATTGTTTACACTCCCTTTTCCGCCTTCTCGTCCACCGTGCCATAGCTGACGTTCTCCGGATGCTCCCCTCTGCGCTGGGCCGGGATAAAGCGGTCCCAGAAATCGTGGAACAGGCGGAAAATCTCCTTGTGCTTGGCATAGATGAAGATCAGGGTAATAATCACATAAACCGCGGAGAGGATATCGGTCATAGCCCACAGCGCATCCGCCTGGATATTGTAGAGCACCACACAGGGCACCATGTAATAGATCATGTAGACCCAGGTGGCCCGGCGGTTGGCCTTGGTGTCGCCAAAGGCATAGTTAACCGACTTCTCGCAGCTGTAGTACATGCCGATGATGGTGGTCCATGCAAAAATCGTGATGGCAATGGCCATGAACCAGCCGCCGAAATCGCCGTAGGCCACCTTGAAGGCCACGGTGGTCAGCTGGGCGCTGTCGATCTCCGGATAGTCGATGTAGGCATTGGTCAGGATCAGGGACAGCGCGGTGACGGAGCAGACCACGATGGTGTCCAAAAATACCTCGCCCCAGCCCCAGGAGGACTGGCGGACCGGATGATCCGTCTTGGCGGAGGCGTGGGCAATGATGCCGTAGCCGGTTCCGGCGTCGTTGGAGTAGAGTCCCCGGGCAATGCCGTAGCGGATGGCGTCCCGGACGGTGGCGCCGGCAAAGCCCCCCACCCCGGCCATGGGCGTAAAGGCGCTCTTGAAGATCAGGCTGAATGCCGCGGGCACCTGAGGCAGGTTCATCAGCAAAATACCAAGGCCGCCCAGGATATAGAGCATGGCCATAAAGGGCACCACCCGCTCCATGATGAAGGAGATGCGCTTCAGCCCGCCGGCGATGGTCAGCAGGCAGGTGACGCCCAGCACAATGACGGAGATCAGCGGGTCAATGCCGAACCCCTCCTGAAGGGAACTGGTGACGGACTCCGTCTGGACGCAGCAGGTCCAGGGGCCAAGGATAAAGCAGGCTGCCGACAGGACCACCGCGCCCCGCTTCCAGCCCAGCGCATTTTTCATCACAAAGGAGCGGTCGCACATGTACTCATCCATGGACTCGCTGTATTTCACCCGGTAACGCTGGCCCAGGATGATCTCGCAGGCCTTGGTGGACATTCCCAAAAGGCCTGAGACCCACATCCAGAACACGGCGCCCGGCCCTCCGGCCACGATGGCCGTGGCCACGCCGCCGATATTTCCCACGCCGATGGTATTGGCCATGGCGGTGCAGGCGGCGGCAAAGCCAGAGACCGTGCCGGTCCCCTCTCCCTTCTTGAACATCTTTCCAAAGGTATTTTTGAAGTGGAAACCGATCTTCCGGAAGTTATACCGGAAGCCAAAGGCAATCGATAAAAAGAGCCCTGTTCCTAAGAGCGCCACCGTCATGGGCGTGCCCCACAGAAAATCAGAAATTGCGTACAGAATATCCAGCATCCTATTTCCCCTCCCACAACATGCCGGGGCCACACACTTTCCCCGGTCTCAGATTGGTAAAACTTTAGCACATTGCTGTGGGATTTGTCAACGGAGCATCTGTCAAAGAATGGCGCTTTTCCCCATCAATTGCTGTCAAAATAGCTGGAAGACTTTCCCCGGGCAGTATCGACTTCTTCACTCAGTATCAGGCGCGCTATTCCGCGCCCAGCGCCTCTTCCAATTTGTTCAGCGCCCTCTTTTCAATGCGGGATACATAGCTTCTGCTGATGCCGAACACCTTGGCCACCTCCCGCTGGGTCTGGGGAATTCCGCCCCCCAGGCCGTAGCGCAGGCGGATGATCTGCGCCTCCCGCTCCGTCAGGCACTCCTGCACCAGATGACGGATTCGTATGCTGTTATCCCGGTCGTGGAGATCCTCCAGCATGGTGTCGTCCACTCCCACCACGTCCATCAGCATGAGGGAATTCCCGTCCTTGTCCGTCTCTATGGAATCAGAGAGGGACACCTCGCCCTGCAACTTCTTCTGGCTTCTGAAGTACATCAAAATTTCGTTTTCCACGCAGCGGGCCGCATAGGTGGCCAGCCGCGCGCCTTTAGACGGATCGAAGCTGCTGATCCCCTTGATCAGCCCGATGGTCCCAATGGAAATCAAATCCTCCTGGTCGGCATTTTGGGTGTAGTATTTCTTTAACGGAGACAGCAAAAGGAGAAAACCTCTGGAAATTCAGTGGACAAGCCTGTTTCCGAGATTTTAACCGAAAGATATTATATTGCTACACAATCATGCTGTAAAAGGTTAAGAAAGTAAAAATGGTGGCTAAATTACTCGAGTATGAATACTTGAAAAGGCCAGCGGATACATCATATATCCGCTGGCCTTTTCAGCTAAATATCATTTGATCCTTCTGATCAGGCTACCGCATTGGCATTGATGGACTCGATTACTTTGCGGACTTTCATCCAGACATTCATATCCGTGAAAATCTCAACAACGCTGCCGTGAGCGGTAAAAGGCGTGTCTTGCAGTACGGACAGGTCTTTCATCAGTCCATTCCTGACAATATAATTGATAATTTGATTCACGAAGTAGCTCTGCCTCTGGTCCAAATTCACATCGCCTAAATACTGTGAGAACGCTGCCTTCGCCGCGTTCATGTCCAGGCCCACGATCTCACGAACCAGCTCCCCCAACGGCTTGGCGCCGTATTCCCGCTGATATTCCTCTTTTGTTCCGACCTCACTCCAGAGGATGCGTTCCAACTGCTCCACATCCTGCTCAGTCAGCGGCTGATTGCTGTGAAGCTTGGCGATGACCAGCTCATCCTGATGCTGACGAATATAGTAATTCACTTTTTTCTTGTAGCTGTCCAAGTCGTGACTTTCCAGCTCCGACTCATGCCATTCCATGGACACAATCTCGTCTGCCAAATCAGTCTCTACAAAATGCCGTTCTTTCAAGGGTATATACTTGATCAGGTCACGCATAGCCTCTCGGATCTGTTCAAATTCGTTGATCCCAGCGGATTCCACATAGTCAGTGTGGAGGAGCTGATCTAAAAATGCTTTCTGTGTATTGATGGCTGGAATATTCGATACATCGGCCACTGCCCTGATTTTTTTCATCAAGTCCTTTCTGGCCTTCGTATATGTCTTACCAACCAGATAAGCCAGTTCGATCCCATACATCAAAGAGTCGAATTGGACCGCAGTGGCCTCGTCCGTACTGGGCGGCAGGAGCGGAGCCAGTTCTTCCAGTTGAAGGGTATTCTCATAAGTCAGGGCCGTATAAGCCTCCGGATCTGAGAACCGCTCCACATACCGCAGATGCTGGCGCACAGCAAAACCGCCCAATTCTCTAAGACCTCGCACCGCATTCAACAACTCAGCTACCAAGTTCTTCCGAAAGGCCGCGAGTTCTTCAGTCTGATACTCCAGCTCCTGAAGACGGAGGACAATCTGCGACTTCAAGTTAAAAATTCTCTCCTGCAATGATGTCTGGAGGGCCGCCTCCTTGCCTTTGGGATTGACGCGGAAGAACGCAAAGTTATCGCAGAAATCAAAAATATAGAAACATTCCTTATCTTTTCCGTCCAGCAATCCCGGGCATAGGCGGGTTCCGCGGCCAATCATCTGCCAAAACTTGGACTTGCTCATGACCTTCTTGAAAAATACCAGGTTGACAATATCCCGTACATCAATTCCTGTATCCAGCATGTCCACGGAGATTGCAATTTGAGGCAGCTTGTCCGGCGTGGAAAACTCGTCAATCGCACTTTGTGCATAGTTGGTATAGTTGTCAATAACCCTTGCCCAGCCTACACAGGCGGGATATTCCCGGTTAAATACCTCACAAATTTTTTCGGCATGACGGTGATTCTTCGCGAAAATAATTGTTTTTCCCAGTTTGTTTCCATAATCCACCCGGATGCCCTGCGTCATCAAAATATCCAGGGCCTTACGGATGGTATCCTCGTTAAAGACCCACTCGTTGAGGGCCGCGCTTTCAATCCGGTCCGGCAGATCGCCGTTTTCATCGGTAAACGAGTCCTCATACTGTTCCCTGTCATCGGCGGAAAGCTCGTCGTAGGCAATGCCCTTGCTTGGAAACTTCAAGGTGGTCTCAAGGCTGCGGAAATCCACCAGATAGCCGTCCTGCACTGCTTGGTCCAGCTCATACCCATAGGTGGGCACGCCCTCCTCCAACTCAAAAATGCCATATGTATTCTTGTCGATCTCATCCCGGGGCGTGGCGGTAAGGCCCACCAGATGGGCGTCGAAGTAGTTGAAAATATCCTGATATTTGCGGTAAATACTGCGGTGGGCCTCGTCCACGATAATCAGATCGAAGTGCCCCACCGTAAAGAGCTTTCCGCCGGCCTCGTCCCGTACGTCGTCGATGCATCCCATCATGGTCTGGTAGGTGGAGAAAACCGCCCGTGCCGAGACATGCTCTTTGTCCTCACACAGGTTTATAACGGATAGGTCCGGCAGAAAATTGGTGAAGGCCCGTTTGGCTTGGGTAACCAAGCTGTTGCGGTCGGCCAGAAAAAGCACGTTTTTCACCCAGCCGTGGCGCAACAGCACGTCCACCAAAGAGATGACCGTCCGGGTCTTGCCCGAGCCGGTGGCCATAACCAGCAGGGCTTTGCGGCGGTTTTCCCGGTCAAATGCCTCACACACCGCCCGGATCGCTTCCTTCTGGTAGTAGTAGTCGGAGATGGCGTTGCTGATTTGGATGTCATCCAAGTGTGTACGGATGGTGAGCTTGTTGAACTCTTTCTCCAAATCCCGCTTGGCGTAGATGCCGGACACCGGACGCTCGTTGTAATAGCGGTCGTTCCAGATACGGGTATCAAAACCGTTGGACAGGAAGATGACGGGTCTGCGGCCAAACTTCTGCTCCAGCAAATCCGCGTACAGCTTTGCCTGCTGCCGCCCCACAGCCACATCCTTACAGGTGCGCTTCGCCTCCAGCACCGCTAAGGGTCTGCCGTCGCTGCCAAAAAGCACATAGTCGGCAAAGCCCTCGCCGGACTTGCTGGGCATCCCCTCCAGGGGATATTCGGAAATCCAGTCCACGCCCTCGGTCCAGTCCGCATCCTGGAGCATGGTGTCGATGTAGCGCTTGCGGGTTTCATACTCGGTAAGGTCCAGGGGCTTGGAGACATAGTTTTTCTCCTGCTCGGTCCGCCGGGCAGTGAGCTGGGCGCGGAGGCTCTCGTTCTCTGCCATGAGTGCTTTAAGATCCACCTCGGGCGTAGTGGTTGGCGCGGCGGTCGGGGCGGGGGCCTCCAGCAGGGATTTGTCGAACTCCCTGGGCTGATAGCCTGAGCTGTAACAGCAGGCCACAAAATCCATGAAGTAGAATAGGTTTTCCAAGGCCAGCTGGGCCTGTCCCTTTGAGAGCTTCTGCGCGCTGTGGGCGGCCACGTTGCCCATCTTGCGGATGCTGTCCATCCGCCGCCACAGGTTCCGGTCGTCCAGTAGGTCTTGAAACTCCCGGGTGTTCATCAGGCTGACCAAGTTGTCCTGATAGGGCATGGCCAGGCCCTCATCCACCGAGTATATCCACTTGACGGCAAACTCCAGAGCCCGCCGACAGTTCAGCACACAGGTGGGCACATCGATCTGATAGACCCGCTCGGCTGCGATGGCCGCATTGGCAAAGGCGGAGAACTGAGCGTCAGATTTGAGGAAGTCGAAATTGGTCATGTGATATCACCTCACCCAAAATATTGCTGCATGAGGGCTTTCTTTAGGGTTTCCAATTGATCGAGGCTCTTTTGAATGGCTAATTTTGATTTGTCAGTCCGTTCGACAAAGGAAATAAATTCCTTTTGTAGTTCTATGGGCGGTACCATTAGCTTCAATGTATTGATCGCGTTAAAATTAAGTCCAGCTTTTACAGCACTTTGATTTTTTGCTTGGAACTGGCTTTTTCCAGCTTCGCTCTCCATGTAATATGCAACATACAAAGGGCATATTGCGGCTTTGTTTAACCTGATGCAGGTCAGATGCTGATTTATATAAGCACCATGCTCTGCAATTTCTTTTAAAACAACGCCAGTTCTTCCTAAATCTGCCGTGATGCTAATCAACAAATCGCCTTCTTGAACTTTTGTACGTCTTGCTTCTGCATTATCAGGTGGCACAATATGTTGAACATCATTAAGAGTAATTTTACAATTTTTTACATTTTTAATTGTAATAAAGTATTCGCCTTCATTGGTAAAGTACTTTGCCCAGCCACGCGATCCAGATGTGAGAAATTCAATAAATTCTGATAACTCACGAATCGGCCATCCTATTGGGTTTGCTACGGGATCGCCAAACAGTTCAATAAATCGGGATTTGACCAACTCATCCAGTTTGGTAAGTTGCTGAAGACGTTTTATAATCAGACTACCTACTGCATTTAGTTGAGAGACAATTATTTTTTGTTCTTCCAATACAGGATAGGAAATTTGCATTTTTCTCATATCTGATTGTGTCAGCTTTTGACGAGTCGCTCCGTTAATGAGATTACTTACGTCATAAAACATCAATGAGTAACACAAATAATCAACGTCAAGCCCTGGTTTAGGCTTTAAAACATGCGCATGATTATTTACCCAGCATTTTCCTGATGCTCTATAAGCAATAGGTCTCTCTTTTGAGCAAAAATTTCCTCCATCTTCTGCAAGTAAAACCAAATCATCATCAAAAATGTAATCTGCCACATAATCTTGAATCCCGTTTGCCCCCAAATAAGGATATGGTCCAGCCTTTCTATTTGAAGCTGTGATTGGAATACGTCTACTATCCAAGATTTCACAAACATCTTCTATATAGACTCTCATAGCATCCCCTCCAACTCCTCCAGGCCCTTGGTGATCTCCATCTCCAGTTTATGGAGGTCCTCCAAAATTTCCTGGGTAGAGGGGTACTCCTCGGGTACGTACTCCACCTGCTTATACTTGTTGATGGACAAATCGTAGCCGTTGTCCACGATCTCCTGCAGGGACACCAGGAAGGACTGCTCCGTGCGGGCGCGTTTCTTCTCCCCATCTAAGTCTTGAAACCGGGCAATGATGTCAGGAATGTCGTTCTCCTGCACCTCGACGCGCTTATCATCCAGACTAAAACCGTCGGACTTCATGTTGTAGAACCACACCTCATCCGTGCCGCCGTGTCCGGTCTTAGTGAAGACCAATACGGCGGTAGACACGCCGGCGTAGGGCTTGAACACGCCGGAGGGCATGGAGATCACCGCCTCCAACCTGTTTTTTTCAATCAGTTCCTTGCGGATGGCCTTATGGGCGGTGGAGGAGCCGAAGAGCACCCCGTCGGGCACGATGCAGGCGCACCGCCCGCCCACTTTCAGCATCCGCAGGAAAAGCGCCAGATATAGCAGCTCTGTTTTCTTCGTCTTGCAGACCTTCAACAAATCTGTCGCCACAATGTCATAGTCCAAGCTGCCTTTAAACGGGGGATTGGCCCAAATTTTTGTGTATTTTTCTGTGTCCGTGTTCTGGTCGGAAAGGCTGTCCCGATATGCAATCTGGGGATTAGCAACGCCGTGCATCATCAGGTTCATAGCTCCGATGCGCAGCATGGTGCGGTCCATATCATAGCCGGTAAACATTGTGTTATGATACTGCTTCTTTTTCTCATCGTCATACGCCAGTTCATCATGGTAATGTTCCTGAAGATACTCTCCCACAGCCACCAGAAAACCGGCGGTGCCAAAGGCGGGGTCGCAGATGATGTCGCCCGGTTCTGGCTGAAGCAGCTCCACCATCATTTTGATGATGTGCCTCGGCGTGCGGAACTGTCCGTTGGTGCCTGCCGTGGAGAGCTTTGAAAGCAGATACTCATACAGGTCGCCACGCACATCCGCTTTCTTTTCCTTCTCTTTCAGTACAGTATCATAAATTCCATCCATTTGATCCACGATCTGGCTCAATTTCTGAGCGGTAGGCACCATAAAAATAGCGTCCGCCATATAGGTGGCGTAGGCGCTGTCCTTATCGGGGTGGAGGTTTTTAATAAATGGGAACACGCCATTTTGGACGATTTCAAACATGGCGGCGGCAGGCAGGTCATGGAAAACGGACCACTTAAACTGGGTACCGGGCATTTGTTTCTCCCCGACGGTGAATTCCCCGTCAAAGACACTGGTATATTTCTGGTCCAGCATCAAAGCCTCTTTGGAGCGGAGGCTATCTGTATCGTCCAGATCGCGGATAAACATTAAATAGGTAATCTGCTCAATGACTGTCAGCGGATTGGTCAGTCCGCCGGTCCAAAAGGTCTCCCAAAGGCTGTCTATTTTGTGTTTTAATTCTCCGGTAATCATAATACAGTAAAATCTCCTGTCTTTACTTTATATAGGACATTTTCTCATGAAGTACATTTATTATAGCACAAATTTTGGTTAGCGAAATGATACCCTAACCGCGTGCTATTGTTTCCACTGCCCATAGCGGCAAGTTCAGCAACCAGTCCTCTTGTCTATACTCCGTCATAGAAGTTCGAATGGATAATTGGGGCTTAAACTTTTCTCGATACACCTTTAAACTTTTGGCTTGTAGATTGACTTCTGCCTTAACCTCAACTGGAATCACATCGCTACCATTATCAATCACGAAGTCCACTTCCGCTGTTCCGCGCTCGGCCGTCCAGTAGTAGATATTCAATCCTTTGATTGTTTTCAGTTGCTGAAGCACATACTGCTCCGTTAAGGCGCCCTTGAATTCATTAAACAGTACATTGCCGTCCAAAAGAACATCTTGCCGCAGGCCCACCATGCAGGACAGCAGTCCAACATCTAAGAGGAACAACTTAAACGCTTTCAAATCCTCATAGGCTTTCAGCGGTAGGTTAGGAGCAGACACCCGGTGGACCTTATGAACGAGCCCGCAGTCGGTGAGCCATAGCATGGCCAGCTCGTATTCCTTCGCTCTGGCACCCTCTTTAATGAGGCCATAAATGAACTTTTTATTCTCTTTGGCCAGTTGCGCCGGGATACTGTTCCAAAGCATCCGTATACGGGGGACTACCTCATTGGGAGCATGCTTGGAGAAATCCTGCTCGTAGGCGGCCAAAATGCGCTGCTGGATCTCCCGCGCCTCGTTAAAGTCCCGGTTGTCCGCAAAGGCCTGCACCACTTCCGGCATTCCACCCACATAGTAGTAGTGTTTCAGCATGTCGATATAGTCTTGCCTAAAGGTAGAGGCCATCTCAAAATCACCTCTTTGCAACAGGTCCACATACTGCTCCTTGCCCATAGCCATCATAAACTCAAAGAAAGACAGCGGATAGAGATCGAGAAACTCTACCTTGCCCACAGGAAAGGATGTGCCGGGATGGAGTGCCACCCCCAACAAGGAACCGGCGCAGATGATTTGATACTGCGGCGCATCCTCGTTAAAGTATTTGAGCGCTGCAAGCGCCTGGGGCACCTCCTGCACCTCATCAAAAATGAGCAGGGTACTGTCTGCGTCGATTTTCTGCCCAGCATACAACTCCAGTCCGGTGACAATTCGTTCAACCGAAAAGCTGCCTCCAAAAAGCAGTTTCATTCGCTCGTTGTTGTCAAAATTGATATATATAGTATGAGCATACGCCGTGGCACCAAATTCCTTCATCAGCCACGTTTTGCCAACCTGGCGGGCGCCTCGGATAATGAGTGGTTTGCGTCGTTTTTTCGCTTTCCACTTCTCAAGCTCCTTCATTGCAGATCGAAACATGAGCACATCACCTCACATCGGTTTATTCTCGTTGTTTCCAGTGTACCACAGATTTACAAAAAATCAAACGACTTTTGGATGAATATTTTCATTTTTTCAAACCAAAACACGCAGATTGCAGCATTGATTCTAAAATAGGCAATAAAAAAACACCATCTCTCGTGGTGTAATGGTCGATATGAAATATGATGGGGGTTCGAGTCCCGTCACTCGCACCATGTAGACGTAGCTTCTTTTTCGCAACAAGAACTCCGGAATCTGGTTTGTGCTCCATCTCTCTTTGCGCCGCTGAATCCTTCTTGCACAAGGGTTCGGCGGTCTTTTTTGTCCACGTGCTTCCGGAACGTCCGGATGACACTTCCTCTCATTTTAAGAGAAGAAACTATTAAAATCTGTTTTTAGAACCCTCAGCTCCGGCTACTTTCTAAATCATGTAGTTGAAAGTCCTGTTCAACCCGGTTGGGCGTTTTGTAATGTAGCGTTCTATGCGGTCGACCGTTATTATAGAAATCCATGTAGTCGAGGACCCGCCGTCGAAACTCCGCTTCTGAATGATAATTGGTTCGGTATAGCTCTTCTTTTTTGAACGACGCAAAAAAGGCTTCCGCCACGGCGTTGTCATGGGGCGTCCCCGGCTTAGAAAATGATTGTGTCACGCCCACCGTCTTTAGAAGTTTGCGGAACGCATAGGCGGTATACTGCGCCCCTTGGTCGCTGTGGAAAATCAGGCCCTTCTTTGGCTTTCGCTCCGCAAATGCTTGTTTAAATGTTGTGGTAATCAGCCGGGTACTGTTTTTCTGTGAAATGCCACAGGTGACTACTTTGCGGGAAAACAAGTCGATCATTACACAGATATAAAACCATCGATCTTTCAGCCGAAAACAAGTCACATCACTGACCCATACCTGATTTGGCTCTTGCGTTTGAAATTGCTGCTTTAAAATGTTTGCTTTCTTCTCGTAGCTCTGCAATCTCTCGTAATCCCGCTTGGCGGTGACGCGTATACTGGAAAGCCCCATCTCCCGCATCAGTTCCGCCACCAGTTTCTGACTGACCCTTTGACCACGTTCCACCAATATGGCCCGAATCTTACCCGCGCCGAACAACTGCCTGTTCTCCTCGTAGACGTCACGAATCTGCACCCGAAGCTCTTCACGGCGCATGGCGGCGGCTGAATTTCCCCGCTTACTTCGAAACATGAAGTTGTAAAAGGTACCGCGGGAAACCTCCATGGCCTCGCACAAAACGTGTACGCTGAATTGCCCGTACAGCTTTTCCAGCTCCTTCAGCTTCTCCTGTAAGGGTGCGGACACCGTGCAGCCCGCTGTTTTTAATACCGTAAGCATCTCTTCCAACTTCTGTGCCCGCCGCCGTAGAAACTCAAACTCCCGCGGCGTCATCACCTGCCCGCTTAGGGTCTTAGTTTCCCGGTATTGTCCAATCCACTCATAAAAGCTGCTTTTGGACGCACCCACCTCCGCGCACAAGGCCTTGACCGGCTCACCCGACTGGTAACGGACTACCAGTCTCTGCTTTTCCTCTGGCGTCAATCGCTCTTTCATCAAACCGCTCCTTTCCGCGTTGATACTGCAATCATACCACATCTTCATGCCGGACGGCTTGGCCGCCCGGCATTTTTGTGTTCCCACCCTCATACTTTGAAAAAGAGGTGATGCAATTTTGGAGAGCGCACAGAGAGAGGTCGTCAGCGTCCTGCTGGGACGCGTTTTTTCCCTCGGTCTTATATCGAAATCCACCTATTCCCACGCGGAAGATTTGGTGCATTCTGTGATAGACTTGCCGGAGCTTTTTCGGTATCCTGTGTGCTTGACAGAGGAGGCGAACAGCCATGAATGTACTGAAAATACGCAATGAGATGAGGAACGGGAAGTCCATTTTCGACCTCCCATTGCGCGTGACATTCTACGCGCGGGTATCCACAGATAAGGATGAACAACTCAACAGTTTGGAAAACCAAGTGCAATATTATACCGAGCTGATCCAAAGCAAACCAAACTGGACCTACGTCGAGGGATATATCGACGAGGGGATCAGCGGGACAAGTACCAAAAAGCGGGATAGTTTCAATCGGATGATCTCGGACGCCAAAGCGGGATGCTTTGACTTCATCATCACGAAAGAAATATCCCGCTTTTCCCGTTCCACCCTGGACAGCATCCAGTACACCCAGGAGCTGCTGGAACACGACGTGGGGGTGTTGTTCCAAAACGATAACATCAACACTCTGGATTCAGACAGCGAATTCCGGCTGGTGGTCATGGCCGGCGTGGCCCAGGATGAGGTGCGCAAGCTCTCCGAGCGACTGAAGTTCGGCTTCCGCCAGGCCATCAAAAATGGGCATGTGTTGGGAAACGACAAGCTGTGGGGTTATGACAAGAAGGACTGCGTGCTGACCGTCAACGAGGAGGAAGCTCAAGTGGTCCGCCGCATTTTCGACCTCTATGCCAATCAGCAGATGGGCATCAGGCGCATCTCCCAGACGCTGTACGACGAGGGCTTTACCAGCCGGAAGGGAAACGCCTTCAACGTGCTGACCATCCGGCACATCCTCTGCAATCCCAAGTACAAAGGCTGGTACTGCGCCAACAAGTCCCAGACGGTGGACTACCGCAGCAAACGGAAGGTCTTCCTGGACGAGAGCGAGTGGGTCATGTACCCGGACCCCTCCATCCCGGCCATCGTGTCTGAGGAGTTGTGGGACCGGGCCAACGCCCTCTACAAGCGCCGCAGCGAGCAGATGATGGCCCACCAGAGCGCCGCCGAGTTTCACAACCGCTATCCCTACAGCGGTAAAATTATCTGTGAGGAGCATGGCACCAGCTACCACCGGCAGGTGCTGAAAAGCGCTAAGGGGGAAAAGGAGGTCTGGCAGTGCCGGGTGTACCGCAACCGGGGCCGGGCGGCCTGCTCCGCGCCCCAGCTCCGCACCACCGAGCTGGACCAGATTATGGCGCACATCTTCGACCAACTGGCCCAGAATAAACAGGCCATCGTGGACGCGGTGGTGAAGGTCATCCAATCGGTCCCCGATGAGCATGACTACGGGCGGGACGTCCTGCGGATCGAGGAGGACTTGTCCGCGATCCACGCAAAAAAAGACCGCCTGCTGGAGATGAGTATGGCGGAGGCTATTACCATCAATGAGTTCAAGCGCCGCAACGACGGCTTTAACGAGCAGATCAGAGGGCTGGAGGAACGGCTGGAGCTTCTGAAAGCAGAAGAGCAAAAGAGCAAGCGCTCTGTGGAGCAGCTGGACAAAATAAAAGCCGCCCTCGAGCAGGATCTATCCTTCGAGAACGGCATCCATTCCGAGCTGGTGACCACCATCTTGGACCACATTGTGGTCAAAACGGGCTCTACCCGCGAAGAAGTACATCTGGACATCCACCTGAAATTCGGCGACCCCTACGGGGTCGTTTTTGACCGGAAAAATTCTTCCTTCCGCTTCATCCGTTCTTGATGATATGTGCCACCAGTCTCAGATTGTGTTCGATGAGTACATTTCTGGCCTCCACATCCCCTTGTGAAAACCGTTCCAAATACAGCCTTTCCTCCGCCGCAGAGAGGGGCTTTGGAAATGAACTGCCGCTGCCTTCCAGCCTCAGGGAAAACAGCAGGCTGTTGCACAGCAGCAGCAGCGTAGCGGACAGCATGGGAAACTCCCCCTTTCGCCATTTATCCTATGAGCACAGAGGAAGTCCCTATTCTTGAAAAGAGGACCGCGGGAAATATCCCGCGGTCCTTTTCTCTATTCCTGAACTCAATAGTTACAGGTGATCTTCACTGTATACGTGCGGTTGTAGCTGGCATTCTCAGCCGTCACCTTGATCTGGATGGTCATGGTCTCACCCTTGGCAAAGTCCAGGTTGGAGATGGTATAGTACCCGTCGCCGTCCCGGTCCAGCTGGATATAGGGTGTGGAGCTGCTGGTGCCGATCTTGTACTCAATGGAACTGACGGAGTCCTCGGTGGGCAGCATGGTCAGCTTCGCTCCTGCGGCCGCCGCAGGATAAACCGTATAGGAAGAGGTCGTGGTAGCGGTATCGATGATGCTGTAGACATCAGGGTCCGCAATCAGGCGCATCTCCTTCAGCGTGGAAGTGACGGAAGAGGAGGTGGTGGAGAAGCTCTGGCTCTTGGTGTAAGTGAGGCCGTTGTACACCAGTGTGGCACGGATGGTATAGCTGGTGCCCGCCTTCAGGTCGGACAGCTCAAACCGCCTGGCCTCATTCGCCTTGGTGGTGATATTGGAAATCAGGGTGGTGGTCTTGCCGCCGCCGGAATAGGTCACGGTCAGCTTACCCTCCACGTCGGACTGCACGGAAAATACAGCGGAGGTGCTGGAGACGTCATTGTCTGTGTCCACCACGATGTTCAGGGGGTTGGAATCCTCCGTGGTGAAATAGGAGGAGAAAGAACCCACATTGGAGCCATCCTCATATTCCAGGGTTCCGGACACTACCACCACATAGTATTTCGTATTCAGCTCAAGGTCGTTATAGGGCTGAATGGTAACCGTCTTGCCATCGTTGGAGACAGAGGCGGTGAAGTCCACCTTGGAGCCGGAGGTGCTGCCGCGGCGCAGCTCAATGGCAGTGCTCTCCACATAGGAAGGCTTCAAAGTGGTGTAGCCCGACCGGTAGACCGGGGAGCCAAAGGTCAGCGTGATGGGTCCGCCGGCGGAGACGTTGACGGCCTTATCCTCAGGAGAAACCACGATGTCCGTCTCCACGGTCTTGCCGGTGGAGAACTTGGAGACAAAGCGTCCGTTGGAGCTGCCGTTTTCATTGACAAGCGTCCCTTTGTTCACCACAACATAATAGGTGGTGTCATCCGCCAGCGCCACGTTGGGCTTGATGGTGATGGTGCGCTTATTGGAACTGATGGTGGCGGTATAGGCCAGGCTCTCACCGGTGGTGCTGTCCTTGCGCAGCTCCACCACGCTGTTTCTAATGTAGGAGGCGGTCAGCGTCACACCCACATCCTCATAGACCGCCTCGTCAAAGGTCAGCGTGATGCTGGTGGTCTTGGACACGCTGGTACGGCCGTTGGCGGGGGAGACAGAAGGCGTCAGGGTGGTGGAGGTGCCGGTGGTGAAGTAGGAGGTGACCTTGGGATTGGTGGCTCCATCGGAGTTTTTCAGCTTGGAGGCCGCCACGACCACATAATAGGTGGTGTTTGTGGCCAGATCCTCATCCGGCCGGATGGTGATGGTCTTCTTATCGGAGCTGATGGATGCGGTATAGCTGACCAGCGCGCCGCTGGAACTTCCGCGGCGCAGTTCCACCACGCTGCCCTCCACATAGGAGGTGGTGAGGGTGTTGCCGCTGGAATTGAAGAGCACATCGTGGAAGGTCAGAGTGATGGCGCTGGAAATGGCCACACCGGTGGAGGCGTTGGAGGGGGAGACCGTGGGGCTCAGGGTGGTGGAGGCGGATTTGGTTCCGAAATAGGAGGTGTACTCCGTGTTCCGCTGTCCGGCGCTGTTTTTCAGGGTGCTGCCCTTGACGATCACATAGTAGGTAGTACCGGTGGAGAGTTCCGCGTCCGGCGTAATGGTCACGGTCCTGCCGCTGACGGAAGCGGAGAAATTCACCTTGGTGCCGCTGGAGCTTCCGCGGCGCAGCTCCACCACAGAATTTTCAATGTAGCTGCCAGAGACGCTGTTTCCGCTGGAATTGTAGATGGCCTCGTCAAAGACCAAAGAGATGGTGGCCGAAGTATCCACGGAGCCAGCGCCCTTGGAGGGCACCACAGTGGGCTGGAGGATTCCGTTGGTATCCTTGTCCGCGTTGTTCGTGATCTTGCCCGGCTGAGTCTCATAGGTGATGCCGTTCACATTTTCCACAGCAGTGGAAATGGTGCCCTCACCATAAAAAGTGGTCAGACCGTTCATGGTGGCGGTGCCCACGCTGACGCCCTTGGCCAAGGAGATGGTGGTGCCGGCGGCGGCCTTGTCCACGGTCAGGGCGGTGATGGTGCCCTTCTGGATCACCGTGTTGGTCTTGCTGGTCAGGCTCATGGCCGCAATCTTGCCGCTGCTGTGGTTGATGACGGTGCTGCTCTGCACGGTCAGCTTGTCAAATGTTCCGGAGAGCTTGACGGTGCTGCTGGCCAGTGAAGAGCCGGTAAGGGTCACATTCTGGAAGCCCTCGCCGGTGAGGGAGGATTCAGAGAGGGTGACACCGTTTTTGACCACGGTCTCCTTCACCGCCGTGTTGCCGGTGGCATAGACGGCCGCATCCTCCTTAGAAGCGGACAGGTAGTTTACATTGGTGTCATAAAGCGTGACCATGCTGCCGCCGTTGACGGTCAGAGCGCCTAAGACACGGCTGTTGCGCAGCGTCACGGCGCCGGTTCCCGCAGCGTCGGTGATGGTGACGTTGTTGGCATAAAGGGTGTTGCTGCGGGTCACGGCGGAGGAGATGGAAACGGTGGAATCAGACACCACGTTCTCGCCCTTCAGCAGCAGATAGATCACCTGGGCCACCTGGGCGCGGGTCATCTTGGCGTTGGGATTGAACTTATTGGTTCCGTCGCCCTTCATGTACCCCTTGGTGTAGATGATGTCCACGCCGTCACGGGCCCAGTCCCCGATGGAGGAGGAGTCCGCAAAGACCTTGGAGGAGGAGACCGACGCAGGCAGCGTCACCACACGGCTGAGCATCAATGCCGATTCCTGGCGGGTGATGGTCTGGTTGGGCCGGAAGGTGCCGTCGGTGTAGCCGGCGATGTAACCGGCGGAAACCGCCTTCTGCAGCTCAGAATAGCACCAGTCGCTACTTCTGATATCAGAAAAGCTGATGGATACCGTGTTGCTCAGACCCAGGGCCTGATTGAGCATCTTGGAAAACTCCGAACGGGACACAGGGTTGTCCGGCCGGAACGTACCATCCTGATAACCGCTGATGTAACCGGCGTTCACTCCGGACCGGATGGCTTCCTCAGCCCAATGGCCCTTGATGTCGCTGAGTGTGGCGGCAGTGCTCTGCACCGTCACCAACCCGCATACAAGTATAAGGGTCAGGCAAAAGGAAACGATTCTTTTGATACCAACACGCTTTTTCATTTTCTTTACCTCATTTCATCGTCGGTGATCAACTGAGTTTCTCCGCAAGAGTATTTAGCGCTATTATTATATACTATCTTCTTGTATTCCACAAGCCACTTTCAGAAAATATAGTGCCAAATATCGCTCCCGACACAAGATGTAGCGCGATTGTCTATTTGTATATAGACGATTTTCCACTGAGCTTTGTTTCCCTTTTTCCTGTATTTTCATATGATTCAGGAAAAACCCGTGTAAAATGCTCCAAATCCCCTGCAGTAAACCTGGTGGAAGTTTCCAGACTCAAAACAGGAAGGCCGCCCAAATTGGGCGGCCTTCCCCTGTAATCTGAAGCTTACTGATGGCTGGTGCCGGTGATATAGCGGTAGAAGGCGGCGTTAACCCAGATCCTGGTGGGAGTCACGCTGAGCCCGGAGGCCGCGGAGGCAACCTTCCCCTGGACGGCGCCAAGGGTTTCGGCCGTGGCAAAGGGATGGATGGTGTAGTCGCCGTTGCGGACCACCACGTCGTAAATCTGCTGGTACTGCGGCGCGCTCATCTGCACCTTGGTGCTGTAGAGCGGCTGCCACCAGGAGCTGTAGATGAGGCCCTCCAGCTCGGGATTGTCGTCGTACTTCTTGGCATACTCCTCGATGATGCCGTCAAAGGCGTTGCGGTCCGCCTGGCTGGAAAATTCCAATTGCAAATCATACTCCACCGCATAGGTGAGGTACAGGTTGTCGGCCACCTGACGCACTTCATAGGTGGGAGTAGAGGCGGGCATCTTGCCGTCGTTCCACTCCAGCAGGTACTCATAGACGGAGACCTTGGGCTCCAGCTGGACCCGGGCCACCAGACCCGCCCGGTTCAAAAGTCCCATCAGCTGCACGGCGTGGGTGATGTTGTCATGTCCGTACTGGATGGTATTGCCGGAGAGGAAACGGGCGGCATTGCCGTCGTATTTCAGATTGTATCCGGTGGTCGCGCCGCTGCTGACGATCTCCACGCCCAGCTTACTCAGCGCTTCGTCGTCAAAGACGGTAAAGGAGTTCCAGGTGGAGGTCAGTCTCTGGGCGATGTCGGGATCATTGGAGAAGCCGATGTAGTTGCGGCCCTTGCCGGAGGCCTCCACCGCGTTCATCAGCAGCACGGAGGCAGTGTCCCCGTCCAGCGCGGCGGTGAAGTCCACGGAGTTGGGGATCAGCCCCATCTCAATGGCACAGGCCACATAGGGCGCGTCGGCTGCGGAGATGGTCCCGTAGCGCTTGCAGGCCTCAGAGGCCTCCTGAGACGTGTAGGTCAGGGCCAGTTCAGTCATGTTAGCGGCGGCCACCAGGGATTTTGCGGCCGTAGCAGCCGTCAGGGTCCCGGAGGCGGCGGCCTTTTCAAAGCCGATCTTCTCCAGGGCGCTGTTGTAGGTGGCCCAGCTGAGCGTGCCGTTGAGCCGGGAAATGCCGAAATACTCGCTCAGGTAGGCCGCGTCGTTGGCCGCGTCATTGCCTTTGGTGCCGATGGCCACAGACTGTCCGGCGGAATCCCAGGCCACCGTCTGGCCCAGTGCCTCCCCCACGGCGCGGACCGGCACATAGGTGGTGCCATCATAATAGAAGGTGTCTACTGCCTTGCCGGTGACATCGGTGGCTTTGGCCTTCAGACCGTTGATGGTCAGTCCAATGCCGGCGGTGACTTCCAGGTTCTTCTTCTGCCCCAGCACAGCGGAGGCGGGAAGCACCATGGCCGCTGTCAGCACGGCTGCCAGGACCATGGCCATTATGCGTTTTCCAAGCAGATGTTTCATAAGCAGTTCTCTCTTTTCACAGATTCCCTTCCGGGTGTAAATCCAGCATATCATACCCTTGTCCCTTTGAAAACAACAAATTTCCGATTTTTGCCCCAATTCTCCGGTTTTACAGCCCTCTCCATATTCCCCATCCGGTTTTTACGCCATTTCTCAATATCAGTTCTGCGTTTTACAGGGATCAATCAGGCTGCCTCCTCCCGGAGCGGCCTGTACTCCGGCGGCAGCGCGGTCGCCACAAGGGACGTCCGCGAAATCGCAGGGCGCCTGTTTGCCCGGACGGCACCGGCTCAGGAGAAGGTCAAGCTGTAAAAGGAATGCCGGAAGGGATTGCCGTCATATAGTTTTCTGCATAACCGTGGCAGCTTCCCGGGACCCGGAGCGAATTGGGATCCGATCCGCTCCGGCAAAGCCCAAAGCCGCCGGCCAAAGAGATTTGCATTTGATTTTTCACCGTGCTACACTGAATCCAAGAAGCGGCCGGCTTGGCCGGCGGATCATCTGAAAGGAGCGTTTTTATGAAAGTACTGTTGCTCAACGGCAGCCCCCACGAACGCGGCTGCACCTACACCGCCCTCAGCGAGGTGGAAAAGGCGCTGCAGCGCCGGGGCGTGGAGACGGAGATCGTCTATTTGGGCGTACAGCCGGTGGCCGGGTGCATCGGCTGCGGCAGCTGCGCCAAAACCGGTCGCTGCTTCCGGGAGGACCTGGTCAACGAGGTTGCCGGGCGGCTGGACGAATTTGACGGTCTGGTGGTGGGCAGCCCCGTCCACTATGCCGCCGCCAGCGGTCAGATCACCTCATTTTTGGACCGGCTCTTTTACATAGCCGGAGGAAGAATGGCGGGAAAGCCCGGCGCCGCCGTGGTCTCCTGCCGCCGGGGCGGCGCGTCGGCGGCCTTTGACCAGCTGAACAAATACTTCACCATCAGCAACATGCCCATTGTCCCCTCCCAGTACTGGAACCAGGTGCACGGCAACACGCCGGAGCAGGTGCTTCAAGACAAAGAAGGTCTTCAGACCATGCGTACCCTTGGGGAGAACATGGCCTGGCTGCTCCAGTGCATCCAGGCCGGCGACCAGGCCGGCGTGGCCCGCCCCCAGTACGAGCCAAAGATCAAAACCAGCTTCATCTGCTGAAAAAGGCGGGGCGGCCACAAAGGCCGCCCCACCTTTTTAAATGGCAGGCAGACGGACCACCCGGGCGTCAAGCTCCCGGGCGTCCTGAGGGTTGTGGGAAGCCAGCAGGACGACCTTTCCCTCTCCCCTTCGCCGGAGGCAGGCAAGGCACGCGGCCCGGCTCTGCGTATCCAGGCCCGTGAAGGGTTCGTCCAACACCAGCGCGTCCGACGGCGCAAGCAGTGCCCTTGCAAGGGCCACCCGGCGGCGCATCCCACCGGAAAACTCCGCCACCGGCTGTCCGGACAGGGGAAGTCCCAGCTCCTCCAGCAGCTCTGCCGCCGCTTCCTCCGCGCCCGCTCTGACAAAGGTCAGATTCTCTATCGCCGCGGCGTGCAGCAGCAGCCGGTCCTCCTGGAATACGGCGGCCAGCCGTGCTCCCTCCAGTCCCTCAACCCTTCCCCGGTCCGCCTTCTCCAGTCCAAGGATGATTCGCAGCAGCGTGGTCTTTCCGCCGCCGGAGGGCGCCTCAATACAGGTGACGCCCGGAGGCGCCGAAAAGGAGAGGTCCCTCAGGACAAGCTTGTCCCCATAGGCTTTCCAAAGATGCACCACGTCCATCACGCACCCCCCATCCCGCCGGAAAAACGGTCCATCAGCCCAAGGATCAGCCGCTCCGAGAGGGCCGACAGGGCCACCACCGCGGCCGTCCAGGCAAACAGCTCCGGCGTCTCAAAGTAGATTTTGGCTGTGTAGAGCCGTTCTCCCACAGACCCGGCCGGCAGTCCGATGATCTCCGCCGCCACTCCTGCCTTCCAGCAAAGCCCCAGGCTCAGGGAGCAGGCCGAGCGGAAGTAGGGCATCACCTGAGGCAGATAGATGCTCCGAATCTGGCGGGCCGGCGGCACACGGAACACCCGGGCCATCTCCAGAAGCTGCGCCTCCGCGTGGCCGCTCCCCTCCAGCACATTGCCGTAGACCGTCGGAAAGACGATCAGAAAGGAGATCAGCAGCGGCAGCTTCCGGGAGGGCACGCACATCAGCGCAAGTAGGATGAAAGAGGCCACCGGAACAGCCTTCATCACGTCCACCAGGGGCTGCAGCAGCTCCCGCACCGCCCGGAAAGCACAGCCGCAGGCGGCGCAGAGCACCCCAGCGGCGGCGGCCAGGAAAAAGCCGCCCAAGATGCGCGCCGCCGAATATCCCGCCGCCTGCCAGAACGAAACGGAGCCCATCAGCAAAACAAGGCTCCAAGCCGCGTCAATCGGCCCCGGCAGCAGCAGCTCTTCCCCCACCAGCAGGGCAAACCCCTGCCACACGGCCAGCCAGAAGAACACGGCCCAGAGCCTTGGCGCTTTACGCGCCGTAATAGAAGTCGTCCTCAGGCAGAGCACCTCCCACGGAAGCCGGGTCCTGGTCGCAGAGCACGTCAAGGTAGCCGGACAGTTTCTCCTTCATCTCAGCGCCGGTGATGCACACGATGTTGCACCGGGGCAGCGCCTGCTCCGCCACCGCGGCGTCCACAATCCCATAGGAGCCGATGAGCCGTGCCGAGTCCTCCGTCTGTTCATTGACCCACGCCACAGACGCGCCGTATCCCTCCAAAAACAACGCCGCCGCTTCCGGATGCTCCTCCACAAACTGCCGGCGGCCCACCGTCACGCCGGTGATCAGGGCGGAGCCGCTCTCCAATTTGTCCCACTGCTCCGTCAAATCCAGCGCCACCCGCAGTCCCTCTATCTTTCCCTGGGCTACGGTGACAAAGGGCTGGGGCAGCAGGGCGATGGCTGCGCTGCCGGAGGCAAGGGCGCCGACGCACTCGCTGTGCTCGCTCTTCCACTCAATGGTCACATCGGCGTCCGGATCCACTCCGTTTTCCCGCAGCAGATACCGCAGGGCGTACTCCGGCGTGGAACCCTTTCCCGCCGCCGCAATGGTCTTGCCCTTCAAATCGGAAAGGGACGTGACGCTCTCCCCCCGCTCCACGATATAGAGGACGCCCAGGGTGTTGATATTCAGGGCCACGATCTCCCCCCTGCTCTTTCCATAGAGCACCGACGCTAAGTTGGCCGGGACGCAGGCCACGTCTATCTCTCCTTGGATGAGGCCGGGGCTCACCTCGTCAGCGGACGCGGCCAGCGTAAAGTCGTAGTATCCATAGGTGCTGTCTCCATCCTCCGAATCCCGCATCAGCTTCACCAGTCCCATGGCGGTGGGGCCCTTCAGCGCCGCCGCCCGGACTGTGACCGCCTGCTCCGCCTCCGCCGAGGGGGTGGAGGCGCTTTGGCCGCCTGCTCCATTTGAGCCGCCGCAAGAGGCCAAAGAGAGGATTAGAAGGAGGCTCAGTCCTGCCGCCAGCATTTTTTTCATCTCAGTTCCTCTCCTTTTCCCGTCTTTCGCCGGGCGCGGACTCCGCCGGCGCGTAAACCGTTTTCGCCGTGACGCCCTCCAGCCGTCCGATCTTCCCAGCCAAGGCGCTGATCTCATCCTGGGGCGCGTCCATGGCCACGCTGATGATATGAAGGCCCCGCTGACGGTAGGGGACGCCCATCCGTCCGATGATCCATGTCCCGTACTGGTGGAGCAGCTCGTTGAGCCGGCCCACCGATCCGGTCTCCTGCACCACAATGGCAAGCAGGGCAATTCGTGTCTCCATCTCTTCTCCTCCAAACAGCAAAAGCGCCTTTCCCCTGAGGAAAAGGCGCAGACAATCCGGAGCGTGCCGCAGCGCGCCCTTCTCCGCCTCTTCCCGCCCGGACTCCTCCGGGCCTGTCAGAACGGTCGCTTGTTCATCTGTCAGGGGGCAGTGCATATCTTTCCCCCAACGCTTTTACTGTAGCACAGGATTTCCCGCCTGGCAAGACCCTGCACCGGCGCTCCCTTTTCCTTTATTGGTGCACGCTTAAAATCTCCGGCAGTTTGACCAAATACTGAAAGCAGTTCGCCTGCGTGATAAAATACATGCAGGTATTAAAAAGCAACCGTCTGCGATTTGGAGGGCTTACAATGTTGGCAGTACTCATTCAATATCTTTTATCGCCGGTTGTATTTGCATTGACATTTATTCTGCCCGTTGTATGTTACATTATCAATCGCACATATGTTTGGTTTAGTATCCTGTTGACCGTAATTGTTGAACTGGTTATAAATTGGGACAACTTCCGCTATTATGAATCACGCGGCCTTATGCTTCTTGTCACATTTGTGCAAATTGCTGTGATGGCAATTATCATATTGACAGCAAAGGCGGTTTGCCCTGAGAGAACAAGGTAGCCTCCAGTTTACAGGGGCGGTCTCACTTTTGAGGCTGCCCCTGTTCTTTTGGCAATGGGCGCTCCAAATGCACAAATTAAGTAATAGGGAGATGCCCCGCACCAGCGTTGCAATGGGGCGCGGGAGGCGGTATAATCAAGAAAACCATTCGACAGAAGGTGACGATTTGTATATTGCCGATCTCCATATCCACTCCCGCTTTTCCCGGGCCACCAGCCGCGACTGCGACCTGCCCCACCTGGACTGGTGGGCCCGGCGCAAGGGCATCCACCTCTTGGGCACCGGGGACTTTACCCACCCCGCCTGGCGCGCGGAGCTGAAAGAGCAGCTGCTTCCCGCCGGGGACGGGGTCTACACGCTGCGTGAGGAGCTGCTCCTTCCGGACAGGGAGGCGGCGGAGGCGCCCCGCTTTGTGGTCACGGGTGAGATCAGCTCCATCTATAAGCGGGACGGAAAGACCCGCAAGGTCCACAACCTCATCCTTCTTCCAAGCCTGAAGGACGCGGACGAGCTCTCCGCCAGACTGGAGGCCATCGGCAACATCCACTCCGACGGCCGCCCCATCCTGGGCTTGGACAGCAGGGACCTTTTGGAGCTGACGCTGGAGACATGCCCCGGCGCGGAGCTGATCCCCGCCCACATCTGGACGCCGCACTTTGCCATGTTCGGCGCCTTTTCCGGCTTTGACACCATGGAGGAGTGCTTCGGCGATCTGACGCCCCACATCCACGCCGTGGAGACCGGCCTCTCCTCCGATCCGCCGATGAACTGGCGTCTCTCCGCCCTGGACCATCTGACGCTGGTGTCCAATTCCGACGCCCACTCCCCCTCCAAGTTGGGCCGGGAGGCCAATCTGTTGGACGCGGACCTCTCCTATCCCCACCTGATGCAGGCCATCCGTACCGGCAAGGGGTTTACGGGAACCATTGAATTTTTCCCCGAGGAGGGCAAATACCACCTGGACGGCCACCGCAGCTGCGGCGTCTGCCTCACACCGACCGAGACGGAGGAGCGGGAGGGCCGCTGTCCGGTGTGCGGAAAAAAGCTCACCATCGGCGTGGAGCACCGGGTGGAGGAGCTGGCCGACCGGCCTCACGGCTTCCGCCCCCAATCCGCCAAGCCCTTTGAAAGCCTGGCCCCTCTGCCGGAGGTTATCGCCGCCTCCACCGGAGCCTCCGCCGCCGGGAAAAAGACGTTGGAGCAGTATGAGCATATGCTCCGGGAACTGGGTCCGGAATTTCACATCCTGCGGGAGGTCTCCATCCCCGACATTGAGCGCGTGTCAGGCCCCTGCGTGGCGGAGGGCATCCGCCGCCTCCGGCTGGGCCAGGTGCAGCGGCGCGCCGGGTTTGACGGGGAGTACGGCGCCATCTCTCTGCTGACTCCCGCCGAGATCTCACTGCTCAGCGGCCAGGTCTCCCTGTTCGGCGCTGCGGCTCCCAGCCAGCTGCCCAGGCGTCAGCGGACGCTGAAGAAGACCACTCCAGCCCCCGCCCCATCCTCCCCGGAGGCGGTCTCCCTCAACCCGGAGCAGCGCCAGGCGGTCTGCGCGCCGGAGCGGACGGTGGCCGTGGTGGCCGGGCCGGGAACGGGCAAGACCAAGACCCTGGTCGCGCGGATTGCCCACCTGGTGGAGGAGCGTGGCGTCAAGCCCGGCGAAATCACCGCCGTCACCTTCACCAACCAGGCTGCCGCCGAGATGCGCCAGCGGCTGGAGCAGCGGCTGGGCGGCAAGCGGGCCGTGTCCTCCATGACCATCGGCACCTTCCATGCCATCTGCTTAAAGCTCTTGGGCAGGGTGCGCCTCATCAGTCAGGGGGAGGCCCTTGAGACCGCGTCCGCCGTGCTGCGGGAGGCCGGAAGCCGGAAGAGCCCCAAGGCCCTTTTGCAGGCGGTTTCCCGGATCAAAAACGGTTCATCCCCGGAGGGGGCGGAGCTGGAGGAGTCCCTGTACGAGGCCTACGGTGCCCGTCTCAAAGAATCGGGCCTCCTTGACTTTGACGATCTGCTGACAGAGGCGCTGAAGTTAGACACCACCGGACGCAGGGGGTTTACCCACCTGCTGGTGGATGAATTCCAGGATATCAACGCGGTCCAGTACGACCTGGTCCGCGCCTGGAGCCGGAGTGGCGCAAGCCTTTTCGTCATCGGCGACGGCGACCAGTCCATCTACGGCTTCCGCGGCGCCAGCGGACGCTGCTTCCGGCAATTGATGGAGGAGTATCCTGAGAGGCGGGAAATCCGCCTCATGGAAAACTACCGCTCCACGCCCGAGATTCTGGAATCCGCCCTTGGGGTCATCGCAAAAAACCCCGGCGGCCTCCGCCGCCTCCGACCCAACCGTCTCTCCGGTCCCCAGGTGCGCCTGGTGCGGGCCGCGGGAGGGTTTGAAGAGAGCGTTTTCATTGCCAAAGAGATTGGCCGCATGACCGGCGGCGTGGACATGTTAGAGGCCCAGGGACTAAATCACGAGCGGAATGCCCGGGCCTTTTCCGACATTGCCGTCCTCTGCCGCACCCATCGTCAGCTGGAGTTAGTGGAAAAGTGTCTGCGCCACGACGACATTCCCTGTGTGGTAACGGGCCGGGAGGAGTTTTTGGAGCGGGACGAGGTCCGTGGCCTCCTCTCCTTTTTCCACTTTCTCCTGAGCCCCGGCCACGGCGCGGCCCTAAAAACCGCTCTGCGCCTTGTGTGGGACTGCCCCGCCGATCTGATCCAAATCGCCCAGGCAGCCTGCCGCGACCTGGAGGTTCTGAACCCGGAGGCCCTGCGGGATACCGCGCGGGGCCACGGCCTCCTGGAGGATTGGCTGGCCCGGACGGAAGCCTATTTGCCCCTGGTGGGCAGTGAAAAGCCCTGGCGGTTAATCGAGCGCTGGATAGAGCAGTACGGCGGTTCGCCCGCCCTAAAACAGCTGAAAAACACGGCGGTTTTCCACGCCTCCTTCCCCGACTTCCTGAATGCGTTGACCCTGGGACAGGAGGCGGACCTGTGCCGCGCGGCGGGAAAAGGCTGGGAGTCCGGCGCGGTGCGTCTCATGACCTTCCACGCATCCAAAGGGCTGGAGTTCCCGGCGGTCTTTCTGGCCGGCGTGGATACCCTCCCCCTGGAGGCCCAGACCCGGACCACGGATGTGGAGGAGGAACGGAGGTTGTTCTATGTGGGCATGACCCGCGCCCGGGAGGAGCTGATCCTCACCGCCGGATCCGGAGAGTCTTTGTTCCTGAAGGAGCTTCCGGAGTGCGTGCGGTGGGAAACCGCGCGGAAAAGCGCGCGCCCGGCGGAGCAGATCAGCCTGTTTTAATGGAATTAAATCAAAATAACAAATAGATTTTCCGAACAGTTTACCAGCCGACCTCCGTGCAATGTCTCATTCGACATAAACCGCCCGTATGCGGGCAAACTATGTCGGAGGTGATTGCAATGGATGAAAAAAAGCGCATTGAGCTTCCCCAGCCGGGACTGCAGGAAAAACCCATTCCCAGCGTATATCCCGTCATCGACACTGACCTGGGAAGGGACAACGTGGAAAACGACCTGCCTGCCGCGGACCTGGAGGACCTTTAAGTATTCTTGTCCCCATTGGTCATACTATTGGCAGAGGTGAGTACAATGCAGGATACCGAATTGCTTCAATATGTCCACGAGACGGCGGAGATGGGCATAGAGGGACTTCAAAATGTGGTGGGACAGGCCGACGACAGGCTGAGAGAGTCCATCCAGTCCCAGATTTCTGAATATGAGAACATCTCCAGACGCTCCGCCCGGATGCTGCGCTCCAAAGGGGAAACACCCAGGGAGCCCGCTCTCATGGCCCGGATTTCCTCCGAGGTCATGTCCACTGTGCAGACCCTGGCCGACCCCTCTTCTTCCAAAATTGCCGAGATGGTGATCAAGGGAAATCAAATGGGCATCACCAAGGGCCTGAAGCATCTCCACGACTACGCCGGCGACGACCGCCAGGTGCGGTCGCTGGCGGAAGAGCTTCTTGCAACCGAGCAGTCCAATGTGGAACAGATGAAGCCCTTTTTATAAGGGATAAAAGAGATGTGCCGCGGCTTAAAAGCCGCGGCACATCTCTTTTCAGATTCCGGCGCAGTAGGCCATCACGGACTGAAGATGGGGGGATACCCACTTGTCCCGATGGCAGAACAGCTGCTTCCAAACCTCCACCGTAAAATCATCCACCTTTAGCCGCACCAGCCGTCCCGCCAGCACATCCTCCTCGGTAGCGTAATCCGGGAGGAAGGCGCACCCCGCTCCCCGGGACACCAGCTGACAGATGATCTCCGTGTTGCCCGTCTCCAGAATGGGGCTGACCTCCAGGGAGCGGGACGCCAGCTGTTCATCCATCAGGCGGCGGTAGCTCATCCCCTTCTCCGTCAGGAGGAAAGGGTAGTCTGCCACCTCCCGGACGGAAACACGCTCCCGCCCGACAAGGGGGCAGTCCGGCGCGGCCACAAAATGGGTCTCAATCTTTTCCTCCCGGATCAGCCGGTACTCCGTATTGTAGATGTGATTATCCAGCGTGAAGACCAGGTCCACCTCATTGTGGTTTAAAAGCCGGAACATCTCCTCCGTGCCCGCCGCAATGATTTTCAGGCTGATGCCCGGGTACCTTATCCAAAAATCCTGAAACGTCCTGCCCAACTGGGTGCACAGCGAATCCGCCATAGCCAGGCGCACGTGGCCCGTCACCTCTTTCTCCTCCCGCAGGTCCTGCTCCAGTTCCGCTCTCAGCTTGTCCATCCGGTGGGCGTAGCGCAGCACTTCCCGTCCCTGGTCCGTCAGCTTCACCGTGTGATGAATCCGCTCAAAGAGCCGCACGTTCAGCTCCTCCTCCAGCTGCCTGATCTGGAAGGAGACCGTGGACTGGGAATACCCCAGCCGCTCCGCCGCCTTTGTAAAGCTGCACTGCTCCGAGACATAGATGAATGTTCTCAAATTCCGCAGGTCCATCGCTTTCCTCCATCTATTTTTTTGATCTTCCTTATCTGAATTATCGATTTTACAAATAGACGTTCCCATTATATACTGATTTCTGGAAAAATCAACTGCCGGCGCGCCGGCGGCAAACATGAATCAGGAAAGGGACACAGGCCAATGGAACCGATTATCCGACTTATTTCCACTGTCTATCAGTTTTTATGGGGGGACCTCTTTTCCATTCCCCTGCCCGGCGGAGGCGCTGTGGGCATTTCGCTTCTGGTGCTGCTTTTGATTCCCACCGGCATTTACTTCACCATCCGCACCCGTTTTCTGCCAATCCGTCTCTTTCCGGAAATGCTGCGCGTTGCCGCGGAAAAGCGGTCCAGAGACCGCAGGCACGGCATCTCCGGCCTTCAGGCGCTGATTGTCTCCACCGCCACCCGGGTGGGAATGGGAAACCTGGTCGGCGTGGTCGCGGCCATCTCCGCAGGCGGGGCGGGCGCGGTGTTCTGGATGTGGATTTCCGCCCTTCTGGGCTCCTCCACCGCCTTCATTGAGGCCACGCTGGCCCAGCTCCACAAGCAGAAAGATCCTCTCTACGGCGGCTACCGGGGCGGTCCCGCCTACTATATTCACCGTTTCGTCGAGGAAAAGTTGGGCGGAACAGCCCGGCGGTATTCCGTAATTGCGGTTCTTTTTGCCATCTCCGGCCTGATCTGCTGGTGCGGCATCAGCCAGGTCATCAGCAACTCCGTCTCCAGCGCCTTTCAAAACGCATTTCAGATTCCGCCCCTTTACACCACGGTGGTTCTGGTCGCGCTGGCCGCCGTCATCGTGCTGCGGAAAAACGCCACGGTGAAGGTACTGGACGTGCTGGTGCCCATCATGGCGGGCTGCTATTTTGTCATTACCCTGTTCCTGCTGATTAAAAACGCGGCGCTTCTGCCCTCGGTCTTTCAGCGCATCTTCTCCGAGGCGTTTGGTCTGCGGCAGGCGGTGGCCGGCGGTTTTGGAGCCGTACTGATGAACGGTGTGAAGCGGGGCCTTTTCTCCAACGAGGCCGGCTCCGGCTCCGCCCCCTGCGCAGCGGCCGCGGCGGACGTATCCCATCCGGCCAAGTCGGGACTCCTCCAGGCTCTGGGCGTGTTCATCGACACCATTGTCATCTGCAGCTGCACGGCTCTGATCATGCTGGTCACACCGGAGACCAACGTGGCCGGCATGGAGGGCATGGACCTGCTCCAGGCCTCCATGCAGTATCATCTGGGCCGGTTCGGCGTGGTGTTCATCGCCGTGGTTCTGTGGCTGTTCAGCTTTTCCACCTTCATCGGCATCCTCTTCTACGCACGTTCCAACGTGGCTTATCTCTTCGGAGACAACTGGTTCTCTCAGACCGCCTACAAGGTGCTGGCGCTGGGGATGCTGTTCATCGGAGGGCTGGCCACCTACACGTTCGTGTGGGACTTGGGAGACGTGGGAATCGGCCTGATGACCATTTTCAACATCGCCGTCATCCTCCCCATGTCCAAGCAGGCCCTTGCCTCTTTGCGGGAGTACGAACAACTGCACAAGTAACGCCAAAGAAAAGCCAGATGAACCTGATTGGGTTCATCTGGCTTTTCTTTTTGGTGGAGGCGGGGGAGTTGAACCCCGGATAAAATTCTTTATATTCGTTGAAAATACAGCATATTATTTTACACATGTGCAAAATTGTGTGCAATTTCATGATTAAGTCTCACATCACATCCCCACGCTCCTCAGCCTTCTCCATGTACTCCTTGAACCCGTGAATCAAGGCCAACTTTTCCTCATCCGAAAGAGCAAGGATGAAAAACATCATGGTGGGCGCGGAAAAGCTGTACCTGCCGTGCTCCTGGTCGATATACGAGCGGGGTGAAATGTGCAGAAGCTCCGCCATCTGCTCCTGTGAGAGCCCGTGGTCTTTGCGGTAGGAATACAGTGTGTCGCGCAGAAACATACGGAGTAATGATTTGTACTGGCACATCAGCAAAACCTCCTCCATTCAATCGAACACAGGAAATTTCCATCCGAGACCCAAACACACGTACTCTCTCTTTTTTTGTTATATATTTATCATATCATAACAGGTCAGTGCACACCAATACTACTTCATACTACTGAGTAGCAAAAAATCCCCCGAGGAGATCGCTCTCCCCGGGGGCTCTCCTTTATTCGTTCCAGTCCGCCTTTACGTCCCGCACATCCACGTGGACAAAGCCCTGCTTGGCATAGACGCCCACGCCGCCCCAGTCCGGCAGGATCTGCCGGGCATAGGATGCTATCTTGTCCACGCTGACGCCGCTGAGCGTGATGTCGGCCGCCGTGCCATAGCAGTGCTGGCTCTGCGCCGCCCCGCCCACCTTCTCGTTGTACTGGGGCGTACGGTAGGCGCTGGTGATGTTCACCGCCCTGCCAAAGTGGCTCCGGATGCTCTGGAGCACCATCACCAGACGCGGCGCCACCAGGATCGCGTCGCTGCCGTCCTTGCAGGCGAACTCGCTGACCTTAAAGTTGGTAGACAGCTTCTTGGCGCCGTCTGCCTTCTTGCTGTACGCGTTTATCTCAATCATGGGCTTGTCTCCTTTCGGCTCATATGCGTCCCCCTTGCGGAGGTACACCAGAATCAAATGCTGGACCTTCCGGGAGCTTGTGATCTTCTTCCCGGCAAAGTCGCACTGGGAGCTGCCGCCGCCGTCCAACATGACCGCGCTGTCCCACCCGGCGGCATAGAGGTCATCCCGCAGCCCTTCCGGCGTCCGGGCCATGCTCCCCCCGTCCCGTGTGCAGTACAGGGCCAGCCGGTCCCCCTTGATCCCGATTGCGCTGCGGCCCCTTCTCCCGCCCTGGCCGGGGTCGTAGGTGGGCCTGGCCGATTTCACCCCGCCGATGATGAGCGGCGTACAGGCGATGTAATTGGCCGTGTTTGCTGGCAGCACCCGCATGGCGATGTCCGGCCCAACATCCCAGGCATAGCCGTATACGGAGTACCCCGGCCTGGCAATCACCCTGCCCTCCACCTTCAGGTGGCAGTTGACGGCCCCGGTGGACATGTTGTAGAGCGTTCCATTGAGGAGGTAGTCCGCCCCGGTGGCCTGCTTGATGGAGGACAGTGTCTTGCGGGGGCTGTTGATGTAAACCTGAATGCGGGCGACGTCCTTCAAAGGAATGGTGACGGCGCAATGGTCACTCACTGCCTCCACCGCCCATCTGCTTGACCACCTGGTTAATGCCCGTGGCGGCGAGGCCGCTCACGATGCCCACGGCCACGGCGGTCATGTAGTCGTTAGCCGGGAAGTCCGGCATGAGGAACATGCCCGCCACGCCCAATATACCGCCCGTCGTACCCACGATCACGGGGATGTACTTGTTGTCAAGACCCGTCACCTTGACCGCCTGGCCGATCAGGTAGCAGATCACCGTGATCACCGCCACCCCCGTGATGCCCAATGAGGTAATGTCCATCTTTTAACCCTCCAGCGCCTTGTCAAATGCCTCCCGGTCGCCCTGCTCAAAGGCCTTGCAGAGGCTGTGGTAGGGCGCGTCGGTGGAAAAGTCGGTGAGGTAAGCATTCAGCTCCTCCAAGGCAGCCTCCTGGGCCGCGCCATCCATGGCCTCCCAGCGCTTGCACAGAGCGGGATAATCCAGTTCTGTTCCGCCGTTGACAGCCATGCCCTTGGTGATGTTGTTGATCAGCATTCTCCGGGCCACGCCCAGGTCCTCGTTGTTCGCCTTTGCGATCTCAAAGATGTTCCATGCGTACTTCTTCAGATTCATAATGCGCTCTCCTTTCAAATCCTGATCGGCAGGTCGTCCACCTGGCTCATAAGCCTGTCCAGGTCCCCGTTGCCGCCCACCGCGTGATACTTTTCATGCATGATGTGTAGCCTTCTCAGGTCCTCCACATCCACGGAGCCGTCCTTTATGTAGCACTTGCTGAGGTACTGAATGCGGTCCAGCATGGAGACCATCATGCAGTCCGCAATGGCCTCGATGCGTTTTTCCATCTCTGTTTTCTGGCTCTGGCCGTCATCCTGACGCTTTGCCCGGCGCTGGAGGGCGAATTGGACAATCCCGTCCAACAGCTTGATCATCGCCGCGCCCGCGGCGCCTGACAGGAGTAAGATCAATGTCTCCATCCAATCACCCCTCCCTCTTGTAAAATCGCTGGGATATTTGCATGTAATGCGGCAATACTCTGTATCATTCTTCTCTCTCCTGAAAGGGTGATATGGTGAAGCATAATCCCTATAAAGTAGTGGTCATCTGCGGAAGCTGCGGGGCCCCATGCCCCTTTGATCCTCCGGCCGCCGGTCAGCTCTGGCCCAGGTTCCACATGGATCAGGCCTGTCCTAACTGCGGGGCTATGAAATGGGTTTCCCATGAGCCGGGGCGCAACTGGAGGACCGGGCATTGGGAGGAGTGATTATTCAGCGGTTCCGCCGTACTCCGTGGGCACCAGCTCAGGCAGGCCGCATTCATTGACCAGAATCTCCGCCACCTGCTCTTTCAGCTTATTGGGCACGGCGCTGAACTCCGTCTTTCCAAGGATCACCCTCTGCGCAAATAACATGGCCATCATTCCTTGATCTCCTTTCGATAGTAAATAGTAAAGCGTAAGCGCCACTGAGGCGCAGAACTCACGCATATACGATGTTTGCAAGCTCCACGATCAATTCCTCCTGGAAGTCATTCTGGTCGCTGAGCGCGGAAATTTGAGCCTTCAGGGCGTGGTTCTCCGCCTTCAGGGCTTCTTCCTCCGCTAACTTTCTGGCCGTTTCAGGCGTGGGCTTGTAGACGTGGAGACCGTCGGCATTGACCACCTCCACGTATCCCGCGCGGGGCGGGAGCTGCGGTTTTGTGATTGGCATGGCTCATTCCTCCTTTATACGCTGATGGTCTGTGTGGTGGGGCCGCCTTCAGCAAAGGTGACGGAGCCGGAGTTGATGCCCTCCTTGCCGTTGTCCACCTCAGCGGTATAGGTTCCGTACTGGTTTACGGTAAATGTGAATGTAACCGTCTGCTCCACCTTGTCGCTGGTTCCGTGCAGAGTTGTCCCATCCGGGCAGGTGACAGTAAGGCCGTTAAACGACGGCATGACATAGGTGTTCACGACCAGCGTCAGCTCTACGACCGGTTCTGAAAACCCTTCCTTTGCTTTGATGTAGGCGTAAAAATCGCCCTCAACTATTGGAAGCGCGATTGCATCTATCGAATACCAGAGATGGCCTTTATTGGGGGCATATTGTCCGCAAATTCCAAAAACACCGTCCGTGTATATAATGCCGCTTAATCCTCCATTGTGATCCACGTCAGTCCATAGGTCCTCCAACATCCACTCATTATCGAAAGATGAAGTGTATGCTAAACGGCCTTTTTTACGATTGGTTATGTTAAATGCATGGCCACAAACCACCCAACGGCCTTCGGTATATACGATATCATATACCGCTTCGCCTCTGCTGCCCTCACTGCTGGTCGTGGTGGAAGACCATACGATTTTATTTGTCCATGTGTCACTTGGAGTTGTGGCATATGATATCATAGCGTTACATGCATAACTGCTTGTGTAATATTCTCCGCAAGCGATCCAATAGCCGTTTATATATTTAAGGCGGTGGATTGCATTGTTGGCTCCGCTATTAAGACCTTTCCACAATTGTTTTCTTGTCCAAGTCCCACTCGGTGAAGTGGTATAAAAAATAGACGTACTGTAACCGGAACTATAGGCCATTCCGGCAGCTACCCAGTAGCCATTTGCATACTTAATACAATACAAAGTGTCATCAGTGTTTCCGCTGCTGTATAGGCTTTTATTCGTCCAAGTATCATATGGAGATGCCGCATATGCAATTCTACATATGCTCGGGTTGTCATTGTCTCCGTACGCGGTCCCGCAAACTACCCAATAGCCGTCATTTCCATACTCAACACCTTTCGCTTCAGATGCATAAGAGTTGCTTCCGCCATACCATAATTCTTTGGTCGCCCACCCTGTAGAGATAGATGTTGAGTATGCGATATACGCGTAATTTGTGGTGTTATAGTATCGTCTTCCGCAAGCAACCCAATACCCGTTCGCATATGTGATATCGTTTAGGGTAGTACTGCTGCTGCCAGACCACAAATCTAAACTTATCCATTCACCGTCAAGAGATGCAGCATAGGCTATAGAGGCGTAATAAGTATTGTTAACGCGCCTTTGACCGCCAACAACAAAATAACCATTTATATACTTAATGAAATTGAGTTGAGAAGATATTCCGCCATCCCATAAATTTACTTCCGCAAAGTTTTTGCTAAAAGGGCCACCTTTCTTATACAGCAAATCAACCAGTTCCCGATACTCTGATCCATAAATAGTGTCTCCATTGCACAGCAGCCATTTGTCTCCAAGATCAGTCCGCACCGTAGTCTTAATGGTCCCGATCGGCTCGATCCTGTTCGGCAGCGCGGCAAACGCCTCCGCCGGCGTATGATCCCCCGTAGCATCTCCAAACACCGCTTGTTCCGCACCAGAGTCAAACAGAGTCGCCTTCCCCAGCGGCGTCCCCTCCTGCGTGGGCTGGTCCGCCCGTACCATGTCATAGGTGTTGGCCTGCCCGGAAACCGGAGTCAGCTTTACCCGCCCCGGCTTTGTCGGCACACGATCTTTCATATTAACACTCCCCTGCGTAAATCTCGCCGCTGTAATACCACGCGGCGGCCATATTGGTCAGCAGAAAATCAACATCCACCAGAATCTGCTCAATGTTGTTTGCCTCCATATAGCTTAGGCACTCCATGTCCCCCGGCGTCTCCGGCGTGGTGGGTAGCACGGAGACCAGGCTCCGCAGCTGTGCCACCTCGGAGAGGTACTTCACCATGTCGGCTTCACGGGGGATGTCCCCCATGGACCAGTCCTTCCTGGGGCTCACGTCCACAGAGTATCCATAGTCGGCAAACCGCCCAGCCACATACTCCACGGCGGAGCCCACGCGGTTTAAGTCCTCCGCGTTGTAATACCCCTTGTCTGTCCCATTGAATACATCCGCTCTTGTCCGGTCCGTGATGAGGTTAAGAATGCCGTAGTAGAGCGTGATCTCCGCCGTGGTGGTAGTCCCGGAGGTGGGCACTATGGTCAGCGCCACACGGTAGACGTCATCCTCTGCCCGGTCCGCTGCCGCCTCCCAGGTGTTGCCCTCCGTGTTGGTCCATGTAACGGACACATCGTTGACCGCACCAGATACATACAGCGTGGAGGACGGCAGCGTGAGTGCAATTGCCTGTTTCATCGGTGTCACCCAATCTGGACGGAGATGACCACCGTAGCTCCGGCGTCAGCGGGATTGGGCGTGATCGTCGCGCTTTGGATGGTGGGTACGCTGGTATCCAGGGTGATCGTCCTGGTCACACTGGAGGTCTTCCCGGCGGCGTCTGTGGCTGTGACCACGATGGTGTTGCTGCCCTCGGAGAGGACGACCGCCTTTGTAAACGCACCGTCGGAACCAACCGTCACCGCGCCCTGGTCTGTCCCATTCAGCTTGATTGCCACGCTGACCGGGCTGGAGGTGGCGTCGTTGGTGGTGCCGCGCACAGTCAGGGCCGTGGCGTTGGTAATCAGGCCGTCAGTGGGCGCCGTCACATTGAGAACCGGCGGCACGGTGTCCACAGTATATGTGGTGCTCTTTGCCGCGGCCGCGTTACCGTCGTGGTCGGAGCAGGTGATCTGCACCGTGTGGGGCCCGTCCGACAAGGCACTTACAGGGGTATAGGTCACACTGTACCCGTTTGCAATTGCCGTGGAGGCAATGGCGGAGGACGCCACTGCGGCCCCGTCCAACTTGACCACAAGGGAGCTTAAATCCACGCCTGAGCCGCCGGATTCGTCCACCACATTGAAGACCACCGGCTGTTTGGAGTTGGTCACATAGGCCCCGGAGGTGGGTGAGAGGATGGTGATGACCGGAGCCACCTTCTCCTTCACCACCAGCTTCAGGCCGTCCAGTGTGGAGCCGTCCGCCGTCGCCGTGGTGCCCGCGTCATTGGTCGCCTCCACAGTTACATTGTAGTAGCCGCCGCTTTGGTGGTACGAGGTTGCGCCCGGGGCCGTGATGGTGGCCTCATACTTCCCGGTGGCGCTGTTGTATGTAAGGGTGTGCCACGTGCTGTTTATCCGGGCACGCACCTGTGAGATTGCCATTTATACTTCACCTCCGTAGAGTTCGCCGCTGTAATACCACATGGGTTCCAGGGTAATGGTCTTTTCGATGACGGAAACGGACAGCTTGACCGATATATTGATGGAAACTGGGTTTGCTACAATGTCCGCCGATGTGATCTCCGGTATCTGGATTGTGTAGCTCATTCTCCCTCCTTGCCATAGCGGCCAGCGGTCGATGCATCCAGAACATTAATCACATTTCACCACCTAAATCTGCATAGAACACGATAATGCAACCATTCGCCCCGGCCTTTCCATCTGTTCCGTGTCCTGGCTCGCAACTAACGTCCCATCCGGATGTTGTCACAGGAATGTATACCTCTGTTTGCCCACCGGTAATCGTGCCTCCGCAAGTGTAGTCTTTCGTGATGGTAGTCACCCACTTCCGTTCTCCTTTGCAGCCTCCCTTTCCTGCAATTCCACCATCTCCTGTCCCAGTCGCCGGGAATTCCGTTCCGCTTCTTCCGTATACATTGCCATTGTTAATGTCCATATATCCATAGTCATAGATATTACCGCTTGCGCTTGTGTATATGCCGAATATAGACGCAGAGCCGACCGCTCCAATGGCGCCGCCAGCACCAGCAGAATATGTAAAGCTCTGTCCATTATTGATGGAAATTTGCGCCGAAAACACCTTTCCGCCGTTTCCGTTTGTTCCATCAACTCCTGCGGTATCCCACGTTCCATCTGTTCCGCTTGTACCGCCGTCGCCACCGCCAACAACAATAATGCCAAGAGAAGTAATGCCGCTCGGCGCAGTCCATGTCCCGGAGCCAGTCAATACAATTGACTTGTTATACATAAAGAACCCGCTCGGCTGTATCAACGTGGCTTGCAGCCCACTCATAACTCCATCGTTAAATGCAAACTGTTGTGCAATGCGTCTGGCAGACGTAGCCTGCGATTTATCAAGCTGTACGGAGTCGACGTCTCCCAGTTCATTTGCCGGGTCGCCACGCTCAGAGATTATAATCTGATTGCCACCATAGGATTTCAATATCTGTTTTGCCGCAGTTAGAGCCGTTTCCGTTGTATGAATGAACGGATTGTCAATGCTAATGGTTTTACTCGATGCTGTGCTGTTTCCGCCGATATTGTAAATACTTGTGGTGCCATCGACAGCGTAAATTTTAAACCGAACATAGGCACAATCATCATTTGCTTTCATGGTCGGGTATTTATCCATGTTGTCGAGCGTTATACTGTTTCCCGCGTCCCACATCGGCTCGATGCATAGATAGCCCGTTTCAGCGTCTGCACGCGGAAATACACCGCAAGCCATGCAGACATAACGCAGAACATCACCACACGTTTTCCCGCTCAAATTGTCAGCAGATACTACCGTGCAGGGCGTGCTTGCATAATCAGAATCAACACTGTACAAGCTTTCAAAGTTTATTCCCAACTGTGCCACAAGTGAAGCGGCCCAGCCTGTCAGCGTGGTTGGCAGCACATCAGGAACGATATACGCACGGTCAGACAGCAATCCGATGATGTCCACCAAATCCCACTGCATTGTTAGCCCGTTATCGCCAGTTTTCCAACCGCCTGAATACTGGTAATACACGCCAACTTGTTTATACTCAATCGAATTATCAGCCAGTTTACATCCTATTTCTATGGGAATCCCCTGCCGCTCCTCGATGGACTGAAATAAACCACTTTTAGAGCGTGGTTCAAAACGCCTGTCGAGGTTATCCATCTTAAGTGTTGCCGTGCCATACGGGAGCGCACAGCAGCTTGTATTGACTTGCTGGTTGATAGACAGCTCCGCAATAATGTGGCTGTCCCAGATTTCATAAATGCCAGGTACAATCTCGGCCACCCTCATCCGTCTGCCCGCCCTGCTCCACTTTGTAACCGTCACTCTGATAGCGTCAGGAGCATTCACCGTGAAGCCAGCCAGGGACACGCTCGTTTCAATGTTGCCTGTGTATGTTTTTGCATAAACCGCCGTTCCACCAACTTTAACCTCAACCGTGAAATCCTCTGCAGTCCCGTCATTGGTGTCGTCAGAAAAATACACAGAGCAAGCTTGTAGTACAGACACATTGCTGAACGTCATTTCGACATATTGTGCAGTCGGAAAATATCCATCAGGGCCGGACAACGTTGAACTTTGATACCCGCATTCTCCTGCGTCGGAAACCTCATCAGGATAGATGGCATAGCCTCCGTCTAACTGCCAGCGGTTGGTTTCAAGGCTTGCGTACTTCTTGATTGCGAACACCTTGTTATGCAGTTCGTCGGGCTTTGAATATTCTCCACTTGACTGTGCCGTTGCTGTTCCATATGCAATGTCAGGATCAGTCAAATCAATGACGGCCTTTATGAACATCTGCCGCACGTCACCAGTTACGGCAGCCTTGAAGCCATCTGTCACGTTAATCATGCGGCGCCACCTCTCTCAAGGTAAACGCTGTGTTATGCCATACTGCTTTCCCGCTAACATCAAATGCAAATGTCGGTGTCGGGAATGCTGTGCAGATGAATTGGCTGCTCATCATCACGTCGGAATCGTCCGGCAAATACACTACTGGAAACGCCTGTTTAGAACGCAGAACAGCAAGAAGAGCAGTATATATCTCGTCCGGCATCTTGTCATAGCTGTATTCAATGATTTGCACCGTTCCTCGCACTTCTGTTACTATTCGACCGGAAATCATCTCTATTTGTTTGCCGAGCTGTGATGGATAGCATTTGTAGTTGTCGTGGCTGGTCTGCGGAAGACGAACCCCTCCGCATATCAGTTGTGTCATACTCCCACCCCTTTAAAACTCTGCTATTACTTCGGGATTGGCCCTGCTGACGCTGCGGAAATCGTCCAAGGTCGCAGTTGCGAAACGCTTCCCGTCAATTATTATGTTGAACTGTGCGTCGCCGCTTGCATATTTGGAATTGGAAGTAACCGCATTGACCGCCGCGCTTGTTACGCTTCGCAGATCAGAGACAGTCACGCCGCCGCTTTGTCTGCTGCCGATCGATACGGAATTTCGCAGGCTGTCAGCCAGCGCGGCAGGAACAACCATCTCGCCCCTATGTAGTTGTGCTATGTATCCATCAAATGGGACATAATCAAGGCCGCTTGCATGTGATCCGTTTACTCTGGTTTCTGCGCTCACGCTGACTTTTCTGTTGCCAAACAACCCGTCCCACAAATTAGAAAACCAGCTTTTCAGTCCTTCCCATGCTTCGGAAATTCCATCCTTAATGCCGTTAATAATATTTGTGCCTATTTCTTTGAACTTATCAAAAGCGTTTGTGATCGAATCAATGACGTTGAAAAATGCCTCTTTAATTTTGTTCCAGATTTCAATAACAGCGTTCCTAAAATCTTCGTTTGTGTTCCAAAGGACGATAACGGCAGAAACAAGAGCTGCAACGGCAGTAACTACAATTCCAATAACATTTTTATTCATTGCAATGTTCAATGCTTCCTGCGCAGTCTTGGCTCCTTGCATCGCCGTAGTAAAACCCTTAATAGCTCCAACAAGCCCTGTAACCATAGAAGCTACATTCCAGGCAATAAATCCAGTCCCGATCCCAGCAAGTATCGCAATTATAGTGTCCCCATTGTCCAAAACCAGGCTAACAAAATTTCCAATGCTTGCTCCAAAGGCGTCCCAATCGACGGTTTCAACCCATGACTGAAATCCTGCCGTTATATTTTGCACAATCGGTATGAGATTCTCAAGCAATGGTGCTCCAACCTGCGATTGAAACTGCCTCCAAGTTTCGTTGAGGTTTCCCATAACATTTTCCCAGCCGTCCGATTCTCGTGCAGCTTGTCCCATTGCACCTGATAACGCTTGAGAGTCGGTAACCATTTTTAGCAATGTCTGCTGTTTCTGAATCTCAGAAAGTTCGTTGTATTTCTGCCCGAACAGCTCCATCGCCTTTGCATTGCGCGTTGTCTCTGTGCAAGATACGCCAAGCGCGGCATCATTGGCAAAGTTTCCTTTTAAGAAACTCATAAGGGTATCACTTGCATCTTCAAGACTTCTGTCATAGTAAGCGGCACTATCGGCAGCGGTTTGCAAAGCCTCCTCTGTTAGTTCCATTGCCTCCTGTGTGCTGGCTCCGCTTGAGCGCGCAAATGAATAAATAGACGATGCCGAACCTTTCAGGCGGGTATCAAGTATTCCGTTTTTCTCGGCAATACGTGAAACCGCATCTTCCGCACTGCCAGCCATATCTCCAAACGCCTGTTCAAACTGACTGTTTTCCGCCTTTACAGTTGCGGCAGATTCGATAAAGTCCTTTGCCATACCCTTAATGGCGCTTGACAACTGTCTTATTCCGTTCATGATAATGTCGCTAAGGACATTAGCTTTTAAAACGTCACCAAAAGATAAAGCGTTATCTCCGGCGGTTTTCAAACTGTCTCCAGCGTCGTCCGTCTCCTTGCCAAAATCGGACATTTCCTTTTTGTTGCTTTCAAGTTCGCGCTCCATCTTGTTCAAGTCAGACTTTGCATTATTAAGCTTGATCTGCCAGTCGTTTGTCTGTTTGCTGTTTTTGCCATAGGTTTCGGCAGAGTTTTTGAGTGCGGCTTCGAGCAAAGAAACCTTGTTTTTTTGTTCTTCAATCTGCTTGTTTAATACTTTGTTTTGCGCTGTCAGGCTCTCAACTGACTTGTCATTTTTAGCAAATTGAGATTGCGCAAGCTTCATCTCAGACCCGAGCACCTTAAATTGCGAATTGATATCGGCCAGCGCCCTTTTAAACTCCGTATTGCCCTCTGCGCCAAATTTGATTCCTACATCAGCCATCTATAACTTCATCCCCTTCATATCCCATCAGGGATAATTTCATCGATAAAGTGTTCTCTGCGCGGCTTTGCACCGCAAAATTCCTGACAATAGCATTCGTTCAAATCACAAAGCCAACCATACGGCATCAACCATGTTTCCCGCTCCGTTCTGCGCAAATGAACCGTTCCCGCATAAATTAAGCGAGTAAATAACTCATTGTCACTTACTCGCCCACTGCGTTTTTTGTGTCATCCTCGCTGATAACGTTTCGCTTCATGCCCTTTGTGATAGCAAGCATAATATTGTCCTTGAGGTCTGCAATATCTGCCGGACTGGTCATATATTCAAGTTTTTCAGTGGACAGCAAAGACTTTGCTTCGCTTGGATTCCACAGATTCCAAATCGTGATGCTCTGGTTAGCAAGCAAAGCAATCAGCCAGCATATTTCCTCAAGTGCGTCCTTAATATTGTCGGACTGCATCATGTTTTCGCCCATCTTATCAAGACCGCCGTATTTTTGGGCAATCTCCATGGTAGCGCGAGTAGTGAGGAGCAGCTTGTACTCCTCACCGCCAATTGTTACGGCTACACTTCTATCGTCCATCCTCGCGCCCTCCGATTAAGCGGTGAAGTCAGGCTCGTAAACGGAAGTAAACCAGCCGGAAATTGTACTGGTCTGGACACCTGTATCATCAGCATCAACCTGTGCTTTCCATGCATGACTGCCGTCATCTCCAGCTTTTTCGCGCCGCATGAAAGTCCCCTCAATGCTCTTTTCAGCAAACTTGATGGAATCTCCCTTGGTTTCCAAACTGTCAGACGGAATTCCAAATTTCCCACGATACAGCCAATAGTAACGATAATTCCCATTGGACTTCTTTGCGCGGAAACCGATTGCGACATAGGGGGCGCTGTCCTCTGCATTGTGTACGAGAACCTTGTTCTGGTCGATGGTTGCGCCAGTCAGCGCAGACGCAGCCGCAGCAGACAGATCATCAACACCGAGTGTCAGCTTTGCGGACTTGAACTCCTTTACAGCCTCACACAGGGCGTCATCGGCGTACAGAGTACCCTCGGAGAACTCAACAGACAGGTCGGCTTTTGTCGCTTTCGCCAGCTTAACGGGTGTCGCATAGGTTTCTCCGCTTTCGCCGTCGGTAATGATGGAATAATAGATACTGTCCAATCCAATAGTTGCCATTTATGTATCATCCTTTCATTTTCAAATATTTCTTTGCTTCTTCATCAAACACGCGCTTAATTTCAGCCTTTGCAGCGGCTTTTGTGCTGTCTGCAGCCGGTTTCATAAACGGGCGTGCTGGCTGGTTGTGCTTTCTACTGCCATATTCCAGGATGTTTGCAACCATAGCGTTTGACTTTCCATCTCTCCGGGGTTCTGCAAATCCAACTCGCACATTCCAGCCATCTCTATCAGGCTTGACAGGAGTCACGCCAAGCGCACGTACAAGCTCTCCTGTGCTCTGGCTCGGCTCCTTTGTCCCACTGCCAATAGCAAAACTCAAATTCGTTTTTGCCTGTTTACAGGCCACTTTTGCGCCAGCGGTCAACGCAGCATCCATAATTTCTCCGGTGTGCTTATCAAACTCGCTAAGCTGATTAATTAGTTCTTCCGGGAGTTTTATAGTGATGCTCATACCATAACCTCATGCCAACCGGATTCCAGAACGTAGTGCTGCCCTTTCTTGTCCGTTACATCGACAATCTGCGGGTAATCAAATCCAGCCGAAAAAAGTGCGTCAGAAAGAAGTTTTAGCTTTGCGAGCGGACTATCGTTTAGTGGCAAACAATAGTGCAGCTGCACGGAATACCCAATAACGCCCGGTGCATTGTCCCCAAAATCGGTCGGATACATTGTATAGTTGAACGTACAATACTCTTTCTCCGTTCCTGCGTACAGGTGCGGAACACATATTGGAACAATCGGCACAACAGCGGCTTTGATTGTAGAGTTGATGCTCACCGCGTCACCTCCGAACAGTTCAGCTGCAGGATATCCCGATCAATCGGATAGGCCCGCTCCACCTTGTAGCGCTTTCCGTTATGCTCTATAAACGTCTGTCCGCCATAATCACACGCCCACAGTTCAAAGGCCGCAGAGAGCTGTATACCGGCCTTATATGCCTCATAGAACTCCGCGCGGGTTATCCCCTTTCCTGAGTCGCACTTTACTTCCACGGCTGTTTCAGTGACCGTGGAATACCCGTCCGCATCCTCTGCCTTTTTCTGCGTGATAAGCCTGATGGTATCCGTCAGCGTCATGCCATGACCTCCGTGTATTCGCACGCAAGCATCAGGTTCCGCTTTGCGCTCTTGTACATTTCCTGAAAAATCCTGCGCTTGTCCACGTCACTGCCACGGTTGGCCTGACAGTACGCCGTAACAGCCACAACGATCAGCGGATCCTCCGCCTCGTAACAGGTCACGCCGGACAGCCTCAAATCGCCCTCTGCCGCCGCAATCAGGGCGGTCAGCTCATTGTCATAGGCGGCGGAACTGATGCCCAGCGCCATTTTTACGCTTGCCAGTGGCACTGCCATAGACTCACCTCCTGTTCTCGCTGGGAGCGGCATATTTCAGCCGCTCCCCGGCGGGTTACTTCTTCGCGGTCTGCTTCTTTGTCTCTGCGGCCTTGACGAGATAGCCGCAATCGACAAGAGGCCGTGCAACCTTTTCATCGATTTCTCTTGTCTCGTCGAAAGCCATACAAATTTCGCCAACAAAACTGACCGTGGCCCTATATTTCTGCATCATCAGGAGTTGGCAGACATGACCAGGGTGGCCAGCTTCTGATTGTCAGCAACCTTGGAGTCGAACTCCATCCAGGCGACAACGCCGATAGCGTGCTGCGTGGCATACTTTTCGGTCAGAACCTGAATGTTCTGTTCCTCGCGGATGTTGACAGCGAGGCCGGAAGCGTCGCCATACAGAACAGCCTTGGCGGCGGAGGCGATGGCGGGCATATTGTCGGAGATGTACACGGGCTTGCCAAGGAGGCGATAAGGGAACGTTCCAGTGATATCGTCCTGGAGCAGGTAACGATTGTTACCGTCTTTCAGCTTGCGGATCGCAGTAAAGGTAGCGGGAGCCATATACCAGGCAGCCGCGCCCTGATATGCGGTGGGAATCTTTGCCTGGAGGTCAATCAGATTGTCGGCGGTGATTGCAGAGGTGCTGCCTGCATTCATGGTAGTGGTGGTTGCCAGTGCGCCCTGATTATAGCCAGATGCACCGTTCAGCAGCTTGTCCTCAAGGAACTCGGCAATCTTCTTGCCCATCTCGTTTACGATGAAGTTGGTAACATCAATGTCGGCGTTGTTGACCACGCTCTTGCCGATCAGGGTCAAGGCGCCAACCAGATAGCCGGTCAGGTCAACGCTGGAAAACGCGCCGGCGTCTGCTGTCAGCTCGGAAAACTCGGCGGCGAAACCAACGGTGATATTGTGGGGAGCGTCATCACCGGAAACGGTCTTGTCGCCGTAAACGGGAATCTTAAGGGTGCCCTTGCTGTGGTAGATGGTGGAGTTGGCATAAATGGGGCACAGCTCCTTGACCTTCTGAATGATCTGGGAGGCAATGGTCTGAGGAATAATAGCGCCGTTATTTCCCATGGTAATGTTCTGGGGGGTGCTGGCCTTATTGACCATGGCGCGGACATATCCTGCAAATGCCTTGACGTCCTTCTCGCTCTGGGTCAGTTCCTTCTCAGTCCTGACCTCTTCGTGGCTGTTGGCAGCCTGCTCCTGCTCCAGCTTGAACAGCTTTTCCTCGGTCTCATACTGTTTCTTAAGGTCATCAATCTCGTCCAGAATACCGGCAGCCTTATCTGTTTCGTTTGCATCCGCAAAACTGCGGGCTTCCTTCTGCTTCTCCTCGATGGCTGCAAGAAATTCTCTCATTTTTTTATTCATTCGTTAATCTCCTTTTCAAATTTATGGTTTTTGGCAAAAAGAAAAGCGCCCACGCTGTTGATTTTCAGCGCCAGCACTTCTTTTTCGGTCTTCGCGGGTGTTTCTGTGTCCAGCTTCTCTTCCGCTTCGGGCGGGGTTTCAGGCTCAATGCCGCCGTAGTTCTTGCGTGTCCCGGCTCTCGGCTGCGCCGGGACCGCCACCAGGGACAGCTCATAAGCGTCTTTCACGCCGTCAAGTGTGAAATAGCATGTCCTTTTTCCGTTTTTCGTGTCGTACTCCCTGCCCCGGAAGTGTGGGCAGTATGTCTTTACATTGTCCGTTCCGCAGATGGAGCACCACGCGTGCTTCGGAACAGTACCTGTGGATACCTCTTTTTTGATGCCGCCCTTGATTTCGGCAATCAAATCCGCGTTGCCGGAGGTTTTGACCATGTAGCACTTCACCATCAGTTCTGTGTGAGGCTCCCCCGCCCCCGTTTGCCTACTCTCGTCCGCAATCAGTTCAGTGTCGTAGATTCTCGCCACCTGGTTATCTGCGCTGCGGCGGTGGTCTTTAACGACAGGCTTTCCGACATACAGGGCTTTCAGGTCTTTCAGGGCGTTCGCATTAAATGGCTCAAAATTGCGGTCATCCAACTCATTGTCCCCGACAACAGCCTTGAACACAAACACATCCTCCGCCTTGAGCGCCTCCATTGTATGCTTGTTGATTTTCTTCAGCTCGTCATCTGTAACGTCCTGGATGGAGACCTCGGCGGATTTAAATACGAAACCGCTGTCCAGTACCTTTTCTTCCTCAATTTTTCCCATCTCGTTCCTCCTTTCCGCCAGAATTTCTATCATAAGCGGCTCCAACCTGTGTCAACCTGACCATCGTGCCGTTTACAATCAGTTCGTCTCCTCCTGGCCGCGCCTCTTTATCAAGGAGCGCCCTTGCCTCATTCGCTGTGTAAATACCGCCGTTGACCGCGCTTTTGAGCGCCTCAAGCTGTGTTTTCTGGTCTGCACGGAGAATAACCCCCACATTGAACTTAAAATAATAGCCAGCCGCAATTTCATCGGCTGACAGCAGTTTGAATGTGAGTTCTTCCTCGTATTGCTTGAGGATATAGAGCAATGTATCGACGTAAAATGCCAACTGCTGCTGTTCCGCGGCACTGTACGACGCTTTTTCATAGTCGTTGATCTGGTTTGGCTTGATTCCAAACGCCGCCGCAATCTGCAAAGCAGAGTACCGCTTCAGGCCAAGAAATTCGTTATCTGCAAACTTTGTTGAAAAAGGCGTTAACTGTGTTCCATAGGCGACTGGTATAACGTCTTTCATACCTTCAACACCGTCTAAGAAATCCTGGATTCGCTGTCCATATCTCTTTTCGTTTTCCTTGCTCGGCTCTCCGGTGTACTGCAAGACGGCTTTCCCGGTGAATCCGCTCTCGTATGCCTTATTCAGCATCTTCTGCGCGGTCATGTTTCCGTCAAGCGTATCAGCCAGGATTTCCCGAACAGGTTTCCCGACAATACCGTCAAAGCTTGTTGATGTACGGAAGTGCAGGATACTGTCAGATGGAATTTTATACGTGCCGCCACCCTTTCTGTCCGTGTAGACATACCAAACGGCATTGCTCTTTCCCCAGATGCCGCTGTCATCCACCCATACAGATACACACTCAGACGGCAATATCCACAACGTCTCCTTACTTCCGGCCCCTACAATCCACACGTAGGCATTGCCATGGTGGTTGCGGTTGAATTCAACTGTCGACCAGAAATGCGTCGCCGTCATATATGGGTTGGGCCGCATTCCAACCATGCTATACAATGGGTGCCTATATGCCTTCACAACTCCATTTTCGTCGGTATGCTGCTGCAATTTAAGCGGCAGCTTGCCAATCGTCTCACCAAGAATTTTCAGGCACGCGAAATATGTGCTTTCGGACAGCTTAGACTTGTCCACTGTGCCGATCTTCAAAAAATCCAGCAGCCCCTGCACCGTCTCGACCTGTGTAACCGATTTATTCCTGTTCCAAAATGGCACTGTATCACCCCATCCACTTTAAAAATTTTTGAATGCTCTCGTCCATGTCAACCTCCGCCTCAGTGCATTTCATTCCGATGCAGTGCGCATCTATGGCAGCGTCTACCGGGTCTATGCGCTTGCAGGACTTTGCATTCCCGTTTTCCTTGTCGGCCTTTATCTCACCAAAAGAGTTGACCACCATTTTTGCGTTTACAAATGACCACCGCAGAAGATCGTTCTCCTTGTCATAGGCGATATCCCCCTGCTTAAACAACAGCCGCATATCCTGCGTTGCGTCGTTCAGGAACCGGGCGGACTGCGTGATGGGCGTCAAATTGCACCCGAACACATCCAAATCAGGCAAAAACGCATCCGCGTTGTGCGGGTCATACCCAATTGCCTGCAGCTTTAGATCAAAACGCTCAATCTGGTCTTTTAGCGTCTTGATGATGAATTTGTAATCGTTCTTGTAATCTCCAGCACCTCCTGTAACAGTCAGCAGGCCCTGCTTTGACCAAATATCATATGGTGCTTCATCCGTCTGAATGTGCTCCTGAAGCCGTGCACGAGGCATGAAGCTATGTGACCAGATGTAATATTTCTGCCGCCCGCTCTCTTTGTACGGGAATTCAAGGGAGAGGGTGGTTAAGTCTCCGCCGCTGGACAGGTCAAGGCCCGCATAACACTCCATGCCGGCAAAATCAGACAGCTTCTTATCAACGCCGCATTGAATGACGCTTTCAACATCAAACAACTGGTCATCAGCATCCTGCACCCAAATATTCAAGCGCTTCGTCATGAAGTCCCGCAGCTCATGGCCGCCGGCAAGCTTGGCAGTTGCCGCCGTATCCTTCATCCGCTCCCGGCCCTCCTCCGTTTCGCAGGTAAGCGGGTTTGCCTTTGCCCAATTCATCGGGTCCCAGATATCGTCATCCTTGTCCATCGTATAGATGGCGCAGAACTCCGTCTCCTTGTGGAAAGAGCCGCGTAAAATCTGCTCTGCAATCCGGCGCATCTCGTAGCACGGCGCATTCAGGTCAAAGCCGGCGGTTGTGATGATGCTGATCAGTGTCTCCGGCATATTGCCGGTGCCGCCCTCCAGGAGCTTATACATCTGGTTTGTTTCGTGGGCATGGTATTCATCGACTGATCCGAACAGGGGGCGGAAGCCGTCTATACGTTTGCTGTCCCTTGACAGCGCCCGGATGGTGGAATTGGTCAGCTTGCAGTCAATCTCGCTCTTGTAGTCCTTTACGTCAAACAGCTCACCAAGGTCGGGGTCTGAATAGATGAACTTTGCGACTTCATTGAAAACGATCTTTGCTTGGTCCTGCTTTGTGGCAGTCAGATATAACTGGCCATATTGATAGCCGCTGAAATTGCCGATGTACGATGCATTGATGCCATTGGTAAAGCTTTTGCCGTTTTGCCGCGCCATCTCGATATAGGACAGGCGAAACCGCCGGTATCCGTCTTTATTCTTCCATCCATATAAGCTGCCGAAAATGAAGTCTTGAAATGGCCTCAGCTGAACGGGCTTCGGCTCCGCCCCCTCGGCGATTGTCAGCTTTTCCGCAAAAGAAATGACGGCTTGCGCCGCCTCTTCATCGTAATAGTATGGAAAGCCCGCTGTATTCTGCCGCTTCAGGTCATTCAGGTGTCTCTGACAGGCCAGTTTTTCAAGCTCTCCGACCGCCCTGCCGTTGTATGTCCCATCAACAACCGCCTGCGCAAACGCGGTGCATCTATCCATTTTCAACCACCGCGAATTTGTTCCGCCTTGGCTCCTCTTCCTTTTGGGGGACTACCAACTTGCAGCGACTGTCGATTGTCATTCCCAGAGACTTGGCGAGGCTCTGACACTGGCTGATTGCTCTGTCCCACAGCTTGAATGTCTTTTCATAGGCAAAGATATCATCCATTAATTCCGGGTCGTTCAGCTTTTCGTCAAGCGCCTTATATCTATCAAGCATCCTCAAGTACATGCCAAGCGTTCCACAGTCAAGGTTTGACATGATGCCGATGGACTTTAGTTCCCCGGCAATCCGATCAAACTCGCGCTTCTGCTCGTCGGTCAAATAGTCAGGAGCGCAAATTCCGTCCGCTCTCGCCTTGACTTCTGTCTTCTTGCGTATCTCTTTTTCTGCTTTCGTTAGATGCTTTTTCCCTTTAAACTCAATCAGCTCCAAAGGTTGACGTGCTCCCGCCATTTATTCATCACCTCAAACTTTCGCTCCGTGGGGAGTTCTTGCCGCAAAACAGACCAGGCGCGGTTCAGAATCCCCACTTTCTATACTTTTTTACATCCCCCTGTGGGTCTTTCGCTCCACTTCCATGTGATGCTTGTGGCACAGGCTGACCAGATTGGATGCATCAGCCCGCATTGACCAGTCGTGCCTTAGAGGCACAATGTGATGGACCTCGGTCGCTGCCGTGACAACGCCTTTCTTTCTGCACTCCTGGCACATATAGCCGTCCCTATGCAGGCAGAAGTCGCGGATACGCATCCATTCAGCTGATTTATAGAACGCCGCCGAACGCTTATCCCGGATACGCCTGTCGTATTGTCTTGCATTGTTCTGAGATTTCGCTTGACAGGCTGTGCAGTATCTTTGCCCAATCGGAATCACAGCGCCGCATCTGGCGCACAGCTTTGTAAGCGGCATACAATCACTCCATTTGTTTCCTCTCAATCGTTATTGCTGCCAGCCACCCACCCTTGGCCCAATACGCAGCAAACATTACCCGCCTTTCGGCACAACCAAAAGAGCCGCCCATCTCTGGACGACTCTTGTCTTATTCGTGCCACCATCAGCCTCATGCGGCCAATGGCGGCATATTGCTCCGTTATTACCGCCACGGAGCCACGGCGGTGAAGGAGGCTGAAAAGGACTCGTGATGATCAATTTTTAGCAATTACACTATACAGCAGGGCAAGCGGACAAATCGGACAACTTTCAGTGAGAGTTCAAATATCTATCGCAAGACTTTCTTACACTGTCTGCTGTATTGTCCCCTCCAACCCTCATTGCCACCTGTAGCCATGAGAATCCGTCAATAAATCGCAATTTCAGAATAGAGCGGATCAATGGGTCTTCAATACCGGATATGTAGCGGTTCAGGCGATTGTACTCAATAACTGATTGTTTGATTTTCAAGTCAACCAAATCGCGTTGTTCTGCAATTAAAATCGAAATATTTTCCATCCTCCTGGATGCTCCGCTCACATGCGGCAGCCCTGTAATTTTTGCTGTGCAATCCTTCGCAGCAGCCTTCAGCTCTTCAAGCCGCCTCTTTTCAATGCTGATCTCGCGATTTATCCAGAGCAGTTTAGACAATTCTTCTTTCGTCACAAGTTACTCCTCAACTTCTCCGCTCCAATCATTTGCGCAATTCCGGCTCTATGGTGATCCCTGTTTCCTCCTTCAGGGTTCCGTGAATATCTTCAATGGACACATAGCCTTTTTCAAAGCTGTCGTACAGTTCAAGAACTGCGTCAGTGAACCGCTCACATCGAACCGGGCCGAAACCGAACTTGTCATGAAGCACCATCACCGGTAAGCCAAGCATCATAGAAAATGCCAGATTTGCCGCATCTCTGGATGCATCCCGCTTCATCTTCTGAATATCGGACGCCTTGATATTCCATACAGCTTCTTTCTTGACTGCAGCGCCCTTCCTTCGTCTTTCCGCCCGATTCACCGCGTTCCCTCCTGGGCCTCCCGCTTGGCCCGCTCCACGTCCGCGCGGCTTGCGGGCCGACGGCGGGGGTTAACCTTCTTTTTCATGCGCCAGCAAACCCTTCCCCCATCTTGGGGTCTCGGAATTTCATTTCAGCACCAGCTTCCCATCCTTCATATTTTGAAAATGTGCGCCACAGTGCCGGCAAGTATCAGCTTTTCTGGAAACCTTATTCCCACAATGACCGCACTGGCACCACGTCCGCCCTGTTATGGGATTGTCCCAAAGGTATTTCATGCACCCAATGGAACCGCTGGGCTTGTACTGCTTATCCATGGTCGTCCTCCTTCGGCGGCTCCGGCAGGGGCATCCAGTGGGTGACGATAGTCCCTAACGCATCCCGCCACGCAAAGCCACTCATCCGATACCAGCTTTTTGCGCTTGTCCGATATGCCTCACCAACAAATGTGCCGTCTGTGGCAAGTACACGCTCTCCGCATCCCGGCAGTCTTTCCTTGACGCTGATCCACTTACTTATCGTGGCGCTCCTCCTCTCCCTCCGGCAGGTCCATACGAGTGCCGCAGTTGGGACAATAGTTTCTCGGAATATTATAGTCTGTTCCCCAGTTACATTCAGAGCATTGCTTATCAACCCCGCCTCTGAAGGCAATCCACCGCCCGTGTACCACCGGCACTGCGTCCACGGCGGGAAACTTCGCTATTTCCTTCATAATGTCTAACGGCTCGTCCTGCTTGCTGAACAAATGTGCTAAAAGCGCCTCCCGGCTGATCAGGTCATCCATGTTGGGAATCCTTCCGGAGCACGTCAGCTTCTTCAAAAATATCATTGAGGCTCTTTCCGCTTTCGAGAGCCAAAATTGCGTTATTTAGCTGCTCTTTCCCAATTTCGATTTGAATTGGAATTGCGGCGTTGCAAAGGTTATACTGTGCGTTATACAAAACTTCCATAATTGTAAGGCTCATTATTTTCCCCTCCCCCGGCTCAGGCCGGACGTTATGTTTCGCTCAGCGGGCGGCCACAGATTGGGCAAAACGCTGGCGTGTAGACCGTACCGCTGGAATCGCAATCTCCGCAGGCATTAATGTACGGGTAATCATCCAATTCTTTTCGGCAGAAATCGCACCCCTTCTCCCGCTCCTGCTTCTCACGGAGGGCGGCAAGGGCAACCTTGTCGGATTCCGTGCAAATTCCGCTGCCTGCCATGCGCTCAAAGGCTATGACCGCTTTCTCAATCTCCGTCATGCTCCGCTCCTTCCTGGGATGCCAGCTTATCGGATGCCATTAACAACAGCGATTTTACTTGACAGCCATAATTGCATCTGTCACAATTTTCCGCCCACCAGCGCAGGCGTTCGGACAATGTCATATCGGTGTAGTCCTTATCCATTCTCTCCACCTCCCAAAGCCGCCTCTGCCTCGGCGCGGGTAAGAAAAACGGTTTTGCCAATTGATGTTGCCCCAAAAGAGGCCTTGTAGGGATGTCCGCTTTTCCAGATTCCATCTACAGAGAATTTGACTTCTCCCTTTTTGGTCAACCTGTGCGTTTTTACCCGACACTCAATAATTTCTTCCACTTTGAGATTTGCTGTCCACCAGCAGGAATCGGTTAGAACAAATACCGTCTCACCACATGAAGGAATTTTGCACCGTCCCTCCTTCTCCGCCTTGACCAGCTCTGCGGCGCGGGGAAGATCGGCAAACGGGATGGCGTCCTCGTAGGCGGCGAGGCGGTCAATCACATCTTGCACACGCTCACACGGAGCATCAGCGAATGGGCATCGTTCAGACGAACAGTCGTCATCAGTGCAAATTGCATGGCATCCATCGTGCCACATGGTCAATCTATTCATTTCGACCCTTTCCTGCTTGGCATCAATAAGGCAGAAACAATATCAACCCCTCTATGCACGCGCATGATAACCATGTTGTAGCTAATCCCGTACTCAATACACCACGCTTTTAGGGTCTGTGTTTTTCCGTTGATGGTAACTCTTCTTGCCTGTGTTGTGTTTTCTCGTTGCTCTGAAAATGGAATCCAACGGCAATTACTCGGCTCATATCCCCGCAGAACATCAATTCTATCAATAGTCAAATTATCGTCATATCCGTTTTGCTTAGCCCATATCTCAAAGTTTCCATATGTCTGCCATTCATCGCAGACAGTAATGCCTTTTGCCCCATAATATTTATAATCAGGCCTATTGCGATTGTAACAACGTGCTTTCATATTTTTCCAAACGACATATAGTCTTGTTTTGTTGACGTTCATCGTCTATTCCTCCTGCGCGGGCTGGGCGAGCCATTTCAGTCCAGCTGCCACGCAATACTTGCTAAGCGGCCCGTCCAACTCCATGGCATGGCATGTGCCGCCTTCTTTCAACTGGTCGCACTCTTCACACCAGTCTGCGGTACAAAGCAATTCCGCAAGCTCCTCGTCGCTCATGGCCCGGATGCGGTCGCCGTTGGTGGGATAATACCCAAGCTCTTTGCGACGGCGTTTGCAGGGTTTCCCATCTGGATTGAGGGCGCATCCAGCATAGCCTGGGCAATTATTACATATAGCGCTCATGGTTTTTCCTCTCCTTCCAAGCCACCTGCGGGCCGCGCCGCGTATTATGCAGATGCCGGTAGTCCCTGATTTTGTCTTTGGCGTTCATCAGATTGCCTCCTCACATTTGCCTGCCCATTGCTCTGCCATGGCAGTAGCTATACCTGAATAGGTTCTGCTTCGCAGTTTCGCCCGGTCAGGTCCGGGCGGCATACGCCATACGCGGGCAGTTCTACCATCCACAATGTTTGTCGGCTGCAACAGCGGCAATCCCTTCAGCCACAGGCAGGTTGCCTTTGTTTCTCCGTGCCCGAATTGCCATGGCTGGACGATCTGGTCTGGTTTTCTCCAGTATGTAGACATAATTCCCACAGGGTTCTCAATGGCGATCCTGTCACAATCTGCGTCTGCAAATGCCATGAAAAACTCAATTCCCCGCTGTTGCCGTCCATCTTTTCGCTTTTCCTCAAAGTATCTGGCCCCGGACACTGCAAGGTGTGTGCATGGTGGAAATGCCAGGATCATGTCCCACTTCATTTTCAAAAGCTCAAGAGCATCCACCTGTAAATGCCACTCAGGGTGTCCCCCGGAGCATGGCTCGAGGTCGCAGCTGTACGCCTCATGCCCCAGTTTCCTCAGCTCAATCGTTACCGCCTGTGACTCTTCACAAGCCACTAATATTTTCACAGGTCCCTCCACGTCTGGAGGTGAGCGCTCATTATCCCGGGAGCCTCCTGTGTTATTTTTTGTATTGTCTATTCATTTTGGCTGAGGGGCCCCTCATCCCCTCTCAAACATCGGGCAGTGTAGGATTTGCACATACTCTTTTCCGTTGCGCTGATATCTCCGCACCGTCCATCCTGGGACCTCCCGAAACCAGGCGTCAATCGTCCACGGGCAGCCGTGGCCCCGGTTATCCGACACAGCATGGACGCAGTCAAAGCAGAGGTTGGCACTGGAGGCGTGGTATGCGTCGTTGCAGCGCGTCTCCAGCCTCCCCTGTGCCCGCAGCTCCTTGCGGATTTTGCAAAGGGGCGGCAGGCCAAGCTTTTGGCGGTACGTCCGCACCGTCTGCGCCGACACACAGGCCAGCACGGACACCTCTTCCGCCGACTTCCCCGCCAGCGTCAGCGACCGGATGCGCTCTATGGTTTCCTGCTCAATCGGCTTCACCTGATCCACACCACCTTGTACTTGCTGACAGGGTTCCCGCCGTGCCGGATTGCGCGGAGAACCCCGGTCACGTGGACATGCCGTAGACTGGCAAGCTCATAGGGGCTGTCCGCCACGGCAAGGGGCAGCTCAAAGTGGTCTTTTGTGACTTCCATGTATACTGGCCGTCTCATTGGCAAGCCTCCGTGATCTCGATCTCCACCCTCGGATTCTCCTTGTCGTAGCGAACCCTGCTCCCGTCATGCGAGGTCACGATTCCGCTGTGATCGTCCTGGATGACGCCGTAGTGGACCAGGATGTCACAGGTGGCCTCCAGCAGGTTTGTCAGGTCCACCTTACCGTGGGTGGGCATGTAGTACAGGCAGCGGATGTTGACCGGGAAGGAAATCGCCGTCCACTTGCATGGGATGAAATATCCCGCCCGCTCCTGATACTCTGCAAACTGTTTGGAAGGCACTGGGAATGTCCTCCCTCCGCTCTGCACCAGCCGCATGGAGTTTTTCTTTGTAATCGGCCTTCCTGGTATGGTTATCCTCATTGCGCTCCCTCACTTCAGGTATCGCGCCAGCTCTGCGGCGCCTCTGTGTTCAGGCGGCTTTTCTCCCGCAAGTTCATCCTCCCATCTCCCCTGGTTCAGCCATGTGGCGGGATTGGGGATGTACTGGCCATTGTCCCTACTCCATTGGTCGCTGCACTTCTGCCGGTCAATAGCCGACAGGAGTGTTTCAACAGGCGCATTTACCCTGCCGAACGCTTTCTTAGCAGCCGCTTTTCCAACTTTCTTCGGATACGCAGACCAGAACCGTTCAAATGCCCCCTTGGGGGCTATAGGGGGAGAACATTCGTTCTCTACCTCTTTCTCCCCCTCTTTCTCTTTCTTGCTTAGAGTTTGCTTCCGCTTTGCTTTTTGTTTGCTTCCAGTTTGCTTCGCTTCACCGCCTGTCTTCCCATTGGATGCTTTCCTCCAACCGCTGTCAAGTGTTGGTTTTACAAGGGTAAACACGGTTTCAGCGATCGGCGACATAGCTTCAGGCTCCATGCCGTCCAGCGCATAGCCGCAGATTGCAAGCAGTATTTCGGCCTGTTCTTCTGCTCCCAATCGTCGGATCGCCTCATAGTAGGAGCGGTAGAATGTGAACTGCGCCCGTTCGTTCATGGTCCCACCGCCTTAAAAAGGAAGCCGGCCGTCTTCAGGAATCTCAACAAAATCGGAATGGGCGTCCACCGGAGAAGCGGCGGAGCTGCGTCCGGAAGGGGGCTCTCCGCCCTCCCGCTTGGAATCACCGAAATAGACGTTGTCGGCCACCACCTCCGCAGAGGTACGCCTGCCGCCCTCCTTGTCCGTCCAGGTGCGAATCTGAAGCCTGCCCTCCACCACGGCCATGCGGCCCCTGGCAAAGTACTGGCTGACGAACTCCGCCGTACCGCGCCATGCAACGATGTCGATGAAGTCGGTTTCCTTCTCGCCGCTCTGGTTCTTGAAATCACGATCCACAGCGATCCGGAAGGAAGTCACCGCAGTCCCTCCCTGGGTCCTGCGCAGCTCCGGGTCCGCGCACAGCCGCCCTTGCAGCAAAATCCGGTTCAACACTTCAAATCGCCCTCCTTTGTGATGAACGATTTGAGCTCGTCCGGGCTGTAGTATACCCGCGCCCCGATATGCACAGCGCGGATTTTCCCCGCGCCTCTCAGTTCATCCAGCGTGTCAACGCTGATGCTCAAAGCCTGCGCAGCTTCACCGCGCGTCATCAACAGCTTCTCCATAGTCCATTCCTTTCTTGTAAATCATGTCTGCACGGTTCCAGTCCGGGTAGAAGCCTTTGAGGTATGCCACCAGGTAGCAGTACAGGCTTTCTTGCGTTGTACCCGCGCCATACCCGCTCAAATTCGCTCCCTCGTCATATGCCCGATGGCAGCTCCGGCACAGCGTCACAACGTTCCGCTCAGTCCCGAGACCGCCCTGGCTTCGCCGCACGACATGGGCAACCGGCTCCCCATACGGAGAGCGGCACAGGACGCAGCACCCGTTGTCGCGCAGGAATACGGCTCTCTTGACCGCCGGAGAAATTGAGGTGTACTTTGTCATTTTGTGCATCCGGACCACTCCCTCTGTACCTGGGCATCCAAAATGCGGATTTGAAGCTTGTAGGAGTTGATCGCCTCCATCGCGGACTTGTAGACCACCTCCGCGCAGTCCCGCTCAAACCGCAGTTTTGCGATCTCCCGGTCTCCCCGGCAGATGTCGGAGATGATAGTCACCGGGGTCCCCTTTTCACGCTCTTCCATCGTCTTTTTTGCGAGGGCCACCCGGTAGCTGCGCTCCGTCTGCGCATAGGTCTGGCCGCGCTTGCCCACCTCTTTGATCGCCGCATCCAGCAGGCGGGTCTTGGAGCCAATCTCCGTAATCAAATCAGCCTGCATTGTTCTGCTCCTTCTGTGCGGTCTTCATGCAATCGGCGCACAGGCAGGCGCCAAAATGCCGCTTGCTGTATTTCTCCATATCCTCCACTTCCCAGGTTTCGCCGTTGCGCTTTGTCACCGGGTAGAGGAAGCTCCCGCACCGCTCACAGAGGATTTCATGCTGCGCTTGCGCCTTTTGCTGGACCTCGGTGTAGCTGTTTGTGTCCGCGTCCCTGGTGTCGTCGATGCAGAACAGACCGTTCAGGGCGTATTTCCTGGCGTAGCTGGACGCTGTGCCGGTGATCTGGCTCTCGTCCATCCCTTTCTTGCTCTCCGCCTCCCGGGCGTATGCGCTGTTTGTCATCTCCGCCTCGCTCTCCGTATCCCGCAAGGCGGCAGTCGCGCGTATGTAATACCGGGCGTCCAGCTGGATCATCTCATCCGAGATCGTCAGCACCAGACCGTACTTTTTCAAAAGAGGCTTCACCGCCTCCAAAATATCCTCGCAGGAGCGGTAGCGGTATCCGCCGAATTTGTTGGTTTGCCCCTTCGGCGCCTTCAGCTCCGCCTGTACCGCGGATACCCGTTTCATGAATCCTTCCACTTTTACACCTCCACAATTGCCGCGCCCACAGCGCGGGCAAAGTCCTCTGTATTACGCTCCAGGTATTCCTCGGCCTCGGACAGAAAGCACTCCCTGCAAAGGACACGGCCATTGGATACGTAATACCGCTCGCAGTCCTCGTACTTATTGGGGTTGATCTCGCTGCCGCACTCTTCACAGTGTGGGTATCTTCTCATGGTGTTTCTCTCCTTCAGGCATTTCTTACGCAACGCCGCCCAGTACTGGCAAAACCATTTGTTCCACTCCGTGCAATGGTCCTTGCAGCTCTTTCTCCGGCAGCGCCTGCACGGCTTGTCCATATGCTCACTCCCAGTCCTTTGTCACAAACACCGCCTCGCAGACCTGCTCCCCCACGCTCTGGCCTGTCCACTCGCTGTTGGCCTTGCCGGCTAACAGCAGCGCGATCAGGATGGTCAGGATAGCCGTCACGATGATCCGCTGCTCCTGTTTGCGCCGCCGGCGCTGTTCTCTCGTTTGCTTCATCTTGAACCCCTCACGATCTGCCGCAGGTCATCAACATCAAACCGTAGCACCCTGTCCAATCTTGTTAAATCCGCAAGAGTCCAAGTGCCGTTTCGCATTTTCGCGCTGAGTGTAGTCCTGTTAATGCCGGCCATCTCCGCCAAGTCCTTTTGGCTTTGAATGTCCCGCTCTCCCCTTTTAGCGTTGATGACGGATCGAATGGTTTTTGCCCGTTCTTCCGCCGGGTCCCGCCCAAGTTTTACCTTTGGCATATGTTCCTCCTTGATTTTTGGCCCCTGGAGCGTTATAATCCTCTCAAAGAGCCTTTTCGTGTTGATTTAGGTTCTGCCCCGTCTGATGTTCCAGCATCAGGCGGGATTTTTTTCTCCATCTGCCGAAATCAACAGCATCCCCCTTTCTATTTTGGCCTTCTTGACTTTTGCATTCAGAATCTTCCCGTGCCCATCCATGAAAACAATCAGCGTGTACTGGTCTTTCCCGCCGCTTCCATCCGGGTACTTTGCTCCTGATGTGTGGTCGCCTACAATGATGTCCTGCAATAAGCTGTTGATTGTCATTGCGTTGTCCCTCCTTTTATAGTGCTCGATTAGAGCACTATTCTTGTCGTTATTATAGTGCTCGTACTGCGCACTGTCAAGTGCTTTTTATAAAGTGTACAATATGAACACCAAAGAATAACGGGAGGGCTTGCAAATGACTTTTGGAAAGCGTCTAAATGAAACCAGAAAATCAAAGGGATTTACGGCCCAGGCGATGGCTGATTTACTTGAAATTGGTTTGCGTTCATACAGGGCCTATGAAAGCGACGATCGGGAACCGTCCTTTTCTGTCTTGGTCAAGATTGCTGACTGTTTTGATGTTTCTACGGATTATTTGCTGTGCCGGGATGGGTTTCTCGCAAAGCATGAGAGGGAATTAAAATGAATAACTCCAGAAAAGAAATGGAAAAAAACATGAGACACGTCCTTTCTCTGCTCGATAACACTGCCGAACTCCCACATCTTAGCGATACCGAACGATATGCTCTCAAGCAATGCCAGGAAAAGGGATATGTTGAAGGTCTGCGGGTTTCCACAATGGAAAGTGGGCGGGTTGTCGTCGATTACGCTCATCCGCGACTTACAATCGACGGCCTTAAATTTCTGTATCCATATAAGGACTGGAAATTCGTAACGCCAACGGTAATCGCTATTATTGAACTAATCGTAATTATCATACAAACCATCCAAAACGCAGGATGCTGATAAATAAGAAAACCGCATTCACAACTGTAATGACTAATAAAAATTTGTCGTGTTTGGTCATGTCTACTTCCTTTCGTTTCCTTGCGAAAGAACCTCTCGCAAGACACGCTGATTGACGCCGAACATATCCTCAAGCCTGTCCCATATCTCAATACTTCCGAGCCGCTCACCGCTTTCCAACGCCTTATAGTATCGCTCGTGGACACCCAGCTCATCCGCCATAGCCTGCTGCGTCATGCCCTTGGCCTTCCGGGCGGCTCTTAGGTTCTCCCGCATATTGGACTCCTCTCTGCCCTGTCTGGTGTTGGCGCACTGGACAGGACGCTTTTTATTTGACTTGCGCCCTTCATTTACCTTTGATAAAATATTGGAAAAGGAGGTGGTTGCATGAATGAAATTACAATTTCCGTTAAGGAACTTTATCAAAAGGCTAAAGATATGATGGACGATGGTATGGAGTTTGTTACTTTGTCCCTATTTGAACCAGATAATTCTGCTGGAATTCCTGCTTGGGTCGGGTTTGTAGCAGGCAGCCCGGATCTATCATCTGGCATAGATTATGAGGACATTGAATCCGTTGAACCTTAATCATCTGTTTGTTCTTGCCCCGTCAGGTCGCACCCTGGCGGGGATTTTCTTTTCCTATTTCGTGCGCTCTCTTTCTGCTTATTTGGCAGTATAAAAAAGCAAACACAAGACGATTACTCCTAAACACTGCCCAGACACCGCCAAGGCAATGTTTGCTTTTTTACATCCAACCACGGATAATGCAAGGGCAACACACCCCAGTACAGCCCACATTGGATTCATAAGCTGAGTTTGAAAGCATACGCGACCAAAAGGCCAAGGATGAACGCCAGCAACGATTTCAAAATAAGGTTTCTGTAGCATCTGTACTTATACCGACGGCAACTTTTGTCTTGGGCCTCGTAGTAGAGCATTATGCTGGATTTATCTCTGCGCTCTCTGACCTCTTTGGGTGGGGGTCAAATAGCCTGTCCATCCACTGATAGATTTTCAGCGTGCTCTCCTCCTTTCATGCGCTGTCCTTGCTGGCTCCGGTAGATCCAAAATTTCACGGGTAGTCTGGACGGTTCGAGCTATGCATGGTAAACTTTGTTTGAGGTGATTTTATATGCCAACTTGGCTTTCCATACAAAATGTAACTTTTGCGATTGCGTTTGCCGGATTCGCAATGTCTCTGTTTAACTTTGCAGAAAACCGGATATCTCACATGCGCCGTTTAGACATAAAAGTAAAGTATGTTTTAAAGGAATCCGGGATGTTGCTGCTGATTGTCGAATTTGTGAATAAGTCGTGGCTGGGCATTTCTATTACGAGTGCTGCGTTTTATGATAATGACGTGGAACACAAGTTCGGGGAAATCAGCACTATGGTTTTTACATATGCTCATCCGGATTTGTCTGGAAAGGCCGGAGAACGCACACAGAAATTCCCAATCAAAATTGAGCCGCTAAGTGCCGTTCAACTCTTTATGGAAACAGACAAATGGAACCCTACGCTTCCGGGTTCGTATGATTTTCGTCTCGGGACGAGTCGTGGTCCCATTCGCGGAACATCTCTCGCTCTATCTGCCGATCTCGCAGATTGGAAATTGCTGTTAAAACACCTAAAATGATTGAAGATATACCAAGAATAAGCGATGCAATTTGTATCGGGCTCATATGTTTTACTCTCCTCCTTTCATGCGCTGTCCTTGCCTTGGTTCTCTTTTGCCCAGTCCCAAAGGATTTGCAGGACAAGGGCGTTTAAAGAAACTCCCATCCTTTTTCTGGTTGTTTCAAGTTGATGTTTAAGTTCCTTAGTGATTCGGAGTGTAAACCGCTCCGTTTCATTTGTCATATTATTGACACCACCTTTCATATGCATAATAGCACGTCTGCTTTCTGGTGTCAATACGGTGTCTTTACTTTTTTTCTTCATGGTGTCATAATGACATTTAAAGGAGGATTTGCTATGAAGAAAAATGACCCCTTTACCCGTGACGATCAAACCCGTTTTACCATGCGAATCAACTCCGAGTTGTTGGAGCGCATAAAGGTTGAAGCAGATAAAAACAAGCGTTCAACAGCGAAAGAGATTGAGTTCATCCTGGAGCGATACGTTGCAACACTTCCCACAGAATAAACATCACAAGATCATGAAGCGTAATTCCCCGTCTGTCCGCCTCCCGCTGTAGCTGCTCCTTCAGCTCACCGGGCAGGCGGATTGTCGTCTGCTCGCGATCCATGCTCTCTCCTCCTTTCATGCGCTGTCCTTGCCTTGGTTCTCTTTTGCCCAGTCCCAGTGGTATCTTGGCTTTCATCATTCATCTATTTGGCCGTCTGAGTTGCAATCCATTTTCCCACTTTTGGGAATTTTAGAATAAAAAAATATTACACTTCTCATTTGGATCTGTAATGCCAAGGGCGCTACAAATTCGGGACACTTCATCAGTGTCAAACTTCTTCCGACCATTTATTTTTGCGTTAAGGGAGTTTACGCTCATTTTTACTTTTGGTGCAAGGCTTTGCTGGCTATAGCCAGCCGCTGCAATTTTCCCCTTAAGCAGGTTTGCGTTGACCAAGACGGCCACACCTCCTTTTGATATCTATTTCCCACTTTTGGGAACACCCATATCATACTACGTTGTTAGAATGCTGTCAACCCACTTTTGGGAAATATTTTTTTAAATTTGCCTTTGCTTGTTGCAAAAGTGGGAAACCTATGATATATTCTGAGCATCGGAGGGAAAACAATATGGAAAGAATAGCCGACAGATTAATGGCCGCTATGAGGGCAGCCAACACAACATATGTTGAATTGGCAGATCGAACCGGAATTTCAAAATCTGCATTGCAACGCTATGCAACAGGAGAAACGGAGAAAATACCACTCGATAGACTGGAATCCATTGCAGACGCGCTTAACGTGTCAGCTGCTCACTTGCTTGGCTGGGATGAAAACAATCCCCCCGCCCAAGTAGACGAGGGGATTTGGAAAACAATCTGCGCAGATAGTGCCAAGCTGAGATTGGTTACGTGGATTGCTACTTTGGATCAGGATACGTTTCGTCGCATGGAAAAAATCCTTGATGCTGCATTTGATGTATAAACCAATCAAGTTGTTCATCATCTAAACGGCTGATTTTTTCAATGACTCTTGAAATATCCTCCTCGCTTGGCATATAAGTACCCTTTTCCGGGGCGCTCGTATGTACCTCGCTGTGGAGCAATTCACCACAGCAGTTCTCTTGTTCCAGCTTCATCCAGTTGCTCCTCCTCAAATCGAATATTTGTTCCATTCAGTGAGGATAGTATAACACCAAGATGCTTGGGATTCAATAGGGTGTTTTTCAAAATTGTTGTTGCATTTTTTGTCTAAAATTCGAGGTTTTCTGGCACATTTTTCCTCACTTGTTCTGATTATATAATGAACTTATTGAATGTCGAAATTACGCGAATTTTGTAATTTCCGGTAAGCCGGAATTTTGCCATTGATTTGCAATGCTTTCAGGCTGTACCCAACAGAAAAGCTCCGCCGAAACGGAGCTAATCGGGCCATAATTCATCAACAGTACAGAGCAGCGCGTGTGCGATTCGCTGAGCCGTCTTAACCCGTGGCTCCCCTCCCTGCTCTACATCGCTGATTGTACTGACGGGTACACCGCTTTTTGCAGACAACTGATCCAACGTAATCCCCATCTCCTGTCTGCGTTGCTTTACTTTGTTTTTGACCATCGGCTTCCTCCACATGCGTTTTGTGGTAGGTTGCCCAGGTTGAACTATTGTATCCAAGCCGTTGGAGAGCGGTAAAAAATAAAATGGAGGAAAGAGAAAATGAAACGAGAAAGAACAAAAGGATTTATCTCCGGCGTACTCACTTCCCTACTGTTGGTTGTATTGGTTGTGACCGCAGTCGCCCAGACAGGCACCATCCAAAAGACACTTGAGTACAAGAATATTAGTGTCACTCTTGATGGAAAGAAATTGGATCTGAAGGATGCAAAGGGAAACCCTGTGGAGCCGTTTATGTTTGATGGGACCAACTATTTGCCGGTCAGAGCCATTTCCGAGGCGCTTGGGTTGAATGTTGCTTGGGATGGAAGCTCAAATACTGTTGTTTTGAAAACTCCCGGTTCTGCCTCAACTACTCCGACACAGACCAACACGGACGGGCTTATTGTCGATAAGGAAAATATCAAAATCTATTATCATGGCATCAGCACAAGTGATTCCTACATGGGCGGATACGGCATCAAGCTCAAAATCGTAAACGACAGCAATCGTGATGTCATGATTCAGGTCAGGAACCTTTCTGTAAACGGAATTATGACGGACTCCATTTTCTCTTGTGACATTGCTGCTGGAAAGACTGCAATTGATGAAATTACACTTTATCAGAGCGCCCTTGATAAAAATTATATAACCACTATTGACAATGCAAGTTTCAAGTTTATTGCGCTCGATGGTGATACGTGGGATACCATTTTTGAAACAAGTGAGATCACTGTGAGTAAATAAAATTTATCCCTACTAAGTATGGAAAAGTAAGCCCGCCCCTGGTATTGTGAGTACCAGGGGCGGGTATAAGGGCAGTAAGCTTTGTGGGCCTCGCTGCCCTTCCATTTTATCAAAGATGGGAGGAGGATGCAATTTGAAGATTCCAGAGCCAAAAAAACTTTCATCTGGGAAATACCGTATCCAAGTGATGGTGGACGGCAAGCGCACCGGCAAGACATTTGCCACGCCGGAGGAATGCATCTACTGGGCCAGCGGTATCAAAACAAAGAGTATCGAAAACGATAAATCGCCAAGGAGAATCACTGTCAGCGAGGCGGCAGACCGATATATAGAATCAAAGGATGCAGTCTTGTCTCCCTCTACCATTGCCGGCTATAAAAAAATCAAGAAAAACCTAATGGGCCCTATCAGCAGCACATCCCTCCCCGATCTGACGCAGGAGAAAATTCAACACTGGGTAAACGGATTAGTCAAGTCTGGAAAATCCGCAAAAACAATTGCAAACGCCCACGGCTTTCTTAGTGCAATTCTGAGCGAATATAAGCCCAGCATGGCGCTTAAGACCACTTTGCCGCAAAAGGTAAAGGCTGATATTCATATCCCGTCAGAGGGCGAAATAAAGGCCATTGTGGAAGCAAGCAGGGGAACTCGATACGAACTGCCTATCATCCTCGCGCTCTGGCTTGGTTTAAGGCAATCTGAAATTTTGGGATTAGAGTGGAGCGACATCGACGGAGATTACCTTCATATACGCCGTGCGATCGTTATGGGTGAAAATGGCCCGGTAGAAAAGGGGACTAAGACATATAGCGGAACGCGGAGAATCCATCTGCCCGACCCTATCAAGACTTTGATCAATGCGCAGCCTAACAAGGGAACCCATATTGTCCCTTTGACTGGAAAGGCCATTTACAGCGGGTTTAGCCGAATTTGTGAAAAAGCAGGGACCCCTCATTTCAGGTTCCACGACCTGCGGCATATGAACGCATCAATCATGCTTGCGGAAGGGATACCGGATAAATACGGGATGAAGCGTATGGGTCATGCTACAAACAATATGTTGAAAACGGTATATCAACACACGATACGTGAGAGGGAGATTGAATATGATGCAAAAATCGACAGTAAATTTGAGGAGCTTTTTAAACCGGATTGATCCGGTTTTTTGTGTGCAATTTCGTGTGCAAATTTTGGATAAATTTTGCACACGAATGCTATTTTAAGCATATAAAAAGCAAAATCAGAAAACCAGCAAACCATTGAAAATAAAAGAAAAATCCCTGAAACCGTTGTGGGTTCAGGGATTCTTTTTTGGTGGAGGTGGGGGGAGTTGAACCCCCGTCCGAAAGCACTTTGACAGGACTTTCTCCGGGCGCAGGCGGTTATTTTGGAAGTCTTTCTCTTCCCGTTCCCCTTCCCGGCGGCAAGCCGCCACGCCGTCAGGTCAGGTGAGCTTCATGATGTGTGGCACAGGCAAAGCTTACTGTACTCACATTTACCGCTAAACGACGCCCTTCCGGACCCGCGGTCCTGTCCGGTCGGACGGCTGCCTTTAGTTAGGCAGCAACAGCAACAGTGTTGTTGTTCTTTAATTTATAAAATGCCCATTTTAAGGATGTTAGGCGCATCCGCCCGCTTATCCAGCCTCCATACCCCCGTCGAAACCGGTACACCCCCATATCTGGTGTCGGTTGGGGAAACGCTTACAGGCGCCGCCGCACGCCGCGAAGTGCGCGGCGGCGCTGTGCATGAATTGATCAGGTCTTGGCAATTTTTGCAACTATCTGCTCCGGCAGCACCTTTGCCGCCAGCCGGTAGAACTTATAGAAAGCCCTGGGCGTGTAAATGGTCCGCCCGGCCCGGGCCGCCCGCAGCGCGCCCGCCGCCACCCGCACCTGGTCGCAGTAGGGCAGGGTTTCAAACATCCGGGAGTTGCCGGTGATTCCGCCCAAGGTGAGAAACTCCGTCTCCATGGGTCCAGGGCAGACCGCCGTGGCGTGGATGCCCTTCTTGCGCAGCTCCTCGCTGATCCCAACGGTAAACCGGGAGACGTATGCCTTGCTTGCGGAGTAGACCGTCATCCTGGGATTGACGCAGAACGACGCGATGGACGACACGTTGAGAATGCGCGCTCCCGCCTTCATATAGGGCAGCACCAAATTGGTCACAGCGGTCAGGGCGCGGACATTGAGGTCCACCATGCGGGTCTGAGTCTGGGTGGGCATCTCGCCCACGTTGCCCAAATAACCGCAGCCGGCGCAGTTGATCAGCAGCGTCACATTGGGCTGATCCAGCCGCAGCTTTTCCTCCAGATAGGCAAAACTGGCCCCCTCGCACAGGTCCAGGGGAAGGATCTCCACCTGAAGCTCCGCCAGCGCGTCCTGGACAGCCTCCAGCCGCTCCCGGCGGCGGGCAATCAGCCAGACGCACTCCACATTGGGAAACACATCCGTGAACTGCCGCGCAAACTCCTGGCCCAGGCCGGAGGATGCGCCGGTGATAATCGCGGTTCTCATAGAGCGTTCACTCCTTACTTCTTTTCCGGCTGGGGATACTCCACGCCCTGGGTGTCCACACGGATGGACTGGATCACCACCGGCTCCTTGGGTTTGTCGTTCCAGTCCGTCTTCACCTCGGAGATCCGGATGGCCTCCTCCACCCCTTCAAATACCTGGCCGAACGCGGCGTACTGCCCGTCCAGATGGGGTGCGGGGGCAACCATAATAAAAAACTGGCTGCCGGCGGAGTCGGGCTGCATGGCCCGGGCCATGGAGAGCACGCCGGTGACGTGCTTGAGGTCGTTTTCCGCAAACCCATTGCCGGAAAATTCCCCGCGGATGGAGTATCCGGGGCCTCCCATGCCGTTGCCGTTGGGGCAGCCGCCCTGGATCATGAATCCGGGGATCACCCGGTGGAAAATCAATCCGTCGTAAAACCCTCCGTTGGCCAGGTCGATGAAGTTGCTGACCGTGTTGGGCGCCTTCTCCGGATACAGCTCCGCTTTCAGCACTTTGCCGTTTTTCAGCTCAATGACAGCGATGGGGTTCTTTCCTTCAGACATTGTTCTACGTCCTTTCTCAGCGATTTCTCTCTTTGACCGCGCGGTCCATCTCACGGCCCGCTTCCCGCCTGGCCAGGGCCTCGCGCTTATCATAGTTCTTCTTGCCGCGGCAGAGGCCCACCTCTATTTTCACCCGCGCGTCCTTGAAATAAACGGACAGCGGGACCAGAGCGTAGCCGTCCTGCTTCACCAGAGCGTGGAGCTTACGGATTTCCCGCTTATGCATCAACAGCCGCCTGGGCCGCACCGGGTCCTTATTGAAGATGTTTCCCTTTTCATAGGGAGAGATATGCATGGAGTGGAGCCACATCTCCCCTTCCTTGACAGTGCAGTAGGCGTCTTTCAGGTTCAGCGTGCCTGCCCGGATGGACTTCACCTCCGTGCCGGAGAGCTCGATGCCCGCCTCGTACCGGTCCTCCACAAAATAGTCGTGGAATGCCTTTCGGTTCTGCGCCGCGATCTTAATTCCCTTTTTTTCCGTGAGGACCACCTCTTCTCCCCTGCAAGTGGATGATAGTATACCATACTCCCCTCTTGCTTTCAAGCGGGAGAATTGGATTGGATTTTTCGGCGCCGTATGATATAATTGCCACAGGATTACACAGTCCAAACAGCCGGTTTGTTTAGCGGGGCCGCCGCCAAGGCATAATAGCCGCGATGCCGCCCGCCGTATGATGACAGTATAACAGATAAATATGAGCATTTTGTGAAGAATTTTGTCAGAAGAGGTCTTTTGAAATGGATTTTACGGAAAAGCGGCTCAGCCGCAAAGAGATTTACAGCGGACGCATCGTTCAGCTCCATGTGGACACGGTCGCCCTGCCCAATGGGAAGGAGGCGGTCCGCGAGGTGGTGGAGCATCCGGGCGGCGTGGCCATTTTGCCCCTGGACGAGCGGAACAACGTCATCACAGTCAGCCAGTACCGCTACACCTTCGGCCGCACCATGCAGGAGATTCCGGCCGGTAAAATGGAGAGCGGCGAGGACCCCATGGCCAGCGCCCTGCGGGAGCTGAAGGAGGAGACGGGGGCCGTGCCGGACACCATCCTCCCCTTAGGTTCCATCATTCCCGCCCCCGGCTGCTATGGGGAGGTCCTGCACCTCTTTTTGGCCAGGGGCCTTCACATGGAGGCACAGCAGCCGGATGAGGACGAGTTTCTCACCATGGAGCGGGTCCCGTTCGACGAGATGGTGCACCGGGTGATGGCCGGTGAGCTCCAGGACGCCAAGACCGTGGCCGCCGTGCTGAAGACCAAGGTACTGCTCAATTTGTAAGGAGGATTTCATGGACAGCAAGAAAACCGTCCTGATCGTGGAAGATGAAAAAAATATTGTGGATATTCTCCGCTTCAACCTTCAGCGGGAGGGCTTCGACACCCTGGAAGCCTATGATGGCGAGGCGGGGCTGGAGCTTGCAAGGTCCTCCCGCCCGGACCTGATCCTGCTGGACGTCATGCTGCCGAAAATGATCGGCTTTGACGTATGCAAGGCCCTGCGGGAGAGCGGGGACAACGTGCCCGTCATCATCCTCACCGCCCGGGAGGAGGAAACCGACAAGGTCCTGGGACTTGAGATCGGCGCCGATGACTATATCACAAAGCCCTTTTCCATGCGTGAGCTGATCGCCCGGGTCCGGGCCAACATCCGGCGCACCGCCATGGCGGCCTCCGCCTCCCAGGAGGACGCCATGCCTGTGGCCGGGGACCTGACCATCCACACCGACAGCTGCCAGGTCTACCGCCGGGGCCGGCACATCGATCTCACCCAGCGGGAGTACGAACTGCTGACCTTCCTGGCCAGCCACCCCAATAAGGTCTACTCCCGGGTCGACCTGATGGAGCAGGTCTGGAACTACGGCTATGTGGGCGACGACGCCCGGACGGTGGACGTCACGGTCCGGCGGCTGCGGGAGAAGATTGAAGACAACCCCGCCACCCCTGTCTTTATCCTGACCCGCCGGGGCCTGGGCTATTATTTCAGCACAGCGCAATAGCCATTCCTTCCGAAAGGAGATCTGCCATGTTCCGCAGCCTGCACATGAAGCTGGTCTTGATTATGCTGCTGATGATCACCTCGCTGATGGCGGTGGTCGGCGCCTTTTTGACCACCAGCGTCTCCAATTTCTATATCAACAGCTTTTATGAACAAATCACGGACGTGTTCGGGGAGGACAACGCCGATTTCTACCTGAGCCTGTGCAGCGCCGCCGAGCAGGAGAACCCCGCCGACACCATCCAGGACATCCTGGCCGCCAACGCCGGCCGGCTGGGAATCGACTACCGCACGCGGAACTACTATATCCTGGACGGGCGGACCGGCGCGTTTCTCACCGGCTCCGACGAACCGGGCGGGGAGGAGCTGAGCTACGACACGCCAAACCTGCTCTGCGCCCTCAACGGCGAGGTGGGCGACAAGAGTGACGCCACAGCCGACTACATGGATGTGGCGGTGCCCATTGCCGGGGGCGGCAACTCCTTCATCGTCTACATCAAGGACAGCCGGGAAACCGTCAGCGACCTCAACTCCCAGCTCTTCCTCCTCATCATGCAGGCCCTGGTCATCGGCCTTCTGATCTCGCTGCTTCTGAGCTTCCTGCTCTCCAAGGCCATGGTCAGTTCCATTGAAAAATTGACCCTTGGCGCGGAGCGGGTGGCGGACGGAGACTTCTCAAGCAAGATCGATGTGGAGTCCACGGATGAAATCGGCATCCTGACCAACACCTTCAATGAAATGGCGGACGTGCTGCAGTCCACGCTGGCCGCCGTGGAGAACGAGCGCAACAAGCTGGACACCCTGTTCCTCCACATGACCGACGGCGTGGTGGCCTTTGACCACGCCGGGACGCTGATCCACTGCAACCCCGCCGCCACGGAAATGCTGGGCCGGTCCATCGAGGGCTGTACTTACGACGACCTCTTCGCCGAGGTATACCCCTTCCAGCAGATGCTCTCCCTCCAGCGGCCCAACTTTGCCGAAAGCCAGCAGACGGTGGGCGAGCGCACGCTGGAGCTGTACCTGGCCCGTTTTTCCGACGACGCGGACGGCGGCGTACTCATCGTGCTCCACGACGTGACGGAGCAGCACCGCAACGAAGAGCGGCGCAAGGAGTTCGTGGCCAACGTGTCCCATGAGCTGCGAACCCCCCTGACAAACGTGCGCAGCTATGCCGAGACCCTGCGGGACTCCGGCGACATCTCCAAGGAGACCGCCGACGGCTTTTTGGACATCATCATCGGCGAAACCGACCGCATGACCCACATCGTCCAGGACCTGCTGACCCTCTCCCGCCTGGACTCCGGCCGGGGCGAGTTCAGCATGGCCCGCTTTCCCTTTGCCGACGCCATCGAAAGCGTGTGCCGGGCCAACGCCCTGGAGGCCAGGCGCCACAGCCACCAGCTTGTCTGCGGCGACCTCTTGGACCTGCCCCTCATCATGGGGGACCGGGGCCGGCTGGAGCAGGTGATGATGAACGTCCTGGGCAACGCCATCAAGTACACCCCCGACGGCGGCCACATCCGCGTCAGCGCCGGAAGCGCGGACGATCACGTGTGGATGGAGGTCAGCGACGACGGCATCGGCATTCCCCCCGAGGACCGGGACCGGATTTTTGACCGCTTCTACCGGGTGGACAAGGCCCGCTCCAGAGAGCACGGAGGCACCGGCCTGGGGCTGTCCATCGCCCGCGAAATCGTGGCCCGCCACCACGGCACCATCGCCCTGGCCGACCACGAGGGCCCCGGCACCACCGTCCGGCTCAGCCTGCCCGTCAAGCAGCCGGAATAACCGCAGAAAGGAGATGCCATGGGCAAGCTCACACGCAACCGGCTGCAAAATATCGCCATCTGCCTCCTGTCCCTGTCCGCCGTGGTGCTTTTTGCCCAGATTCAGCTGACCGCCCTGGGCCGCATCCAGCTGGCGGCCGACCCCGCCGACGCCGTGCAGGGCGCCACCGGCTCTCTGGCGGAATTCTCCTCTCCGCTCCGCGTGGCGGTAACCAACAGCTTCGGCCGCTCCGGACAGGGCCGCAGCACCACCTCCGACGCTTCAAGCCTGGTTCTGCTTTTGGGTGAGGCGCTGGGCACTGCCGGCCCCGCCTCCGCTGTGCCGGAGGCTTCCTTCCGGGAGCTGCTGGACGGGGAGAACCTCTTCTTTGATTTTACCCTTCCCCTTCCTCTTCCGGTGCTCTCGGCCCTGCTGGGCGCGGAGGCTTCACCATCCCTTGCCTCGCTCACCGCAAGGCGGCTGATCCTTGCCGCCGAAGGTTCCTCGGTGCAGCTCTATTTTGAGGACGAGGCCGTTTACTCCTGCACCACCAGCGTGCTGGGGTCCGCCCTCTCCTCTGTTTTGGACAGCTACCAGTCCTCCAGCGCCTCCTTTGCCTTTGAGTCAGGGGAGGAGTACTCGGCTCTGGACCCCTATACCCTGTTCATCGACGAGCCGTCCGAGTATCACACTCTCTCCGCTTCCAACCCGTTGGCGGACACGGACACACTGCTCCGGCGGCTCCAGTTCAACCCACACACCAACAACCGCTATGTGGACTCCGGCGGCACGGAGGTCATCATCGAAAATGACCGGACGCTGCGCATCTATACCGACGGCACCGTAACCTATCAGTCGGGGGACGGTGAGCGCTCCTTCCCCGTCTCCGCCGCCGGTGAGTCGCCCACCGCCGTGGAAGCGGCGGCCGCGGCCCGGTCATTGGCGGAATCCGTCCTGTCGCCGGGGGAAGCGTCCCTCTGCCTGCGCGGTGTCCAGCAGAAGGCGGACGGCTGGCTGGTCTCCTTCGGGTATCAGCTGGATGGAGTCCCCATCCTCTTTTCCGATGAGATGAGCGCCGCGGAGTTGCTGATTCAAAACGGCTCCATCGTCTCCTTCACCCTGCGTCTGCGCAGCTACACAGCCACCGACTCCCCCTCCGTCCTCCTGCCCGTCCGGCAGGCGGCGGCCATTGCCCGGCACCGCTACAGCGGAGCGGAACTGATGGTGGCCTATGTGGACTCGCTCTCCGACAGCGTCAGCGCCCAGTGGGTGGCCGGCTGAATCCACAGGAAAGGACTTTGACCGATGCAGACCTATCGCCTGAAAAACATCATTATTTTGATCCTGGTCCTGGTCAATGTGTGCCTTTTGGGCCTGTTGGGCAACCACCAGGCCGCCCGGCGCAGCGCCCGACAAGCCTCTGGTCAGCAGCTCTCCGCTCTGTTTGAATCAGAGGGCATCTCCCTGGACCCTGACCTGATCCCGGAGGACTCCACCCTTGCTCCCCTGACGCTCAGCCGCAGCACGGAGCGCGACCAGGATCTGGCTGAATCCATTTTGGGGGAGAACCTCACTGTCTCCGACGAGGGCGGAGGCATTTATCTCTACACGGGACGAGCCGGCACCGCCCGTTTCCGCGCCAACGGCGCCTTTAACATCGCTGTGGTGGAGATGCCGGACGAACCGGCGGAGGACCTGTGCAGGCGGGTCTGCCGTGAATTTGGATACGGAGAGCTTCAGGGCCGCCTGAACGGCGGGACCGGAACTTATACCGCGCCCCTTCTGTTCGGCGGCGCGGAGGTGGTCAACTGCTCCGTCTCCTTTACCTTTGCAAAAAACGTGCTCACCTCAGTCAGCGGCTATGCTCTGCCGGACCATACCGCCCCCGCCCCTGCGGAGGGCTCCATGTCCGCCTCCACCGCCCTGACGCTGTTTCTTCAGTCCCGCACCACCACCGACGCCATCTCCGTGGCCAGCGCCGTCACCTCCATCTCCGCGGGCTACCTCCTTGAGAGCACTCCCGCGGCGCCCCTTTCCCTGACTCCCGTTTGGCTGATCGGCACCGACACGTATAAATATTATGTAAACTTCTCAACCCGTGCTGTGACTCAGAGCTGAGCGTTGATTTTTTCTCGTGGATTTTTCGTTGCTTTTTATGAAATTTCTGTTATACTAAATCTGCTAAACGTTGCTAAACGTATATTTCTTCTGCCTCTGAAAAAGAGAGTATGAAGCTCCATTGCCGGGGGCAAACTGTCTTTGCGCCTAACTGTGCGCGCAAAGGCGTCCCGGCGCTGATAAATGCCTGAAGAGAAGGTGCTTTTTTTGACAAATTATGTCGTGCACGGCGGAAAGCCGCTGTTTGGGGAAGTCGAGATCAGCGGCGCCAAAAACGCCGCTGTCGCCATCCTTCCCGCCGCGCTCCTGGTGGACGGGGTCTGCCGCATTGAAAACATCCCTCAGATTTCCGATGTCACCCTATTTCTTAAAATTCTGGAGGAGTTGGGCGCCGGCATCCGCACCATTAACCGCCACGCGGTGGAAGTGGACTGCCGCCGCATCCGCAGAGCCCGGACCTCCTATGAAATGGTCCGCCGCATCCGGGCCTCCTACTATCTGATCGGCGCGCTCCTGGGCCGCTTTGGCCAAGCGGAAGTGGCCATGCCCGGCGGGTGCAACTTCGGTGTGCGCCCCATTGACCAGCACATCAAGGGCTTTACCGCCATGGGCGCCAAGGTGGTGGTAGAGGGCGGCTTCATCCATGCCACCACCGAGGGCGGCCGGCTGAAGGGCGCCAACATCTATCTGGACGTGGTTTCCGTGGGCGCCACCATGAACATCATGATGGCCGCCGCGCTGGCCCAGGGCAATACCACCATTGAAAACGCCGCCAAGGAGCCCCATATCGTGGACCTGGCCAACTTCCTCAACTCCATGGGAGCCAACATCCGCGGCGCCGGCACCGACACCATTAAGATTCAGGGCGTGGACCACCTCAGAGGCGGCAGCTACGCCATCATCCCCGACCAGATTGAAGCCGGCACCTACATGGCCGCCGTATCCGCCACCGGAGGGCAGGTTCTTGTCAAGAACATCATCCCCAAGCATATGGACTGCATTACGGCCAAGCTCCAGGAGATGGGGGTCCAGATTGAGGAGCAGGAGGACACGCTGCTGGTCCGGCGCACCGGGCGGATGCAAAAGGCCAATGTGAAGACCATGCCCTATCCCGGCTTCCCCACCGACATGCAGCCTCAGATCACCACGGTGCTGACGCTGGCGGAGGGAACCAGCATGGTAACGGAGGGTGTTTGGAGCAACCGCTACCGCTATGTGGACGAGCTCAAGCGCCTGGGCGCCAACATCCAGGTGGACGAGAAGACCGCCGTGGTGGAGGGCGTGGACCATCTCACCGGAGCGCCCATCCAGGCCTGCGACCTGCGGGCCGGGGCCGCGCTGGTGATTGCGGCGCTTGCCGCCGAGGGCACCACGGAGATCAGCGGCGTGCAGTATATTGAACGGGGTTATGAGGACATGGTGGGCAAGCTCCGCGCCCTGGGCGCCGACATCCGCGCGGTGGAGGTCCCCGGCGACAGCGAAGAGCTGGAGGCTCACATCGGCTGAGCCGCGAAACGCGGCGGCCGGATATCAAATCAACCGCTGCGTCCGCTGCGGAGCATGGCGACGTTGGTCATCGTGCTCCGCAACGGACGCATTTTCGACTCTGCAAGTGAGGTATGATAGACTTGACCACTGTACATACGCTCTCCAGCGGTTCCTCCGGGAACGCGCTGGTGCTTTCAACGGAAAATACCCACATCCTGTTGGACGCCGGCATCTCCTGCCGGCGCATTGAACAGGGACTGCGCCAGTTGGGCCTGGAGCTGTGCGACCTGTCCGCCCTTTTGATCTCCCACACCCACAGCGACCACATCAGCGGCCTTGCCACCCTGGTGAAGCGCTGCCGCGCGCCCATCTACTCCAGCTATGAGACCGCCCGCGGCCTCCAGTACCGGATCGCGGGGGTGGAGGATCTGCTCCGTCCCTTTTCCCAGGGCGTTCCCTTTGAGGTTGACGGGTGCCGCGTCACGCCGTTTTCCACCTGTCATGACGCGCCGGGCTCCACCGCTTACCGGATCGACACGGAGGAGGGCGGCTTTGGTTTTCTCACGGACTCCGGATGCATTCCCGACGGAGCGCGCGAGGTGCTGCCTGGCGTGGAGCTGCTGCTGCTTGAGGCCAATCACGACGTGGACACGCTGCGCTCCGGCTCCTACCCCTACTATCTCAAGCGCCGTATCCTTGGAGACAATGGACACCTGTCCAATGAGGCGGCGGCATCTTTTGCCGCGGAAGCGGCCGGATGGGGCGCCTCGGAAATCGTGCTGGCCCATCTGAGTGAGGAGAACAATACGCCCGCCATGGCCCGCAGTGCCGTGGAACGCAGCCTGGCCGCCGCCGGGCTCTCTCCCCGTCTCACCGTGGCGCCCCGCAGCGCCCTGAGCGAGTGCCATATGGTCGGTGCCGGATGCAGAAGATAACGCTCTTGTGCGTGGGTAAGCTGAAGGAGAGGTTCTACGCCGAGGCGGCGGCGGAGTACGTCAAACGGCTTTCCCGCTACTGCAGTCTGACCATCCTTGAGCTTCCGGAGGAGCGGCTGCCGGAGAACCCCTCCCAAGCTCAGATCGAGGCGGCCCTTCTGAAAGAGGCCGGAGCCATCCGGGAGAAACTGCCCCCTTCCTCCAGTGTCATCGCGCTGTGCATTGAGGGCCGGATGCGTTCCAGCGAGGAGCTTGCACAGCTGATGGCCGCATGGGCCGGCCGGGGGGAAAAGCAGCTGGTCTTCCTGATCGGCGGCTCCTTTGGGCTGCACTCCTCCATCAAGACCCAGGCCTGGGCGCAGCTTTCCATGTCTCCCATGACCTTTCCCCACCACCTGGCCAGGGTCATGCTCCTGGAGCAGATCTACCGGGCCTATCAGATTCAATCCAATACAAAATACCACAAGTAAAGGAGTTGACGCGCCATGAACGATCCCACCACCTGGGGCCGCGCCGAGGGCGGCCTCTATGACCGCTGGCCCAAAGAGGAGGGCGGCGCACCGGAAAAGGCGGTTTTTCTGGTCGACCTGCCGGACAGCGGAGCTATCGCGGATATGACGGTGGCCCAGTTGGAGGCATACGGCATCCCCGTAATGAAGCGCTATGAAAAAGAAGGCGGACTGGGCCGTGTCATCCTTGGATTTTCCGGCTATGGCGCCAGTTTGTACGTGCCTGCCTCCCGGCTGGAGGAAGCAAAGGGCCTGCTGGAGGCGGCGGCCCCCGCGGAAGAAGAATAAAAAGGAGGAAGCGCAAATGGATTTCATGAAAGAGTATGAAAAGTGGCTGGACAGCGGCGTGCTGACCGAGGCGGAAACCGAAGAGCTCAGATCCATCGCCGGCGACCCCAGGGAGATTGAGTCCCGGTTTTACGGTCCCCTGGAGTTCGGCACCGCCGGGCTGCGGGGCACCATGGCCGTGGGGCTGCACAACATGAACATCTATGTGATCCGCTGGGCCACCCAGGGCTTTGCCAACGTCATTGCCGCCGAGGGCGAGGAGGCCAAACGCCGGGGCGTCGCCATCTGCATGGACTGCCGTCTGCACTCCATGGAGTTTGCCCGGGCCGCGGCGGAGGTCTGTGCCGGCAACCACATCCACGTGCGCATCTTTGAGTCCCTGCGCCCCACGCCGGAGCTGAGCTTCGCCGTCCGGGAGTACCGCTGCCAGGCGGGCATCAACGTCACCGCCAGCCACAATCCCAAAGAGTACAACGGCTACAAGGTCTACTGGGAGGACGGCGCCCAGCTTCCCCCCCACCATGCCGACGCCATTGCAAGGGAACTGGAGAAGATCGACATCTTCGCCGGCGTCCGGCGCATGGACTATGATGAGGCGGTCAGCGCCGGGCTCATCGAGGTGCTGGGCGAGGAGACGGACCAGAAGTTCATGGCCAACGTCACCGATATGATCAACGATAAAGAAACCGTGGCCAGGGTGGCGGACACCTTCAAGATGGTCTACACGCCCTTCCACGGCTGCGGCTACAAATTAGTGCCGGAGGCACTGAAGGCCCTGGGGATCAAGCACCTGCTCTGCGAGCCCAGGCAAATGGTCATCGACGGCTCCTTCCCCACTGTGGTCTCCCCCAACCCGGAGAACCCGGAGGGATTCTACCTGGCCATTGAACTGGCCCGGGAAAACGACGTGGATTTCATCTTAGGCACCGATCCGGACAGCGACCGGGTGGGCATCATGATCCGGGACCGCAGCGGCGAATACCGCCCCGTCACCGGCAACCAGACCGGCGTGCTGCTGCTGGACTATCTGATCGGCGCCATGCGCCGCTCCGGGAAGCTGCCGGAGCATCCGGTGGCCCTGAAGACCATCGTCACCACAGAGATGGCCCGGAAGGTGGCCGAATCCAACGGCGTGGCCTGCTATGACACATTTACCGGCTTTAAGTTCATGGCTGAGAAAAAGGGCCAGCTGGAGTCCAGCGGGCAGGGTAAGGTGATCTTCTCCTATGAGGAGTCCTACGGCTATATGTTGGGCGACTACGTCCGGGACAAGGACGCCGTCACCGCCTCCATGCTCCTCACGGAGATGGCGGCCTGGTACGCCGCCCAGGGCATGACGCTCTTCGACGCACTGGAGGCCCTGTACAAAAAGTACGGCTACTACGCGGAAAAGACCCACAACCTGGTGATGCCCGGCCTGGACGGCCTGAGCAAGATGGCGGCGCTGATGAAGCGCCTCCGTGAGGCGCCGCCGGAGGAGATTTCCGGCGTGGCTGTGGCGGTCCGCAAGGACTACGCCGACGGCACGCTCACCGACTGCGCAAGCGGCATGAGAACCACCATGGAGCTCTCCGGCTCCAACGTGCTGCGCTTTGAACTCACCGACGGCACCACCATTCTGGTGCGTCCCTCCGGCACGGAGCCCAAGATCAAGGTCTACATCCTGACCCAGGGCGCGGATGGGGCGGACTGCTCCGCCAACCTGGAACGCTACGGTCGGTGGGCGGCCTCCCTTCAGGACTGATGAACAAAGCGGGACGGAAAAATCCGTCCCGCTTGTTTTTTCTTTGAGAAACGCCGGACGGCCCATGAGAAGGGCTGTCCGGCGTTTTTTTACTTGTTGGGGTTTTTGAACTCGGGCGCGTCTGCCTTTGTGTCCCCAAAGCCGTTTTTGGGCGAGGGGGTGGACAGGTCGAAATAGATGCGGGAATCCTTTGTCACACCGAAATCCTTGTTGGAGCCGGTGTCCTGCACCCGGTTGAAGGCCTCCCGGAACATGGCGTTGTGGGCCTCTTCCCGGTTGAGCAGGAAGTCGATGGTCTCTTGCACCTTCTTGTCCTTGATCTGGCGGTATAAATACTCGTACACCACCTTGGCCCGCTGCTCCGAGGCGATGTTGGACAGAAGGTCCGCGCAGAGGTCGCCGGTGACGGTAACATAGTCCGCGGTCCAGGAATAGCCGGAGGCATTGATCAGTCCGGGGTTCAGACCCAGCAGCACGTGGGTCTCCACCTCTCCGGCGCCCACCTTCTCATAGTCCACGTCGTGGCCGTTGAGCAGATTGATGGTGGTGGCCACCATCTCCATGTGGCTCAGCTCCTCCGCGGCAATATCCATAAACAAGTCCTTGATAGCCGGGTCCTTGATGCGAAAGCTCTGGGACATATACTGCATGGCCGCCTTCAGCTCACCATTCCCGCCGCCTAACTGCTCCTGCAGCAGCGCGGCGTACTGGGGATTGGGCTTCTCCACCTGCACGGGGTGGAAAAGCAGTTTTTCATGTTTGAACATAGTGTTCCTCCTTTTTCATTGTATCCATAGTTTCTCCCGCCCGCCGGGGATGATACGGCGCAGGAGGGACAAACTACAAAAAAAGGAGGCGTTTTTCAATGTCATCTCTCTGGGAACAGACCTCGTCGCTGCCCTCATTCCCCACCCTGACGGGAGAGGCCCGCGCCGAGGCGGCCGTCATCGGCGGCGGGCTGGCCGGACTCCTCACCGCCTATCTTTTGCAGTGCGCCGGAGTACAGGTGGTGGTGTTGGAGCGGGGCCGCGTCGGCCGCGGCCAGACCGCGGGCACCACGGCCAAAATCACGGCCCAGCACGGGCTGATCTACCACCGTCTGCTGGAACAGCTTGGCGAGGAGCGCTCCCGCCAGTATGCCCATGCCAATCTCCGCTCCATTGAGGCCTACGCGACCATGGTGCGCCGGCAGCACATGGACTGCGATTTCACCCCATGCACCGCCTTTTTGTTCACGGAGGAGGACCCTCAGCCGCTACAGGAGGAGTATGAGGCGGCCAAACGCCTGGGCATCGACGCCTTTCTCACCCGGGAGACTGAGCTTCCCTTCCCTGTAAACGCCCTTGGATTCCGGGATCAGGCCCGGTTCCACCCCCTCCGCTTCCTTGCCGCCCTTGCAAAGGATCTGACCGTCTATGAGAACTCGCCGGTGACAGAGGTGTCCTCCGACCAGGCGCGCACGCCCCAAGGGCTGGTGCGGGCGGAGAAGCTTATCTTCACCTGCCATTTCCCCTTTGTAAATGTGCCGGGCTACTTTTTTGCCCGCCAGCACCAGGAGCGGAGCTACGTGCTGGCCCTGGAGCAGGCCGCCGTCCTTGAAGACATCTACCTGGGCGTCTCCGGGGCGGGGCTCTCCTTTCGCAGCTGGGACAAGTACCTGCTCATCGGCGGCGGCGGTCACCGCACCGGGGAAAACCGGGAGGGCGGACAATACTCCTCCCTCCGCCAGGCCGCGCGGCGGTACTGGCCCCACTGCCGGGAGGCGGCCTCCTGGTCCGCCCAGGACTGCATGCCCATTGACGGCGTCCCCTATATCGGCCCCTTCTCCTCCGGAGAGTCCAATTGGTTTGTGGCCACAGGGTTTCAGAAGTGGGGCATGACCTCCTCCATGACCGCCGGCCGCATCCTCTGCGCGCTGGTACAGGGCCACAGTGCGGAGGATAGCGAGGTCTTCTCCCCCGACCGGTTCCGCCCAACCGCCTCCGCAAAAAAGCTGGCCGGAGAGATGGGGCATGCCATTGAGGGCCTGGGCCGCTTCCTGCTGGAGCCTGGACGGATTCCCGTGGAAAACCTCCCCGCCGGCCACGGCGCCATTGTGGAGGTGGACGGGAAAAAGGCCGGCGTCTACCGGGACGACCGGGGGCAGGTCTTCGCGGTGGACATCCGCTGTCCCCATCTGGGATGCCAGTTGGAGTGGAACCCGGAGGAGAAGAGCTGGGACTGCCCCTGCCACGGCTCCCGCTTCGACTATCAGGGCGCGCTGTTGTCAGGACCGGCCCAGAAAGGGCTTAAGGAGTAAGGGCGGCGCATCCCCCCTTGTGACAATAAAAAAGAACGGCCGCCTGTTCAGCGGTCGTTCTCCATCTGTTTGGAAAGATCCTGCGCCCGGTCTAAAATCCGCTCCAAAAGCGCTTTGGCCCGCTCTGACTCGTTCTCCTGGATGAGCTCAATCGCATCGGAAACGGCGGCGCACAGAATCTCATAATTCTGTTGGTAATCCTGCATGTCCGCCTCCATTCTATGCGTCAAAACTGCGTCATTCTTACAAAACATCATAGCATGACGCTATGATGATGTCAATATTGAGTCAAGAGGTGATGCTGTGAAGGATCCCATGTCCCGCTTTACCCTGCGCGTCAGCAGGGAGCTGTTGGAAAAGCTTGGGTATATCGCCGAATTTGAAGGGCGCACCAAAAACCGGGAGCTGGAACACATGATTCGGCTGCGCATCTCCGCGTTTGAAAAAGAATACGGAAAGATCGAACTGTAATTCCTTTCTATTTATAAGCCGCCGGATACAAAAAATCTGTCGAATTTTCGCCTGTATGGAAAAAGGAGGGCCTTCCCAAATGGGAAGGCCCTCCTTTTTTGAATGCGGTTGGCGCAATTGTAAAAGCCCCGCCTGCTCAGCGGCTGGTGCTGTTGTCCTTGACCATCACGTCATGGGCGCCGCCCTCCACAATGGAGGTGGCGGAGACCAGCGTCAGCTTCGCCTTGCGCTGAAGCTCCGGGATGCTCAGCGCGCCGCAGTTGCACATGGTGGAGCGGACCTTGGACAGCGTTGTGATCACGTTGTCATGAAGGGGGCCGGCGTAGGGCACATAACAGTCCACACCCTCCACAAAGGAGAGCTTGCGGTCGCCGCCCAGATCATAGCGCTGCCAGTTCCGGGCCCTGGCGCTGCCCTCGCCCCAATACTCCTTCATATAGCTGCCGCCCACCAGCACCTTATCCGTGGGACTCTCGTCAAAGCGGGAGAAATAGCGTCCCAACATGCAGAAATCGCACCCCATGGCAAGAGCCAGAGTGATGTGGTAATCCAGCACAATGCCGCCGTCGGAGCAGATGGGGACATAAACGCCCGTCTCTTCAAAGTACTCGTCCCTGGCCCGGGCCACCTCGATGACCGCCGTGGCCTGGCCCCGGCCGATGCCCTTGGTCTCCCGGGTGATGCAGATGGAGCCTCCGCCAATGCCCACCTTCACAAAGTCGGCTCCGGCCTCGGCCAGGAAGCGGAACCCGTCCCGGTCCACCACGTTTCCGGCGCCGATCTTCACCTCTTCGCCATAGCGCCCGCGCACCCAGGCAAGGGTCCTGCTCTGCCACTGCGTGAACCCTTCGGAGGAGTCGATGCACAGCACGTCGGCTCCGGCCTCCACCAGGGCGGGGATACGCTCTTCATAGTCCCGTGTGCCCACCCCGGCGCCCACCACATACCGCTTGCGGCTGTCCAACAGTTCGTTGGGGTTCTCCTTGTGCTGGTCGTAGTCCTTGCGGAACACAAAGGAAGAGAGGCGGCCGTCCCCGGTGACAATGGGCAGAGCGTTGAGCTTGTGGTCCCAGATGATGTCGTTGGCGTCCTTCAAGGAGGTGCCCTCCGGCGCGGTAATCAGCTTTTCCATGGGCGTCATGAACTCTGAAACCCGTTCCTCACCGCTCATGCGGCTGACCCGGTAGTCCCGGCTGGTCACCAGACCTACAAGCTTTCCGGTGCCGGTGCCGTCGTCGGTGACGGCGATGGTGGAATGCCCCAGCCGCTCCTTCAGCTCCAAGATGTCCCGCAGGGTCTGATCCGGGCGGATGTTGGAGTCGGAGGCCACAAACCCGGCCTTATAGCGCTTGACACGCCGGACCATCTCCGCCTGCTGGTCGATGGGCTGAGAGCCGTAAAGGAAGGATACGCCGCCCTCCCGGGCCAGGGCGATGGCCATGCGGTCGTCGGAGACGGACTGCATGACGGCGGAAACCATGGGGATGTTCATGGACAGCGAAGGCTCCTCCCCCCGGCGGTATTTCACCAGCGGCGTGCGCAGCGACACGTTGGATGGGATGCAGTTCGCGTCCGAATAGCCGGGAATCAGCAGATACTCGCTGAAGGTGTGGGACGGTTCCGGATAGTAGTAAGCCATGGCATGCACTCCTTTTGTATCGGTCGGAGCCGACGGCTCCGGCCAGGTTTTTATGAGTCAGTATAGCACAACAGCTGTCAAAATCAACCCGTTTTTCGCTCAGTGTGAAAAGGTGCTTGTCCCTCCGGGCATCGGCCTCATGCTTGTTTCATTGATTATACCATTTCCCCGAAAAAATTGGAATTCTTTCTTAGTCTGATTCCGCCCGGCCGCGCATAAACTGATAGAAACCATAAGGAGGCTGATTATGAACCGACACTATCCCTTTTCTCTTCCTCCCCTTCCCTATGCTTACGACGCTCTGGTTCCCCATCTGGACTCCCGGACCCTGGCCTTCCACCATGACCGCCACTTTGCCGCGTACGTGGACAACCTGAACCGGCTGCTGACGCCCTATCCCGCCTACCACAACTGGCCGCTGGCCAAGCTCATTCTGGACTGGGAAGCGCTGCCCGATACCATCCGCCATGGAGTGCGCAAAAATGCGGGCGGGGTCTATAACCACGAGCTGTACTTCAGCCTGCTCGCTCCTCCTCCGATCTCCAGCCCCGACGAACTGCTGGGCGGCGCCATCATCCGCGGCTTCGGCGGATTTGAACCCTTCCGCACGGCCATGAAGAAGGCGGCCGCCGACGTATTCGGCTCCGGCTACGCCTGGCTGTGCGTCAATGCCGACGCGCAGCTCAGCCTGGTGAAAACGCCCAACCAGGATACGCCCCTGCCCCTGTTCCCGCTTTTGTGCACAGACCTTTGGGAGCACGCCTACTACTTACAGTACCAAAATCGCAGGGGCGAATACTTTGACAACTGGTTCATGCTGGTCAACTGGCCCGCCGTTTCTTCCCGCATGGCGGCCTATCTGACGGGCAGACCTCCCTATCCCATGCCGTGACGGCGCGTCCGTCACGGTATGGAAAACTTTTTACACTTTGCCAAAAGTTTCAGTTGACAACCCACCTCCTATCCGTTAAAATTTAAATTTAGAAAAAATCTCAGGAGGTGCAAAAATGGGACTCACCCTGAAGGGCGCAAGCGTATATTCCGGCTCCTCTTTTCATCCTTTGGACATTGCCATTTCCCACGGCCGCATTGTTTCTGTTTCCGGCAGCGGGGAGGAAGTCCTTCAACTGAATGACCGTTTCCTTGTTCCAGGTTTCGTTGATGTACACGTTCATCTTCGGGAGCCTGGTTTTTCTTATAAGGAGACCATTTCCACCGGGACCGCCGCCGCAGCCGCGGGTGGCTACACCACCGTGTGCCCCATGCCAAACTTAAACCCGGTGCCGGATTCCCTGGCCAATCTGCGCCGGGAGCTGAGCGCCATCGAGCGCGGCTCCGCCATCCACGTGATCCCCTACGGAGCCATCACCCGGGGCCAGCAGGGCGAAGAGCTCTCGGGCATGGAGGAGATGGCGCCCTACGTGGTGGCCTTTTCCGACGACGGCCGGGGCGTGCAGTCCGACGAGCGGATGGAGGCGGCCATGCGCCGCGCCAAATCTTTAAATAAGCCCATCGTGGCCCACTGTGAGGTAAACAGCCTGCTTCGCGGCGGCTGCATCCACGATGGACGCTGGGCCCGGGAGCACGGTTTTCCCGGCATCTCGTCGGAGAGCGAATGGCGCCAGGTGGAGCGGGACATCGGCCTTGTGCGCAGGACAAGCTGCCGCTACCACGTGTGCCACATCTCCACCAAGGAGTCTGTGGAGCTCATCCGCCGGGCCAAGGCGGAGGGCCTGCCCGTCACCTGCGAGACTGCGCCCCACTACCTGGTGCTGTGCGAGGACGACCTGCGGGATGAGGGCCGGTTCAAAATGAACCCGCCCCTGCGCTCCGCCGCCGACCGGGACGCGCTGCGTCAGGGCCTCCTGGACGGCACCATCGACTGCATCGCCACGGACCATGCCCCCCACAGCGCGGAGGAGAAGTCCAGAGGTCTGCGGGGAAGCGCCATGGGCATCGTGGGGCTGGAGACCGCCTTCCCCGTGCTTTACAGCGCGCTGGTGGAGACGGGTATGATGCCCCTTGAACAGCTCATCGACAAGATGACAACCGCTCCCCGGCGCATTTTCGGCCTGCCGGAGGTGGATTTGAAGCCCGGCAGCGAGGCCGATCTGACCGTGCTGAACCTGAACGCCCCCCACATCATTGACAGCCGCCGCTTCCGCTCCTTAGGCCGCGCCACGCCCTTTGAAGGCCGGCAGGTCAACGCCGCGGTGGAAATGACCATCTGCGGCGGGAAAATCGTATACGACGGGAGGGACTATCTGTGATCGAGACGCCTTTGACCCTCATTCACAAAAAGCAGCTGACTCGGGACGTGTGGGAGCTGGCCCTGGCCGGAGACACCTCCGCCATCACCGCGCCGGGACAGTTCGTCAATCTGCTGCTTGAGGGCCGCTTTCTCCGCCGCCCCATCTCCGTGTGCGACTGGGACAAGGACATTCTGCTCCTTCTGGTCCGGGTGGCCGGCAAGGGCACGCAGCAGCTGTGCCGCTCCGAGGTGGGTACGTCCTTTGACACCCTGATGGGCCTTGGCAACGGCTTTGATCCCGCCCGCTCCACCGGAAAGAGCGTGCTTGTGGGCGGCGGCATCGGCAGCGCGCCCCTCTACGGCCTTGCAAAGCGCATGGCGACGGCGGGGGACGCCCCCGCCGTCGCCATGGGGTTCAACTCGGGGGACGACGCCTTCTATCTGAAGGAATTCGCGGAACTGGGCTGCCAGATTTCCCTGGCCACGGTGGACGGTTCCTTGGGCCGCAAGGGTTTGGTGACGGACCTGCTGCCCCACACCGGCTGCGGCTACGGCTTTGTCTGCGGTCCGGAGCCCATGCTCAAGGCGGTTTGGGGCTGTGAGCAGCTGACGGGCGGGCAGTTCAGCTTTGAAGAGCGGATGGGCTGCGGTTTCGGCGCCTGCATGGGCTGCACCTGCAAGACCAGGTACGGCTCCAAGCGCATCTGCAAGGACGGCCCCGTCCTTGATAAGGAGGAGATCGTATGGTAGATCTGAGCGTCTCCCTTGCCGGCGTTTCCCTGAAAAACCCGGTTATCCCCGCCTCCGGCACCTTCGGCTACGGCCGGGAATTTGCCGAGTGCTACGATCTGAACCTCCTTGGCAGCTTCTCCTTCAAAGGCACCACCGCCGAGGCACGGTTCGGAAACCCCACGCCCCGCATTGCGGAGACTCCCTCCGGCATGCTCAACGCGGTGGGGCTTCAGAACCCGGGCATCGACGCGGTGATCGCCTTGGAAGTCCCCAACATGGCAAAGCTGTTTCAAGGGCCTCTGATCGCCAACATCGGCGGCTTCTCTGTGGAGGAATATGCGGAAAACTGCCGCAAGATCGACCAATGCCCGCAGGTGGGCATCATTGAGGTGAACATCAGCTGCCCCAACCTGCACTGCGGGGGAAAGAACTTCGGCTCCGACCCCACCAGCGCCGCGGAGGTCACTGCGGCGGTCAAGGCCGTCACAAGTAAGCCTGTATTCATGAAGCTGAGCCCCAACGTCACCGACATCGCGGAGATCGCCAAGGCCTGCGAGGACGCCGGGGCCGACGGAGTCAGCCTCATCAACACCCTGCTTGGGATGCGGATCGACTTAAAGCGCCGCAGGCCCCTGCTGGCCAACAAAACCGGCGGTCTCTCCGGTCCCGCGCTGCTTCCTGTGGCGGTGCGGATGGTCTATGAGGTCTACGAGGCTGTGTCCATCCCCATCATCGGCATGGGCGGCGTCAGCTGCGCCGAGGATGTGTGCGAGCTGATGCTTGCCGGCGCCTCCGCCGTGGAGGTGGGCGCGGTCAACCTGCGGGACCCTATGGCCTGCAAAAAGATCGTGGAGGAATTGAGCGGCGTCTGCGAACGGCTTGGCGTCTCGCAAATCCGCAAGCTGACCGGCGGCGCCCACTGAATTTGAACAAGAGAGAAAGGTGTTTTTTGCCATGCAAAAGGATGTTATCATTGCCCTGGACTTCCCCGACCGGAAGGAGGCCCTTGCGTTTCTGGACCAGTTTCCCGCCGGGGAAAAGCCCTTTGTGAAGATCGGCATGGAGCTCTTTTATGCCGAGGGACCGGATATGGTCCGGGAGATCAAGGCCCGGGGCCATCGGATTTTCCTGGATTTAAAACTCCACGATATCCCCAACACGGTGCGCCGGGCCATGGCCGTGCTCAGCCGCCTGGACGTGGATATGGTAAACCTCCACGCCGCCGGAGCCTCCGAGATGATGAAGGGCGCCCTGGAGGGCCTGACCCGGCCCGACGGCACCCGGCCGCTGCTTATCGCCGTCACACAGCTGACCTCCACCGATGAAGCGGCGCTGAAAAACGAACTGCTCATCGACGTGCCCATGGCGGAAACCGTCATGCGCTACGCCAAAAACGCCGCCGACAGCGGTTTGGACGGCGTGGTCTGCTCCCCCCTGGAGGCCGCCCTGGTGAAGGAGCGCTGCGGCGCCGGCTTTGTCACCGTCACCCCTGGCATCCGCTTTGCGGACAGCGAGGCCGGCGACCAGAAGCGGATCATGACCCCGGAGCGGGCCGCCCGCAGCGGCTGCGACTTTATCGTGGTGGGCCGCCCCATCACCAAGGCCTCCGACCCCGTGGCCGCCTACCGCCGGGCTGTTGCCGATTTCCTGGGATAATCGCTGATTTTACACATAAGGAGGATATCATTCGATGAATATGGAACGTGAAATTGCCAAGGGACTTCTGCGCATCGGCGCGGTGTTCCTCCGCCCCGATGAGCCCTTTACCTGGGCCAGCGGCATCAAAAGCCCCATCTACTGTGACAACCGTCTGACCCTCACCGCCCCCGATGTGCGCGCGGCCGTGGAAAACGGCCTGGTGGAGCTGATCCGCACCCGCTATCCCGACGTGGAAGTGCTGATGGGCACCTCCACCGCCGGCATCGCCCACGCCGCCATCTGCGGCCATCTGATGAACCTGCCCATGGGCTATGTCCGCAGCGGGCACAAGGACCACGGCCGGGGCAACCAGATCGAGGGCCGGCTGGAAAAGGGCCAGAAGGTGGTGGTGGTGGAGGACCTGATCTCCACCGGAGGCAGCTGCATCGAGGTGGTGGACGTCCTCCGGGAGGCCGGCGCCCAGGTTTTGGGCATCGTGTCCATCTTCACCTACGGGCTGCAAAAAGGCTTGGACCGCCTGGCCGCGGCCGATGTCACCAACTACAGCCTGAGCAACTTCGACGCCGTGTGCGAGGTGGCCGCCGAGGAGGGCCGCATCCAGCCCTCCGACATCGCACGGCTGAAAAAGTTCCGGGCCAACCCCTCCGACGAGAGCTGGAGAAACTGAGGAAGGAGTCACTATGAGAAACCTGATCGACATCACCGACCTGACCACAGAGGAAATTGACCAGCTGATCGCCACCGCCGAGGATATCATCGACCGGCCGGAGGCATACGCCCAGGTGTGCCGGGGCAAGCAACTGGCCACGCTGTTCTTTGAGCCCTCCACCCGGACGCGCCTCAGCTTTGAATCCGCCATGCTGGCCTTAGGCGGCCAGACCCTGGGCTTTTCCGAGGCCATGAGCTCCTCTACCGCCAAGGGCGAAACCGTGGCCGACACCATCCACACCGTCAGCTGCTATGCCGACATCATCGCCATGCGCCATCCCAAGGAGGGCGCGCCCTTCGCCGCCTCTTTGCGCAGCGAGGTGCCCATCATCAACGCCGGCGACGGCGGCCACAACCACCCCACCCAGACTCTGACGGACCTTTTGACCATCCACCGGGAAAAGGGACGGCTGAACGGCTTTACCATTGGCTTTTGCGGTGATTTGAAGTTCGGCCGCACCGTCCACTCCCTGGTCAACGCCCTCAGCCGGGAAACGGACATCAAGTTCGTCTTCATCTCCCCGGAGGAGCTGAAGCTGCCGGACTACCTGAAGGAGAACGTGCTGGAGCGCAACGGTCTTCTCTACGAGGAGACTGCCAGCCTGGAAGAGGCCATGCCCCAGTTGGACATCCTCTACATGACCCGCGTCCAGAAGGAGCGCTTTTTCAACGAGGCGGACTACATCCGTTTGAAGGACACCTATGTCCTGGACCCGGAGAAGTTGGTCCCCGCCAAAGAGGACCTGTGCATCCTGCACCCCCTGCCCCGGGTCAATGAGATCACCGTCTCCGTGGACGACGATCCCCGGGCCTGCTACTGGAAGCAGGTGAAAAACGGCAAGTACATCCGCATGGCCCTCATCATGAAGCTGTTGGACCTGAAGGCGTAAGGAAGGGAGCAAGCAAATGAATATCGACAGCATCCAAAACGGCGTTGTGCTGGACCACATCAAGGCCGGCAAAAGCATGGACATCTACAAATATCTGCACTTGAATGAGCTGGATTGCTCCGTGGCCATCATCAAGAACGTACGCAGCGCCCGGATGGGGAAAAAGGACATCATCAAGATCGACTCCCCCATGGAGGTGGATCTGGACGTATTGGGCTACATTGACCCGGACATCACCGTCAACATCATCCGCAACGGCGTGCGGGTGGAGAAAAAGCATCTGGCCCTGCCTCAGAAGTTGGTCAATGTGATCCACTGCAAAAATCCCCGCTGCATCACCATGGCGGAGCCCCAGTTAGACGCCATTTTCCTCCTCAACGATCCGGACAAGCGGACCTACCGCTGCGCGTACTGCGACGCGGAAAAGCCCCGCAAGATTTGACGGCAGGCCAACCTGATAGAGAAAGAAGACGGGATCCCTTGAACAAACTTGACCGGGTCGCCCGCGGCATCCTCTGCACCACCCTTGGCGGCGTGTGCTGGGGTATATCCGGCACCTGCGGGCAGTACCTTTTTTCCACCTACCACGTGTCCTCCCAGTGGTTTACCACCGTGCGCCTGCTGATCTCGGGCCTGTGCTTTTTGCTGCTGACCCTGAAGCGGAACCGGCCGGCGCTCACCGGCATCTGGCGCGACCGCAGGGACGTGCTACAGCTGATCGTCTACGGCGTCTTTGGCCTCATGCTCTGCCAATACGCCTACATGACCTCCATCTCCTATTCCAACGCCGCCACCACCACGGTGCTCCAGAACCTGAGCCTGGTGATCATCATGGTGCTCTCCTGCCTGCAGTCGCGGCGCCGGCCGGACCGCCGGCAGGTGCTGGCCCTAACTCTGGCCGGGGCTGGAACCTATCTGGTGGCCACCGGCGGCGACCCCCGGCACATGGTGCTCTCCCGCCAGGGGCTCATCTGGGGCCTGCTCACCGCCGCCTCGGTGGCGGCCTACACCCTGATTCCCTCCCGGATCCTGCCCAAGTGGGGCAAAGAGGTGATCTCCGGCTACGGCATGCTCATCGGCGGCGCGGTGCTGTGCCTTCTTGCCCGGCCCTGGCGGCTCTATGTCCCCATTCCCATTCAGGGTTAGCTGGCCGTGGCCGCCGTGATCGTGGTGGGCACCATCTTGTCCTTCTCCCTGTTCATGCAGGGGATCGGGGACATCGGGCCCGTCCGCTCGGCTATGCTGGCCACCACCGAGCCGGTCAGCGCCACCCTCTTTTCCTTCCTCTTTCTGAGAACCCGGTTTTCCGCCACGGACCTCATGGGCTTTGCCTGCATCATCGCCATGATTCTGGTCCTGTCGAAGACCAATGAAGAAAAAACGCCTGCGGCATAAGCCGCAGGCGTTCTCTTTTCTTCTCACAGGGCGCGGAACCACTCGGGGCGCAGCCTGGATGCATCCGACATAGCCCGGCGGATTTCCGTCAGCATGGCCTCTTTATCCTGATTCAGCGTTCCCCGCAGCATCAGATAATTGGAGGCGTGGTTCATCCGGAACACACTGCCTGGACTGTCCAGATGTTCCACCAGCAGCTTCGTCTCCTTAAGGACCTGCTCCGTGGTCAGCAGATGGAAGCTGCCTTCATTTACCCACTGCTGAAGAGGAGTCCCCTCCTCCACCATAAGCGTCAAAAGGCCGATATACTCCGGATTCATGGCGCTGAGCGCCTTTGCCGTCTCCACCGCGTGAGACTCCAAAAGCTCCGGGCCGCCCAGGCCAGAGATGGCCGTCACCGAGAGCGCAATGCCGCAGCGGCGCACCTTCTTCCCCGCCTCGATGATCTCCGCGGCGGTATGGCCCTTGCACATCCTGGTCAGCACCTGGTCGCTGCCGGATTCCAGTCCCATATAGACCATGGCCAGCCCCTTCCGGCGCAGCGTGGCCAGCTCCTCCTCCGTGCGGATTTGAATGCTGGAGGGAGAGGCGTAGCAGGTGACCCGTTCGCACTCCGGAAAGAGCTCCGCGATCCGGTCCAAAATAGCCTCCATGTCCGCGGCCCGGCGCACCAGCGCGTCTCCGTCGGCCAGAAAAATCCGCTTGACCTCCCGGTAGGAGCTGCGGGCCATGTCGAAGTCCTCCAGGACCTCCTTTAAAGGCCGCAGGGCAAAGCGCTTTTCCCGGTACATGTCGCAGAAGGCGCAGGTGTTGTGGCTGCATCCATAGGTGACCTGGACGATGAGGCTGTAGGCCTCGGAGGGCGGCCGGAAAACTTTACCGTAATAGCGCATGCCTATGCCATCAGCTTTTCCAGCGTGGCCATGCGCAGGCACACACAGAACACCTCAAGGGCCTGCTCCAGCTCGGAAACCGGGGGCAGGGAGGGCGCAATGCGGATGTTGCTGTCCTCCGGGTCCTTGCCGTAGGGGTAGGTGGCGCCGGCACCGGTCATGGTGACTCCCGCCTGCTTACAAAGCTCCAGCGTCCGCCGGGCGGTACCGGGCATGGCGTAGAAGCTGACAAAGTAGCCGCCCTTCGGGCGCTTCCACCGGGCGATCTCCAGCGGGGCGATCTTCTCATCCAGCGTATCCAGCACGGTCTGGAACTTGGGGCCCATGATGGCGGCGTGGCGCTTCATCAGCTCCAGGGTGTGCTCCTTGTCCTTGAGATACTTCACGTGGCGCAGCTGGTTCACCTTGTCATAGCTGATGATCTGAACACCGATCAGCTTGGAGAGATAGCTGATGTTGGCCTCGCTGGACGCCATGACGGACATGCCCGCTCCGGGCAGAGTGATCTTGGAGGTGGAGGCAAACTCGAACACCATGTCGGCGTTGCCCGCCTTCTCGCACTCCTCCAAAATGTTCAGGAAGGGAACGAACTCCCCAAAAAACTCATGGACGCAGTAGGCGTTGTCCCACATCACCAGGAAGTCGGGAGCCGCGCACTTCAGGGCGGCAATGCGGCGGATGGTGGCGTCGGAGTAGATGACGCCGTCGGGGTTGGAGTACTTGGGCACGTTCCACATGCCCTTGACGGCCGGATCCTTCACCATCTCCTCCACCAGGTCCATGTCGGGGCCTTCGTCGGTCATGGGTACGGAGATCATCTCAAAGCCGAAGGACTCGGTGACCTTGAAGTGGCGGTCATAGCCGGGCACGGGGCACAGCCACTTGATCTTCTCCTCCCGGCACCAGGGACGCGGGGAATGCAGTAAGCCGTGGGTGTACGCCTTGGAAATGAGGTCGTACATCAGCTGCAGGCTGGCGCTGCCGCCCACAAAGGTCTGCTCCGCCCGCACGTTCAGCATATCCGCCCAGTAGCGGCGGGCGGCACTCAGGCCCTCCAGGTTTCCATAGTTGCGGGCGTCCACGCCGTCGCTGATGAAGTCCTCGGGCTTGGTCAGCACGTTGAAAATATCGCTGACCATATCCAACTGGGCCTTGCTTGGCTTGCCCCGGGCCATATTCAGCTTCAGGTCCTTTTCGCACAGGGCGGAAAATTCGGAGCTGACCGCCTCATATTCCCTCTTCAGCTCTTCCTTACTCATCGTTTTGTATGCAGTCACAGAAAAACTCCCTTTCTTACCCGGCGCCGCGCCGGTTTTTCTATGTTTTTCAGCTGCACTTAGTATAGCGAATTCCCGTTCAACTTGCAACCGTCTCTTCTCTGCGCGCCGCCGGAAATTCTCCTCTTTCAGCCATGGATTTTGTCAATTTCCGAAACACATCATAAAAAGTACAGGCTCAGAACAGATGATACCCCTCCTGATCCTCGTCGTTGACGGGAGAGAACCGCTTGACCAGACGGATGGTGTACATTGCCACCAGCAGGTTTTGAAGCCCGTCGGCCATCAGGGCCAGGCCCAGAAGGGCCGTCAGCGCCACGGCTCCACCGGCCGGGTTGCAGATCAGAAGAATCCCCAGGACCGCCGTCACGGTGCCCAGGATCAGAATTGCCCACCAGCGCTCCAAGCCGAACTGCCTGGCCTCCTTGGCCGTCTGAAGCTTGAAGGTGGACTCCGCCAGCAGGAAAAGTCCGAAGATCACATTGACAAACGCCAGCAGCCGCTCAGGCCGCATCAGCAGGATGATCCCCACCGCCACGGCGAAAATCCCCAGGGCAAAGTCAAACTGGAACGCCAGCCCATAGGTGTCATTGACAAAGTAGCCGCACAGCTTTACCACACCGCAGACCACCGTTACCGCTCCGGCCAGGGAGCACATCGTCACCGCGGAGAGCTCCGGCGCAAACAAAAGCGCCGCGCCCAGCAGAATCAGGGCAATGGAGTAGAACATATAGACCCGCTTGATCCGTTTTACGGATTGCATCGTATCGCCTCCTTTTCCGATTCACAGCTTACGCCCCCGGCCTCTTCTTTTCCATGGACAAAAGGGATGGGATGTGCAAAGTTTGCACATCCCATCCCTTTTGTTTGAACTTTATCGTCTCTCCACCGTTTTGGAAAGAACGGCGCGGATGTTTCCGTCCAGGAGCTTCCCCAGCCGCCGGATTTTCTCTGTGGGATCCTCCTTCATGCCCCGCTGGAGCCAGTTCAGGATCATCCCCACCAGCGCGTATTTGTAGAGGTCCACCACCATGCATACGTCCTCCTCCTGAACCGGCAGGTCCGCCGTGAGGCCCCGGACGATCCTGTCCATCAGGTCCCCGGTGATGTCGTAGAGATACTGCTCCAGCTGCTCCCGGCTCAGGGAATGGTAGACGTGGAAAATGGCCCGCCGGTTCTCAAGGGCGAAAGACACCGTGTCCAAAAAGCCCTCCTCCCAGCTGGTATAGGCTTTACCGCTGTTCAGCCGTTTGTCCGTCTCCTGGCGGAACACCTCTTCCAGCAGGGCGTAAATATCCTCAAAATAATAGTAGAAGGTGCTTCTTGTGACGCCGCAGTCATCCACAATATCCCGGACCGTAATCTTGTCCAGAGGAGACTGGTTCAGCAGCTTCAAAAACGACTGGATGATGGCACGCCTGGTAATTTGAGACATGGCAGTTCCTCTCTCAAACGAAATTTCAAATCCCCATTTACCTTAACACTTTTCCCGGGAAAAAGCAACGTTCCCGCCACCCGCCCATCCCGCATTCACCGCCTGCCTGATTCGGCCGCCGTCTGCCCTCTTGCAAAAATCCGATGGTATACGCTTTACTTGCCCCTGAACCTGCCGCAAGCAAAAAAGAGCAGCTGCAAAACCGCCCAGGCACAAAAGGACGCCATCACGCCAGAAACCACGGCAACAAAGGGTTCCGCCATTGGGGTAAGGCCTCTTTTGACCTGCAGCAAAAAGACAGCCATCACAATAGCCCAAGTAAAAATAGACCTGCATGTTTTGCGCTTCATCCACGGCTCACCTCCAATCCTGATTTTTCCACGATCATGCCGCCGGGCGCGGGCCTGGATTTCAGCCGGAGGCGGAATACCGGCATATCATTTTATCGCTGAGTAATCAAATGATATCACACCCGGCCAGCTTGCGCAACCGCCGTGGGCAAGGGCGCACGGCTCCGCCGCTTGCCAAAATGGGAGGGAGGTGGTATACTCTCATGGAAAAGGGCCGTGAAAAGCGGTCATTCCTATCGCATCAGGGAGGGGCTCATGGATCGAACGAGATTGGCCGCCGGGGGAATCGATTACGACTCCGGAGCGGCGCGCTGCGGCAGTGAATCGCTGTATGAAAGCCTGTTGTCCCAATATGGAAGCTGCGTCGCCTCGCCGGAGACCATCCGCTCCCTCTGGGAGGCCGCGGACTATGAGCAGCTGAAAATGGTGGTGCACAACCTGAAGGGCACCAGCGGCAATCTGAGCATCCAAACGGTGTTCCGCCTCTCCGCCCATGCCATGGAACTGCTCCGCGCCCAGGACTACGCCGCTCTTCCCCAGGTGATCTCAGACCTGGAACAGGCCCAGGCCGCGGCGCTGAGCGCCATCGAAGGCTAAAAAGCGCGCCGGTTCCGCGTTGTGCGGAACCGGCGCAGTCGTTCTTCCGTCAGCTCAGATCACACTCTCCCATTCCTTGGGACGAAAACCCGCCAACACAAAGCTGTCCCCCACCAGCAGGGGGCGTTTGACCAGCATACCATCCTGGGACAGCAGCTCCAGCTGCTCTTCCTCGCTCATGTCCGGCAGAGTGTCCTTCAGGTTCCTGGCCCTGTACACCAAGCCGCTGGTGTTAAAAAAGCGTTTGAGCGGCATGCCGCTGCGCGCATACCAAGCGCGCAGCTCCTCCTGGGAGGGCCGCTCCTCCCGAATATCACGCAGCTCATAGGAAACGCCCCGCTCATCCAGCCACGCCTTGGCACGCTGGCAGGTGGTGCATTTGGGATACCAAAGAAACAGCATAGTATCTCTCCTTCCTTTTTTCTCAATATATACCATTTTTTTGACCCGTACGCAAGTCCTTCCGGACTTACTTTGAGGAGCGCCATGATCGAACGCACGCTGACACAATTGAGTCTTGCCCAAATCGCCGACAGTGGGCAGTGCTTTCGCCTGCTCCGGCGCGGCCCCGGCCGCTTTCGCCTCGTAGCGGCCGGCCGGGTGCTGGACCTCGTCCAGAAGGGGAGCCGTGTCTCCTTTCACTGCACGGAGGAGGAGTTCCAAACGGTATGGGTTCCCTACTTTGACCTGTGCACCGACTACGGGGCCTTTCTGCGCAGCATCCCGTCGGACGATGTCTTTTTGACCCGGGCGGCCCGGTTCGGTGAAGGCGTCCGTATTCTGCGCCAGGACCCCTGGGAGATGCTGATCACCTTCCTCATCTCCCAGCAAAAGCAGATTCCCGCTATCCGCTCCTGCGTGGAGACGCTGTCCCGGCGCTACGGCACCCCCATCGGAGATACCGGTGAATATGCGTTTCCCGGGCCGGAGGCCCTGTCCTTATGCTCCTTGGAGGAGCTCAGGTCCTGTGCTTTGGGCTACCGCGCCCCGTATCTCTATGATGCCGCCCGTTCGGCGGGTGAGCTCAGCCAATGGTCCGGCCTGCCTGACCAGGAGCTTTTCAGCCGTCTCACAGCGCTTTCCGGCGTGGGGCCAAAGGTGGCCAACTGCATCATGCTGTTCGGATTTCACCGCATTGCCGCCTTTCCCCGGGATGTGTGGATCAACCGGGTCATTGACCGGTACTACGGCGGGAACTTCCCTCTTGCGCGCTACGACGGCTTTGCCGGCGTCATCCAGCAGTATCTGTTCTACTATGCCCGCAGTGGGTCGAAAGGAGAAGCGGAATGAGACAGGTCTTTGCCGTGCGCTGCCCCTCCTATGACCAGGCTCACCAGCAGATGGAGCGGCTGCTCTCCCTGTGCGGCGGGGCGGAGCGCTTCGTCCGGCCCGGTGAAAAAATTGTGCTGAAGGTCAATCTTCTGCGCCCGGCGCCGCCGGAGAAAGCCATCAGCACCCACCCGGCGGTGGCCGCCGCCGTATCCTCCCTGACAGCCGCGCAGGGCGCCAGGGCGATCCTGTGCGACAGCCCCGGCTCCGGCTATCCCTATACGGAGCCCACGCTGCGCAGTCTCTACCGTCAGTGCGGTATGGAGGAGGCGGCGGAGCGCTCCGGCGCCTCGCTGAACTTTGACCTCTCCTCCAGGGAAGTCTCGCTTCCCCAGGGCCGGCTGATCCGCCGGGTGGAGGTGATCTCCCCGGTTTTGGACGCCCAGGGGGTCATCAACGTCTGCAAGCTGAAGACCCACGTCTTCATGGGAATGACCGGTGCGGTCAAAAACCATTTCGGCATCATCCCCGGCCTGGGCAAAGTGGGGTTCCACGCCAAGCTCCGGGACCGGGAGTTGTTTGCCCGGATGCTGCTGGATCTGTGCGGCTTTGTCTCGGCCCGGCTGCATGTCATGGACGCCGTCGTGGCCATGGAAGGCGACGGGCCCGGGGAATCCGGCCGGCCGCGTCCCGTGGGCTGGCTGCTGGCCTCGGAAGACGCCGTGGCGCTGGACTATGTGGCCTGCCGGATGATCGGTCAGGAGGATAGCCCTGTGCTCCGCGCCGCGGAAGTATTCTGGGGGTTCGATCCTTCGGAGGTGGAGATAGTTGGCGCATCCATGGATGAACTCCTTGTCCCCGATTTCCTCCTGCCCTGCCGGCGGGAGGGGATGTTGGGCAAAGCCACGGGCTTGGGTGTCCCGGTGCAGCGGCTGCTGGCCTCCGCCCTGAGCAGTGCGCCGCGAGTCGACCAAGGGCGGTGTGTGGGCTGCGGCATCTGCGAGAGGGCCTGCCCTCAGGGCGCCATCTCCCTTACCGGCGGCAAAGCCGCAATCGACCGCTCCCGCTGTATCCGATGCTACTGCTGCCACGAGCTCTGTCCCCAGGCGGCAGTGCTCCTGCGCCGCAAAAAATAAACAAAGAGCCACGAAACGGAAATTCCGTTTCGTGGCTCTTTGTTGCGGGATTTGGTGTCAGATCGTGGCCAGGGCGGATGTTTTCCATCGTCCGGGCCTTTCTGCCGAAAGGTTTTTCATTTTCCTCTTGACATGGAGTTTACTCCAAGTGATAAAGTTACGTGGAAAAAACAGTCAGGCTGACTCATGGCCTGATGCGTTTACTGAACAGTAAGGAGGATCACTATGGATCGATCAACCGTTTATTTTACCAGCGACATCAGCTCAGCGGGCCTCTCCAGGGCTTACGATGCCTTGGGCGTTACGCTCAAGGGAAGGGTGGCTGTCAAGCTCTCCACCGGGGAACCCGGCGGCCACAACTTTCTGTCCCCGGAGCTGATCCGCGATCTGGTATCCCGGCTGCACGGCACCATCGTGGAGTGCAACACCGCCTACCCCGGGCGGCGGGATACCACCCAGGCCCACTGGCAGACCATAGAGGAGCACGGCTTCCGGGACATCGCCCCCTGCGACATCATGGACGAGGAGGGCGACATGGCCATCCCGGTCCGTGGTGGACATCATCTGAAGGAAAACTATGTGGGCGCCCATCTGGCCAACTACGACTCCATGCTGATCCTCTCCCATTTCAAGGGTCACGCCATGGGCGGCTTCGGCGGCGCGCTGAAAAACATGTCCATCGGCGTCGCCTCCTCCCGGGGCAAGGGCCATATCCACTGTTCCGGCGGCCCCTTTAAACAGTTCGAGGACATGTTTGCCGCAGACCACGACTCCTTCCTTGAGTCCATGGCTGAGGCGGACAGCGCCGTGATGGACTATTTGGGCAGAGAGAACATCGTCTATGTCAGCGTAGCCAACAAGCTCAGCGTGGACTGCGACTGTGACGCCCATCCCCATGACCCGGAGATGGCGGACCTTGGAATCTTTGCCTCCCTGGACCCGGTGGCCCTGGATCAGGCATGCGTGGATGCCGTCTACCATTCCCCGGACCCGGGCAAAGCGGCCCTGATCGAACGGATGGAGAGCCGCAACGGCATCCACACCGTGGAGACCGCCGCTCAACTGGGGCTGGGCAGCCGGGACTACACCCTGGTGCGTCTGGATTGAACCTCTTGCTTATTGGCCGGACTCAGGACTTTAACATGAATGCTTCCCTTGGCGTATAGGGGCAATAAATGTCATTTTTCTTATATGGCGCGGGGTTGGGGTTTCGATATTCCTCACTCAAACCTCTGCGCCCGGCGGATTTAAAAACAGGATATCATTCTCCTTACATACTTTCTCAATCACCGCCTGCAGCGATTTTGCATCAACCGTCTCTGCATTCAATATCACATTTAGCGCGCAGGGTCCATATTCAACCAACTCGAACCACACATCGTACTTCCCGGCATCAACCGCTTCCGCGGCGTCCTTTGCATTATGAATCATCAATGCGTCTGGCAGCAGATAGAAATGGAAGTAGCAGTAATCTGCGGTACTGACCTCCTTGTTTGCCCAAAAAGCCTTCCCATCAAAGCTTTGTGTCAGTAAAAACAGCGTGTTTTCATCCCTCAGATATATGGGAATGGAAGAATCTGAATTCTCCAGAAAGCGGTTGTAGCGAATTGTAAAACGCTCCGGAACCCACTTCTCCTTTTTAGGAAATTCCGTAACGGAACTGATTTTCGTTAAGACCCGTTTGTATCCGCAGAAGCGTTTCATAATCTCCAAACTAAGCTTTACGATCCGATAGTCGTCTTCACCCACATTAGAACCAAACTCGTATTGAATATGTGTACCTGGAATGGATTTCTGTGCTTCTTCCGTACATTTGATAAAGTGCAGGCTTCCGTCCGGAGGCCATTCATCCGGTACTGGTGTAAATTCACGACGCGGTGGTAAAAAAATCAGCTCAAACAGTACCCTTAATAACCCCATATTCCCTCCTCCACATACGTAATGTCCACGATTTCCCGCGCAAGCCAGTCTCCGGCCACAGACCCTATCATACCGCCTAACAGACTGAGAACCGGAACCGCCACAGGCGCGGCGGGGCCGGTCATTCCACCGGCAATCGCGCCAATCTTTGCCCACAGCGCCGCGCCCGCCCAGCTCCCGCCTATACTGGCCGCAGTAAATAACCGCCCGACTACGTTTTAGACTATTTTTAACAGGCTATTTTTTATAAAACGTTTATATCACTTTTTTCCATGCTTTAGACAAATCTTTTGGATCGAATTCAGTACGTCGGCTTCTGAAACCGACGACAGATTTACTGTAACAACTAACTCCACATGAAAATTGAGATAGGAAATCATATAGTCCGCTAAGGGATGTACTATACTGTAATGTACTTCCTCATATGTGCTTTGCGGACGAATCTGCGGCGATTTATAAAATCCGTAAACTGTGTGCTGATAGGCAGTGGCGCAATCCGGAATTTGATAAAAGCGTTCCATAAGAGCGCGGTTAGCTCCTTGTGTTTTTACGAGGATTTCAGCATCTCCATCAAAAAAAATCTCCGAAGAGGCTTCTCTTGCGTATTGCTTGGCAAAATTTTTCGGTGCACCCCGCAGCGCTTTCCGGTGAAACCAGCGCCACCCATTATGCGGAGCTTTATAAGTCGGTGTCCGCATCCACGTGAAAACGGTACAATCTTTTAGCAGTTCATCCATTACATCCAAAACCATTGGAACCAATTCCTGATAATCTTCTATGGAGTGTGTGGCGTAGCCAATTGAGATTTTGCCGTCTTCGCTTTTATTTTGTGAAAGAACATTCTTGTCCGTTTCCCATGCAACACGCTCACTGTCTTTAGCTTGGCCTTCATGTTCTCTTTTCTTGAACATTATTGAATCACTTCCGTTATATCGATTACTTTTTGAGCGAACCACTCACCGCCGTAAGAACCCACAATACCTAAAATAAGTCCACCAGCAAATCCACCAATTGCTGTCCCAATTCCTGGAAATACTGCGGTTCCAAGAAGCGCACCATATTTTGCGCCGATACTCCCACCAAGCAGGGAACCCGCCCAACGCCCTTCTATCATTGCAACAGCATGATCCGTTGCCGATCCCAGTTTTCTATCCGCATCGTGCAGATCTGCTTCAATCGTAGGTACCAATTCCATGACATCTGAGACAATGCCTGTTATCAGAAAAGCTTTTCCTGCAATTTTAACCATCTTTGCGGAATGGCTCATATTGTTAAGCAGTTCGTATGCCTCATCGGACAATGGATAATGATTGTAACGCCATTTTTGAGAACGCTCACGTCCACTTATGGGGCTTGGAAAATTTACGTTGATATGACTATAGTTGATTGGGCGGCGTTGTCCACGAAAATAGGCATTTTCCCAACCTCCTGCCTTTGTTAAATGCGGTGGGTCAACTCTAAAATATTGAAAGCCGTCCGCTCCTTGTAGTACGTTATTCCATTGTCCTCTGCTACTGCCTACAGAAATACCAGTAGAATCAGTTTGCAAAGGATCAATCCAATTAAGTGATGGGATAGCCCCTTCTAAAAAACGATTGAAGAAACTTGAAGCATTGGCGGCAGTCTTCTTCCCGTAGACCCCGTCCTCGGTCAGGTGCTCTCCCACGCCTATCTGGTTCAGCTTGCTTTGCAGCTGCCGGATTTTTGACGGGTCGCCGCCCACGAACCACGCAAGCCTTTCAATTTTTCCGCCCAACGAGCCGATTCCCGCGCCGCAGCGCCCCAACTCGACCGCCGCAAGCTTCAGCGCCCGCTCGGTCTCATCGGTGATGTAGCTGTTCTCCCGTTCGCCGCGCTCCAAATCCCGCTCCATCTGGCGGGCGATCCCTTCTATAGACTCCTTCAGCGCTCCGGCGTAATCTGCTCCTCCCCAGCGGGCGCTGTTGTCCGCCGGTAGCTCCCTTAGAAATACCTCCCCCTCCATGTGGGACAGGTACTTGTTCCCGCCTATGACATGGCCGCAGCCGCCCCGCACCTCTGGCTCCCAGCCGCTTTCATACGCCTTGATAACCTCTTCAAAGAAGTCTTTTCCCTTTCCCTGGGATATCTCTTCTAAGAACGCGCGTTTTTTCCCGCTTCCGCCCGCGGCATAGCCGATCCCCCACTCCGCAGCCCGTTTGATGAGGTCTATGCACTCGCCGGCGGAAAACTCCGGGTGGTTCCTGACTCTCCAGACCGCCGCCCGCACCGCGCGCTCCGTGCCAAAGGGATTGCTCCACACAGGATAGCCGGACAGGTTCAGTATGGATTCGCACTCGCCGCTGTGCGGGCAGGATACGCCTGCCATTCTACTGACATCTTACAGCCCGTCCACCCACTTTGCAAGCATGTTTCGCCGACCCAACCCCGATGAAGTAAATGTAAAGGTTCCCCGAAATTTGCATAGGGTTAACCCGGGCTTCCGCATAATTACCGCACCTTACCAGACATAGCAAAAGAGACGACTTTCGTCGTCTCTTTTGCTATCATGTGGGATGAAAGTGCGATATTCCTCACTCAAACCTCTGCGCCCGGCGGATTTAAAAACAGGATATCATTCTCCTTACATACTTTCTCAATCACCGCCTGCAGCGATTTTGCATCAACCGTCTCTGCATTCAATATCACATTTAGCGCGCAGGGTCCATATTCAACCAACTCGAACCACACATCGTACTTCCCGGCATCAACCGCTTCCGCGGCGCCCTTCGCATTATGAATCATCAATGCGTCTGGCAGCAGATAGAAATGGAAGTAGCAGTAATCCCACGTGCGGATTTCGTGGTTAGCCCAAAATGCGGTGGCATCAAAGCCCTGCGTCAGAATCAGCAGCTCCTTCTCTTCCTTTGCGTACATTAAGTTGGAAGGAAATCCTAAGTTTTTCAAAAAACGGCGGTATTGCACCGCAAAATATTCCGGTTGGAATTTTTCCTTTTCAGAAAAATTTTTATCGGAGATAAATTTTGTAAGAACCTGTCTGGAACCGCAGAAGCGCTTCATAATCTCCATACTAAGCTTTACGATCCGATAGTCGTCCTCACCCACATTAGAGCTAAACTCGTATTGGGCATGCGTATTCGGAACTGCTCTGCCAGAATCCACTCCACAATTATAAAAGTGCAGGCTCCCGTCCGGCGGCCATTCATTTTCCGTATAGCCGTCCGGCACTGGCCGCCACGGACAGTGTCTTTTTGCCTATCTTTCGATCCGCATCCTTTAAATCCGCGTCAATCGCAGTCCCAAGTTCCAGCGCGTCCAACGCAATCCCGCCGACCAGCAGCACCTTTCCCGCAATGCGGACCTTTTTACCGGTTGCCTTCAAGTCCTTCAACATATCGTAGGCTGTATCGCTCAAGGGGTAGTGGTTGTATTGCTTCTGAAGCCAAATATGAAAATTAGTGGCATTTTTACCAAAATCAACGTTGACATGGTTATAATTCATTGGGCGTTTAACACCACGATAAAAAACGTCTTTAATTGAGCCATTGGACTTTATATGAGGCGGATCAACTCGAAAATAGTGAAAATGAGTCTCCGCATTTCGAATTGTATTGTTGACGCCACTGAAGCTGTTTTCAATCTCCAGCGTTATGAAATGGTTTTTCAGCGGGTCAATCCAGGCCAGGGTCGGTACCGCTCCGTGCTCCAGATTCCTCAAGAACCTTTCCCATGCCTCCAGCGTCTTCTTCCCGTAGACCCCGTCCTCGGTCAGGTGCTCTCCCACGCCTATCTGGTTCAGCTTGCTTTGAAGCTGCCGGATTTTTGACGGGTCGCCGCCCACGAACCACGCAAGCCTTTCAATTTTTCCGCCCAATGAGCCGATTCCCGCGCCGCAGCGCCCCAACTCGACCGCCGCAAGCTTCAGCGCCCGCTCGGTCTCATCGGTGATGTAGCTGTTCTCCCGTTCGCCGCGCTCCAAATCCCGCTCCATCTGGCGGGCGATCCCTTCTACAGACTCCTTCAGCGCTCCGGCGTAATCCGCTCCTCCCCAGCGGGCGCTGTTGTCTGCCGGTAGCTCCCTTAGAAATACCTCCCCCTCCATGTGGGACAGGTACTTGTTCCCGCCTATGACATGGCCGCAGCCGCCCCGCACCTCTGGCTCCCAGCCGTTTTCATACGCCTTGATAACCTCTTCAAAGAAGTCTTTTCCCTTTCCCTGGGATATCTCTTCTAAGAACGCGCGGTTTTTCCCGCTTCCGCCCGCGGCATAGCCGCTCCCCCACTCCGCAGCCCGTTTGATGAGGTCTATGCACTCGCCGGCGGAAAACTCCGGGTGGTTCCTGACTCTCCAGACCGCCGCCCGCACCGCGCGCTCCGTGCCAAAGGGATTGCTCCACACAAGATAGCCGGACAGGTTCAGTATAGATTCGCACTCGCCGCTGTGCGGGCAGGATACGCCTGCCATTCTACTGACATCATACAGGCCACGCACCTGCTTTGCAAGTGCATTTCGTGCGCTGGATTCGATTTTATGAATCCGAACGCCCCTGTGTAATTTGCACGAAAGAGTCATAAAATAAATACTTCCGCATAATTACCGCACCGCATCGGATATAATAAAAGAGACGACTTTCCCCGCCTCCTAATAAGAAAACATGAAAAAGTCAGTAAAATCAATGTTTTCAAAGGCAGGGAACACGGTACGAAGTCAAAAAATCTCATACTGACAGGCACGAAGGGCGCTGATTTTCACATCAGCGCCCTTTTCCTGTCCCCACGCCATAGGCAGCCGCCCTATGGCGTTTTTTCATATCCGTACCTATACTCACCTGAAAAATGTATCAATTAGGGTGCGAAAACCTCTGTTTTTTCCTCTCAGAGCGCCGCTTGAAAGGCGGCGTGGGTGTTTTCCCATGGGAAGCGTCCGGGAGGCAGGACAGGGGCTTTTTTGCGCCAAAATCAACACTTTTCAAAACCAGAGAAAGGAGGCGCCGGATATGGCAGTTTTCCGCATCGAAAAGACCAGAGATTACACGGTCATGTCCAACTACCACCTGCGGGACAGGTCGCTGTCCCTGAAAGCGAAGGGGCTGCTGTCCCTCATGCTGTCGCTGCCGGAGGACTGGGACTACACCATGAAGGGGCTTGCCCGCATCTGCAAGGACGGCATCGACAGCATCAGCGGTGGGATACGGGAGCTGGAGGCGCACGGCTATCTCGTCCGGGCGCGCGTCCGCAACGAGAACGGGCAGCTTGGCTCCATCGAGTACACCATCCTGGAGCAGCCGAAGGAACCGGCACAGACGCCCGCGCCTATCCGGGAAAAACCTATACGGGAAAATCCAATACAGGTGAAGCCAATGTTGGATGCCCCTATTCAGGAGAACCCCGCCCAATTAAATACTAAAGAACAAAATAAAGAATTATCAATTACGCAAGGATCAAGTCCTATCCCATCAAGTCCCCCTACCCCCAGAGAAAAAAGCAGGATCGGACAGGACAGGATGCGGGAGCGCGAGAGCTACCGGGAGATCATTTTGGAGAACATCGACTACGATATCCTTACCCAGGATGAAAAGCTGGACAGGGACCGTCTGGACGAACTGGTGGAGCTCATGGTGGATACCGTCTGCTCCAACCGGGAGATGATCCGTATCGCCGGGGACGACTACCCCGCCGAGGTGGTGAAGTCCCGGTTCTTGAAGATCGACAGCTCCCACATCGAGTATGTGCTGGAACGGATGCGGGAGAACACCACCTATGTCCGCAACATCAAGAAATATCTGCTGGCGGCGCTGTATAACGCGCCGGTCACGATGGACAGCTATTACACATCCCTCGTCAGCCATGACCTGTACGGCAGCGGAGATCGGAGGTGAGCGCCTTGCAGGAAGAAATCACGCAGAAAACCCTTGCGCTTTGTGTGCAGACCGGTAAAATGACCGCCCAGCTTTTGCAGCAGGCCATGAAGAAGGTGCTGGCGGATATGGAAAAGCACAAGAATGATCCCCAGCTCCATCACGGCAAGCAGACCATCCGGCAGCTTATGAAGCATGGGGCCGGCGTGTCCAATATCGAGATCACAGACCAGAATATCAAGGCGTTCTCCGCCACGGCGAAGAAGTACGGCATTGACTTTGCCCTGAAAAAAGATACCACCGGGGAGATCCCCCGCTACCTGGTGTTCTTCAAGGGCAGGGACGCCGACGCGGTGACGGCGGCCTTCCGCGAGTTCTCCGCAAAGAATCTGGCGAAGGAGAAAAAGCCCTCCATCCGCAGGCGGCTGACCAAGGCCAAGGATCAGGCGAAGCGGCAGGAGCTGGAGCGGGGCGAGAAGGTCAAAAACAGGGACCGGGGGCTGGAACGATGACGGGAAAGCTGAAAAAGGTCCTGCTGCCGAACCTTCCGTATCTGCTGTTTGCCTGGCTCTTTGACAAGCTCTGCCAGGCGGTGCGGCTGGCGCCGGGGCTCAACGCTTCGGAAAAGCTGCTTCGTATCGCCCAGGGCTTCACCGGGGCCTTTGCCTCCCTCTGGCTCAGCCTGCATCCTCTGGACCTGCTGCTGGGCGTGGCCGGGGCGGCGCTTGTCCGGCTGGCGGTGTATCTGAAAGCAAAAAACGCGAAGAAATATCGCCGTGGCGTGGAGTACGGCAGCGCGAGATGGGGCCGGCCGGAGGATATCGCGCCCTACATAGACCCCGTTCCCGATTGGAACATCCCTCTGACCCGGACGGAAAGCCTCACCATGACCAGCCGCCCGAAGGATCCAAAAACGGCAAGAAATAAAAATATCCTGGTCATCGGCGGCTCCGGCAGCGGCAAGACAAGGTTTTTTGTCAAGCCGTCCCTGCTCCAAATGCACAGCTCCTATGTGGTCACTGATCCCAAAGGACAGCTCCTTCGGGAGACGGGAAAACTCCTGGCGCACGGCGGGCCGAAGCGGGACGAGAACGGAAAGCCGGTGCGGGATGCCCGCGGGAAGGTCATCTATGAGCCGTACCGCATCAAGGTCCTCAACACCATCAACTTTTCCAAGAGCATGAAATATAACCCGCTGGCCTATGTGCGCTCCGAGAAGGATATCCTCAAGCTGGTCAATGTCATCATCGCCAACACGAAGGGCGACGGTGAAAAATCCTCCGAAGATTTTTGGATCAAGGCCGAGCGCCTTTTATACTGCGCCCTGATCGGCTACATCTGGTATGAGGCGGAGCCGGAGGAGAAAAACTTCATCACCCTGCTGGAGCTTATCAACGCCTGCGAGGCCAGAGAGGACGACGAGACCTATAAAAGCCCCGTGGATATCCTCTTTGACGAGCTGGCGCAGGCGCAGCCGGAGCACTTCGCCGTCAAGCAATATGTCAAGTTCAAAATGGCGGCCGGCAAAACTCTCAAAAGTATTTTGGTGAGCTGCGGCGCCCGCCTGTCTCCCTTCGATATCAAGGAGCTGCGAGACATTATGACGGAGGACGAATTGGAGCTTGACACGATGGGCGACCGGAAAACGGCGCTGTTCCTCATTATGAGCGATACCGATACCACCTTCAATTTCGTCATCGCCATGCTGCAAAGCCAGCTTTTCAACCTGCTCTGTGACAAGGCGGACGATTTCTATAACGGGCGGCTGCCTGTCCATGTGCGGTGCCTTCTGGACGAATTTGCCAACATCGGCCAGATACCAAACTTCGACAAGCTGATCGCCACCATCCGAAGCCGTGAGATATCGGCTTCTATTATTTTGCAGTCGCAAAGCCAGTTAAAGACCATCTACAAGGACGCCGCGGATACCATTGTCGGCAACTGCGACGTCACCTTGTTTTTGGGAGGCAAGGAGAAGTCAACGCTGAAAGAGATCTCGGAGCTGCTGGGCAAGGAGACTATCGACAGCCTGAGCCAGTCTGAAAATCGCGGCGCGCAGACCTCTCACGGCCTCAGTTATCAGAAATTGGGAAAGGAGTTGATGACCCAGGACGAGATCGCGGTCATGGACGGCGGCAAGTGTATCTTGCAGCTTCGGGGCGTGCGCCCGTTTTTCAGCGACAAGTACGACCTGACAAAGCACCCCCGCTACAAATACCTGTCCGACGCCGACAAGAAGAACGTCTTTGACGTAGAACGGTACATGAAGCGCAGACCGGCCATCGTGAAGCCGGACGAGCCTTTCGATATGTACGAATTGAGCGCAAAAGAACTGACAGACGAACCCGACAACAATTCTACAAAACGAAAGGAAACATGATTTATGGAATTCTTCAACAGTGCCATCGACGTATTGCAGACCCTGGTCATCGCCCTGGGCGGCGGCCTTTGCGTGTGGGGCGGCATCAACCTTCTGGAAGGCTACGGCCAGGACAACCCCGCGGCCAAATCGCAGGGCGTCAAGCAGCTTGTCGCGGGCGGCGGCGTCGCCCTGATCGGCGTGACCCTGATCCCCCTGCTGTCCGGCCTGCTTGGCTGAGCGGCGGCAGGACCATCCCAGCCGGAGGCTCCCGTTTCACGGCGGGAGCCCCCGAAAGGAGGTGTGACCACCCGTGATAATTGAAATGATCCAGGAGTGGTTCAAGGAGCTGCTGATCGACGGCATCATCTCCAACCTCTCCGGGACCTTTGATACCGTGAATACGAAGGTGGGCGAGATCGCCGGCGAGGTGGGCATGACGCCGGCCGGCTGGAACGGCGGCATCTTCAACATGATCCGCGGCCTCTCTGAAACGGTCATCGTCCCTATCGCCGGCATCATCCTCACCTTCGTCATGTGCTACGAGCTGATCCAGTTGATCGTGGAAAAGAACAATCTCCACGATTTTGACACCTGGCTTTTCTGGAAGTGGATCTTCAAGACCTTCTGCGCGGTGCTCATCGTCACCAACACCTGGAACATCGTCATGGCGGTATTCGATATGGCGCAGAGCGTGGTCAATCAGAGCGCCGGCGTCATCATCTCCGACGCGGGGATCGACATTTCCGGCGTGGTCGGCAATTTGGAAACGACCCTGGCGGACTGGAGCATCGGTTCTTTGCTGGGCCTGTGGTTTCAGAGCATTTTTGTGGGCCTCTGCTCCCATATCCTCACCATCGCCATCTTCCTTGTGATCTATGGAAGAATGATCGAGGTGTATTTGACCGTATCCGTGGGGCCGATCCCCTTTGCCACCATGGCCAACCGGGAGTGGGGCCAGACGGGGCAGAACTATTTGAAGTCCCTGCTGGCCCTGGGCTTTCAGGCGTTTCTCATTATGGTCTGCGTCGGCATCTACGCGGTGCTGGTCCAGAATATTGCCGTGGGGGATGATATCACCGTGGCGATCTGGGAGTGCCTGGGCTATACGGTGCTGCTGTGCTACACGCTGTTTCGCACCGGCAGCCTCGCAAAGAGCCTGTTCGGGGCGCATTGACGGGAGGCGGCCATGAAAAAATACAAGGTCATCTACGCGGATCCGCCCTGGGCCTATAAGGTCTGGAGCAAGAAGGGCGCGGGACGCAGCGCCGAGAGCCATTACCCCACCATGGACATAGCGGCCATCAAGTCCCTGCCAGTGGGGGAGCTGGCGGACAAGGACTGCGCCCTGTTCCTCTGGATCACATTCCCCATGCTGCGGGAGGCCTGGGGCGTCATGGACGCCTGGGGCTTCACCTTTAAGACCGTGGCCTTCGTCTGGATCAAGCAGTGCCGGAAGTCGGAGGGCCTGTTCACCGGTATGGGCTACTGGACGCGGGCCAACGCGGAGATATGCCTGCTGGCGACCCGCGGACGCCCGAAGCGGGCGGCGCGGGATGTGAAGCAGGTCATCCTCTCCCATGTGGAGCGGCACAGCCAGAAGCCGGAGGAGGCGCGGCGGCGGATCGAAGCCCTCATGGGGGACGTGCCCCGTATTGAGCTGTTCGCAAGAGCCTCGCCGCCCGGCTGGGATGTGTGGGGAAATGAAGTTGCAAGCGATATCCGGCTTGCGGAAAGGATGTGAACCATTGGCATACGTAACGGTCCCGAAGGACCTGACAAAAATCAAGAGCAAGATGCTGTTCGGCCTGACGAAGCGGCAGCTTGTGTGTTTCGGATCGGCGGCGCTTGTTGGAGTGCCGCTTTTCTTTTTGAGCAAGGGCAGTATGGGCACGACGCCGGCGGCGCTGTGCATGATCCTTGTGATGCTGCCATTTTTCCTGTTCGCCCTGTATGAGAAGAACGGGCAGACCCCGGAGGCGCTGCTGGGCAATCTGATCCAGTGCAAATTCACCCGTCCGAAAAAGCGTGTCTATCAGACAAACAACGCCTATTCCGCTTTGGAAAAGCAGGCGGAGCTGGAGCGGACGGTGGGGCGGATCGCCTCCGGCGCGGGGAAAAGAGGCAAGGGCCGGCGCAGGCTCACCCGGCAGGAGCGAAAGCAGATCGAGGCCGTCATCCGGCAGGCCAGGGGGGACGGCAAGAACCACACCGTACAGGCAAGCCTCCCCTTCCGCAATATGCACCCGGACGGCCTGTGCCGTCTGGACGACCGGCATTTTTCCAAAACCATCGCCTACGCCGACGTCAGCTACCGTCTGGCAGGGCCGGACGATCAGCGGGATATCTTTGAACGCCTCTGCGACTTCTATAACGGCTATGATCCCTCCATCGGCGTGCAAATGACCCTGAGCAGCAGCCACAAGGCCGGCGGCGGGGACCTGTTCCGCATGGCGGCCCAGGGGGACGACCTGGACGGGATCCGCGCCGAGGCCTCCGGCATCCTGCAAACACAGTATGAGCGCGGCAGCAACGGCTATGTGAAAAGCAAGTATGTCACGCTGACCATCGAGGCGGAGAGCATCCAGGCGGCGCGGGCAAGGTTTTCCCGCATCGAGGCGGACACCCTGAACCGCTTCAAGGTCATGGGCGCGGCGGCAAAAGTGCTGGACGGCAAGGAGCGGCTGGCACTGCTGCACGGTCTCCTCCATCCCAGAGGGGAGCCTTTCGCCTTTGAATGGGACTGGCTGGCGCCCTCCGGCCTGTCCGTGAAGGATTTTATCGCGCCTTCTTCCTTCGAGTTTGGGGAGACGCGGCGCTTCCGCATGGGCGAAATGTACGGCGCGGTGTCCTTCTTGCAGATATTGGCCCCGGAGATCCAGGACCGTATCCTCACGGACTTCATGGATGTGGAGGGAAACCTTCTTATCACCATGCACGTCCGCGGCATCAACCAGAATGAGGCCATCAAGATGGTCAAGCGCAAGATCACCGATCTGGACGCCATGAAGATCCAGGAGCAGAAGAAGGCCGCACGCAGCGGCTACGATCTGGATATCCTCCCCTCTGACCTCTCCACCTACGGCGGCGCGGCGAAAAATCTCTTGCAGGATTTGCAGAGCCGCAACGAGCGAATGTTCAATATGACCTTCCTCATGCTGCATCTGGCGCCCACGAAGCAAAAGCTGGAGATCGCCGTTTCGCAGTCGGCCAGCGTCGCCCAGACCCACAACTGCATCCTGACCCGGCTGGACTTCCAGCAGGAGGACGGCCTTGTGTCCTCGCTGCCGCTGGGCCTCAACCGTATCAGGATCGAGCGCAGCCTCACCACATCGGCGCTGGCGGTGTTCGTGCCCTTTGTGACCCAGGAGCTTTTCATGGGCGGCGACGCCATGTATTACGGGCTCAACGCCCTGTCCGGCAACATGATCCTCTTAGACCGCAAGCAGTCCCGATGCCCCAACGGCCTTGTGTTCGGCACGCCGGGCAGCGGCAAGTCCATGAGCTGTAAGCGGGAGATCACCTATGTCATGCTGACCACGAAGGATAATGTCATCATCTGCGACCCGGAGGATGAATACTCCCCGCTGGTGAACCGGCTGGGCGGCCAGGTGATCCGGCTCTCGCCCAACAGCCGCGACTATGTGAATCCCCTGGATATCAACCTCAATTACAGCGAGGAAGAAAACCCGCTGGCGCTGAAAAGCGATTTCGTGCTGTCCTTCTGTGAGCTTATCATGGGCAGCAAGACAGGACTGGAGGCCATCGAGAAAACCGTCATCGACCGGGCCGTGCAGAAGATCTATCAGCCGTACTTCGCGGACCCCCGGTCGGAGAATATGCCGATCCTCTCCGACCTCATGGCAGCCCTCACCGCCCAGCATATCCCGGAGGCGGACCGTGTGGCCCAGGCGCTTGACCTGTATGTGAACGGCTCTCTCAATTTCTTCAACCACCGTACCACCGTGGATATCCGAAACCGCCTTGTCTGCTTCGATATCAAGGGCCTCGGCAAGAATCTGAAAAAGCCGGGGATGCTCATTGTCCAGGACGCGGTGTGGAATACCGTCACGGTGAACCGCTCCATTGGACGGGCCACCTGGTATTTCGTGGACGAGTTCCATTTGCTCTTGAAGGAGGAACAGACGGCGGCATACAGCGCCGAGATCTGGAAGCGTTTCAGAAAGTGGGGCGGTGTCCCGACCGGGGCGACGCAGAACCCGAAGGACCTGCTTTCCTCGCCGGAGATCGAAAACATTCTGGAAAACAGCGATTTTATCTATCTGCTGAACCTCTCCGCGGGCGACCGCAAGCTGATGACGGAGCGGCTGAACATCTCCGCCGAGCAGCTTGCCTATGTGACCAACGCGGACCCCGGCAGCGGTCTTCTGTTCTTCCAGAATGTGATCCTGCCCTTCAAGGACGAGTTCCCGAAGGATACGGAGCTGTACCGGCTTCTCACGACAAAGCCCAGCGAGGTCACCCACGATGGGAAAAGCGGATAAGGAAAGGATGGGACAAGATATGAAATATGTGATTGACAGTAAGACCTACGAAAACCATATCAATGATGAGGTACATCTGTACGGACTTCTCCATCAGCTCGCCTTCCTCGCCGAAAAGGCGAAGGACGAGAAGGATCTGGAAAATCTGGCCGAGACGGCAAAGCGCTACGGCGAGATCGCGGAGGAAAAGTTCGCCGCCTGGCGTATCCCCGGCCGCTATCTGGTGTTTGGGGACAGGAAGGACCTTGCCGAGCTGAAGGCGGCGGAACTCACGCCCTTGACCGCCGTGCTGAAAGAGCACGACGCAAAAATCAGGGAAAAGCAGCGCGCCGCCACCGCCGATGATCCCGCCTACATCATCTCCGGCAGCGCCTTTCGTATGCTGGTGGGCGATCTCTTTGACCTGCTGGCGCAGTACAGCTTTCTCCGCAACCGTGTTGTAGAAGTGAAAACAGAAAAACGGCTTGCGCGGCTGCAAAAGAATCTCTCCGGCGAGAATCCGAGCATCCGAAGAATGTACCGCAGGTGGGGCTTTGCGGAGGATCAGGTCGTCACCTGCTATGAAATTCTGGAGGCAACGCTGCGGCGCAGGCACCTGACGCCCTATGACCCGGAGGAAGCGGCGGAGGACGGCATCGGCTGCGGCCGCTGCTGCGCCCTCTGCGGAGATCATGCCTGCGAGGACGACTATGACTGAGCTGACCCATGTGAGCCTGTTTTCCGGCATCGGCGGGCTGGATCTGGCGGCGGAGGCGGCGGGCTTCCGCACCGTCTGTCAATGCGAGTGGGCGGACTACCCCTATTCCGTTCTGGAAAAGCACTGGCCGGAGGTGCCGAGATTCCGGGATATCACGACTTTCACAAAGGAGGCGTTTTTTGAAAAAACAGGACTTGAAACCGTTACCGTTATCTCCGGCGGCTTTCCCTGCCAGCCCTTCTCCACCGCGGGGCAGCGAAAGGGCTTTGCGGATGAACGCTACCTGTGGCCGGAAATGTGCCGCGTTATTACCGAGCTGCGGCCCCGTTGGGTGCTTGGGGAAAATGTTGCTGGCTTCATCAATCTGGGCCTCGACAAAACGATCTTTGACCTGGCAAAAGCGGGATACGCTGTTCTCCCATTCGTATTTCCGGCTTGCGGCGTCGGCGCATGGCATGAGCGCCAGCGAACTTTTATCGTCGCGGCTGATGTTTCCCACGCCCCTTGCCTCCGACAAGAACACCTGCCGGGACGCGGCCAACCTGGATGTGTACCTTTCCGACAACGGGATCTTCCGCAAGGTGAACCGGAACGGGGCCATCTGGAGCCTGAGCCTGTCGGCGGCGGTATTCTATCTGACCCCGGCAGCATCGGAGGGCTATCGCTCCACGCTGAAACCGGCGGCGTTTCGCAACAGCGCCCCGTCTGCCAACCTGTCATCCCAGGTGATCCGGCAGGAGCGGCCGGTATCCGAGACGGCGGCGCTGAACCCGGACTGGGTGGAATGGCTCATGGGCTTCCCCCGGAAATGGACGGACGTATCCTCTGGGTCGCCGAGCCGGAGGGAGTCCCCCGTATCACCGAAAACACCGCGGACCGCGCCCTACGGCTGAAAACCCTGGGCAACGCGGTCTGCCCGCCCCAGGCATATCCCATTTTCAAGTATATCTCCATGATCGAGACGGGCGAGTGCGTGAGCGTTTGCCCCTACGGAAAGGCAGGTGGTGACACATGAAGGAATGGAAGGCATCCGAGAAGGAGGCGCAGAAGATGACCCGCGACGGAGCCATTTCCGTCAACATGGTCACAGGCGAGGCGAGCCATGTTTCAGACCGTGCGCCGGAGCAGGACTATTCCCCCTCCGGCGATTCCACGGCGCTGGCGAGGACTGCCCTCCACCATCTGGACGACCGGCGCGTCCGGAAGTCTCAGAAGAAAAAGCGGCGGAACCGCCGCAAAGCCTACCGGGAGGGTACGGCGGCAAATAGCCGCCCATCCTCCCGTCTGCAGTTTTCAGACGAGGAACGCGCCGCGCCGGAACTGCAACAGGCGATCCGCAAGTCCGACAAGGCGGCGGACAAGCTGGACGCGGCACGAGCCGCCGTTCCGAAAAAGCGCGTCCTGGGCACGGAGCGTGTCTTTGACGAGGCTTCCGGCGCCGGGCGTACAAGGCTGGTATTCCATGAGACGGATAAGCCGGCTTCGATCCGGCAGCCGGGGCCGAACCCGCTGGCGCGGCCTTTGCAGGAGGTCGCCCACGCTGCCCACGCCAAGGTGCGGGAGGTGGAGCAGGAGAACTCCGGCGTGGCGGCGGGCCATCTCACCGAGCGCGGCATGGAAAAAGCCGTGGGCTATGGGAACCGCAAGCTGCAAAACTGGCGGGCGGAGCGGCAGGTGAAGCCCTGGCGGGACGCGGCAAAGGCGGAGCAGGCGGCGGTCAGGGCCAACGCAGAGGCGCTTTACCAAAAGGCGCTCCATGATGACCCCCAGCTTGCATCCGGCAGCCCCATCTCCCGCATCTGGCAGAAGAAGCGGATGCAGCGGCAGTACGCGGCGGCCTACCGGGCGTCGCGCGGCGCGGAGGGTGCAAAGGCGGCGGCGCAGACAGCGGCCAAGAGCGCAAAGAAGGGCGCGGAGGCAGCGAAGAAGGCAGGCGAGTTCATAGCCCGGCACAAGAAGGTGTTCCTTATCATCGGCGGGATCGGCCTTGTGCTGGTGCTGCTGTTGGGCCTGCTGCAATCCTGCTCCTCCATGTTCGGCGGAGGCGTGTCCAACATTGTGGCCTCCTCCTATCTCTCCGAGGATGCTGACCTGCTGGCGGCGGAGGCCGCCTACTGCGCCAAAGAGGACGAGCTGCGGCGGTATCTGGATACCTATGAGCAGACCCACGACTATGACGAGTATCACTACGATCTGGACGAGATCGAGCACGATCCCTATGTGCTGCTGTCTATCCTGTCGGCGCTCCATGAGGGGAGCTTCACCATAGACCAGGTGCAGGGCGACCTTCAAATGCTGTTCGACCGGCAATACATCCTCACCGAGACGGTGGAGGTGGAACGGCGGTACTACATTGAGACGGATACCTGGACGGACGAGGAGGGCAACACCCATACGGAGAGCTACCGGGTCTATTACGATTATTATATCTGCACCGTGAAGCTGGAAAACTTCGACCTCTCCCATCTGCCGGTCTACATGATGGATCAGGAGACGCTTTCCATGTACGCCGTGTATATGTCCACCCTGGGCAACCGCCCCGACCTGTTCCCGTCCTCCGGCTATGTTCCCAAGTATGTGACCAATCCGCCCGCCAAGTATGAGATCCCGGCGGAGTACCTGTCCGACGAGCGCTTTGCCACGCTGATTACAGAGGCGGAGAAGTATCTGGGCTTCCCCTATGTCTGGGGCGGCAGCAGCCCGTCCACCTCCTTTGATTGCAGCGGCTTTGTCAGCTATGTCCTGACCAGCAGCGGCCTGTGCGATACCGGGCGGCTGGGGGCGCAGGGCCTCTACAACATTTCCACGCCGGTATCCGAGCCGCGGCCGGGGGATCTGGTGTTCTTTGTGGGCACCTACGACACACCGGGGGTCAGCCATGTGGGCTTTTATGTGGGGGACGGGATGCTCCTGCACTGCGGCGATCCCATCCAGTACACCAGTCTCAACTCGAATTACTGGCAGTCCCACCTTTATGCCTACGGCAGACCGCCGTACAACTGATGGAGGCGGAGCCGATGCTGACTGTAAAACCAATATCTCTTGCCGACGCAAACAGGTTTGTCGCAGAGCACCACCGCCACCATAAGCCGGTGCGAGGGCATAAGTTTTCCCTGGGCTGCATGGCGAACGGTCATCTGGCGGGCGTCGCCATCGTGGGGCGGCCGGTGAGCCGATACCTGGACGATGGGCTGACCCTGGAAGTCAACCGCCTCTGCACGGACGGGACAAAAAACGCTTGCAGCTTCCTCTATGGCGCGGCGGCGCGGGCGGCGAAGGTCCTGGGCTACCATAGGATCGTCACCTACATTCTGGACACGGAGAGCGGGACCAGCCTCCGTGCCTCCGGCTGGCGATGCGCGGGGCTGGCGGGCGGACGGGAGTGGACCGGCAGCCGCCGCCCGCCCGAACCGCTGTATCCGGCACAAATGAAATACCGATACGAAAAGGCTTTGAAATGAGGTGAGCATATCAATATTGTTTCCTATGGCGGCGGTGCGAACAGCACCGCCCTTCTTGTTGGGCTGCACCAGCACCGTATCCCTGTTGACCTGATCCTGTTTGCGGATACGGGCGGTGAGCATCCCCATACCTATGCCTATCTGGATATCATGGATCGCTGGCTGAAGGATCACGGTATGCCGGAGATCACGCGGGTCTATAAGACCACGAAGGACGGCAGGCGGCTGACCTTGGAGGAGGAATGTCTGAAAAGCGGTACGCTGCCCTCCATCGCCTACGGCTTCAAGCGGTGTTCGTTGAAACACAAAATCGGACCGCAGGAAAAGTTCTGCAACAACTATCCTCCGTGCCGTGAGGTCTGGAACAGTGGGAAAAAGGTGGTCAAGTTCATCGGCTATGACGCTGGCGAGCACTACCGCAGCGATAAGGTCCTTCTGCGTGATCTGGCAGACCCGAAGTACAGCAAATGGTATCCCCTGATGGAATGGGGCTGGGACCGGGAGGCGTGTGTCCGGGCAATCGAGGCAGCGGGCCTGCCGCAGCCGGGAAAGTCCTCCTGCTTTTTCTGTCCCAGCATGCGGGCGGAGGAGATCATCGACCTGCGGGAGCGTTACCCGGATCTGTTCCGGCGCGCGCTGGCATTGGAGGATAACGCACGGGCCAACCTGAAAACCGTTCGGGGGCTTGGGCGCAATTATTCATGGAAAGAACGATTTGGAAAGGAGCAATGCAATCATGGCAACGACTGAGAAGATCCGCAAGGATATTGAGAAAACGAGGGAGAAGATCGCCGAGCAGCAGAAGCGCCTCCGCGCGCTGGAAGCCCAGCTCACGGAGGAGGAGAACCTGGAGATCGTCCGCATGGTGAAGGCTGTCCGCATGGACAACAGGGAGCTGACCGCCTTCCTGCGCGCCTACGCCAGCGGCATGATCTCCCTGCCGGACGGGCTGATGGAGACGGAGGAAAGCGAGGGTGCGGAAGATGAAGCGTAACAGAGCTTTTCGCCGTTTCGCCGCCGTGTTCCTGGCGCTTTTCTGCATGGCGGCCACCTCCACCGTGGCCTTCGCAGGCGGCGGGGACGGCGAGCCCTACTACACAGGGGAGGAGACCACGGGCGGCTATGAGCCCCAGCCCCTGACCCCGGAGGGCAACATGACCCTGGTGGACGATATCGCCGGTGAGAGCGCCGGGGATAAGCAGTTCATCACCGTGGTCACAAAAGGCGGCAACTATTTCTACATCATCATCGACCGGGCGGAGGACGGCGAGAACACCGTCCACTTTCTCAACCAGGTAGACGAGCGCGACCTGCTGGCCCTGATGGACGAGGAGACGCCCGCCGCCCCTGCGTGTACCTGTAAGGAAAAATGCGCGGCCGGCGCGGTGGATACATCCTGTCCTGTCTGCAAGACCAACCTCTCCGAGTGCGCGGGCAGGGAGAAGGCCAGGGAGCCGGAGCCGGAACCGGAGCAGCCGAAGAAAAAGAGCGGCAGCGGCCTGTTGGCTGTGGTGGCGCTGCTGGTGCTGGCAGGCGGCGGAGCCTTCGCCTATGTGAAGTTCATCAAGCCGAACCGCAGCAGCGTGAAGGTCAGCGCCGATCCCGACGAGTACGATTTCCCTGACGAGGAGTATATCAACGAGGACGAGCCTGCGGAGGCTGAAACGGAGGCGGAGCATGAGTAAGCTGATCATCGCGGAAAAACCGAGCGTGGCAAAATCCATCGCGTCGGCCCTGGGTGCTTCATCCAGGGCCGATGGCTTTTATGAGGGCAGCGGCCTGATCGTTTCCTGGTGCGTGGGGCACTTGGTATCCCCGCTGGACGCGGGCGGCTATGACGAGCGCTTCAAAAAATGGCGGTATGAGGATCTGCCCATCCTGCCGGAGCCCTTCCGCTACGCCCCCATCCCCGGCAAGGAGGCGGCTTTGGACAATGTGAAGCGCCTCATGGCGCGGGAGGACGTAACGGAGATCGTCAACGCCTGCGACGCCGGGCGTGAGGGCGAGCTGATCTTCCGTCTGGTGTATGAAATGGCCGGCTGCCGCAAGCCGGTCCTCCGGCTTTGGATCTCGTCCATGGAGGACAGCGCCATCCGGGATGGCTTTTCCGAGCTGCGCCCCGGCGCCGAGTATGAAGCCCTGTATCAGTCAGCCCTCTGCCGCCAGAGGGCTGACTGGCTGGTGGGGATCAACGCCACCCGCCTTTTCTCCGTTCTCTATCACCGTACCCTGAACGTGGGCCGCGTCCAAACGCCCACCTTGTCCCTGCTGGCGGCGCGGGACGCGAAAATCGCGCTGTTCCAGAAGGAGAAGTATCATCATGTGCGCCTGACGCTGGCCGGCGCGGAGGCGGTGTCGGAGAGGTTCACCGATCCGGCGGAGGCGGAGCAGGCGGCGGCCATGTGCAAGGGCGCGGCCGTCACCTGCACCTCCGTCACCTGTGAGCAGAAGAAGGAACAACCGCCGAAGCTCTATGACCTCACCACCTTGCAGCGTGAGGCAAACCGGCTGCTTGGCTACACGGCGAAGCAGACCCTTGACTATGCTCAGAGCCTCTACGAAAAAAAGCTGCTGACCTACCCTCGCACGGACAGCCGGTATCTGACCTCCGATATGGCGGAAACGGCCTCCTGCGTGATCCATCTGGCGGCGAAGCTGCCGCCCTTTGATAAAATCAGCAATTTCTATCCGCTGGTGGAGGCCATGGTCTCCGACAAGGACGTATCCGACCACCACGCCATCATCCCCACATTGGAGATCGAGAAAGCGGATATCCCCGCCCTGTCTCTGGGCGAGCGTGAGCTGCTTCTTCTGGTCTGCTGCCGTCTGCTGTGCGCGTCGGCAAGCCCCTATGAGTATGAGGCGGTCACGGCCACCTTTGACTGCGGCAGCCATTCCTTCGCCGCAAAGGGCAAACGCATCCTCTCCGAAGGCTGGCGGGAGATCGACCGCATTTTCCGCGCCTCCCTAAAAGAAAAGCCTGCGGACGGGGACGGCGGTACGCTCCCAGACTTCACCGAAGGACAAGTTTTTGCCGACGCGGAGGTTTCCGTCACCGAGCATTTCACCCAGCCGCCGAAGCCCTATACCGAAGATACCCTCCTGTCCGCTATGGAGAACGCGGGCAAGGAGGATGCGCCGGAGGACGCCGAGCGAAAAGGACTTGGCACGCCCGCCACCAGGGCAGCTATCATCGAAAAGCTGGTGGCGGCCGGATTTGTGGAGCGCAAGGGCAAAAGCCTGATCCCCACAAAAGACGGTATCAACCTTGTCACGGTCCTGCCGGAGCCGCTGACCTCTCCCATGCTGACGGCGGAATGGGAACAGAAATTGACGGAGATCGCAAAGGGCAGCGCTGACCCGGACACCTTTATGGATGGCATCCGGGATATGGTCCGGGAGATCGTGTCTACCTATTCCTGTATTTCCGAGGACGGCAAAAAGCTGTTTGCCCCGGAGAAGGAAGTGATCGGCGCCTGCCCCCGCTGCGGCCAGCCGGTCTATGAGGGGAAGAAAAACTTTGCCTGTTCGGATCGGTCCTGCGGCTTTGTTCTCTGGAAAAATGACCGCTTCTGGACGAGCCGCAGGAAGGAGCTGACAAAGAAGATGGCAACGGATCTTCTGAAAAAGGGACGGACCAACGTCAAGGGGATGTGGTCTGAGAAGAAACAAGCCACCTATGACGCCGCCGTGATCCTCTGCGACACGGGCGGCAGATACATCGATTTCAAGCTGGAATTTCCCAAAAATAAGCGAAGCTGAAGGAGGAGCGTATATGCCGGATTACAGTTACAACAAGGATTATCCCTTTGCCGCCTTTATCACCAATCTTGGCAAGTACAACGAGGGCGAGCTTGTGGGCGAGTGGGTGAAGTTCCCCACCACCGCCGAGGAAATGAAGGAGGTATTCAAGCGTATCGGCATCGGCCAGAGGGATGACTTCGGCCAGCCCTATGAGGAATGGTTCATCACGGACTATGACTGCTATGTGGATGGCCTTTATAGCAAACTGGGCGAATACGAAAATCTGGACGAGCTGAACTATCTCGCGTCGAAACTGGATGAAATGAGCAACAGCGAATACGCGCAGTTTCAGGCCGGTATGGAAATGGGCGACCATTGCGGCAGCCTGCAGGAGATCATCAACCTGACGGAAAATCTGGACTGCTATGAGGTCTATCCCCATATTGCGGACTATGACGATCTGGGCCGGTATTACATTGATGAGCTGGAGGTCATGCAGATCCCGGAGCATCTGCAAAACTACATCGACTATGAGGCCTACGGCCGGGATGTGGCGATGGACGAAAACGGCAGCTTTACGGATCAGGGCTATGTGCGGGATACGGGGGACCGCTTCTGCGAGTATTACGATGGCGAGCGCGGCAGCATCCCCGACGAGTACCGGGTGATGGCCTTCCAGGACGATCTTCCCGAAGAAGAAAAATCCGAGTGGGCTATGGATATCGCCTTTGACATGGACGAGTTTTTCCGTCAGAACGATCCGCAGTATGCGGCGGAGCACCCGGAGGCACACGCCGCAAAGGAAGAACTGTATGAAAATCTGATGGCCGGACGCATTTCCGCTTTGGATGAAAAGCTGGCAGCACTGGGGCAGACGCAGGAGGACTATCTTCCTTCGGAGATTGAAAAGTTCAAGGACGCCACGGGCTATGAGGAATTTCTTGATTTTGACCCGGCGGAGGTCAAGGCCGCTTTGGATGACCCGGCTAAATCCCGTGTGGATGAAATGCTGGCCGCTGCGGAAAGAGCGGAACGGGAGTATGCGGCAAAGACAGCCGCCTATGTGCAGACTCCGGCAGATATCGTGGCGCAGGCACAGGCCGTTCAGGATCAGGCTGAGGAAAGCAGCTTTTCCATTTATCAGCTCAAGGGTGGCAACGAAACGCTGGACTATCGTTTCGAGCCGCTGGACAGTATCCACCGCAACGGCCTTTCCGTGAAGCCGGAAAATTACGAGCTGGTCTATGAAGCGCCGCTGACGGCGAAGGACGATCTGGAAAGCATTTATACCCGGTTCAATGTGGATCGCCCGGCCGACTTCACGGGGCACTCCCTGTCCGTGTCGGATATCGTGGTGCTGCATCAGAACGGGAAGGACACCGCCCATTACTGCGACCGCTTTGGCTTTTCTCAGGTGCCGGAGTTTTTGCAGCCGGAACGGGCAGCGGAGGTCACGATCCCCACGCCGGATCAGATGGCAACGCAGGAGCGGATCAGCACGCCCAGAGGCAGCTTTTGTGTGACGGCCATGAGCCGGGAGCAGATGGAGGCGGCCGGTTACGGCGTCCACCACATTTCCGATGATGGAAAGTATCTTATCATGGGAAATGGCACGCGGGCCTTTGCCGTGGCGGCGGAGCAGCCGGAAAAGGACAATCCCCTCCGCACGGCGGAAATGACGCTGGAGGACGACTACGGCATGATCGACGGCGTTATCAACAACGGCCGGCGGGGCGAGGAGCTGGAGAAGGCCAGGGAGCACGCGGAGCGGACGCAGACGGAGAAAAAGCCCTCCATCCGGGAACGGCTGGCGGCGGCAAAGCAGGAGTGCGCGAAGCAGCAGCCCAGGCCTGCCCCGGAGAAGAAGCCCCCGGAGCTGGGGGAACGATGAGCCGGGGCGTGAAGTGGCGGCTGGAATGGGCCTTCTTCCTGGGGGAGAATGGCAGGCGGCAGTACAACCGGCTCTGCAAGGGCTGTGTCCATCCCTGCAAGCAGAGCTTCCGGGCGGTGGTGTTGGACTGCCCTCACTTCCAGTCCCAGCGCGTGAAAAAAGGTATGGATAAGGGTGGGAAACGGGCAAAATAGTCCCCCGTGGCGGCGTTTTCAGACCATGCCCTTATGATTTCCCATCCGTGCTTTTTTCCGCGCTCCTGCGGCGAAAAAGCAGCGGTTTTCGACACTTTCCCATCCGCGCCCATAGCGAAAGCGGGGACGCGGCCTTCGGTATATCCGTTGGCTGCGTCCCCGCTTCTTTTTTTGCTTATTTCTCGTCCTCGTTGGGCTTGTCCGCTTCCGCCACGCCCTGGATCACATCCGTCACCACGGCGTTGAGCTGGGCGGCGTTCTCCGCTGTGACGGCGGGCCGCCCGGTGTCCGCTTCGATGGCACGCCGCGCGTCTCCCGCCACCTTGCCGCCGCGCCGGGCGACGATCCGGCTTTCCTCAAAGCCCTCCGGCTGGTGGGCCTTGGAAAGCTCCGTGGTCGTGGTTTCGGCCAGCATGTTCAGAACGATCTCCAATGTGCTCATGTTGTCCCGGAGGTTTTCCTTTTTGAGACCTTTCAGGTTTTTGTATTGCCGGGTGGTCATGCCGGACCATGCCTTTGTGATCTCGTCGGTGAGGATGGCGTATTCCCGGCCCTGCTCCACGCCCCGCGCCTGCCATTCGGCGGTGAGCTCGTTGCGGACGCGGATAGAGAGGATGCGCTGGTGGATCCAGTCGGCATCATAGCCCTTCTTCTGGTAGGTCTCCAGCGCCCGGTCGATGGCCTGTTCCGGGTCGATGGTCTCCTCGATGCGCTCCCGGCCTACGGCGGCGAGCCAGAGCCGGAAGGGTTCTGCCTTCGGCGAGGGGATAGATTGGATGATGCGCAGGATCTGTTCCGTATTGGCGGCAAGCACCTTTCGCTTTTTGCCTGTGGAGCCGGTCATTTCTACCTGGGGACAATTTGTCCCCAGGTAGCTTGCGAGCTGTTCGTCCCGCTTGCGCATTTTTTTGAGATAATCCGTGGGATTGGCGCTGTCCGACAGCACCGCCACCACATCCACCACGGAGAAGTACCATTCTTCCTTTTCCTCGTCCCAGACAGTGCGGATCTTTCTATCTTCAAAAAGCTGTATGGAATTGTTTTCGTCCATGGGCTTTTTCCTCCTTCGATGGGCTATCCCCATTCTACCATGAAATGATGATTTTTTCTATCAGGAAACGCGATTTTTGCGGCAGCAGCAGTCGTAGGCGCTGTGGGACTGTGGGCAAACGGCCAAGCCGGGCGGCGCTGTGGGAAAGCGGTTTGCCGTCCTGTGGGAAAGGCCTGTCCTTTTCCATTAGGCGGTGAATGGCTTTTCCATCGGCAAAGCGGCTGTTTTCCATAGTTCCATAGCGCGGGCCTAATCCTCGGTGATGATACACGCACAGCCCGCCGTCAGCAGGCGGTACAGCGTCAGCGGCACATACCACGCAGCCACCAGCAGCCGCCAGACAAGGACGCAGCCGCCGATAAGGCCGGCAAAGACGAAGTTCAGAAGGAACAGGGCGATCCCGCCGCCCAGAGAGCCGCCGCCCGGTATGATCCAGAGCCGCAGCCGCCAGATCCCAAACGGCAGCCCGCAGAGGATCCAGAGCCAGAGATAGTCCAGCTCCCCGTTCTTTACGCAGGCGGAGCGGAAGATGCAGTACAGCAGCGCGGCCGACGCCACCGGCAGGATGGTCTTGCGGAAAAAGTCTTTTAAGGCCTCGCCTCTTGTCATGGGGTTCGCCTCCTTCAAAATCGTTTGTATCTTCATTATATCTGACGTTTTGGCAAAAGCCCAGGGGAAAACGCAGATCGCGGCAAAAAGTTTGTCTCATGGGTCATTCCAGCTCCATATTCTTCTGCCGTGCCGGCGCCTGCCGGGGCGGGGACAGGAACTCCTCCACGTTCCGGCGCACGGCGGCGTAGTCCTGCTCCTCCCGCCGCGCCTTCTGACGCTCGGCGGTCAGCGCCGCCCTCCGGGCGGTGAGCGCGTCCATTTCCGCCTGCATCCGCTCCGCGGACGGCAGGGGCACGGTGCCCAGGCGCTTGCACTCTCTGGCGGTGGCCTCAAAGAGAATGATCTCCCTCTCATAGCCCCGCAGGAACTTCTCTTTGTCCTTCGACGCCTGATAGCGGTCGTAGATTGGCTTGAGCTGACGGTAGGCGGCGACGTGCTTCATTTTCAGCGTCAGCTCCTCAATCCGCGCCCCGGTCTCCCGCAGCTCCGCTTTCAGCCGGGCGGCGGAGGCGGACGCCGCCTCGCAGCGCTCTGTCAGCTCCTCCATGCTGCCGATGCCGTGTTCCGTCAGGAAGTTGCTGGTCTCGGCGATGCGTTTCAGATTCTCGATGGTCGCCCAATGGCGGTAGCCCGCGCTCTGCTGGGCCTTGATGTTGTTCTGAATATCAATGAGCAGGCTGATCTTTCCGCTCTGGTGCTTCGGCTGGCGGGAGGGTCTGGCGCGTCCGGCCATCCGTGCGGTCAGGGCGTCCTCGGCGTAGTCCGCGCCCAGGGTCTTTAGCCTTGTGAACCGCTCCTGTCCCGGCGCTCTGGCGGAAATGTACTTGCCCCGCTTGAGCTCGTAGCCCTCCCGCTGCAACCGCACCAGCAGCTCCTCCAAATCATGGCAGCCGGGCAGCAGCCGGTCGATGGCGGTGCGCAGCTTCGCCTTATAGCTGACGCCGGCGCGCTCCGCCTGATGCTCGATGTAGCTTTTTCCTTTGTCCTGGCCTGGGACGATGACGGACAGGCCGTGCTCCTTGCAGATCCGGTCTGAGGTGCGGCGGATGAAGTGATAGCTGCGCTTGTTGGAATGGTAGTGCTTATGATCCGCAAAGCTGACGGCGTTGAAGATCAGGTGGTTATGGACGTGATCCCGGTCTATGTGGGTGGTAAGTACAAACTCATACCTGCCGCCCAGGATCTCCCTTGCCAGCTCCATGCCGATCTCATGGGCCTGCTCCGGCGTGACCTCCCCAGGCTGAAAGGCTTGGATCAGGTGACGGCCCAGGTTCGTTCCCTTGTCGATGGCATGGCGGCGGGTCCAGGCAAATTCGATATCCGCGGTCTCGGCGGCGCAGCCATAGGAAGAAACAAGCAGCTTTCCGTCCGTCTTTTCCGGGTTGCAGATATAGTCAATGGCCGCTTTCAGCGTTGACTTGATATGATGCGTCTTTGTAACTGCCATATCTCATCCAGCCTCTCCTGTATCTCCCGCATATCCGCTTTGTACGCGCCGCCTCCGGCGTTGACACGCTTGGCGATCTGATTGATGTTCCGGCCGATAGCGGACAGGGCGGCGTTCATCCGCTTGATATCCGTGGTGTCAAGCTGGATGATATACCCGTCTATCGCCATCTTCCGCAGATACGCCCCGTACCGCCGTGTGGGGAGCTGCGCCATCTTTTCATCTATGAGCCGTTTTTCCTCCTCCGTCACATAGAATTTCATCTGAATGTTCCGCTTTCGGTTCGCCATGGGCAGCCTCCGTTTCTCATAAGGGTCTGGGATATCCCAGCAAGCAATTTTGACTGTTCGGGCAAGGGACCTGAACAGCGCAAAATCCGCAAGCGGGTACTCGCTTGCTGTGCTTGCTGACTACTTCGTACCCTCGTATTTCCCCCTCTACCCATACTACAATCCGAACAGGGCGTTTTGGCCAGATTTTCGGAGAAATGTTTTGTTCGCGGCGAAAAAAGTCGGATTTTTTCAACCCGTTCCCGAAAAAGATACAGGGGATTCACACAAAAGCCTTGAATTGCGGAGGGGTCTATGGTAAACTTATTGTATCTAACTATACCCGTTTGCCGGGGCGCTGAATTGTCCGGGCTTCGGGGTGTGGCGAGGCGGCGAAGCGTCCGGAAGGAAGGGCGAGGACAGCGCCGCGCAAGACCGCTTTTTCGAGGCGTCTGAACGGAAGCGCAAAACCGGAAAGCCCTTGAAACATCTGCAAAAAAGGGGTTGACAGCATGAGATTTTCCCCCATAATTAGACAGACAGACAGACAGACAGACAGACAGACAGACAGACAGACAGACAGACAGAGTAAGTCTGTCCTTTTCTGCTGCCCTCATATATTATCAACAGGCGCGGCCTGCCCGAAGTGTTTTCGGACAGGGCGCGCCTTTTCGCGCTCTGACGGTAGGGGGTGGCACGGGATGAAGAAGCTATTTTCCTTCCTTCGCCCCCGCACACAGGCGCGGGACCGGGAGAGCGACGGCGACGGAAAGCGATCCCCACCGGGGTTAATAGGAGGTGGGGCGGATCAATCGGCATAACACCTTCTGCCCGGTGACCGCGCACCGGGACACAAAACGCGGGCAACGAATTTCCGATCAAAAGGAGGAAGAAAAACGATGAGAAAACGGATACTGAGCATCCTGCTCTGCCTCGTCATGGTGGTGGGTCTGTTCCCCACAATGGCCTTTGCAGCAGATGGCAGCGGTACAGCGAGCGACCCTATTGTAGTTACGACCTTTGATGAGTTAAAGGCCGAACTGGAAAAGGATACCGTGGGATTGGGAATGCAGTACATCAAAGTTCCCAAAGGAATCAATATTGAGAAGGTTTTAAAGCTCGACCTTTACAATGCAGCCTTTAACGTTAGCAGACAAAAGACGCTCATTGTAGATGGCACCGTTACGGTTATTGCCGCTGTAGGTGCGGCCGGCGTAAGAAGTATGTTCTCCGTCCATGGCCCTGGAAATCGCCTGGATATTAGAGGAAGCGGTTCGTTGACATTCAAAGCAAACACCAACGCTTCATGCAACGCTGTTGTTGATGTCAATGACGAGGGAATGTTGAATGTGTCCGGTGGTGTTACATTGTCAGGCACCTACAATGCAGCTGTTTACGGCATGGCAGTATATAACTATGGTGGCACTGTGAATATTGACAACGCTACACTGACAGGAGAAACCGCCGGCACCTCTTATGGAGGTGCAGTTTATGCAACCGGTGGTACAACGAACATAAAAAAAGCTACACTGAAAAGTTCCGTTGCTCCGGGAGCAGATGCGATAAAGAGAAACAACAGCGGAACAATCTTTGTTGGAAAAGATGCCTCTTTGACGATTGAAAATAGCATCATTCATACGACCGATGGCGTAACGGATGGACATAGCATTTATCTGGAAAAAGGTAGCAGAAAACATATTTCAGATTATCTTGGCACCAACCAGAAAATCTATAAGCTGTCAGATGATACCCCGCTGAACGCAGACGCGTCCTCGCTGACAGACAGTGTCAATATTACTGATGATATCAGTAAAGAGATCGATACGGTCAGCCTGACCATCTCTGGCAGTATGCTCAATACCATCTCTGATTTTGAGCGCATTAGTTATACCCCGTATAACAAGATGACGTTAATGGGCTGCACGGTTTATAAGGGCCTGAGTACGACTTCGAATTCGAATGTGATTGAAAACAAAGATACCCTGCGTGACCCTCATCAGGACTATACAGTAATGTATTATTTTGAAACGAGAGGCAACTATAGCTTTGCTGATGAGGCGTTGATCCAAGTGTCTGTTTCCGGCGGCAAATTCTGGAAGGCTAATGACTTTGGCGGCTCGACAAACAAGCTTCGTGTTTACGTAAACTTCCCGGCAGGTGAGATTGATGAGGTCAGCCTGACCATCAAGCCAACAGGCGAGCGTGCAAAGATCTCAGATTTGGAGCCTGTTAGTTACAACCCGGACAGTGAGATGGAGTTTAAGGGCTGCACGGTTTATAAGGGCCTGAGTACGACTTCGAATTCGAATGTGATTAAAGACAAAGATGACTTGTATGACCCTCATCAGGATTATACGGCAATGTATTTTTTTGAAGCGAGATCCAACTATAGCTTCACTGATGAGGCGTTGATTCAAGTGTCTGTTTCCGGCGGCGATTTCTGGAAGGCTAATGACTTTGGCGGCTCGACAAACAAGCTTCGTGTTTACGTAAACTTCCCAAGAAAAGAAGTGCCGCATAGCATCAAGATTATAAACGGCTTCGGCACGGCAACCCCCTCCACGGCAATGGCCGGGCAGACCGTTACCGTGAAGGCGAATGATCGCACCGCCGACAACATGATGTTTACCCAGTGGTATACGGAAACCCCCGGCGTGACCTTCGCAAATGCGACCCAGCGAGAAACAACCTTTACCATGCCGGACTGCGATGTGAGAGTGAGCCCCGGCTACCATGGGGTTTCGTTCACCAATCAGCCTACCGGCAGCTGGCTTTCTTCGGTTGATGACAGCAAGGTTTACTTTGCATTCAGCCAGCCCATCACAAGCTGGAAGCTGGTGAATGAAGATGATACAACGCTTGCCAGCGGCGACGCTGAAAGTGCGAATGCTCTTGTCGCGGCAACTCTGGGTCCAAAGCCTGATAAAACAGAGATGACCTGCCGGGTTATCGTTACCGCCAATGGTCAGAACTTTACAAGCAATGAGTTTACTTTGAAATGGTATAACGTCCCGGGCGCACCGGATGTAACGGTATATCCCGCAGGCGGCAAGTTCGCTGAGACGCTTGAGGTAAACCTGGAAACGCCGAATACCTATTGGGAGATTCTCTATACCACGGACGGTTCTGACCCGTATGACAAGAGTGGAACGACCTGGACAAAGAATCCAGCCGCCACAGTATCAAACGATAGTACACAAGTAAAGATTAGCAAGGACACCACCATCAAGGCTTGCCTTTATAACTCTGAGGGTTACAGCAATATGGAGAAATTTGGCGACATCGCAACCTGTGACTTCACTAAGGTTGAACTCACGCCGCCTGTTGCTGACCCTCCTTCCGGCACCAGCTTCTATGATAGCCTGAACGTCTCCCTGTCCACTGATATTGTCAATGCAAAGATCATGGTGTCTTATAATAATGGTGATGTGAATGATCTCAGCGATACCAACCAGTGGAAGGAATATGAACCGGAGAAGGATAGCATCACTCTTAGCGGTAGTTATGGTATGCACGGATTCGACGCGGTCACCGGTATCCAGATGGAGCATCCCGATGGTTATACATATTGGGTGCATAGCGATAAGCAGGAATATTTATACCCTCGCATTTCCTATGCCACTATTGCCGATGCAAGCGTAGTCGGCAAGGTAAATAAAGAAATCACCCCTGTCGACGTAAGCATTACGCTGAGTGGCGACGTATTCGCGGAAGATCTTACGGCAGGCACGGATGTTTCCAGCTGGTTTACCAATCGGCCCGCAGGTCTGACCGCCAAGGTCAAGGATCGAACCAACTATACAAAGACCTTGGTCATCACCATCAGCGGCACGCCTACGGCGACCTCCGCCGCGGCCATCAGCGTTGAAATGCCGAAGAGCGCGCTGCGTTATACCGGCACCGGCACTGCCGTTGAACAGACCGTCCTTTCCAACCCCAAGGCAGTCTACAACATCGGCACGGATGTAGCTCATGAGCATACCTTCGGCGAATGGACATGGTGGAACGACAGCGAGCATTACCAAAGCTGCACATGCGGCGAAATGAAGTTTGAAGCCCACAAGTTCGGCGACTGGACGCCCGACCTGGCTGATGCCACCAAGCACTTTAAGGAGTGCTCTGTTTGCCATCACAAGGTCAAAGCCAACCATGTGGAGAGCAGCAAGATCACCGATATCCCCGCTGGTATCGGCACAGAGGGCACATGGTACACCAAGTGCGATGTTTGCGGCAAGCCGATGAATACCGGCACGTTCCCCGCGCTGGTGAAGATCGATGTTGCCAAGTTGACCGTTGCCAAGCCCGTCAAGGACGCTGCCGCGGAAATGGCCACCACCGGTGACAACACCTACTATGTGGCGAACACCGAGTGGACGGCAGCGGACGGCGCTACTCTTGCCATCGGCGAAACGTTCAAGCCCGGTACGGCCTACACCGTGAAGATCACGCTGGAAGCCAAGAACAGCAACGTGTTCACGGCAGATTCTACCTACAATAAGATCGAAGGCAAGGATGCCAAGCTCGTGACTGCCGTTACCGGCTATACGGATTCTGTCATCCTGACCTACACCTTCGATGCCACCGAGGGCACCTATGTTCCCACCAAGCCCGCCATCACTACCGCTGCCCTGCCGGACGGCAAGGTGGGCGATGCGTACAGCCAGACCTTGGCTGCCACCGGCACCAACCCCATCGCTTGGAGCATCGAGACTGGCAATCTGCCTGACGGCCTGACGCTGGTGGGCGACACCATCAAGGGTACGCCCTCCAAGGCCGGCGATTTCAAGTTCACCGTCAAGGCCACCAATGGCGGCGGCTCTGACACGAAGGAGCTTACCATCAAGGTCGCCGACGCGGAGGCTGCCAAGTATCACAACGTCACCCTGAGCGGCGCGGGCACCGGCGCTACCGGCGCTGGCAGCCATGCCGCAGGAACCACGGTCAATATCTACGCCGGAACCAAGTCTGGCTACACCTTCAACGGCTGGACCTCCGACGATGTGACCGTCCTCAGCGCCAGCAGCAAGAACGCCAGCTTCGTCATGCCGGATAAGGACGTCACCGTCAAGGCCAACTGGGTCTACAACGGCAGCGGCAGCAGCGGCGGCGGTTACACCTACTACACCATCAAGGCCACCGCAGGCGTGAACGGCTCCATCTCTCCCACCGGCAATGTCAGCGTCCGCGAGGGCCGGGATCAGACCTTCACCATCACCCCGAATAAGGGCTACGCCGTCGCCAAGGTGCTGATCGACAGCAAGAACGTGGGCGCGGTGAAGTCCTACACCTTCGAGAATGTGAAGAAGAACCACACCATCGAGGTCGTCTTTATGAAGGCCAGCGGCAACCCCCAGACCGGCGTGTTCGTGGATGTGCCGGAGGGCAGCTACTATGAGGAAGCTGTCAACTGGGCCGTGGAAAAGGGCATCACCACCGGCACCGATGCGACCCACTTCTCCCCCGATGGCATCTGCACCCGCGCGCAGGCCGTCACCTTCCTGTGGCGCGCAGCAGGCAGCCCCGCAGCCAAGTCCGCAGTCATGCCCTTTGCCGATGTGAAGGTTGGCAGCTACTACTATGACGCGGTGCTGTGGGCCGTGGAGAACGGCATCACCAAGGGCACCAGCGACACCATGTTCAGCCCCGACGCCACCTGCTCCCGCGCGCAGATCGTCACCTTCCTGTGGCGCTCTCAGAAGTCCCCGGCAGCGGGCACGGCCAATCCCTTCACCGATGTGAAGGCAAGCGCCTACTACGCTGACGCGGTGCTGTGGGCTGTCAAGGAGGATGTCACCAAGGGCACCACCAACACCACGTTCAGCCCTGACGCCAACTGCACCCGCGCACAGATCGTCACCTTCATCTGGCGCGCCCTTGCGGAGTAAGCGCGTATGACGGAAAAGGAATGGCAGCAGATAAAGCGGCTTGACATCTCATTTGTGGTCATTGGCGGCGTTGGAACGCTGCTGATCACCGCCATGATAGTTGCTCTTTCGTACTTGGGCTGGTTTGATCAGTTCACCGACAGCGGGCTTTTATCCTCTCTGGATGAGTGGCTGGTGACGGTGCTGATCGGAGGCATTCTGCTCGTGCCATTCCTTATAGTAACGGTCATCGGTATTCTGTTGGTGCGGAGCGATCTGCGCATCGAGCGCGAGCGCCGCAAAAAGCCGCCAGAGCCGCCGGATGAGTTTCCCAGTCTATACGAATGGCTGAATAGCAAGGCCGCTGGCAAAGACCCATAAGCGAACATTGGACAGCGCAGCGGACGGGCATCTCGCCCCGAAGCTGCGCTGTTTCTTTTTCGCTACAAGAAACATTTTGTCCGAACACACAACACTTTGAGCCATGCCGCTGCTCCAGCGCGGCAGGAGAACGCATTATGAAAAGAATCAGACGGATCATCCGACCCATGCTCTGCATGGTGGTTTTGCTCTTTGCCATGACCACGGGCGTCATGGGCTGCTATCAGAAAGACCCCGATCCCATTGAAGATCCCTCCGGCACCTCCGAAGTGGAGGCGACCCCCATTCCCACCGTCAACCGGCAGGCGGAGCTTGCCGACGCCAAAAGCAGGAACCCAGACGCCGTGGCGTGGCTGTATATCCCCGGCGCGGAGGTGGACGACCCTGTGATGCAGGCGGAGGACAACGGCTTTTACCTCAACCGGGACGAGCTGCGGGAGTACAGCACATGGGGCTGCTACTACGCCGACTGCCGGAACCATCTCAGCGGGCGGGACGCGCTGGATACCAACACCGTCATCTACGGCCACTCTGCCAACGACTGCGACCCGGACGGTGTGCGGTTTACCAAGCTGCACCGCTATATGGACGCGGACTTCGTGAAGGAGAACCCCTACATCTACCTTTCCGTGGACGGGGACGACCTGATCTTCCAGATCACCGCCCTGTTTATTACGGACGTCGGCTTCGACTATATTGACCCCAATCCCATGGGGAGCAAGCTCACCGAGTTCTTCCAGACCGTGGAGAAGAAAAACTGGCTGGATATTGACGGTGTGACCTTCTCCGAGGGGGATACCTTCCTGACCCTCTCCACCTGCTGCCGGAAGTACGACAAGACCAACAGCGGCAATCAGCGGCTTGTGGTCATGGCAAAGCTGCTGCCGGAGGGAGCCACGGAACAGGCGTTCACCGTCAAGCTGGTGAAGAAGCCGGAAATGCCCTGAAAGAAATCAGAATATGACGACAATAGGACACCCATCCTTGCGGTACTGAAAAGCAGCGTATGGTATAGGGAAAACGGCGGCTGCTCTGTACGGGGCAGCCGTCGTTTTTGCTGTCCCAACATTTTTCAGATGAAAGGGACCTATGCGTATGACAGGAGAGCACAGGAGGTGCCGCTAATGCTGCGGCGACGAGCCGCACCGGGAGCATAACCGGGCGATACCCGGACACCGTAGGATACCTATGCCCTCCGACAGCCGCCGACAATTTCCATACTGAACCGCACCAAAGCGCCCATGCAGGCTTTTATGCCTGTATGGGCGCTTTTTGTCGTTCCCGGCACTTTTTCGCCGTGGGCTGCCGCTCCCCGCCGCCCTTCGTTCTGGAAGGAACATCCACCCGAACAGAACGAAAGGAGCGCAGCATGAGCCGCGAGAAAAATATTTTTGAGAAATTTCCGCAAAAATGGCCAAAAGGGGTGTTTGCAAGACGAGTAGGGGGTGAAAGGGGAAACAACGACCTGCCTTCCGGCGCGAAGGGAGGTGAGAAAATGGACCTTGAACACCATTACCGGCACAAGCAGCACACCTTCGATGCGTTCTGCAAAAGGACCATCCGAAACGAGTCTGCCAATGCTTTCCGTCAGATCCGCGTTCAGCAGGACCGCTTCGTGTCCCTGAGCGATCTGCCGGAGGAGGGCAGCGAGTCGCTTGCGACCTATGACCTCTATCCCTGGGAATACACATCCTTCCCCGTGGGCGGCGACGTGATCCTCATTAAGGATGACCGGCTGGCCGACGCGCTGACCGCCCTGCCTCAGAGATTCCGGGATATCCTTCTGATGTACTGGTTCCTGGAGCTGGCAGACCGGGAGATCGGCGAGAGGCTGAGCCTGTCCCGGAGAACGGTCAACAACCGCAGGCAGCAGGCCTATGAGCTGCTGAAAAGGCTGATGGGAGGTGACGCGAATGAGTAAGCGCAGAACCGCGCGAAGCAGCCTGATCCCTTACCCGGTGATCGCCGCCGCCGTGCGGGGCGACCCGGAAGCCGTAAACCGTGTGCTGGACCACTATTCCGGCTACATAGCGGCACTGTCCATGCGTAGGGGCTGCAATCAGAACGGAAACCCCTGCTTTGCTGTGGACGAGGAGATCCGCCGTCGAATTGAGACGAAGCTGATCGTCGCCATCCTGAGTTTCGACCTGAACTGAACCCAGGCAGGCCTTAACCGTGCGCCCCCCTTTCCGCGCGGCTGAGCCCTTTGCTCCTTGACAAAGAAAGCCCGGCAAATCCCGGCGCAGCATAGAGCAGACGGATACATTCCCGTCTGTGCGGAGCCATACGGCCGGTGCGCCATGACCCTCCAACGGGGCGAGCGATATCCACCGGGACGCAAAGCGGGCAAGGCAGCCTGCGGGCCACGATGCACAGGCGGGGCGATACTCCCTTGCAGTCATAGTCCGGGCGTGCAGCCGTATTCAGGCGGTGAGGCGTCGCAGGCAATGAGCAGGGCCGCGCGAGAACCGTGCGGGGGTGGGATTCCCGTGGAGCTGATAGGCCATTCAGCCGTCCGTTTCTGCTGTTCTTCGTAAGCTATCAAAAAATGATTTGTTTTCAGACGATTAGAAAGGGGCTAACTATGCAAACGACCGTTTCATCTGAAAAGAAATACGCCCCGCCGAGGCGGAGCGAAAAACAGATCGGCAACACAACCTTTATCGTCAATTCCTTCTTTCGGGAAAAGGGCGATGAGGGTATTGCCGTAAAGCTGGAACGTCTGATGAAAGCGGACGTTCAGAAAGAAGCTACAACTTAATTCTCCCAAACAGGCAGACAGGGACAAAAAGACGCGGTATAATGAAGGTGACTTCAAAACCGTGTTTGACTGCCGGATGGGAGGTTACTATGTATCATCAGTCAAACACCGCTGCCGCGCTTCAATTCCCTTACAGCGCTATGAGCGTCGAAGCTGTTACCGCTTTGTACTGCCGTTTGTCGCGTGACGATGAATTGCAGGGCGACAGCAACAGTATCATCAACCAGAAAAAGATCCTTCAACGCTATGCACTTGACCACGGCTACAAAAATTATCGCTTTTATATTGATGACGGCATTTCTGGTACGACATTTAACCGACCTGGCTTCCAGCAAATGATTGCGGATATCGAAGCCGGCCTTGTCAATCGGGTCATTATCAAGGATATGTCACGCCTGGGCCGTGATTATCTGCAAGTGGGCATGTATACCGAAATCATGTTCCCGGAGCATGACATTCACTTTATTGCTGTCAACGATGGCGTGGACAGCACCCAGGGTGATAATGAGTTCACCCCTTTTCGGAACATCATCAATGAGTGGTATGCGAAAGACACCAGTAAGAAGATCCGTGCCGTGATGAAGGTCAAAGGCAACGCCGGCGAGCATCTGACGACCCTGCCGCCCTATGGCTACATGAAGTCTCCTGACAACAAAAAGCTGTGGGTCAGGGACGAGGAAGCCGCAGCGGTGGTCTATGAGATCGGCCTATATGTGATGGACGGTTTCGGACCGTCCCAGATTGCAAGGAAGCTGACAGAGCGAAGGATCTTGACCCCGGCCGCCTATTATGCCAGCAGGGGCCGGAAAGCAAGCAATATCAAGCGGGGCTTGCCTTACGCATGGGATGCCTCCACCGTAGCGGATATCATGGACCGCTGGCGGGAGTACCTGGGGCACACGGTCAATTTCAAGACGAGGAAGAAGTCCTACAAGAGCAAAAAGGTCATCCATAATCCGGAAAGTGAGTGGATGATCTTTGAGAACACCCATGACCCGATCTGGACGGAGGCAATCGCGGACGCTGCGAGAGCAGCAAGGCAGACGCGCCGTCGTCCTACAAAAATGGGAGAAATGGGGATGTTCTCCGGCATGATGTTCTGCGCGGACTGCGGATCTGTCATGTATCAATGCAGAGCCACCAACTTCCGGCGTGAGCAGGAATACTACCTGTGCGCCGGCTACCGAAAGAGCCGTGACTTCTGCGGTCAGACCCATTCCATCCGCACGGTGATCTTGGAGGAATTGATTCTGGAAAACCTGCGGGAGATCGTTTCCTTCGCCTCCCGCAGTAAGGACGAGTTTGTGAGGCTGGTCATGGACAGTGACCTGCGGCAGCGTGACCGGGATCTTGCAAAGCGGAAACGGCAGCTTGTCGATTCCGAGAAGCGGATCACAGAGCTGGATGCTATCTTCAAGCGGCTCTATGAGGACAACATTTCGGGCAAGCTCTCCGATGAACGCTTTCAGAAGCTCTCTGCGGACTATGAGAAGGAAGAACAGGAGCTCAAGGTGCTGGCGAGTTCCCTTCGGAAAGAAGTGGAGCTGGAGGAAAGCAAATCGGCGGATGTTGATCGTTTTCTCTCCGTTGTGGAGAGGTACACGGATATCCCGGAGCTCACGCCCTGCATACTCCATGAGTTCGTGGAGAAAATCATCGTCCATGCGGCCAGCGACCCGAAGGGCAAGAATCGGACGCAGGAGATCGACATTTACTACAAGGGTATCGGAGCCTTGGAAATGTCAAAAGTCACAGCATCAATGGAAAAATGAGAAAACGGTACAGCCGAAGCTATACCGTTCTCTCTTTCCTCACGATGTTTTCTTATCGGGAGCTGCCTTTCGTCGTCTCTTTTATTATCATGTGGGATTGGGATTTCCGTTGTTTATACCCCTTTGCCAAATCCGTACATCTCTAAGTCTCTTCCGTGGTTTTTGCAAATCTTCCGAATCTTTTCAACCACTTCATCCGTCATGGCCAACATCTCCAAAAGAAGATAATCATGATCCTCATGATAAAATAGTTCCATCTGATATGCCTTACTGTAAAAATTATCCATTAGCATCGTTTCAAACCCATAAAAAGTAAGCTCATAGCATTGAGATTCTTTTTCAGGAATACAGTTCAGCAACTTGCGGTCTATTCCTTCCGTTGTTGTTTGCAACGTACGGCTGTCAAGAAATATTGGGTTTCCGCCTAAACTCTGATAAGTTAGAACAAATGGTTCCTCTTTTAGCTGGTACGAATCTATCACGCATGACAGCCGGTTTACGACCCTTGGGAAGCCGCTTAACAGTTGCGCAGCACATTCCAAAGCGAGAGCTGGAAACATCATATCTCCACTCTCATCTAATGGCCTCAGGCAATACAGCGAATACATTGGATTTTCCGATACCTCATGATCATAGAACCCGCCTGTCCCCAACTGTATTCGTGTATCGTTTTTAATTGATTGACGCAGCCTCTTGTCCGTTTTTCGAAAAAGCATATTCTCACTCCACCATTGTAATATCTATCACAAAGCTTCCAAGGCGATCTCCAGCAAAAGAACCAGCAAGTCCTAAAACCAACCCACCAATCGCTCCGCCAATCACCGTTCCAACTCCAGGAAAAATCGCTGTTCCGACGCTCGCTCCCAGTAAAGTGCCACTTTCTGCTCCCAATGCACCAATTGCCCAGCTGCCACCAATGCTTGCAATTTCCGAATACGTCTCTTTCCCAATTTTTCGATCTGCATCTTGCAGATCATCCTCAATAGTCCGAGAGAGTTCCAATACATCCAACGCAACTCCCGCTGCCAACAGTACCTTCCCGGCTATACGTATTTTCTTTGCAACACCGTCAAAGTTCCTCAGCACTTGGAAAGCGTCATAAGAAATTTCCGTATGATTTAGTTTATTCAAATTTTGAAGTTGCAGCTTTGAGGCTGCATATTGCCCTGTTTTAATGCTGCGGCCTTCAACTGTATTGATATGATAAGTAAATCCAGAATGCGGCGTATCGGCTCGAAAAACCGTTGTTCCTTTTAGATTGATACTCCGTGAAGAAAAGTCGCGCAAAGATGAAATGGAAATGCTATTTTTCTGAATTGGCACAGAATATATCTGTGTATACGAACTTTGCAGTGGATCAATCCACGTTAAAGAAGGGACTGTGCCATGAATCAGATTCTCAAAAAAAGCAGATCGAATCGCCAGCGTCTTCTTCCCGTAGACCCCGTCCTCGGTCAGGTGCTCTCCCACGCCTATCTGGTTCAGCTTGCTTTGCAGCTGCCGGATTTTTGACGGGTCGCCGCCCACGAACCACGCAAGCCTTTCAATTTTTCCGCCCAATGAGCCGATTCCCGCGCCGCAGCGCCCCAACTCGACCGCCGCAAGCTTCAGCGCCCGCTCGGTCTCATCGGTGATGTAGCTGTTCTCCCGTTCGCCGCGTTCCAAATCCCGCTCCATCTGGCGGGCGATCCCTTCTATAGACTCCTTCAGCGCTCCGGCGTAATCTGCTCCTCCCCAGCGGGCGCTGTTGTCCGCCGGTAGCTCCCTTAGAAATACCTCCCCCTCCATGTGGGACAGGTACTTGTTCCCGCCTATGACATGGCCGCAGCCGCCCCGCACCTCTGGCTCCCAGCCGCTTTCATACGCCTTGATAACCTCTTCAAAGAAGTCTTTTCCCTTTCCCTGGGATATCTCTTCTAAGAACGCGCGGTTTTTCCCGCTTCCGCCCGCGGCATAGCCGCTCCCCCACTCCGCAGCCCGTTTGATGAGGTCTATGCACTCGCCGGCAGAAAACTCCGGGTGGTTCCTGACTCTCCAGACCGCCGCCCGCACCGCGCGCTCTGTGCCAAAGGGATTGCTCCACACAGGATAGCCGGACAGGTTCAGTATGGATTCGCACTCGCCGCTGTGCGGGCAGGATACGCCTGCCATTCTACTGACATCATACAGGCCACGCACCTGCTTTGCAAGTGCATTTCGTGCGCTGGATTCGATTTTATGAATCCACTTTTCATTTTTCCGTAAGTCCTCATAAATTTCTTCTGCCGCTCCGGCGGCCCGATCTCCAATTTCTTTCAGCGTTTCCCAATAAGTCGTCTCCGACGGCCGCCGCATCAGCCTGCCGAAGAATGTGTCTCGGTTCACGCGGCTCCAATATTCGCCGCTGCCCAAAATTGCTCCGTTCTCGCCTGTGGCCTCCCTGCTCATCCGCACGCCCTCCTAAAAATGTTCTCATAAGGGGCGTGCAACCGATAGGAGTTGAACGCTTTCGCGCAACAACTTATCGGACCTTCCAATTCATACAAAAAAAGCCTCAGGCTGTCATTGGACAACCTGAGGCTTTTTCGATGGTGACCCAGCGGAGACTCGAACTCCGGACCCATTGCTTAAAAGGCAATTGCTCTGCCAACTGAGCTACTGGGTCATCTCTTGACGCATCTGAAAACGCTTCCTGAAAAGGTATTGGCTGGGATGGCTGGATTCGAACCAGCGAGTGAGGGAGTCAAAGTCCCTTGCCTTACCACTTGGCTACACCCCAATATGAGGAGTGAGCAGGGGACCGGGATTTCTCCCGATCCCCATTCTCGGTCTGGGGTGGGTAAAGGGACTCGAACCCTCGACACCCGGAACCACAATCCGGTGCTCTAACCAACTGAGCTACACCCACCACATATACGAAATTTCACACGGGAAGCGGCTGATTGATCTATATTCCAGAGAGGAAATGGTACGCCAGAAGGGATTCGAACCCCTGGCCTACTGCTTAGAAGGCAGTTGCTCTATCCAACTGAGCTACTGGCGCAAATGGAATTTGGAGCAGGTGACGAGAATCGAACTCGCATCCCCAGCTTGGAAGGCTGGTGCCCTGACCATTGTGCTACACCTGCATGCGCCCTCCGAAGAAATCGTCAGCTTTGTAAGGATACCACGAAACAGCTTTCCTGTCAAGGAGAAATCCGATTTTTTCAGGGGTAAATTGGGAAAACACGCGCCGCACGACGACGCTATAATACAATAAAGGTCACCCCATTGTTGTAACGGTCCAAGTCCCGGTCCTGCCGCAGCTCCGCGCAGCGGAGAAAGGCATCGCGCGTGGCCGCATCAAAAATGGAGAACGTTTCACCGGGGATGTAGGCGCGGATTTCCCCTTTCCCGTACATCTCCTCCAGCCGCCGGCGGACCGCCGTCCGGATCTTTCCCCCGGTTCCGGAGGACCCGTAGCCGTGGATAACCTTCAAAATCGGCGCATGGATGGTCCTGGCTGTCTGAATCTCCAGCGTCAGCTTCCGCATGGCCTGGTCCACGTAAGGCATACCAATCTCCAGGTTGGTCTGGCGCATGGACGCCATATCGCTCATCCCCCTTTCACCTTTCTGCAAACTCCAATCTGGCCATTTTGCCCTCTGCTGTATCAAATTCAACTTGCCAGAAGGGAAAAAATGTGGCATAATACCAGAGTCGGCTCTGCTTAAAGATGTACGATTTATTGTAACAGCTCTTTTGTCCTTTTACCAGCCTCTATTCTGGGTGAAGAGAAAAAATTATGCAGCGGTATCGAAGTGGTCATAACGGGGCTGACTCGAAATCAGTTTGGGAGCAATCCCACGTGGGTTCGAATCCCACCCGCTGCGCCAGCTCAGAAACATCCCTTTTGGCACGAATCCCCGCCTGCCGGCGAGGCTTCTTAGCCGAACGGGGTGTTTCTTTGCTTTCGGGGCGGACCCACTCTGCTGGGCTCCGCCCCGATGGGGACATGGGATGCGGATATCGATTTTACCCAGTAGCGCCGCATCGGGTTAAAATCCGTCCCCATTCAAAAATCCCGTCCATGGGACAGGATTTTTTTATTTCACTCCCTTGCCGAAGGGAGCGTTTTTTATTTTCAATCCCGCCTCTTCTGCGGTCTGTGGTATACTGTACTCATATAGGACATTGGGGGGATTTTTCTGAAAAACGACCGGCTTTTCCAGATTTTATATCTGCTGCTGAACCAGGGCACGCTGAGCGCGCCGGAGCTTGCCCGCACGCTGGAGGTCTCCGTGCGCACGGTTTACCGGGACGTGGAGGCCCTCTCCATGGCGGGAGTGCCGGTGTACGCTTCCCCCGGCAAGGGCGGCGGCATCTCGCTGCTGCCCGGATATACATTTGATAAGCGGCTTCTTTCCGACGAGGAGCAGAACCAGCTTCTGTTTGCCGTTCAGAGCCTGCAGGCGGCGGACCAAACTGTGAATGTGCTGCTGGACAAGCTGGCCTCCGCCTTTCAAAAGAGCAGCCAGAACTGGATTGAAGTGGACTTCTCGCGCTGGGGGCTGCGCCGGAAAGATACCGCCCGGTTTGAGCTGCTGAAAAATGCCATATTGGGCCGGCAGGTGCTGGATTTGACCTACTGCGGCGCCTCCGGTCAGATTACCCGGCGCAGCGTCCATCCCCTGAAGCTGATCTACAAGGACAAGCACTGGTATCTGCAGGCCTTCTGCCTCCGTGCCGACGGCTTCCGGCTGTTCAAGGTGGGGCGCATCCTCAATCTTGCGCCTGTGGGCGAGGTGTTTTCCCACGATTATACAGCGGAGCTTCCGCCTGTTGAACTGGAGCCTCCGCCCGTCTCTTCCGTGCCCCTCAGGCTCCGTTTTTCTCAGAGCGCCGCCTTTCGGGTGTACGACGAATTTGACCGGGAAAGCATTGAAGTTCAGCCCGACGGCACTTTGCTGGTGGACGTCAGCTATCCCCTGGACGGCTGGGTCGTGAGCTATCTCTTTTCTTTCGGAACAGACGTGGACCTCCTGGAGCCGGCATGGCTGAGGGACCAGCTGGCCGACTATGCGGAAAAAATTGCCGCACACCACAGAACATGACAGACAGTTGTCAGCTTTTGCGTGATAGAATCGGAACATCAAACGAAAGGAGACAGCTATGGATCAGAAATTTTGTCAGAGTTGCGGAATGCCCATGGAGAATGCGCTGTATGGCACGGAGGCTGACGGCGCCAAGAGCAAAGAGTACTGCAAGTACTGTTATGAGAGGGGCCGCTTTACCTTTGAGGGCAGTATGGAGGAGATGATCGAGCTCTGCGTGCGGCCCATGGTGGAAAGCAATCCCGGCATGAGCGGCCAGCAGGCCCGGCAGATGATGGGCCGGTTTCTGCCGACCCTGAAGCGCTGGCAGGGCAGGTAGCCTGGCCCCGGCAGGCAAACAGGAGAAGCGCATGGATTGGAACACGCTCTACCCCAAAAATACTCATCCCACCCTCCCGGAGCTCTCCGCCTATGTGGACAGCCCTCTGTGGGAGCAGCTGCTTGGCCACCTGAAAACCGCATACGGAGTCGTCCCAAGGCTGGAGCACAGTGTCTGCTCCGGCGCTCCGGGATGGAATCTCAAATATAAAAAAGGCGGCCGCGCCCTCTGCACCCTTTATCCGGCCCAGGGCCGCTACACCTGCCTGGTGTCCATTGGGGGCAGGGAGTCCGTGGAGGCGGAGGCGCTGCTGTGCGCCTGCACGGACTATGTGCGGACACTCTATGAAAAAACGAGGCTCTTTCAGGGTGGGCGCTGGCTCATGATCGACGTCACCACGCCGGAGATTCTGGAGGATGTCAAGGCTCTGATCGCTCTGCGGATGAAAAAGCGGTAAGCGGCTCATTTGCGCCATGTACCGCCTCCCCAGCCCCAGCACACACAAACAACCCCCTTTGGCATAGAATGCTGTATCTATGGCCCTTGTACCAAAGGAGGTGAACAATGGACCAGTACTACCCCTTTGAAGTAGTCTCCCTTCCTTACAGTTATGTCTCCATAATGCCTTGCTGTGACGCGAATACCCTTTACTTCCACCACGACCAGTTCTATGCCAATGAGGTCTACCGGCTCAACCGTCTGGTGGAGCGGCACCGTCTGACCCATCTCTCTTTGGAGGAGCTGCTCACCCAGGATATCAACCTGCCCACCGCCCACGCAAACCGCCTGAGAGACGCAGCCGGCTCTGTTTATAACCACCAGTTCTATTTTGATGGTCTGAACGGTGCCAGCGTTGCGTCCCCCTCCGGGTTTTTGACCCAGCAGCTCTCCGCCTCCTACGGCACTGTGCCGAACTTCGTACGGCTGCTGACCGAAGCGGCCCAGAGCCTCCCCGGCTCCGGGTGGGTGTGGCTTGTGACCGAGTCCAACGGCAATCTGCACATAGCCATCACACGGGACAACGAGACCGTGGACCTCAATTTTATCAGCCCCATCTTTGTGATGGATCTCTGGGAGCACGCCTATCTTCCGGTCCACCAGTTTGACATCGCCCAGTATGTCCGTGCTTATCTCTCCCGTCTGGATTGGGAAAAGGCGGAGCAGCGCTATGCCCACGCCCAGGAAAGAAGTCAGCCGAAACAGAGCTTTTTTCAGTGATTAACGGCTCCGGGGCCACTCCCCCGGAGCCGCTTTGCGTCTTTTCTCTATCCCATCCGGGCGAGGTTTCAGTTGAAGACCGGCCGATTTTGTAGTATAGTAAAGAAGAATATTCCCGCGGTTTTTCCAACCGGCCATTCCCCGGCCGGGACAAGCCGGTCACAGCGCCGGTCAGGCGGGGCAGACTTGGCGGGTTTTATTTTGAGGCAAAATTATCAGAGGGTCCGGATACAGAACAATGGAGGATTGTACATGCTGAGCAAAGCGGAAAAAGACTATGTAATCGACCTGATCGAATCCGGGGCGGAGCTTCCCGAGGACTTCCGCTACAAGCTTTTCCCGGTGGAGCAAAAGGAGTATGAGCTGGCCTATGCCGGCAAGATGCGCAAGGAGGACCTGCTTGCAAATGACGACGGCTCCTTTCCTGTGCCTTTGCAGGTGGAGAAGGTCTTCAACGGCCCGGACCACCCCGCGCCCCGGGATGGCTGGAACAATCTGATCGTATTCGGCGATAATCTCCAGCTCCTGAAGACCATCTACAAAAATGAAGACCCCCTCATCAAAGACAGGCTCAAGGGCCAGGTCAAGCTGATCTACATCGACCCGCCGTTTGCCACCTCCGACGACTTCCAGAGCCGGGATGGGGCCAAGGCCTATACGGACAAGAAAAAGGGGTCTGAGTTCATCGAATACGTCCGTAAGCGGCTGATTTTGATGCGGGAGATTCTCTCGGATGAGGGCAGTATCTTCGTCCATCTGGACTGGAAAAAGGCCCATTACATCAAAGTGGTGTTGGATGAGGTGTTCGGCGAGACCAACTTCGTCAACGAGATCGTTTGGCATTACCCCGACAATTTCCAGGGTAATGTGCGGGGGTTTGCCAACAACCACAACGTGATCTTCTGGTACGCCAAAACCTCCCGCTATACCTCCAACAAGGTGATGATTCCCCTGGACAAAACTACCAAGCGGGATAAGCGCATCTGGTCCGCGGAAGAGAAAAAGCTGGTCTCTGCCCGGGACGATTCCGGTAAGCTGATCTACGAGGACTTTTCGGAGAAGAAGGCCGACGACGTTTGGGACATCGGCCAGAGCTCCACCACCAAGCAGAGCAGTTCGGAGTTTATCGACTACCCCACCCAGAAGCCGGAGGAGCTGCTGCGCCGCATCGTGCTGGCCGCCTCTGACGAGGGCGACATTGTGCTTGACTGCTTTGCCGGCTCCGGCACCTTGGCGGCCGTGGCGGAAAAGCTGAACCGCCGGTGGGTGCTGTGCGACATCGGCAAGCTCTCCCACTTCACCTGCCAGCGGCGGATTCTGGAGATTGGAAAGTCCAGGAGCCTGACCAGTCACGCCAAGACTACGCCGCCCTATAAGCATCCGGCCCGCAGCTTCCTCACCTGCTCCTTAGGCGCCTATGACCTGAAGGCGGCGCTGGACATGGAGTTCGGCAAGTACAAGGAGTTTGTATCGGGCCTTTTCAACATCGACTTAAAGCCGCACCGGATCGGCGGATATGCCTTTGACGGGAAAAAAGACGGCGACCCGGTGGTCATCTTTGACTATAACCAGTACAGCGACTCCAACATTGACGACGCCTTTTTGGAAAACATCAGCAGCCACTTAGGCGGCAGAATGGGCGGGAGCCGGGTCTACATTGTCGCCCCCTCCACCCACCTGGACTACATCACCGACTACGAGGAGGTGGACGGCGTCCGGTACTACTTCCTCAAAATCCCCTACCAGACCATCCGGGAGCTGCACCAGAAGGAGTTTCGGAAATTCCGCCAGCCCCGCTCCAAAACCGCCGTCAACGCCGTGGACGAGTCCATCGGATTTTCCTTCAACCGCACGCCATCCGCGGAGCGTGACATCACGGTGACGGAGGATCAGATCACCATTGCCATCCGCTCCTTTTCCTCCGATGAGCCCCGCTCCGCCAAAACCGACGAGGAAAAAGCTCTTTCCGGCTTTGATCTGCTCTCGGCCGTGTTCATCGACAAGCGCTACAACGGCAGCGAGTTCATTATGACGGACTCTGTTTTCCCCGACGAGATGGAGCGCGGGGGCGATCAGCTTCTGATCCGCCTCAGCCGGTCCGGCGCCGGGGCGCGCATGATGATCGTCTACACGGATATCTTCGGCAACGATCTTTCTGAGAGCGTTGCGCTGTAAGGAAGGAACGCAATGAAAGAAGTGAAATCCTTTAAACAGTCGGAGCTGGTCCTGCGGGTCCGCACCGTCTATGATACCACCAGGCTGGACCTGGATGCCTGGCTCCCCTTTATCCGGCGGCTGTGCAGCAACCGCCCCTATCAGGAGGAGGCCATCCGGCTGGCCATCCTCTACCTGGCCACAGGCAGCTACGGCTCCTTAGGCGATCTGGCCCGGGAGAACTTCCGCGTCAACACCTGCATTCAGGAAAAGTATCTCTCCCTGAATGACTTCCTGGATTCGCTCCAGATGCGGGACAAGCTCTACGCCACCATCGACCTGGCCACGGGCACCGGAAAATCCTATGTGATGTATGGAATCGCCCAGATCGCCCTGGGATTGGGGCTGGTGGACCGGGTGCTGGTGCTGTGCCCCTCCCTGACTATTGAATCCGCTCTGACGGAGAAGTTTGAAGCCCTCAGCGGCGACGAGGGGCTCAAGGCGCTGATCCCCGAGGAGGCCGTTATCAAAAACCCAAGCATTGTGTCGGCGAACGAGACCGTCAAAAAGGGGGCCCTCTGCGTGGAGAACATCCACGCCGTCTATGAGGCCACCGGCTCCTCCATCCATGACAGCTTTGCCGGCAAGGGCCGGCGCACCCTTGTTTTAAACGACGAGGCCCACCATCTCTTCAACAAGCCCTCCGGCAAAACCGCGGAAAGCACCGGCATTAAAAAGTGGAAGGCGTTCCTGCTGGATCCTCAGTACGACTTCCGCTACCTCCTTGGTTTTACCGGCACCGCCTACATTGACGACGAATACTTCCCCGACGTCATCTACCGCTACTCCCTGCGCCAGGCCATGGAGGACCGCATCATCAAGAATGTGGACTATGTCAGGGAGGACGACAGCAAAGGCGACTACGAGCGGTTCCAGAAGATCTACCAGAACCACCTGGACAATGTTCAGCTCTACCCTCTGGTCAAGCCCATCTCCATCCTTGTGACCCGGGATATCGCCCACGCCAAACGGCTCCACGAGGACTTTCTTTCCTTCCTCTCCAAGCAGGAAAACAAACCCAAAGAGGCGGTGGAGGGCAAGGTGCTGATCGTCACCTCCGCCCGGGAGCACAAGGCAAATGTCCGGAAGCTGAAATACGTGGACCAGCGCACGGATCAGACCGAGTGGATCATCTCTGTATCCATGCTGACCGAGGGCTGGGATGTGAAAAACGTCTTCCAGATCGTCCCGTGGGAGGACCGGGCGTTTAACTCCAGGCTCCTCATCGCCCAGGTGCTGGGCCGTGGCCTGCGGGTGCCTCCGGAGCAATTTCAAACCTGGCCCAGGGTCATTGTCTTCAACCACAAAGCCTGGAGCAGCAAGATCAAAAAGCTTGTGAACGAGGTGCTGGAGGTGGAGGCCCGGGTCAGCAGCGACGTGCTGAGCTCCGGCGAGCGGAGCAAGTACCACTTCACCGTCCGGAACATCGACTACTCCACCAAGCAGATCGAGGTGCCCAAAAAGAGCGATTCGGACTCCGTGGATTTCACCAGACTGCTGAGCGAGGGCATTGTCCTGGAATCCCAGTCCGTGGTGGTGGAAAAGGGCACCACTTATGAGACCGTATTTAGCGGCAGCTCCCACGAGCGCAACTATGCCATCCGAAACGTCACCTGGACCATCGGCGAGGTGGTTGACAAGCTTTACGATGAGTTCAAAATGCGGGAGTGGGAGGGCAAGACGCTGCGCTTGGGCGACGAGGAGTACACCCAAAACCGCTTGCCGCCCCGGGAGGTTATTGAGCGGATCATCCGGCTGTCCATGGAAAAGAGGGGAAACCGGGGCGATGTGCTGGTGGAGAAAAACGCCCATAAGATTCTCTCCGCCTTTACGCCGCTGCTGCGGAAAAAGTCCAAATCCGTGGTCTCCAAGTCCGTGGCCGGCAGCATCCGGGACATCTCCACCGCCAGTCTGCGCAAGCAGTCCGCCAGCGTGGGCATGCTGCGCCAGGACAGGACCGTCTACCTGACAAACAACTGGGAAAACGAGATCACCGACGAGGAGCAGCGCGCTGTGATTGATGAGGTCCTGGACGACGAGACCTTCCCCGTGTCCGCCTACCGCAGGGACATCGACTACTGCCTTTTCAAAACCCCCGTCACCACCGTGCTGGCCTATTCCAAGCCGGAGCGGCAATTTGTGGACCGTCTGCTGAAGCGGGAAAACGCGGCCCTTCTCACCGCCTGGGTCAAGTCCCGGGACCGGAACTTCTATGAGATCGAATACAGCTCTCCGGGAAATCCAAGACCAGAAAGTACTACCACGGCCAGTTCAACCCGGATTTCTTCCTGAAAACGGAACGGGACAACATTACCTACTATCTGGTGGTGGAGACCAAGATGGATCGGGACGACAGCTCGGAGAATAAGGCCAAATACCGTTACGCCCTCCAGCACTTTGAGGAGCTGAACCGGCGCATGGAGGAGTTGGGAGAGCCGGAGCGGTATATTTTCCACTTCCTCTCCCCCAACGGATACGCCGCCTTCTTCGATCACCTGCGCAGCGGAAGCCTCCTGGAGGGCCGCTTCCGCTGCGAATTGGAGAACCTGCTGGAGGTTTCCGACGAAACGGACTGATCCGATTTTGATCGATTGTCTTTGGCCCTTGATTCTTCCGGACAGCTTTCCTCTGTCAAACCAATCCATGCGGCTGTAAGGCGCCTGAATCCCCGCGCCGCTGAAGGCCGCTGAATGAACGCGTCTCCGCCGGGCGGCGCGTTCTCTCTTTTTTACCAAATCATTTAAACGGAGGTCCCCATGAAACAGTGGATCGATCAATACTGTGCCGCCGTGAAAGCCGCCTTTCCCTGTCGGATCGTCTGCATCGGCCTCCAGGGCAGCTGGGGACGGGGAGAGGCTACCGCGTCAAGCGACATTGACATGGTGCTGATTCTTGACCGCATGGATGCCGGGGACATGCTCCGCTACCGGCAGGCCGTGGCCGCCCTTCCCCGCCGGGAGCTGCTGTGCGGCTTTGTGGGCGGAAACGAGGAGCTTCTTGGCTGGGAGGCGGGAGACCTCTGCTCCCTCTATCTGGACACCACCCCCCTCTTAGGGGATTTGGCGTTCCTTCGCGGCCGGATCGACGCGGACGCCCTGCGGCGCGGCGTGCTGTCCGGGGCCTGCGCCATCTATCACGCCTGCGCCCACAATCTCATACATGCGCAGAGCGTACAGCATCTGGCCGCGGTGCAGAAATCCGCTTTTTTCACCCTCCGCCTCCACCATTGCCTGAAGACCGGACAGCTGATCCGCCGCCGAAGTCAGCTGCTTGAACTGCTCTCCCCGGAGGAGCGGCTCCTGCTTGAGACCCCGCCAGACCGGTTGGAGGAGCTCTCAGCCAGACTGATCACGTGGAGCGGCGGTCTGATCCGCTCCGCGCGCCACACGGGCTGAAGTCCATACACGCCCCCGGCAAAACCGGGAACATGCGTGCAAAAACAATCGTTTACGCCATCTCAAAAGAGAAAGGACTAACCCCCATGACCTATCAATGCACCCTCCTTGCCGTGGAGGATCTGGAAAAATCCAAGGAGTTTTACTGCGGCCTGTTGGGGATGACGGTCACCGCCGATTTCGGCGCCAATGTGACGCTTTCCAACCGTCTGACTCTTCAGACAATGGGCACGTGGCGGGAGTTCCTACGGGGCCGGGATATCCTGACCGGCCACAACGCCGGGGAGCTCTATTTTGAGGAGGAGGAGTTCGACCGCTTTCTGCTCCGCCTCCAGCCCTGTCCCAACTATGTCCATCCGCCCCACGAACACGCCTGGGGCCAGCGGGTGGTGCGCATCTATGACCCGGACCGGAATATTGTGGAGGTGGGCGAGCCTCTGTCCGCTGTGGCCCGCCGCTTTCTGGACTCCGGCATGTGTGTCGGTCAGGTCGCTGAGCGGATGGATGTGCCGCCGGACTATGTCCGCCGTCTGATCGCGCCGCTCCCGGACCGTCAGGCGGAGTAGGCTATGCACGATTTACAGGCCAAAGCCATCCTCTCAGCGGGCAACGGGATGAACCTCTACCGGGGCTGTACCCACGGCTGCATCTACTGCGACTCCCGCAGCGCATGCTATCAGATGGACCACGACTTTGAGGACGTGGCCGTGAAGCGGAACGCCCCGGAGCTGTTGGAGGCCGCGCTTCGCCGCAAGCGCAGCCGCTGCATGATCGCCACCGGCGCCATGTCCGACCCCTATCTGCCGCTGGAGAAAACGGAGCGGCTGACCCGTCGCTGCCTTGAACTGATCGACCGGTATGACTTCGGTGCCACGCTGCTCACCAAATCGGACCTGGTTCTGCGGGATCTGGACCTGCTGCGCAGCATCCAGTCCAAGACCAAATGCGTGGTTCAGATGACGCTGACCACCTGCGATGAAGCCTTGTGCAGCATCGTGGAGCCCCGCGTTTGCACCACGTCCAGGCGGGTGGAGGTTCTTTTTCGGCTGCAGGACGAGGGAATTCCCACCGTGGTGTGGCTGTGCCCCTTCCTCCCGTTTTTAAACGACACGGAGGAAAATCTCCGCGGCCTTCTGGAGCGCTGCTTTGAGGCCCGGGTGGTGGGGATCGTGTGCTTCGGCATGGGTCTCACGCTGCGCTCCGGAAACCGGGAGTACTTTTACAGCAGGCTGGACGCCGACTTTCCCGGTCTGCGGCAGCGCTATGAACGCGCCTTCGGCAACAGCTATTTCTGCCCCAGTCCCCGCCACGACCCTTTGATGCGGCTTTTCCACGCGGAGTGCGCTGTACGCGGCGTGCTCCACACACCGCAGAGCGTCTTTCAATACCTCCGCCGCTTTGAGGATAAGCGGGAGCAATCCCAGACGCGGCTTTTTTGAGTCTGATTTCCACCCGGCAAAAAAGAGGGAGGACAAAGTCCTCCCTCTTTTTCATATTTATTTTTTCTCCCGCTCGCCCAGGCGGTCCATGGCCCGCTTGCGCATCAGAAACACATACAGCAGTTTGGACAAAAACGCCAGCATATTGATCTGCTCCTGGGTCCAGAGCCGGTGTAGGGCGCAGTCGTCAAACCCCACAAATCCGCGGAATTCTCCGTTTTCAATAACGGCGCACTGCAGCACGGAGAAAACACCCTGTCTCCCCAGCTCCTCCCGCTGGCCCTTCGGCAGCTTCTTGATATCCGGACAGTAAAACACGCCGCCCTCGGTGAAGTTGTCCCGATAGTCTGAATCCCCCTCCACATAGGGGTAGTTTTGCAGCTGTTCCTTCTCCGGGTGGATTCCCTCGTTGCACCATTCATATGTATTGCAGCAGTGGAGCCCATCGCCGATACTATCAAAAATATACACCCTGCTCACATTAAACGTCCGGCCCACCGTCTCAAGGATGGAATTCACCGCACCGTCCAAGTCGGCGGCGTTGTACAGCTTCTCAAACGCGCCTGAGATCAGGCGGTCCAGGTTGACGCCGGAGTATCCCTCCGAATCGATGCGGGTGCGGGCCGCCAGAGGCTCATGGACGCCAGGCCATGTCGGCATGGCGTCGCTGTATTCCTGCCAGCAGTTTTTCCCCGCGGCCTTTGCTCGGTAAAGCGCCTGATCGGCATGGCCGAAAAGTGTGTCAAAGTCCTCGCCGTCTCCGGGAAAATAGGCGATTCCAATGCTGTAGGACAGCCGGACATCCCTGGTCTCCTCCTGCATCAGGGAACGGATGGAATCGATGATCTTCTGGGCCCGGGTCTGGGCCACCTCCTTGGAGGGAAGGGAGGGCATAAAGGCCAAAAATTCGTCTCCGCCGATGCGGGCCAGCACATCTCCCTCCCGGAACAGCCCTGTGACCCGCTCGGCCATCCGGGCCAGCACCGCATCGCCGAACATGTGGCCAAACCGGTCGTTGACCTGCTTAAAATCGTCCACATCGATGATCAGCATGGCCGAGCTGTCCGTGGGCTCGCTGTGGTCAATGCACCACTCCACCCGTTTGCGGCCGGCCTCTTTGTTGTAGAGCTTGGTCAGCGTGTCCCGTTCCGCCCGGTCCATCAGCTTTTGGGTTGCCCGCTTCTCATTGTCGATATCGGTCAGAACGCCCACCACCTTGACCGGGTGATGCTTGGCATCCAGCTGTGTGGTGGCCCGAACCCGGCACCAGCGGTACCGTCCGTTGGCCTCGGCAAAGCGCAGCTCCGCCTGAATGTACCCCTCTCCGGAACAGGCCGCCTGAACCAGATTGGATATCTGCTGGGCGTCGTCGGGGTGGATGTGGGAGACCACAGGCAGCATTCGGCTGGCGTCCCGGGTGATGGGCTGGTAGCCAAAGCGCTTCTCCCAGTTGGAGGAGACCATCAGGCTGTCGGTGGCCACATCCCATTCAAAGATGATGTCGTTGCTCTGGTTGAGAATGATCTCATGGCGCTCCAGCGAAAGCCTCAGCTCCTCCTGGTACTGCTTGGATTTGGTGATGTCCAGCAAGATGGAGTAAAAGCATTCATTGCCATCCTCGTCCACCGCAAGCAGGCAGTGGTCCAAAACCCAGATCAGCGACCCGTCCTTCCGCACCAGCCGGTATTCGCCCTTATAGACCCTGCCGCTGTTGAGCTGCCCTTTCACCTGGGCGGCCATGGGTTCCCGGTCAGGCTCGTACAACAGCTCCATGTAGCGGTTATGGAACCGGTCCGCAAGCTCCTCATTCGTATATCCCACCAGATCCAAGAGCCCCTGGTTGAAGTGGAGCAGCGTGAACCACTTGTCATTTTCACACTGGTAGATGCCCTCCAGCAGGGAGTCGTAGATCTGATTCTGGGTGAATCTTATCTGGGTGTGGTCGCTCCGGCTTCCTTCCGCCCTGCGCCAGATAATCAGTCCCTTGCGCTGACGGGGGCTGTTCAGGTCCACCCGGACCAGCGTCGCCTCATACCAGTCGTAGCTCCCGGTGAGGCGGTTGAAAACCCGGTACTTTCTGGTCCGTTTCATTCTCCCCTCTGTAAAGAACTCCCGGCCATAGGGCCCAAGAATCTCCAGCACCATATCCCGGTCGTCGGGGTGTACCGCCGATTGGGCAAAGGCGCTGATGGAATCCTCAAACTGGGCGCCGGAGCGCAGTGAGGCAAAACTGTCGTCCGCAAGATACACCACATGATAGACGCCTGTGTTGAAATCCACCTCCATCACCGTGGACCCAAGATACCGCAGCAGGGAAAAATACTTCAGCTGCCCCTGCTCCAGCGTGTTGATCTCCGTGGTGAACTGATGTCCCTTCGGCGAGGCCATCATACCCCCCGAGGTCTCGGCGGGCCGGCCGTCGGCATATTCCCGGGAAAGCCGGGCAAAGGCGGCCTGGGCATTTTTAAAGCATTCCAGCAGACGCGGCGAAAACGCGCCGCATTCGCCGTTGATGATCATGGTAAAGGCCTGGGCCGGGGGAATGGCCTTTTTATAGACCCGGTCCGTGGTCAGCGCGTCATAGCAGTCGGCAATAGCCACCACCTGAGCACAGATGGGGATGCTGTCGCCCTTCAGCCCGTCCGGATAGCCCCTGCCGTCCCAGCGCTCATGGTGGTAGCGGCAGATGTTGTAGGCGTACCTGAGGTATTCCCTGTCCTGCATCCGGTCCAGACCGGCCAGAATCTCGCAGCCTTTGGTGGTGTGGGTCTTCATCACCTCGAACTCCTCCGGACTCAGGCGGCCCGGCTTATTCAAAATTGAATCCGGAATGGCGATCTTCCCGATGTCGTGCATGGAGGCCGCGTCGGCAATGATGGCGATCTCCCGGTCATGGAGATCATATTCCTGATAGCTTCTGGCCACGTCCTCCAACAGAATTTTGGTGAAAAGGCGAATCCGGCGGATGTGCTGCCCGGACTCCAGGCTGCGGGACTCAATGACGGAGGACATGGCGTCGATGAGCACGGAATTGGCCTGGCGCAGCCGGACGGACTGCTCTTCCACAAGCTCCTCAAGCTGCAGCTTATGGCGGCACAGCTCCACCACGTTGTTGACCCGGCGCCGGACTACATGGATTTCAAATGGCTTGCGGATGATGTCGGAAGCCCCCAGGTCAAAGGAGTGCACCTCGCTTTCAGGCCGCTCCTCCGAGGTGATGACAACCACGGGAATCCGGGAGATCAAATTACTGCGATTCATCTCCTCCATCACCTGATAGCCGTCCTTGATAGGCATCACAAGGTCCAGCAGCACCGCGGTGATCTGCTGCTGATACTGCCGCAGAAGCAGCAGCGCCCGCTCCCCGTTCTCCGCCTCCAGAATATTATACTCATCCTCAAACATGCCGCGCAAAATGGCGCGGTTGATCTCCATATCGTCCACAATCAAAAGCGTGTCCCGTTTGGCCATGGTCAATCCACCTCTTCTTCTCATTGCGGGAGCACTATCTTACCCGGCATGTTTTCAGATCAATGATCTTTTTCATTGTACCGCATCTTCCTGTAAAACACAATCGTCTCCAACAATTTCCATACAGTCTTTTCCAATTTTTTACGCATTTCAAAAAAAGTCCCGGCGCCGCAGCGCCGGGACGCAAAACTCTTCCGTTTATTTTCCACCCTGACGCGGCCGCATGGGGTAGCAGTGATGCAGGAGACTGCCTGACCAGAGGTCCAGAGTCCGGTAAAACGCATCGGATATCCGCTCGGCAATCCGCTCCGCCTGCTCCGGGTCGGAGTCCGAAACCATGACCAAAAACTGGCAGCTTGTATACTGTGTAAACACGTCCCCGGCCCGCAGAGAGCTCTGAATGCCCTCCTGCAGCACACGCATCTGTGCCTCCCGCTGGTGCAGGTCGGGAAATTCACCCTTCCCGTCGGTGAGGGTGAACAGCAGGATGCAAACAGGCATATTGACCCGCCGCATCCGCCGCTCCACAAACCGGTAGATGCTTTTGAAGGTTTCATAGTCCTGGCAGTAGGCGCCGGGGATCGTCTCCTGCTCGGACAGCTCCTCCCGGATTCGCTCCATGTCGATGGCTATTCCCTTTTTGATCATACCCTTATGCTCCTGTACAGAAAGAGTGGGAAGTCGCTTTCTGGACCGCTTCTTCTCCAGAAGGATTTGGTCCGCCCGGTCAAACAGCGTCTGATAATCGTCTCCCTGCTCCGCCAGCGCGCCGGCCACCGTCACAGAGAGCTGGAACTCCTGGCCGTCCAGCTCCACAAACCGGAGCCGGTCCCGGATCTGGACGCAGCGCTCCTCCACAAACCGCTCCTCCTGCCCAATGGGCATGAAGATCACAAACTCGTCTCCGCCCACACGCCCCAAAATATCGGTTCGAAACACCATGGTTCTCAGCTTCTCTGCGATTTTTTCCAGCAGCCGGTCTCCCGTGATGTGGCCGTACCGGTCGTTCACCTGCTTGAACCGGTCCACATCCAGCATCAGCAAAACGCCGGTCTGGCGGCTGGATAAAAGTCCATCCACGCACTCCTCGGTATACCCCCGGTTGCAGATTCCGGTCAGCCAGTCCAGGTGGGCCAACTGCTCCAGGCGTTCATTCTCCTGTTTGAGTTTTGAAAGCTCCTGCTGCATACTGTCCCTCCTTATCATCCGGCGCCGCACCCTAAATCTCTTCTTTTATTTTATTGCACGATTCGTCATTTGGCAAGGTCTTTGAGGAAAAATCTTACACTCCGCTTCAACCATTCTCTCCCATAGGCGCCGCCCCTACCGGGTGAGTTCTTTCAGAAGCATCTGCGGGTCGTCCACCAGCGCCGCCGGATGAAGGGCCTCTATCTCCCGCCGGTCCCGGAAGCCCCAGGACACCAGGATGCAGGGCAGCTCCGCATTCTGCGCAGTCTGAAAGTCCACCTCCGAATCTCCTACGTATACCGTTCGATCCCTTGCGGCGCCCAGAGCCTTCATGGCTGACTCCGCCATATCCGGCGCCGGCTTACGCCGCAGCCCCTCCTGCTGCCCCACACATACGGAGAGACAGGGGAAAAACCGCCTGCCCAACTCCTCCACAGCCTCATGGTTCTTGTTGGAAACCACCGCCATGCGCAGCCCACGCTCTTTCAGCTCCCGCAGCAGCTCTTCCACCCCGGGATAGGGTCGGGTCTTCTGCTCACAGTGGGCTGTATAATAGACGCGGAACTCCTCGAACATCTCCTTGAATCTTGGGTGCTCCGCCCCTCCGGGCACCGCCAGCTCCATCAGGCGCCGGATACCGTTCCCAAGAAAAGGGCGGATCTCCGCCCCCTCCCAGGTGGGGCAGCCATAGCGTTCAAGGATGAAGTTGACGCTGTCTCTTAAATCGTCCAGTGTATTTAAAAGTGTGCCGTCCAGGTCGAACAGCACGGTATCGTATGCGCTCATATGCTCCTCCTCCTCTTTTTTACCTTCTTTTATCCTACCATTGCCCCGCCGGCAGCGCAAGCCTTCTTTCCGTTCAAAAAAAGACGCCGCCCAATTGGGCGGCGTCTTTTTTGACTGTTAAGGGGTCGGCGTCCCCTCTCCGGCGCCCTGACTGCCGGAGGGTTCCCCGCTCGCCCCGTATACCTTCGCAATCTGGGTAGCCTTGTAGATGGTGCAGCGGGGCTCTCCGTCATGGGTAAGAAGCTCCACAGGCTCCTGAATCCGGTCGTAGTAAAGCAGCACCCCATCGCCCGTCTGCAGGAACGCCGCCGTGGGGTCGTCGGCCATGCTGATCTGGAAGTAGACCTGCCCCTCGCCCTCTGCCTCACCCGCGCCGATAAAGTAGTTGGTGCTGCCGTCGATGACCGCGGTGCGGATGTCGGCGATCTCAAACTCCGTCGGCCCGAAATCCTCTTCCCCGGCGGAAATATTGGCGTCCTCTTTTTCAATGAGGTTGTTGTTTGCCAGCATCTGGCGGTAGTTGATCTCGCAGTCCGCCACCGTCTGGCCCGTGGCCACAATCTGGTACTGCTCCACGTTGACCATGGCGTACATCTTCACCAAGCCCGCCGCATCCTTCAACGCCATAAAGTAAGTGGGCTGTTCGGCGATATTCAGCAGCAGCGGGAAGGTGGCGTTATAGGACATCTGCTGGACCTGGCCCTCGGCGGAGCGCATGGCGGACTCCTCGGTGGCGCCGGCCACGGAGTAGAAGCTGGTCTCCTTGGTCCGCTGGTTGCTCAGCAAAAAGCCGATGTTGGACTGGTCCGAGGTGACGGACGTCACGCCGGTGTACATATAGACGTCGTCACCGATGGCAATATAGTTGTATCCGTCCGTGGTGATGGTGACGTCCCGCTGGCCGAAGATGGAGTTGAAAAAGCCATTGTGATACTGGCCGTAGTAGTCGTACTGCTGCATGATGAGCTCGGCCACATAGACCTGGTCCACCCAAGAGGGAACCTCCTCATAATACTGACTCTCTCCGGTGACCGCATTGACCAGCACAGCACCCTTGATGTCCGTTCCGCCGAACAGCCCGATGCTCTTCACCATCCGGGGGCAGACCCACCAGGGCATCCCCTCCTCGTCGATCTCAAAGACGGGCTCGGCAAACATGAACGTGGGATAGCCGAAGCGCAGGTGGCGGTACAGGTTGCGGCCAAGGTGCTCGGCCGTGGTGAACTTCATGCCCTCGTTCAGGCGCACCACCTCCACGTCCTGGCTCACCATGTCCACAATGAGATAGGCGGGCAGGCCATCGGACCGGTTGGTAAACCACTTGATGAGGTCCGCATACCCCAGGGAGGTCACCCGGACGGGACGGCCCTGGTAGTTGATCTGGGTGTAGTTGGGCAGCACCTCAAACTGGGAGACCATGTCGGCTAACTCGCCTAACTTCCGCGCGCCCAGGCGGGCGGCGGAATCCCGGTCCACCATGGGGATCTGCCCATAGGATATCTCATCCACCTCCGCGGTAAAGTCCCCCGTTTCAATGGGCAGCAGCTCACTGTAGCTTGAGGCCCGGAACACCACCCAGGAACTCAGCGCGCCCACGGCAACGGTGGCCACCAGGACGATGAGCACCAGGAAGGGCACTGTACACTGTTTTTTGACAAAGCTGAAATACCCCCTTGCCCCCTCCCCCTGGAAGCCGGAGGTAAAGAGTGCCGAGCCCACATACACCGCGCACAGCAGCAGCACAAAGGTGTAGAACTCCTCCGCGTGGAGGTTCAGGGCCGGCAGGCGCAGGTAGAAGTAGACCGCTCCCACCACCAGCGTCACCGCGATGTTGATGAGCACGCGGGTAAACTTGTTGCCGATGGCCTTGCGGGGCTTGCGCTCTTTAGGCGGCGGCGGTGTAAAGCCCTGGCCATCCGGGCCGAATCCACCGTTCATATTGCCGAAATGAAAGTCAAAAGGCATTATTTTATTCCTTTCTATCTGAAATCCAGTCAGGTATTGCTGAGTAGTATACGCTATTTTTCCCAAAAACACAAGGCATTTGCGCAAACCTTAATCCTATCTTCATAGAATGGATGGAAAAGACACGAAATGCCGCCGGAGAGAATGACTCCGGCGGCTTCGCTTTTCACTTTTTCACACCGCTTTTTTTAGGCTGGCCTCTTTCTTTTCCTGGGTCGGAATGGCTCCGGAGCGGAACAGCGCCAACTTGGCGCAGCCCGGCCCGATGAGCTCATAGAGCACCGAGGAGGCCAAAATTACTGTCAGCAGCAAATCGCCGATGCCCTCCGGCAGCACCCGCTTGCCCAAAAACGCAAGGCCGATGGCAACGCCGGCCTGGGGGATCAGGGCAAAGCCCAGCCAGTCCCGGGTGCGGCGGTCCGTGCCGATGCAGCGGCACCCCAGATAGGCGCCCAGGTACTTTCCGACGATACGGATGACAAAGTAGCCCAATCCCGCAAGACCCACGGTCTTGAGCGCCATGACGTCCAGATTCATGCCGGAGACAATGAAAAACAGGCTGAGCACCGGCGGCGTAAACTCATCCACCTGGGCGTAGAGATCCTGCTGTCCGGTACGGTTGATGTAGACCGCGCTGCACACCATGCACGCCAGCAGCGGGGATACGTCGATCAGCGCGCACACGCCGCACAGGGTCAAAAGCACCGCGATGGTCAAAATCAGCCGGTTTCCGCGGCTGCGTCTGGAGGTCAGAAGCACCGTGAGCAAAAATCCCAGCGCCGCGCCCATAGCCAGCGCCGCTATGTTCCAAAAAACAGGCAGCAGCGCCGAGCGCAATGACACTCCCGCGCCCTCCATGGCGTCCACCACGGCGGAGGCCGCGCTGAAGGTCAAAAGGCATACGCCGTCGTCCAGAGCCACCACTGCCAGAAGCAGGTGGACAAAAGGCCCGTCAGCCCGGTATTGGCGGATGGTCATCAGCGTGCTGGCCGGCGCCGTGGCCGTGGCAATGGCCCCCAGCAGCAGGGAAAGCGCCACATCCTGGTGGAACAAAAAGCGCATGGCCAGCGCTACCATTGCCCCGGGCAGCAGGGATTCCAGGAGCGTCACAAGGATCAGTCCCTTGCCCATCTCCCGCAGCGTTTCCCGGCGGAAGTACTGCCCCACTCCGAAGGCGATGAAGGCCAGCGCCACGTCGCTGACAAAATCCATATGTTCGATGATCTCCGGCGGCACCAGGCCCAACAGATCCGGTCCGATGAGAATGCCCGCCAGAATGTAGCCGGTCACGTCCGGCAGCTTCAGTTTCTTGGTCAGTCGGGTCAGGGCAAAGCCGGAGAGCAGAATGAGGGCCAGGCTCAGCAAAATATCAGCCGGCTGCCGCATCACGATGTTTCCCATTTCTACTCCTCCTTGATCGCAGATTGATTTTTGTTCCGCGTTGTAGTATGATCTCTATACTTCAATATAGCCGCAATTACCCACAAGTCAAATTATGAAATATTCATTCTGCATAAATTTTTCTAATAAGGAGTGAGCCGCATGATCGATTCCAAGCTCTATACGCTGCTGCGCGTATGCGAAACCGGCAGCTTTACCAAGGCCGCGGAGCAGCTGTCTCTGACCCAGCCCGCCGTCAGCCAGCACATTCGCCAGCTGGAACAGGAATTGGGCGTAAAACTGTTCCATCGGGGCGGCGGCTCACTAAAATTGACAGCTGAGGGCGAAATTGCCATCCGATATGCAAAGCGGATGATCGCCCTGGTACACAACCTTCAGCGGGATATTCAGGATGAAAAGCAGCAGCTGACCCGGATTGTGGTGGGCCTGACCCACACCTCGGAGAGCAATCCGGTGGCCGAAGCGCTGGCCAAATACTGCAGCGAAAACCATGATGTAAAAATAATGCTTATTACTGACACCATAAAAAATCTTTATGCAAAACTGCGCACCTATGAGATCGACCTGGCCATTGTGGAGGGTCCTCTGGCGGAACCGGGCTACAATTCCCTGCTGTTGGATACGGACAGTCTGGTGCTGATCGTGCCCAACAGCCACTCGCTGGCCAAGCAGGGGATCGTGACCGTTGAGGAGCTGAAAAACCAGCGGTTGATCCTGCGTCTGCCAAGCTCCGGCACGCAGAACCTTTTCCTCTCCCACCTTGAGAGTCGGGGCATCTCCATCGAGGAGTTCAACGTGGTGCTGGAGGTGGACAACATCGCCACCATCAAGGACCTGATCCGTCGGGGCTACGGCGTGTCCATCCTGGCCAAGAGCGCGTGTCTTGACGAGCTGAAAAAGGGAAAGCTCACCGCGCTGCCGGTGGAGAACCTGAGCATGATGCGGGAGATCAACATGGTGTACCACACGGATTTCGGCCACGACGACATCCTGCGGGACATCTCCCGGATGTACAACGACGTGGCCCGCCTCTACCTGTAGCGCCGGAACAAACAAAAAAGGCGCCGCTGGAGTTTTTCCAGCGGCGCCTTTGCGTCTTATTTGCTGATGCACAGCTTGTTGTCCTCCACGCTGATGCGGGCGGTGTCGCCCTCTTTGAGGGCGCCCTCCAGCATCTGTTCGGCCACGGCGTCCTCCACCTTGCTCTGGATGCACCGGCGCAGGGGACGGGCTCCATAGACGGGGTCAAATCCCTCCTTGGCCAGCTCCGCGATGGCCTTATCGTCTGCCTCCAGGCGGATACCCATGGCCTCCATCCGCTTTGCCGTGCTCCTGAGCATACGGCGGGCAATCTCGGCGATGTCCTCCTGACTCAGACGGCGGAATACAATGGTCTCGTCGATGCGGTTGAGAAACTCGGGGCGGAATGTGCGGCGCAGCTCCTCCATCACAGCGGCCTTGACGGACTCAAACTTTTTCTCCTCCCCGGCGTCCTTCTCCGGCGCAAAGCCCAGTCTGCCGGAGTCGGCGTTGGTGATGGCCTTGGCGCCCACGTTGGAGGTCATGACGATCACCGTGTTCTTGAAATCCACGGTCCGGCCCTGGGAGTCGGTGATGCGGCCGTCCTCCAGAATCTGGAGCAGGATGTTCCACACGTCCTCGTGGGCTTTTTCGATCTCATCGAAAAGCACCACGGAATAGGGCTTTCTGCGCACCTTCTCCGTCAGCTGGCCGCCCTCCTCATAGCCCACATAGCCGGGAGGGGAGCCCACCAGGCGGGAGACGGTGTGTTTTTCCATATACTCGGACATATCGATGCGGATCATGGCCTTCTCATCGCCGAACATGGCCTCTGCTAACGTCTTGCACAGCTCCGTCTTGCCCACGCCGGTGGGGCCTAAGAACAGGAAGGAGCCAATGGGGCGCTTGGGGTCTTTCAATCCCACACGGCCCCGGCGGATGGCCCGGGCCACGGCCCGGACCGCCTCGTCCTGGCCCACCACACGCTGGTGGAGCGTCTCCTCCATCTTGAGAAGCCGCTCACCCTCGTCCTCCGTGAGACGGGTCACCGGCACGCCGGTCCACTTGGACACAACGGCGGCGATGTCCTCTTCGGTGACGGGGCGGCTGGTGTGCTGGCGGCGCTGCTTGTCCCGTTCGATCTCCATCTGCTCCTTGTAGTCCTTTTCAATGTCCCTCAGCTGAGCGGCCTTTTCAAAGTCCTGGGAGGTGACGGCCTCCTGCTTTTCCCGCTGCAAAACCGCAAGCTTCTCCTCCAGGGCCTTCAGGTCCGGCGAGACCTCCTCGCCCTTCATCCGCACCTGGGAGGCAGCCTCGTCCATCAGGTCGATGGCCTTGTCCGGCAGAAACCGGTCGTTGATATACCGGGCGGACAGGTGGACCGCGGCCTCCAGCGCCTCGTCGGTGATGGTCAGCTTGTGGTGCGCCTCATACTTGTCCCGCAGCCCCTTGAGGATTTCAACGCTGGCTTCCTGGCTCGGCTCGCCCACCTGGACGGGCTGGAAGCGGCGCTCCAGAGCCGCGTCTTTTTCAATGTATTTGCGGTATTCGTTCAGCGTGGTGGCGCCGATGACCCGGATTTCTCCCCGGCCAAGGGCGGGCTTGATGATGTTGGCAGCGTCCACGGCTCCCTCGGCGGAGCCCGCACCCACAATGGTGTGCAGCTCGTCGATGAACAATATCACGTCTCCGGAGCGCTTCACCTCGTTGAGGGTATTTTTGATGCGCTCTTCAAACTCGCCCCGGTACTTGGTGCCGGCCACCATGCCGCTGAGGTCCAGGGAGAGGATTTTCTTGTCCAACAGCTCCTCCGGCACATCGCCCACCACGATCTTCTGGGCCAGGCCCTCGGCGATGGCCGTCTTGCCCACACCCGGCTCGCCGATGAGCACGGGGTTGTTCTTGGTACGGCGGGAGAGAATCTGGATCACCCTCTGAATCTCATCGTCCCGGCCAATGACCGGGTCTAACTTGCCCTCCCGGGCGGCCGCGGTCAAATCCCGGGTGAATTCCTTCAGCGTCTTGCTCTTGCCGTCGTCCTTGGTCCGGTTGTCGGCGGAGGGCTGCTGGCTGCGGGGCGCTTCATTCAGCTTCTGCATCACAGCGGAGTAGAGCTTCCGGGGATCCACGCCCGCGGTGCGCAGGATGCGGACCGCCATGTTGCTGCCCTCCCGCAGCAGGCCCAGCAGCAGGTGCTCCGTGCCCACATAGCCGAATCCGCCCCGCATGGACTCCTCCACGGCGATCTCCACCGCCCGCTTGGCCCGGGGGGTCAGCCCCTGGGCAGGGTCGCTGCCGGGCAGGCCGGCGCCTACGCTCTTGCGGATCAGATCGCGGACCATATCCGCGGTCAGTCCAGCGTCGGTGAGACAGCGATAGGCGATGCCCTCTTCCTCCCGGATCAGGCCCAGCAGCAGATGCTCGCTGCCCACATAGCCGTGTCCTAACTCACCGGCCGCCTCCTGGGCATAGCGCAGGGCGTTTTCCGCACGGGGGGTAAATTTATTTTCATTCATTCTGATTTCACTCCTTTTTGGAAATGAGAGGGGGAGTCTCCCCCCTCTCTCAGTTTTCCTGTTCCTTGGCGCGGATCTGATCTCTCAGCTCCGCCGCCCGTTCAAAGTTCTCGCTTTCAATGGCCTTTTTCATCTCCACCCGAAGGGCGTTCAGCTCCCGCTGGCGGGACACCTGCTTCTGCTCTTCATCGGAGACGAGGTGCTCGTTCTCCTGAGAGGCGCTCTGGCCGCCGCCCAGGGCCGGCACGGAGAAGAAGTCCTGGAAAAAGCTGTCGCCCAACAGTCCGCCGAAGCCCTCGCCGAAGAAGGAATCCCTTCCGCCGGCCAGCATGGGGGTGAACATGGAGGCAAAACTCCTTTGGAACAGGTTCTGCATACCGGTGTAGCTCTCCTGGATTCTCTTGGTGTACCCCAACTTCTCCGCGCACTCCTGGCACAGGTGCTTCTCTTCCACCTTGCCGTTGATATTGCTCTTATACACAAACGTAACTTCATTCTTGCCACAATTTTCGCACTTCATAATCCATACCTCCAATATATCATTTAAAATAAACTGACAAATGCATCTGGCCGGCTACACAGCGTGCACCAGCACCTGTTTGACAATGGACGCCCGCAGACGGTCCCGGTCCTCCCGGGCCACGGACCGCAGCGCGTTGTCGCCGATGGCGATCAGCAGCGTCCGTCCCACCTCTAACTCCACCGCCCCGGATTCCACCAGGTTGCCCAAGATGGCCCGGGCCGACTTCAGATCTATCTCGTCGCCGATGGAGTTGATAACCTGCATCAGCAGCGTCTGGCGATCCACCCGCACCCGGGTGATGCGGATATATCCGTTGCCGCCTCTGCGGCTTTCCACGATATACCCGTGCTCCGGAGAAAAGCGGGTGGACATGACGTAGTTGATCTGGCTTGGCACACAGTTGAACCGCTGCGCCAGGTCGCTGCGCTGCAGCTCCAGTACGCCGTCGGCCTCCTCCAGACTGTCCTGGATGAAGTCCGCGATCAAATCGGAAATTCCCATTCGTTGTCCCGCCTTTCTGTATCGGCCTTTCAGTCTGACTTTGACTTTCTTTGACCTTGTTTCTGATTGTCAGTATACCACGCCGGTGCCAAATGTCAAGGGGTGAAGTTTGACTTTCTTTGACCAATTTGAAAACAATTTGTGAACGGGTTTTGTGAATCAAATAACAAAAAACCGCTTGCAATTTTCAGGAATCATGATACAATTGAGAATACAAAATTTTATGGAGGTGCTTCCCATGGCTTACAAGATCACTTCTGCTTGCGTCAGCTGCGGTGCCTGCGCGGATGCCTGCCCTGCCGGCGCAATCAGCCAGGGCGATGATTCCTACATCATCGATGCCGGCGCTTGCTTGGACTGCGGCGCTTGCAGCGATACCTGCCCCAACGGCGCCATTGTTCCCGCTGAATAATCGGACAATACATAAAATACACCGTGGGGCTCCACGGTGTATTTTTGTTGCTTCCGCCCCTGCGATATTATATAATAAAGTAGTTTCATCCGCCGCCTCTGCCGATCCGCGGGGCGGCGATTCCAAATCCGGAGGGCTGCCATGGAGCGGACGGACCAGTTGTGGCCGGGCGGGCCGCGCTATTACTATGACGACGCATATTTTCCCCCGGGCACCGATTCCTTTCTGTTGGGCGCCTTTCCCCGCCTCCGCCCGAAGGAGCGGGTCTGCGATCTGGGCTGCGGCACCGGGCTTCTGGGGTTTCTGCTGCTGGCCCGGGAGCCAACCCTCCAGGTAACGGGAGTGGACATCCAGCCGGGTCCTCTGTCTCTGGCCCGGAAGAGCGCTGCGGAAAACAGATTCACCATGTCTTTTTTACAGGCCGACCTGCGCCGCCCGGAACAGCTTCCGCCTGCGGGCAGCTTTGACCTGGTGGTCTGCAACCCGCCTTACTTTAAACCGGGCAGCGGCTTTGCCGCCCGTGGACCGGCCCGCCGGATCGCCCGGGCGGAGGAGGCCGCCTCGTTGGAGGAGGTCTCCTCCGCGGCGGCGCGGCTGCTGCGCTGGGGCGGGCGGCTGGCCCTGGTCCACCGGCCGGAGCGGCTGTGTGACCTGATGTGCGCCCTGCGCGGCTGCGGCATCGAGCCCAAGCGGCTGCGGTGGGTGGAGAGCCGCGGCGGCGCCGCCCCTTCCCTGCTGCTCCTGGAGGGCCGGCGGGGCGGCGGAAGCGGCCTTGACATGGAGCCGCCCCTTGTGCTCCGGGACCAGGCGGGCCGGGACACGCCGGAGGTGGATGCCATCTACTTTCGAAATCGAACAACGGAGGACGCGCCCTTATGAGCGGAACACTGTACCTGGTCGCCACCCCCATCGGAAACTTAGGCGACTTTTCTCCCCGAGCCCTGTCAACCCTGCAGCAGGTGGATTTTATCGCCGCTGAGGACACCCGGGTCTCTGTCAAGCTCCTGAACCATTTCGGTGTCAAAAAGCCCATGGTCAGCTATCATGAGCACAACCACGTCAGCGCCGGGCAGTCCATCCTGAACCGCCTTGTGGGCGGCGAGAGCTGCGCCCTGATCACCGACGCGGGCACCCCGGCCATCAGCGACCCCGGCGAGGACCTGGTGCGGCTGTGCGCCGCGTCCGGCGTCAGCGTGCTGAGCATTCCCGGCTGTTGCGCTGCGGTCAGCGCCCTGGCCGTCTCGGGACTCCCCACCGGGCGGTTTACCTTTGAGGGGTTTCTCACCACCAACAAAAAAAGCCGACGGGAGCACCTCCAGTCTCTGGCGGGCGAGCGGCGCACCATGGTCTTCCACGAGGCGCCCCACAAGCTCTGCAACACCTTGGCGGACCTGTGCGAGTCTTTTGGGTCGGAGCGGAAAATCGCCCTGTGCCGGGAGCTGACCAAGCTCCACGAGGAGACCATGCGCACCACTTTAGGCGAGGCTGTCCTCTTTTACCGGGACCACGCCCCCAAAGGCGAGTATGTCCTGGTCCTGGCCGGAGCGGAGCTTCCGCAGCCTCCCCGCTTTACCCTGGCCGACGGCGTGGCGCAGGTCATGGAGCGCAGGGCCCGGGGCGCTCGTATGAAAGACGCTGTGCGTCAGGTTGCCGGGGAGATGGAGCTCTCCCGCAATGAGCTTTATCAGGCTGTTATAGAACGGGAGGGCGATTGAGGCCTCCGCGCAAATGACGCTTCCCGCCGAACACCGCCGGCATTCACAGTTTATAAAAAGGCCCGCCGTTTATGGAAAAGCGGCGGGCCTTTTCTCTTTTCAGCGCAAAAAAAGCAGACGCCCAAGGCGTCTGCGCTTCTCACATATTCTTCAGTTCTTTTAAACACTTCGGGCAAACATTCTTGCCTTTGAACGTGGTAATCTCTTTTGTACTGTCACAGAAAATGCAGCTGGGTTTGTATTTTTTCAGAATAACGGAGGACCCTTCCACATAAATCTCCAATGCGTCCTTCTCGGCAATGTCCAGTGTACGTCGCATTTCAATAGGCAGGACAATGCGGCCCAGCTCGTCCACTTTTCTGACAATACCTGTTGACTTCATCCCTACGCTCCTTTCTCGCTCAACCGCGAATGCAAAAACTCATACGGCTCTGTAAATTTGCATGTATGACAATATCATAGGCTGTCATATTTTGTCAACCTATATCACGCAAAATTTGTAAATTATTCATATTTAGTTTTACATAACGCAGGAGGTATCGTCTTATGGCAATGACCATTGTTTGGACTGGAATGGTCGTAATATCCTTGATTTTCGGAGCATTTACAGGAAATATGAGCGCTGTCAGTGCGGCTGCTTTGGATGGAGCAAAAAGCGCTGTGGAATTATGTCTTTCAATGGCGGGGATTATCTGTCTCTGGAGCGGAGTCATGGAAATCATGAACCAGGCCGGCATATCCGGCGCCCTCTCCCGGGCGTTCCGGCCGCTGCTGCGGCGGCTGATGCCCGGCGCAAGCCGGGACCCGGAAACCCTGGAGGCCATCTCCGCCAATGTCTCCGCCAACCTTCTGGGCCTGGGCAACGCCGCCACGCCCCTTGGCATCCGGGCGGCCCGCCGCATGGCCAGGGGAACCGAGGGCAAAGCCAGCGATGAATTGTGCCTGCTGGTGGTAATGAACACCGCCTCCATCCAGCTGATCCCCGCCACCATCGCCGGTGTCCGGGGCGCCTGCGGCTCCGTCTCGCCCTTTGATATTTTACCCGCCGTGTGGCTGGCCTCCGTTCTCTCGGTGACGGCGGGGCTTTTGGCCGCCAAGCTCTTCTCCCGGTTCTGGAGGGCATGATGGACGTCTCTTCCTGGATCGTACCCTGTCTGCTGGCCTTTGTTGCCCTCTATGCCGCAGGCAAAAAAGTGGATGTCTACGGCGCGCTGACTCACGGCGCGGAGGAAGGGCTGGCCGTGACCGTCCGCATCCTGCCCGCCCTGGTGGGGCTACTCACAGCCGTGGCCATGTTCCGGGCCTCCGGCGCCATGGAGTGCTTCGCCCAGGCCTGCGCTCCGGCGCTCCGGGCCATCGGCATCCCGCCGGAGACCACGCCTATGCTCCTGATCCGCCCGGTCAGCGGCAACGGGGCCCTGGCGGTGGGTACGGAGCTGATGCAGACCTACGGCCCCGACTCCTACATCGGCCGGGTGGCCGCGGTGATGTTGGGCAGCACGGAGACCACCTTCTACACCATTGCGGTCTATTTCGGCTCCGCCGGCATTCACAAGACACGCTACGCCATCCCCGCGGCGCTGGCGGCGGACCTGACCGGCTTCATGGCCGCCGCCTTTGCCGTTCGGCTTTTCTTTGGCATGTGAAAAGAGGCGCGGCCGCGCCTCTTTTTCAGTCTCTATCCGGCAAAGACCACCTGCACCAAAAGCATATAGACTGCCGTTCCCCCCGCGATGGAGAGAAGCACATTGCTCTTCCAGCAGTGGAGCGCCACAATGGCGGCAATAGCAAGTCCCTCCGGCAGAGCGTGGGGCGCAAGGCGGAGGGACACGCCCTTCAGACAGTAGACCACAAGCAGCCCCATCACCGCGGGCGGCAGCAGCTTCCCCAGGTCCCGCACCACAGCTGGAGGCTCCCGGTTCTCCGGAAACAGCAAAAAGGGCAGCCACCGGGTCACCTGCGTTCCAAGGGCCACGGCCAGGATGATGACAAGCGTTTGAACAGGCGTTAAGTACACAGCTTTTTCCTCCCAATCAGCAGCGAAACCAGAATCAGCGCCATGGCCGGTATCACCAGGTTGTCCGCGCCGAACACCACCAGGCTCACCGCGGTGCAGAGCACGCCGATGACAGCGGAGGGCCGGTTTTCCCGCTTTTTCCACTGCTCTAAGAAGAGCACCACAAAGAGCGCCGTCAGGGCAAAGTCCAGCCCTGTGGTGTCAAAGGACAGCAGTCCGCCCACGGCCGCGCCTAACAGGGACCCGGCCAGCCAGTAGCCATAGTCCAGCAGCGTGACGGAGAGGTAATACTCCCTGGGCTCCACCCCTTCCGGCGGCTCTACCGTGGAGACGATGGAAAAGGTCTCGTCGCAGAGCATGTAGATGAGGAAGAACTTGGCCTTCCCCAGGCCCTTGTACTTTTCCAGCATGCTCAGTCCATAGAACATGTGGCGGGCGTTCACCATGATGCTCAAAAGCAGCGCCTGGAGCGGATCGAACACCTGGGTCAGCAGCGTGATGGCCACAAACTGCATGCTGCCGCAAAAGGCCACCGCGCTCATCAGGCCGGTCCACAGCACACCGTAGCCCCGGGTGGACATCAAAATACCGTAGGCCACCCCCAGGCAGAGGAAGCCTGTCAGCACCGGGACGGTGACGGGAAAGGCGGTGCGCAGCGCCTTTTGATACTGGGTTTTTCTCATAGCTCCTCCGAATTAAAGCAGGGGATGTCTCCATCCCCCGCTGTTTCACCGTGGTTCCTTCCGCTCCCACACCACCGGGTTCCCAAGCTCCTCCACCAAGCGCAGAAAGTCGCGCTTGCGGATGCCCATGGTGGCCGTGTTGCGGCAGGGGTGGAAGTTCAGCAGCTCCTGATCGCCGGCGTTCAGGACAGCGCGCTCCAGCACCAGGACCACGTCGTGCCCCTGGTTGTTCACGAGGCCCAGCGGGCTCACCGAGCCCGGCGTCAGCCCTAACTTCTCATAGAGCTCCTCTTCGCCGGCAAAGGTGGGCCGCCGCCAGCCGGTGCTTTTTGCAAAGTGCCTGCCGTCTAACTGACGGTGGTCCTCCAGGACCACCAGATAGAACCGGAGCGTCTTCTTGTCCTTGATGAGAAGGCACTTCAGATTGAGTCCCGGCATCACCAGGCCACGGCTCTGCGCCTCCTCCACTGTGAAAAAGGCTTCGTGCTCATAGAGCGCGTACCGGATTCCCAGCCGCTCCAGCAGGGCCAGCAGTTCCTCTCCGCCCCGGTTTTGCCGCTGCTCCACAAGGTCCATGCTCACATCTTCTCCGGCGCGTCCACACCGATCAGCGCAAGGCCGCTCCGCAGGACGCTGCGGGTCAGGTCCGCTATCTTCAGCCGGGCGGAGAGCACCCGGGGCTCCTCGCCCTTGATGCGGCAGGCCGTGTAGAACCGGTGGAAGCAGCCCGCCAGATCCACCAGGTAGCGGTTGATGTGTGAGGGGTCGTAGTCCCGGGCGGCCAGGCGGATCTCCTCGCAGTAGGCGGAGAGCTGTTTGATGAGCGCCTGCTCCGTCTCACCGCTCAAAAGGCCCATGTCCACGTCCGCCATGGAGGGGACTTTCTCCCCCTCCTCCCCCAGCGCCCGCAGCAGTGAGCAGATGCGGGCATGGGCGTACTCCACGTAGTAAATGGGGTTTTCCGAGTCCTCCCGCACAGCGAGGCCCAGGTCAAAGTCCATCTGGGTGTCAGGCTTGGAGTTGAAGAACCAGCGGGCCGCGTCCACCGGGATCTCGTCCAGCAGGTCGCTGAGGGAGATGGCCTTTCCGGTCCGCTTGGACATGCGCACCACCTCGCCGTCCCGCAGCAGCTTCACAAGCTGCATCAGCACGATGTCCAGTTTTTCCGTTCCATTCAGCCCCAGCGCGTCCAGCGCCCCCTTGAGGCGGGCCACATGGCCGTGGTGGTCGGCGCCCCAGACGTTGATGACCCGGTCAAAGCCCCGGACGGCAAACTTGTTGCGGTGGTAGGCGATGTCGGCGGCAAAGTAGGTGTAGAAGCCGTTGGCCCGGCGCAGCACGTCGTCCTTCAGGTCTAACTTTTCGATCTCCGCCTCGCTTTTGCCCGCCTTGCGCAGGTTTTCGCGCATGATGTCAGCGGTCTTCAGCCACAGCGCGCCCTCTTTTTCATAGGTCCAGCCGGCGGCGCTCAGCTGCTCCGCCGTCTCAGCCACATAGCCGCTGTCGTGGAGGGTGGATTCGTAAAACCAGTTGTCGTAGTGGATTTTGTAGCGCTCCAGGTCGGACTTCATCTTGGGCAGGTTGACGCTGAGGCCAAACTGGGCCAGGGTGTTGCGCCGCTCCTCCGCGTCCGCGCGGAGGAGCCTGTCCCCATTCTGGTCATAGTACAGCTGGGCAAGCTCCCGGATGTCCGCGCCCTGGTATCCGTCCTCGGGGAAGGGCACGTTCTCCTCCCCCTGGATGAGCTGGAGATAGCGTGCCTCCAGCGACTGGGCAAACTTGTCGATCTGGTGGCCGGCGTCGTTGACATAAAACTCCCGCGTCACGTCCGCGCCGCACTTTGCAAGCACGGCGGCCAGCGTGTCGCCCAGAACGCCTCCCCGGGCGTTGCCCATGTGCATGGGGCCGGTGGGATTGGCGGAGACGAACTCCACCATGATCTTCTGGCCCGCAAGCTGATCGGAGGAGCCGTATTCCTCCCTCTCGCTCTCCACCGCCTCAAGGACGCCCCGGTACCAGCCTTCACTGACGCGGAAGTTCAAGAAGCCGGGGCCCGCGATCTCCGCGGAGGTAAAATAGCTGCCGCTCAGGTCCATATGCTCCAGCAGCGCCTGGGCGATGTCCCGGGGCTTTTTCCGCAGCGCCTTGGACGCGGCCAGGGCAAAGGTGGTGGTGTAGTCCCCGTTGGCCGTGTCCTTGGGGATTTCCACCGGGGCCTCCTTCACCTCAGCCTCAGGCAGCGTCCCGTCCTCCACCGCGCCCCGGTAGGCCGCCATGGTCAGCTGGGCAATCTGGTCTTTCGCGTTTTGAATCATATGAATCATTGGTTGCACCTCATTTGTGAATTTTCGTCCCTGCGGGAACGGTTATTTTTCCTTCACAGTGATATAAAAGCAGTTGCGTCCTGTGACGGAGTGCTCGATGGCGATGGAGTAGCGGATCTCCAGCGTCCCTCCCCGCTCGGTCATGTGGTTTTCCAGCAGGCTGGTGCTGATGTCCACGGTGAGCTCGCCGTAAAGCGTCTCATAGAGGGAGGTGTGCTGGACGCCGTGCTCAAAGACCATCTGGGAGTTGACGCTCCCGGATCGGGTCAGGATCACCTGCCTGCCCCTGATTTCAAAGGTGGTGGTGGTTCCGGTCATGCCGGTGAGCTCGCTTTCCTCATAGCGGAGCACAAGTCCCTCGGCCGTGGGGAGCAGCACGCCCTCCGTCATCAGCTCTGTGGCGTCCGGGTCCGCCTCTTCAAAATACTGCTCACCCCGGACGGTGATGAGTACCTCAATACCGGTCGATGTCGATTCGGTTGGCTTCATGGTGCAGATCCTCCTGTAAAAACCAGGAGGCGATCTGTTCAAAGTCGTCCACCCGGTCGCTGACATAATAGGTTGCCTCTCCCTGCTGATGCTCTCCAAGCAGGCCCCGGGCCTTCAGGGTGCGTTTGAGTTCAAAGGCGGACTCCTCGCCGGCGGAGATCAGCTCCACCCCATCCCCCATTACGCCGCGGATCACATCGCTCAGCAGCGGATAGTGGGTGCAGCCCAGTATCAGCGTGTCGATCCCGCTCTCACGCATGGGCTCAAGGTACTCCCTTGCCACCGTCTCGATGACCACGTCGCCGGGGCGGAACCGTCCGTTTTCCACCAGCGGCACAAAAAGCGGACAGGCCCTGGCCACCACCTCCACCTTTGCGTCAAGCTCCCCGATGGTGGTTTCGTAGACGCCGCTGCGCACCGAGGCATGGGTGGCGATCAGCCCCACGCGCCCGCACCTGGTCGTCTCAACCGCCCGGCGGCAGGTGGGGGCCACCACTCCCACCATCGGGAGATCGTTTTCCTCACGCAGCGTCTCAAGCGACGTGGTGCTGACGGTGCCGCAGGCGATCAGGACGGCTTTCAGGTCAAAGCTGCGCAAAAAGCGCACATCCTGCCGCGCGTACTTCAATATGGTTTCCCGGGACCGTCCGCCGTAGGGGACGCGGGAGGTATCTCCAAAGTAAATGAGCTGTTCGCCGGGCAGAATCCGCCGCAGGGAACGGACCGCGCTCAGCCCGCCCAGACCGGAATCAAATACGCCGATGGGTCGGTTATCCATAAGTCCCTCCAATGCCGGAAAAATAGAGATCGCGGTATGGCCGCGCAAAGCATCCTGACCGGCCGGGCTCCGCTTAAAAAAGGCGTTTGCAGCCTTATGAGGCCCTGCCGTTTCCTTTGTACCTTAAGTTCTATATTATACTATGTAGCTTTATCCCCGGCAAGTCAGATTTTAGGCTTTTTGCCCACTTTTTTATGTGGCATTTTCCATGGAACTTTGCTATAATCATGTAATCATCCAACGACTGTTTCAATGAGGAGGTGTCCCAATGGAGATCAAGCTGACCGAAAAGCAGTACCGCTATCTGCTGGATCTGGTCTACATCGGCAACTGGGTCATAAACTCCACCCGGGAAGACGACCGCATCCGGGAATATGACTCAGTGGAGAGCCTGATTTTCTCCTATTGCGCAGAGCACAGGATGTCAAAGCTCATCGAGCTCTACAACGGGGAGATCATCCCCTCCAAGGCCTTTGCCGAGGGCGGCATCCACGAAGCCATCGCCAACTATGAGGACAACACATTTTACGAAATCCTGGCAGAGGAACTGGCGCTGCGGGATATGGACGGCCAGCCTCTCACCCGTGAAAACTACAGCGAACTGGTGGAGCGAATGGACGAATACCTGGGCGAGTTTGAGGAAAACGGAACGGATCACATCTCCGTGGATATGTGAACGCATTACATACAAAGGAGAACATGAATATGGCTGAAAAGGCAAAGGTGTATTTTGCGGACTTCAGGGCCGCGGACTTCCATGAAAATCTCCAGCAGAAGCTGTACCGCCTGATGAAGGCCGCCGGCTGCGGGGACATCGACTTTGAGGGCAAATATGTGGCCATCAAGCTGCATTTCGGCGAGCCCGGCAACCTGGCGTTCCTCCGGCCCAACTGGGCCAAGACGGTGGCGGACTTTGTCCGGGACCAGGGCGGCAAGCCCTTTCTCACCGACTGCAACACCCTCTATGTGGGCGGCCGGAAAAACGCTCTGGACCACCTGGACTCCGCCTACTTAAACGGCTTCTCGCCTCTTTCCACCGGATGTCACTGCATCATCGCCGACGGACTCAAGGGAAATGACGAGGCATATGTACCCGTGGAGGGCGGCAAATACGTGAAGGAGGCCAAAATCGGCCGGGCCATCATGGACGCCGACATTCTCATCTCCCTCACCCACTTCAAGGGCCATGAAAACACCGGCTTTGGCGGCGTGCTGAAAAACATCGGCATGGGGAGCGGCTCCCGGGCCGGCAAAATGGAGCAGCACAACGCCGGCAAGCCCTCTGTGAACGGCGACAAGTGCGTGGGCTGCGGCACCTGTGAGGAGATCTGCGCCCACGGCGCGGCCGTGGTGGGTCCGGAGGGCAAGGCCTCCATCGACCAGGACAAATGCGTGGGCTGCGGCCGCTGTCTGACCCACTGCCCCATGGACGCGGTTTACGCCTCCAACGACGAGTCCAACGACATCCTCAACTGCAAGATCGCCGAGTATACCAAGGCAGTGGTGGACGGCCGACCCTGCTTCCACATCTCCCTGGTGATCGACGTGTCCCCGCTGTGCGACTGCTACTGGCTCAACGACGCCCCCATCGTGCAGGACGTGGGCATGTTCGCCTCCTTTGACCCCATTGCGCTGGACCAGGCCTGCGCCGACGCTGTCAACGCCCAGCCGCCTCTTCCCGGCTCCGCCTTAGACGGCGAAAACTTCCACGAGTGCGGCCATGATCATTTCCACTACATGCATCCCGACACCAACTGGGAGACCGCCCTGAGCCACGGCGAAGCCCTGGGGCTCGGCCAGCGGCAGTACGAGCTCATCAAAATCTGAACCTCATGGAAAGAGGGCGGAGCGCCGGCTCCGCCCTCTTTTTGCCGCCAGCAAAAGGCGGACTGCTCTCTCCGGTTTGGGTCAATCCCGCAGCCGGACCACTTCCCAGCGGTGGCCCCGGAACCGGAGCACAAAGGCCGCCATACGCACCACCCAGTCGATGAACATGGCGTACCAGATGCCAAGCACGCCGAACCCCCAGCTCCGGGCCATCACCACGCCGATGGCCACCCGGAAAATCCACATGGACAGAGACGAGGTAATCATGGTGAAGCGGGTGTCTCCCGCTGCCCGCAGGGCCTGGGGCAGGGTGAAAGCCAGGGGCCAGATCGCAATGCCCACCACGCCGTGCCAGATCAGGATGTTGGTGGCATAGGCCGAAGCCTCCGCCGACACAGCGTAGATCCGGATGATCAGCGGCAGCGCCGCAAGAATGGCAAGGTTCAAAAAGAGGCCGTAGATATAGTTCATCTTCAGAAGCCTCTTCGTGTAAAGCCGGGCCTGTTCGTAGCTGCCCGCCCCCACGCAGCGGGAGACCACCGTCACCATGGCAAGGCCCATGGCGTTGCCGGCGATGCATTGGAAGACGCCGATGGTATTTGCGATGGAGTTGGCGGTGATGGAGGCGGTGCCGAGGCCCGACACGGTGGACAGCAGCAAAATCTTACCAAGCTGGAACATGCTGCTCTCCACGCCGTTGGGCACGCCGAAGTGGAGGAAATTGCGGATCACCGGTCCGTCGTGGCTGCGTGGAATCCGCTTGAGGCGCAGCGCGGCGCCCGGACGGCGCAGCAGCATCAGGATCATTCCCGCCGCCACCACCCTGGAAACCAGCGTGGGAATGGCCACGCCCTCCACACCCCGGTGCAGCCCGAAGATCAGCAGGGCGTTGCCCGCCACGTTGATGCCGTTCATCACCAGCGACACCTGCATGGAGATGTTGGAGTTTCCCATCACCCGGAAAAGGGCAGCGCCGGCGTTATAGAGCGCCAGGAAGGGGATGGAGGCCTCCACGATCAGATAATAGGTGTTCGCGTAGGCGGCCACGTCCGCCTCCACCCGGCCGAACACCACGCCAAGGATAAACTGCTTGCCCACATAGATGAAAACCGTGACTAACAGGGAGATTTCCAGCATAAAAAGCAGCAGCTGTTCGCCGGAGTGACTGGCCTTATCCAGTTCCCTGCGGCCCATGTACTGTCCCGCCACCACCGCGCCGCCGGTGGCCAGGGCAGAAAAGGCATTGATCAAAAGCACATTCACCGTATCCACAAGGGAGACCGCCGAAATGGCGGCCTCTCCCACCCGGGCCACCATCAGCGAATCCGCCAGGCCCACCGTGATGGCCAGCAGCTGCTCAATAACCAGGGGAATAATCAGATGACGCAGGTCCGCCTTTGTAAAAAACACGTCTTCCTGACGCAGTGTCTGTTCCATTTCCGTTCTCCCTTTACCCGTTGAATTCCCTGGGGCTCATGTGAAATGTGCCCTGAAACGCCCGGAGGAATGTGGAATAATCCCGAAATCCCGCCTGCTCCGCCGCTTTCATCACCGGCACGCCGGAGCGGATCATCTCCCCGGCCCGCAGCAGCCGCTTCTGGCTCACATACTGGTGGAGCGTGTAGCCCGTGGTCTCCTTAAAGCGGTGCATCAGGTAGTAGCGGCTCATATAGAACCGGCCGGCAATGGCGTCCACGGACAAGTCCTCCTCCAGATGGGCGGCGATGTAGCGCAGGATTTCCCCCATCTTCGGGTCCCGGCGGTAGCTGTCCGTCACCTCCGCCGTCCTGTCCTTCCCCGCGTCCCGGTTGATGGCCACCAGCAGCTGGAGGAAATAGGTGCTTGCCAGCAGCTCATGGCCAAATTCCCGGTCCCGCAGCGCGCCCTCCAGTTCCGTCACCAGGCGCATATACTCCAGCCTCCGCTCCTTCCCTTCCCGCAGCAGGTGGAACCCCCGCTCCCGGGTGAGGTCAAAGCAGGCGGACAGGTTCTCCCCTCCATAGCTGTGCTCGGCCAGATAATCGGCGTTGAGCCAGATCACAATGCGCTCATAGGGCTCGTTGGGGTCAATGATGGGCACGTGGATCAGGTTGTGCTGTACCAGCAGAACATCCCAGGGCTTGAGGAAATAAGTCACGCCCTCCACCACATAGGTCACCTTGCCCCCCAACAGCAAAATGATCTTGTCGAACTCATGGTAGTGGTAATCCAACTTCTCCGCCCGGCTGTCCTTCAGGTGGAACAGCCGGAACTTCTCATTGAGATAGCCCCGCTTTCCCACCTCGCTGCGGTCCAGCATTGCCGTTCCTCCCCTCGTCCATCTCTTTGACGCAGGCGGATTGTCTTCCCTGCAATCGTTTCTCTCAATTCATCATATCGCACTTTTTGCAGGATTACAATCAGACTTTTATCTAATTTTTACAAAAATACAGGGGGGTATTTAGTAAAAATGGGTTCAGGATTCATGGATTGTATTGCGTGTGCGCATCTGCTATACTGAGTAAGGATGAAATTCGACAAGGAGCGTGAGTGCATGAGCCATGCCGACCAGATATTCCTGGCCAACTGCCGGGAAATTTTGCAAAGCGGCGTCCGGGACACGGACCAGCAGGTGCGTCCCAAGTGGGAGGATGGCACGCCGGCCCACACCATCAAGAAATTCGGCATTGTCAACCGCTATGACCTGCGCCGGGAGTTCCCCATTCTCACGCTGCGGAGAACCTATTGGAAAACCGCCGTGGACGAGCTCTTGTGGATTTGGCAGAAAAAGTCCAATAACATCCATGACCTGAACGCCCACATCTGGGACGCCTGGGCCGACGAGACCGGTTCCATCGGCAAGGCTTACGGCTATCAGCTTGGCGTCCGCCACCGCTATCCGGAGGGGGAATTTGACCAGGTGGACCGGGTGCTCTACGACCTCAGGCACAATCCCGCCTCCCGCCGGATCATGACCAATCTCTACACCTTTGCCGACCTCCATGAGATGAACCTCTACCCCTGTGCCTACTCCATGACCTTCAATGTCTCCGGGCGCATCCTCAACGGCATTTTGAACCAGCGCTCCCAGGACATGCTTGCCGCTAACAACTGGAATGTCGTGCAGTACGCCGTGCTGATGCATATGATGGCCCAGGTCTCTGGCCTTGAGGCCGGCGAACTGGTCCACGTTATCGCCGACGCCCATATCTACGACCGTCATGTGCCCATCATCCGGCGCATGTTGGACGCGTCCCCCGCCCCCGCTCCCGTCTTTCATATAGACCCGTCCGTCACGGACTTTTACGCCTTTACCAGGGACAGCTTTTCCCTGGAGGGTTATACGCCTTCTCCCTTTGAGGAGAAAATTCCCATTGCGGTATAAGCATCTTTTATGCCGTGGGAAAAATTCATACTGCCCCGGTATGTCAAAGGAGAGTCTCTATGAACGCAATTGTTGCAGTTGCCCAGAACTGGGCCATCGGCAGAGACGGCAAACTGCTGTTCCGCCTGAGCGAAGACCTGAAGCACTTCCGCCGACTGACAGAGGGCGGCACCGTCATCATGGGCCGCAAAACGCTGGAGTCCCTGCCAAAGGGGCAGCCTCTGGCCAACCGGGACAACATCATCCTCTCCGCCCAGCCCGGCATCAAGGTGCCGGGCGCCACGGTGGTGCATTCCTTTGACCAGGCGCTGGCCATGGTGCAGGGCCGGGACAGGGTGTTTGTCATCGGCGGCGGATCCATCTACGCCAAGCTCCTGCCCTACTGCCAGCGGGCCTACGTCACCATGGTGGACGCCAGGGCCGACGCCGACACCTATTTCCCCAATCTGGACCGCCATCCCGACTGGGAGCTTTTCAGCGCCAGCGAGCTCGTGGCCGACAACGGCTACACCTTCCGTTACCTTGAATATACCCGGAAGGCGGGATAGCGCGCCCTTGATCCAAACCGCCAAAAGAGCGTGCAGCACTTTGCTGCACGCTCTTTTTCAATCTTGGAACGGCTCTCAATTCCTGTCCCCCCAGTTGATCTCATCCTCCACCGAGGCGCGGGGCAGCTCCATCCCCTCCTCCCAGAGGAGGACGGCGTCCTCGCCCCGTCCGTACCAGGCCCTGGTGATCTCCGTATCATAGCCCCGGTCACGGGCGTATCCATTCATGACCGGCAGGTCCAGTATCAAATCTGAGTCCCCCGTCTGGCCCGGCAGCGTCCTTTTTTCCGTGTAGAGCGCACGCTTGGGCACAAAGTACGCGTTGCCCTCCTCGTCAAACTCGAACCTGATCTCCCGGATCGCCTTGTCGTCGTTGACGCTCATGTGGTACACCACCCGCCCGTCGGAGAGCTGCCGCACGTTGGTGATCGAAATGTTCTTCGGGTCCACCGGGAACCAGAACCCCTGCGTCGCCGCCAGAAAAGCCCCGACTATCACCGCGCACACCGCAGCCGCGATGGCCGCCCCCCGCAGCTTTGCCTTCCACTTGCCCCGCTCCCACTCTCTTGAGAGCCTTTTCAGCGCCGACGCCTCTTTATCCGCCGCACGGAGCTCCTCCTCCGGCAGGGGGGCGCGGAGCTCCTCCATCTCCCTCCGGCAGCCGGCGCACTCTTTGAGATGTGCTTCCACCTCCGCCCGGCTCTCCGCCGAGCAGACATTATCGCAGTACAGCGGCAGCAGGTCGCGAACAATTTCACACTTCATGTAAGCCTCTCCTTTAATTTCCGCCGCGCCCGGAAATAGGTCACACGGGCCCAGCTCTCTGTTTTTCCGAACAGCTCGCCGATCTGGGCAAAGGGCAGTTCGCCGAAGGTCCGCAGGGAGAACACCTCCTTGTAGGGCTCCTCCAGATCGTGGAGCAGGCGGTGGAGCCTGCGGGCCGCGTCACGGTCGCAAAACGATTCCTCGATGCCCTCGTCCCCCTCCTCCATCTCCGCCTGACGGAACCGTTTTTGCTCCCGGCAGGCACGGAAATAGAGGTTTCTTGCGATCTGGCACAGCCACACCCGCAGCTGGCACTCCCCGCGAAAGCCGTCGATGGCGGTGAGAGAGCGGAAAAAGGTCTCCTGGGTGATCTCCTCCGCTGCTGCCTCGTCCCTGGTCAGGGCCAGGGCATAGCGGTACACATCGGCAAAATACAGCCGGTAGACTTCTTCAAAATCCGGTATCTTCCCCACCCCTTTCCTACATAAGAGTATCCAACGCACCAAATGTTACAAAATAGTTTTGCCAACTGCTTTCGGCTATTATATAATATCTGAAACCGCAGCTCCAGCCTATGAGCTGAATTTTACAGGAGAAAGGAGCCCTTCCCCATGGCCGACCTGAACACAGATGTGCGCTATATCAAGGGCATTGGCGAGCAGAAGGCCAAGGCCCTGGGAAAGCTTGGCATCTTTACCCTCCGGGACCTGATCTCCTACTTCCCGCGGGCCTATGAGGACCGCTCCGCCTTTCGCCCCATCAGTGCGCTGATCCCCGGAGAAACCGCCTGCGTCCAGGCCATGGTGGCCGCGCCGCCCACCCTCTCCCGCATCCGCCGGGGTCTGGAACTGGTAAAGCTCCGGGCGGTGGATGAGACCGGCGCGATAGACATCACCTATTTCAATCAGGCATACCTGAAAAACAGCCTGAAAATGGGACAGAGCTATGTGTTCTGCGGCCGGGTGGAGGGCACGCTGCTGCACCGGACCATGACCAACCCGGTGGCGGAGCCGGAGGGCCGCCGGGAGCGGACCGGGCGCATTGTCCCCATCTATCCCCTGACCGCCGGCGTCTCCCAGCTGCTGCTGATCCGCGCCGTCCGTCAGGGGCTGGACGAGTGCGCCGGCAAGCTGTCCGAATTTCTCCCCGATGAGGTGTGCCGGGAAAACGGACTCTGCCCCATCGGCCGCGCCTATGAAAACGTCCACTTTCCCGTCTCGCAGGAGGCGCTGGAGGAGGCCCGCCGCCGCCTGGTGTTCGAGGAGCTGTTCCTGCTGGCCCTGGGCCTTTCCGGGCTGCGCAGCCGCCGCCAGTCGCTCCAAGTGACGCCCTGCCGCCCGGTGGACATGGAACCGTTCTACCGCGCCCTTCCCTTCTCTCTCACCGATGCCCAGCGTCGCTGTGTGGACGAGGCCCTGAGCGACATGTGCTCCGGCAGACCCATGAACCGCCTGTGCCAGGGGGACGTGGGCTCCGGCAAAACCATGGTGGCCGCGGCCTGCGTCTACTTCACCGTACAAAACGGCGCCCAGGCCGCCCTGATGGCGCCCACCGAGATTCTGGCGGAGCAGCACTGCCGGAGCCTCTTTCCTCTGCTGGAACCCCTGGGCGTCCGGTGCGTCCTGCTCACCGGCTCCGTCAAGGGCAAGGCCCGCCGGGCCATCCTTGAACAGCTTGCACAAGGCACGGCCCACTTTGTCATCGGCACCCACGCGCTGATCTCCGGGGATGTGGCGTACAGGGACCTGGGATTGGTGGTCACCGACGAGCAGCACCGCTTCGGCGTGGGTCAGCGCGCGGCCCTTTCCTCCAAGGGCCGCTCCCCACACATCCTGGTCATGTCCGCCACGCCGATCCCAAGGACGCTGGCCCTCATCATCTACGGCGACCTGGATGTCTCCGTCATTGACAAGCTGCCTCCCGGGCGGCAGAAGGTCGACACCTTTGCCGTGGGCACCGGCTACCGGGAGCGGATCTACGCCTTTTTGCGCAAGGAGATCGCCCAGGGCCACCAGGCCTACATCGTCTGCCCTCAGGTGTCGGAAAATGAGGAGATGCCGGACGACCGTAAGGCGGTGACGGAGTACGCGCAGACGCTTCAGCGGGAGGTCTTTCCCGATCTGCGCATCGCCTTCATCCACGGCAAAATGAAGCCAAAGGAAAAGGAGGCGGTGATGGCCGCCTTTTCTCTTGGAAAAACCGATATTCTGGTGTCCACCACGGTCATCGAGGTGGGGGTGGACGTGCCCAACGCCACGGTGATGGTGGTGGAAAACGCCGACCGCTTCGGCCTGAGCCAGCTTCATCAGCTGCGGGGCCGGGTGGGGCGGGGCGGCGCCAAGTCCTACTGTGTGTTGATCGCCGATCCAAAGACCGAGGAGGCCAGGCAGCGGCTGCGGGTCATGGCCAAAACCTCGGACGGCTTCCGCATCGCCGAGGAGGACCTGCGCCTGCGGGGTCCGGGTGACTTTTTCGGCCAGCGCCAGCACGGGCTTCCCTCCTTGAAGATCGCCGACCTCTCCTGTGACATGGCCCTGCTGCTCAGGGCCCAGGCAGCGGCGGAGGAGATGCTCCGCGCCGACCCGGAGCTTACGCGCCACAGCGCCGTGGCCCGGCGGGTACAGGAATTGTTTGCCCAAAATGCGGACACACTGAACTGAAGACCACAGAAAGAAGCATTGCAATGAACAGACAAGTTTCCGAGAGTTACCCCATCGGCGTGCTGCTGGCCCTGGTCGGCGGTTTTTTGGACGCCTACACCTATCTCTGCCGGGGCGGCGTATTCGCCAACGCCCAGACCGGCAACATCGTCCTCTTCGGCCTGCACCTCTCTCAGGGGGAGTGGGGCGCGTCCCTGTCCTACCTGGTGCCCATCGCCGCCTTCTTTTTCGGCGTATATGTGACCGAGTCCCTGAAGAGCCGGTACAAAGGACGCGGGGGCAGGCTCCACTGGCGGCAGGTCACTGTGGCTGTGGAGGCGCTGGTGCTGTTGATCGTGGCCTTTCTTCCACAGGGTGACTGGGACTCCATGGCCAATATCCTAATCTCCTTTGTGTGCGCCATGCAGGTGGAGAGCTTCCGCAAGCTCAGCGGCAGTCCCTACGCCACCACCATGTGCACTGGGAACCTGCGCAGCGCCACGGAAAACCTCTACCATTTCCGCCGCACCGGAGACGACGCTTTCCTGCGCCGGTTCCGGCAGTATGCGGGCATCATCCTCTTCTTCATCGCCGGCGCCGCTGTGGGGGCCTATGCTACCCGCCGCTTCTGCGCCGAGGCGGTGCTTTTCGGCCTCATCGGCCTGGCGGCCGTCTTCCTGCTGATGTTCCGGGAGGAGCTGGAAGAGAATGGAGAAGAACAGAAGTAAAGGAAAAAACGCCTCACAAACCAATGGTTTGTGAGGCGTCTGCATGCTAAAACACGCATTCACAGGTAAAGCAGGGCTCTCCGCCGCCCTGGCCCATCATGTAATAGCGGTCCCCCGCCCGACAGCCGGTGAGCCGCAGTTCCTCGCCCAGGGTGGCTTCGTGGTTGTAGTTGATGGAGAACTCCCGTAAGTCCCGCAGCTGCAGCTCCTCAGGCAGGAAGTCCCAGATGACGTTGCCGTAGTTGCCGCTGTAAAGGTGCCCGTTCGCATCCAGATCGGTAAAGCGCACCTGCCGCCGTCCGATCTCCTCCACACCCTCTTTGGGCAGGAGGACCTTTTTGCACTCCGGGCAGTCCAGTTCCCGCTCCACCTCTGCAATGGGCTTTCCCGTAAAGAGGCCCGGCCGCAGAATTTTCCGGCTGTCCGGGTCCACCAGGATCCAGCTGCTGCGTCCGGCGACGCAGGGCCGGCCCTCACGGTCACTGAGGTCAAAGCAGCGGCGCATGTGCACGCCCCGCACCCCGTTTTCCCAGGTGGTCACCTTCAGGATGTCCCTGTTTTCCGGCAGGCGGTGGACTTTCAGCGTGATCCGGGCCAGCAAAAACACCTGCTGCATGTCCCGCAGCACCTCGTAGGTCAGTCCCCGGGCGTCGTAGTCATAGCCGGCAATGCTGGCCATCGTGCTCAGCATGGCGGAGAGCTTCATCTTTTTGCGCACGTCGCAATTGGCAAAGGTCAGCTCCTCCTCCCGGCTGAAGGTGGTTTCCGTCAATTCCTGTGTGAGATACTCCAAAGTCTCTTCCTTTCGCTCTCATCCGTTTTTATGCCGGGCATAAAACGCGTCGTAGTCCTTCAGCATCTCCTGAAGGAGATTGGGGATGTCCAGCTCATAGGGGCAGCGGCTCTTGCACACGTCGCAGTGGACGCACTCCTCGATCTTGTGCATCTTGGCATACCACTCGTCGGTTATGTAGTCCTGATACACGGCCCGGCGCAGCAGCATGGCCATCCGGGCCGCCTGAGGGATGTCGATTCCCACGGTGCAGGGCTGGCAGTACCCGCAGCTGCGGCAGAAGTTCTGGGCCAGCTCAGCCCGGTCCTTTTCAATCACCGCCAAGAGCTCCGGCGTCATCTTCGCTCCCCGCTCCCGCAGTTCCAGCCACTGGTCCAGCTCCCACTCATGCTGGATGCCCCAGATGGGCACCACGTTGTCGTAGTGCTGCATGAAGGCAAAGCAGGCCTCCGCGTTGGAGAGCATGCCGCCGGAGAGGCCCTTCATGGCGATGAAGCCCACGTCCTCCTGCCGGCAGCGGTTGACCAGCTCCATATCCCTGTCCGTGGCCAGGTAGCAGAAGGGGAACTGCAGCGTCTCAAAATTGCCGGAGTCCAGCGCCTGATGGGCCACGCTCAGGCGGTGGTTGGTGATACCGATGTGGCGGACATACCCCTTCTCCTTGGCCTCCAGCGCCGCGGCAAAGGGACCGTCCGGGTCGTTGATATCCGGCAGCACCGCCGGGTTGTGGAACTGGAAGAGGTCGATATAGTCCGTCTTCATCCTCCGCAGGCTGGTCTCGATGTGCCGGCGCACCGTCTCCTTGTCCGTCCCGCCGCTCTTGGTGGAGATCACGATGTTGTGGCGGACGTCGGAGAGCGCCTCGCCGATCTTCTCCTCGCTGTCGCTGTAGGCATTGGCGGTGTCGAAATAGTTGATTCCCGCATCGTAGGCCCTGCGCAGCAGCTTTTTGGACGCGGCGTGGTCGATGCGCTGGATGGGCAGCGCGCCAAAGGCCGTTTTTGTCACCCAGAGCTCAGTTTTTCCCAATCTCACTTTTACCATAGTCTCTCTCCTTCTTCCGCCGCCCTACTGCCGGCGGCTTAGCTCCTCTTCCTCCAGCTTCCGATAGGCCACCTTGCCCACCAGGGTCTTGGGCAGCTCTGCCCGGAACTCGATCTCCGTGGGAATGGCGTATTTGGCGATGTGCTTGCGGCAGTGAGCCAAAATGGCCTGGCGGCAGGCCTCAGTAGGCTTGAAGCCCGGCTTGAGCATCACAAAGGCCTTGACCCGCTGGATCTTGATGGGGTCGCTCACGCCGATGACGCAGCTCATCTGGACGTACTCATGCCCATCTAAGACGTTTTCAATCTGGGAGGGATAGACGTTGTAACCGTTGGTGACGATCATGCGCTTAATGCGCTGGCGGAAGTAGACAAATCCGTCGGAATCCATGATTCCCAGATCGCCGGTGTGGACCCAGGTCATGCCGTCGGCGTGGGTGCGCAGCGTCTGGGCCGTCTCCTCCGGATGGTTCACATACTCCACCATCACCGTTGGGCCGGCGATGCAGATCTCGCCCTCCTTGCCGTAGGGCACCTCCTCTTCCGTCCCAGCCTTCACGATCTTATAGAACATGTCGGGGAAGGGCAGGCCGATGGACCCCTCCCGGGCCTGGTGCATGGGCGTGAGGCAGCTTGCGGTGACGCATTCGGTGGTGCCGTAGCCCTCCCGGACCTGGACAGCCGCGCCGTGCCCGGCCAAAAAGGCGTCAAAGCGCTTTTTCAGTTCCACAGACAAGGAGTCGCCGCCGGAGAACACGCCTTTCAGGCAGCTCAAATCCACACCCTCCATCTGCTTCACCCGCAGCAGCGCCTCGAAAAGAGAGGGCACGCCGGCAATGAGGTTGGGCTGGTATTTCTTCAGCAGCTCCGCGTAGGACTCCGGGGTGAACCGGGGAATCAGGATACAGCGGCCTCCGCCCCACATCATGGAGTGGATGGACACGCCGAGGCCGAACCCATGGAACATGGGCATGATGGCCAGCATCTTGTCGCCGGGCTGGAAAAAGGTGTTGGTGGCGATGATCTGTGCCCCCAGGGCGTTGAAATTCCGGTTGGTCAGCAGTATGCCCTTGGTGGTGCCGGTGGTGCCGCCGGAGTAGAGGATCACCGCCGAGTCCTCGGCATGGCGGTCCACCTTGTAAATCTCGATATAGTCCCCGCGGCGGAGGAAGTCTCTCCACTTGAGAACGTTGGCCCTGGCCGGGATGGGCTTGATCTTCCGCCCCTCCTTCAGATAGTAGCCGGCCCGGACCGCGGAGGGCAGCTCATCCGCCGCGCCGGTGACGATCAGGTTGGGCAGGTCCACCACCTTGCGCAGCCTGGCAAACTTGGGATAGAACTGGTCCAGCGTGATGGCCGCCACGCTCCCGGAATCCCGGAGGTAAAAGGCGATCTCGCTCTCAGCGGAGAGAGGGTGGACCATATTGGAAACGGCGCCCACCAAGTTCACCGCATAGAACATAATCAGCGTCTGGGGCATATTGGGCAGGCAGATCGTCACCCGGTCGCCCTCCCGGATGCCCATGGCCTTCAGCGCCCGGGCGCAGGTGTGGATCTTCTCCACCAGCTCCCGGTAAGTGCACTTGCTGCCCATATAATCATAGGCGATATAGTCTCCATAGCGGCGGGCGGTATCCTCCAGGGCGCCTACCATGGTCTTTTCCGAATAGGTCAGCGTGGCCGGTACCTCTTCATCGTAGCTGCCAAGCCAGGGCGCTTTCACCCGGGGCACCTCCGCCCCCTTTTTTTCCCGCTTGCCTCTCTGGCCGGCAGCCTGAATCGCCGGTTCACTCATAGTCTACTTCCTCCTTTGCAGGTCGCTCCAGCAGCTCCGGGTGCTGAAGCAGATGTTTGAACAGTTTGATGGTTCTGGAATAGTAATACCCGTCGGCAATGCGCTCATCCAAGGTAATCCCCACCTTCAGGGCGTCCCGCATCTCCACATGTCCGTCGGATTCAAAAAAGGGGTGAAGGCGCTTTTCCCCGATGGTGACAAAAAAGGAGTTTGTCCCCCAGTTGTTCAGATGGTGATAGGCGGCATTGAGCCTGATGGACCCCAGGTTGGAAATAAAAATGGTGGCGTAGTCCGGGTCCGTCTTCACCAGGCTCAGCGGCGCCCGACCGTGGTACTCCAGCCAGTAGAGCATCCGGATCACAAAGCGCAGCAGGGGCCGGGGCAGCCTGCCCAAAAAATCCATGCCGGCGGTGGAGTTGTCCACCGACTCCTCGTTCCGATAAGCCAAAACCTCCTTCTTGATCCGGTTATGTACATCGGTCACGGTGTCGTCCTCCTCGAACTTGATGAACAGCAGTGACTCCTTTGCCGTGTCGGAGAACTGCTTTTTCATCACAAAGGCGGCCGTCAGCTCGTTGCGCTGATACATGCGGTTGCCGGAGATGAATCGGTTCATCCTGGGGCGCAGGGTAATTGTCTTCACCAGCGCCGCCAGGATCACATGAAAAAAGGTATATTTGAACTCCGGGTCCTCCAGGTTCTTCTTTTCTATAAAGGCATTGACTTCCGTCAGGTCGATAAGCTCCTCGATAAACGCCTCGTTGTCCGCCCGGTTGGGCATCAGATAAGGGGTAAACACATGGAGCGGGTCCAGGTCCCGCAGCCAGACGCCGTCCCGGCGATCACCCCAGCGCACTTTGTTCTTCTCCACTGCCTCTCCTCTTTTCTTGCAACAATTATACTCTATTTTTAGATTGGTTCCGTTTCCTACACAAATTCACCTGCGACCGTCTTCTCCGGTTCCCTACATGTCCTCGTCCGGCCGGCCCTCCCGGCCTTCCACCTCCGGCGGCTCCGCCTTTTCCTGTTCCACCTTCAGATAGTCCCGTCCCTCTTCCTTGCGGCTGGGAATAAACTTACGGGCTACTTTTCCCTTCCCCTGGCTTTTCACATAGAAAAAGCCGATGATGGAAAAGACCGTGGCGCCGATGAAATTGACGAACAGGTCCTTCATGGTATCCAGCAGGCCGATATCCAGATACCCACCCAATCCAAGAGACTCCCCGTTGATCACCGTGTCCGTGATGCCGGTGACTCCCACCACCGTGTTGGTCCGGGTCGTGTCCAGGGCTACGGTGTAGATGGCGTGAACAATGGTATCCTTCTGCATGTCCGTGTGGAACACCAAATCCATGCCGCACTCAAAAAACTCCCACAAAACGCCGATGGTCATGGAAAAGCAGAAGGCCACCACGGCCATAAACGCGGGGGACAGGTCAAAGCTCAGCCGTTCGTCGCTGTTGAGCAGCACCACCAGGGAAAAGCCGATGGCCGCCGCCAAAAATCCGTTCACCGTGTGGAGCATGGTGTCCCAGCCCGGAACCCGGACATAAAAGGAGCTGATCTCCCCCAAAATCTCCGCCGCAAAGATGAAGCAGAGGATGATGATCTCCAGCGTGGTGGGCAGCTCGATGCGCAGACCCACCTGTACGATGCTTGGCACATAAAGCAACAGAAGCGTCAGCACGCAGAAGAAGACGCTCTCAAAATGCCCCAAAATGCACTGGCGGATCAGGGTGGCCACCACCAGCACGTGAAGAACCTTATAGGCGATAAAGGAGCTTCTGTGCTCCCGCAGCTCCATCTTGACCGCCGCTTTGAACTGTTGCCATCTCTTTTTCAACCGCGCGCTCCTTTCCCATCCGCCGAGGCGTCATATGATTCAAAAATAACCAGGTGTCCCTCCCGCTCCGCCGCTCGCTGATCCGCCAAAGAGCGGATGGTCCAGTTGATCTCCTGCACGCCCCGGCTGCGGCAGCACAGCCGGACCGCCCAGTTCCTGCGGTCCTCAAACCGGTAGGACACAAAATCGGGGCGCGTCCGAAAATTGTACAGAAGGCAGCTCAGTGCGACGCGGTGCATCGTGCTCAGGCCCGAAGGGGATTTCATGAAATCCTGAGATAGCTGGCCCCGGACCACCAGCGGCCGGTTCTCCCTCAGCCACAAAAGGCACCTGGGGTCAAAGCTCTCAACGCAGCAGACCACATGGAACCGCTCCAGCGTCTCGCAGGTCAGCCGCGCTATCTCGTTCCAGTTGCCCCGGGCGCTTTTGAGCTCCACGATCAACGGCGCCTTTCCCTCAAAAAGGGGCAGCACCTCCTCTAACAGGGGGATTCGCTCCTCCGTTCCCTCCAGCCGGTAGCCTTTGAGCTGCTCCGCCGTCAGGTCCTCCACATCCGCCTCCACGCCGCAGGTCCGCTTCAGGGAGGAGTCGTGGATCACCGCCAGGCGCCTGTCTCGGGTCAGGTGCACGTCCAGCTCGGCTCCGAAGCCGTGCTCCACCGCCCGCCGGAAGGCCGCCATGGAGTTTTCGGGAATCTCAGGCTTTTGATGATACCCCCGGTGGGCGTAGCGGAACTTCCGCAGCAGCTTCCACTGAGGATGCCCCCGTCTTCCCTGAAGCAAAAATTCCAGCAGCAGCAAAACAACCACCGCAGTGGCCGCAACCCAGAACAGCTCTTTCACAGGCGCCTCCTCTTCCACGGCCAAACAGGCCGAAATTCAATACAGAGTGTATTGTACCCCAATTTTTCCAGTAATGCAAATCTTTGATCATTTCTTCCAAATATTACAAAGAGAGGGGCCGCCCGCAAGGGCAGTTCCCTCTCTTTATAACGGATTCAGTCCCCGGCATCAAAGGCTTCCAGCCCCCGCTTCACCTCCGCCCGGGAGTCGCCGTGGCGCACAAACAGCATGGTGACAACACTGCCGGCCACAAACGCCGCGGCATAGGGAAAGAGCGCCGTATATCCCACATTCCGCAGCAGCCATCCCGCCGCGATGGGCGTGATGGTTTGGGCCGCCATGGAAAAGGTGTAGTAATACCCGGTGAACCTGCCGATGTCGCCGCCGGAACACATCTCCACCACCATGGGCAGGGAGTTGACGTTGATCGCCGCCCAGGCGAGGCCCACCAGCGCAAAAAGGCCATAGAGGACCGGAGAGAAGCGGCCATAGGCCAGGGTGTAGAGAAAGCCCGCGAAAAAGCAGCACGCCAGCAGCACGGCGCCCATCAGGATGGTCCTCTTCCGCCCGACACGGGAGGCCAGCGCGCCGATGGGCAGGTAGGCGACAATGGCCCCGGCGGTGGCCACGGTCAGGCACACCGAAGCGTCGCCCAGACTCATTCCCCACTCCCTGTTGGCATAGGTGGTAAACCAGGTCTCAATGGCGTTGTAGCCGGTAAACCAGAGGGCAATGGAGCAGAGGAGAAACCCGAGGCTCCGTTTCACTTCTTTTGGGAGGGCCTGCCCCGTTCTTGCCTGGCTTTCCTGGCCCTGTTCCGGGTGCTCCGCCTCCCACCGGGCCATCTCCCGGCCAATGCGCCGCTCATCCACAAAGAGCGTCACAATCGCCACGGAGACCACCATCACCCCGGCCACCACCGCAAAAAGCGGCAGATAGTCCACATGGTCCGCCTCCGCGTCACCCCGGTACAGCGCCGAGGCCACCAACAGATAGAGGATGCCGCCCAGGGCGCCCATAAGGTTGATGACCGCGTTTCCCTTGGAGCGCAGGGGCTTTGGCGTCACGTCCGGCATCAGGGCCACGGCCGGGGAGCGGTAGGTGCCCATGGCCACCAGCAGCGATGCCAGAACGGCGATGAAGGCAGCGGTTTTCCAGGGCGCCGGCGCGGCGCTGTAGCTGTTGTCCAATACCGGTAAAAGCAGCATCAGCGCCACCGCGGCACCAGTGCCGAAGAGCAGGAAGGGCCTGCGCCGGCCCATGGCAAAACGGCTGCGGTCGGAAAGAGCTCCGAAAAGCGGCAACAGGAACAGGGCAAGCACATTGTCCGCCGCCATGATGATTCCGGACCACATTTCGTTCATGCGGAAGGTGTTGGTCAGGATCAGGGGGATCACGTTGTTGTACATCTGCCAGAAGGCACAGATGGAGAGGAAGGCAAAGCCCACCAAAACCGTGCGTTTTCCGTTCAGCTTCATCGACCGTCCCTCAGCTTTCCCCAAATCTCCCGGATGTCCTCATAAATGGCCGTGGGCCGTATCTCCGACTGCTCCACGGTCTTTAGGGTGGACTCGCCGGAGAGCACCAGGGCCGCGTCCACGCCGGCATTTAGCCCGCATGCGATATCGGTGTAAATCCGGTCGCCGATGAGCAGCGTCTGCTCCGGTGTGTACCCGGTCCGCTCCATGGCCAGCAGGGCCATCTCCGGCTGCGGCTTGCCGATGACCTTTGGACTGCGGCCGGTGGCCCGGCGGAGCATCTCGCAGACGCTGCCGCAGTCCGGCACGGAGCCGTACCAGGTGGGGCAGACCCAGTCAGGGTTGGTGGCGATGTAATCCACTCCCCGGTTCAGCAAAATGCAGGCGTCCTCCAGCTTTTGAAAGGTCAGCTCCGTGTCAAAGCCGCACAGCAGCGTGTCCACCTCATCGCTGCGCGATCCTGCCACCCGGAAGCCCGCCTGACGCAGCTGAGCGCGGAACGACTCCGTCCCAAAGACATAAAGCAGGCTCCGTTCCTTCCTCTGGCGGTGCAGGTAGGCAATGGATGCGTCCACCGAGGTGAGGAAATCCTCCGGCGACGCGTCCACGCCCATCCGCGCCATTTTCTCCACATAGGCCTCCACCCCCCGTGAGGAGTTGTTGGTCAAAAAGAGATACCTTCCCCCCATGAACCGAACGCAATCCAAAAACTCCCGGGCGCCGTCAAAAAGGCGCTCATCCAAATACAGTGTGCCGTCCATATCCAGCAGGAACAGTTTCTTTTGGGACAGGTCCATGCCGATCCTCCTTGCAATCAGTTGGTGTCAGCATACCATAAAGGGCCCTTGCTGGCAAGCGGGCTCACTCCGCTTCCTTTTACCCTGGTTTTGCAATTCAGAGGAGACTGCCTGGAAACCCAGAGCAAATGAGTATGCCCGTTCGATTGGCTTTTCTTTAATATCACTGGCACAAATACATGCCATTAAAATTGAAATCGTCAAAATTGATATGGCAGTTGCCGAAACACTGCCCATACAGGAGTCGGCCATCATCATTGCAATCAGGGCGGCTGTTGTATCCAGCACCAGAAATGCGATTCTTGCACGGTTGGTGCTTATTTTGTGTAAAAGCAAAAGTGCATTCAGCAATCCTTTTATCAGCATTTTCAGGGGAACCCCCAACGCCGCCGTTCGCTTGATGGAATGATCTGCGTAACGAAAATCTTCCCAGCTACTTTATTGGCTCATCGTATCCCGCGCACCGATTCCACTAAATTAAAAAAGTGCCACAGCCCGAAATTTGATCGGGCTGTGGCATATAATCTGGGCAGACTTTCATCCATCGATTTATTAAATCTGCATCCAGATAGTCTTAAGCTCTGTATATTGACGGGCAGCCCACAGAGACTTGTCACGACTGAAAAAACCAGACTGTTTAAAGCCGCCGAAGGGCGTGCCGATGTCACCTTCAGAGTAACAATTGACAGAAACCGTGCCACTTCTCAGCGCCCGAGCCATACGGTGGGCGGTCTTTATGTTATCGGTGAATAGAGAAGCCTGGAGACCATATTCCGTGTCGTTGGCCAAGCGGATAGCTTCTTCTTCTGTCTCGAATGTCATTACTGCCAGTACCGGCCCAAATATCTCCTTCCGAGTAATAGTCATATCAGGCGTAACATCATCAAAAACAGCGGGCTCCACAAAGTTGCCGCCGCTCTCGGCAAAGAGCTGCCGGCCACCGTAAACCAACTTAGCCCCCTCAGCTTTACCGATTTTAATGTAGCGCAGTACCTGTTCCATATGAGATCGCTCCACCAAGGCACCCAATTGCACATCAGGATTCAAAGGTTCTCCGGTCTTCCACTCCTTGGCAGCTGCAATCACCTTTTCCAGAAAAGCGTCCTTAATACTCCTATGTACCAACAGACGGGAGTTAGAGGTGCAATTTTCGCCCATATTCCAGAACACGGCGTTGACCGCCTGTGCAGCAGCATAGTCCAGATCTTTAACGTCCGGCATAACAATGCAGGGATTCTTCCCGCCCATTTCCAGCAAAATACGCTTAGCATTGGTTCGGCCAGAGAGCTCTAATAGTTGCTTGCCCACGGCGGTGGAGCCGGTAAAGGTCAAAGCCTCCAGCCATGGATGGGTTCCCAAGGCGGTGCCGATCACATTGCCGCTTCCAGGCAGTACATTGAGCACACCATCGGGTAAGCCGGCCTCCATAGCCAGTTCTGCCATCCGCAGCATAGTGAGAGAAGTTAGCTTTGCGGGCTTGACAATAACACTATTACCAGTAGCCAGAATAGGCGCCAACTTCCAAGATGCCATCTGCATGGGGAAGTTCCAAGGTAAAATGGCGCCCACTACGCCCAAAGGCTCCCGCACCACCAAACTCACATGTTCAGCATCCGTAGCAGTGATAGAGTCCTCCAGCTTATCGATGGCCTCGGCATACCAGGCAAAGGTCATGGCGGTGTCGGGTACATCACCCTGTACCGTGTCGGAGATAGGCTTGCCGCTGTCCAGAGATTCCATAACCGACAGTTCGTCGGCGTGATCCAACAGTAGTTGTGAGAAGCGCAGCAGAATGCTTTTGCGCTCCTGGGGAGACATTTGGGCCCAGCGGCCATCTTCAAACGCCTTTCGGGCGGCGGTTTCCGCTGCAAGCACATCTTCCACACCGCAACTGGTGATCTCTGCAAGGGCCTGACCATTAGCAGGATTTACCGTGGTAAAGCGTTTGCCGCTCACTGAGTCCACAAACTTTCCGTCGATCAACGCCTTGCTGGGGAACCGCAGTTCCCTCGCAATCTTTTCATAATAAGTTCTTGTTTGCAATGCCATGGCGCTTATCCTTTCCGGTGCCGTGGGAAGTCTTTCCGTCCTGGCACCTGTTTCATTAATACAGTTGATCCGCCTTCATCAGATCTTCCACATATGCTTTCTCTTCCAGGGTAAGTTCCAGCCGGGGGCGTCTGCAAAAACCTCCGTTTCCAGTTTTCCGGGTCACCAAATACTTCAGGGCCTGTATCGGTTTGGGGAAACTCTCCAGAGCATTGAGGCCCGGCAAAATCTTACGGTATATCTCCCAACCCTTAGCTATATCGTGCTGATTGTAAACCGCGTCAAAGAGTTCTACACAACACTTAGGGGCCACGTTGGCCAACATGCAGATCATGCCGCATGCACCGTCTGCGAAACTCTCAAAGGCCAGATTGTCACAGCCGCAGAAGATGCTGACGTTCTCTGGGGCGTCCTCTATCACGTCCCGCAGCACCTGTATGGAGCCGCTGGATTCCTTTACCATAGCAGTATAGGGTAAGGCCATCAGCTTACGGAAAGTCTCCCGCTCGAAGCTAATGCCACAGCTGCCAGGGTTGTTGTAAATCATGATGGGGAACTCGGTTCTCTCCATGATGTAACGGTAATGCTCTACTACCTCATCCTGGGCGGGATGACAGTAAGGAGAGGGCAGAATCATAGCGGCGTCGGCACCGCAGAGCTTGATGTTGTTGACCAGTTCGATTACGTCGTCTGCCTGTTCCCGGGTAGCACCCACGATCACGGAAACCCGATCCCTAATGTAGGGTACGATCTCCCTCACAAAGGTCTTATGTTCCTCAAGGGTGATACTCTGGTACTCTCCCGTAGCACCCAGCAGGCAGATACCCTGCAGCCCTTGTTCGATGAGCCAATCCAAGTGCCCCTTCGTCCTTTCAAAATCAAAAGAACCGTCTTCTTTGAAAGGCGTCACTGTAACTGCATACATTCCTTTAAACTTCTGATTCATAGCTGTCTGTTTCCTTTCCGCTTTCCCTTTTCTCAAGCATTTTCTGTCCTACAGTAAATGTGTATTTTAATAACTTATTGTTGATTAGCCTGCATTAAAAAATGATGCAGTTATATATGGGAACAGTTGACAGATTTCCATCCCGTTGTTAGAATAAATAAAAAATCATATTAATTATATGGTTGGTGTAATTATGAGAAAAATAAAAACTGTTACATTTCTTAAAGAAATCCACGCAATCAATTCCCCCGTAGGTGCAAACTATTTAAGCAGCCGACTTGAGATTCCCCCTGCTACTGTCGGCCGGCAATTGAAGAAACTGGAAGATGATGGTTATCTGGTAGGAGTTGGAAATAAAGGACGCGTTCTGACTCCAAAAGGGAAAAGTTTTCTTAACGAGTTGGAGTTTTTTGAAGTCCAGAAAAATGCGGCACAAAACCTGATTGATTGTGCTTCCAGTTCATCGGTCAAGCGCATCTGCGATGTACTGCAAATTCGACTGTTGCTTGAAACCTATACTTCTACTATGGCTTGCAAAAATGCCACAGATGAGCAGTTGGAGCAACTGGAAGTTCTCTCCATGGAGCATCTGCTGGAATTAAAGCGAGGTGGTACTGGCGCTCAGCAAGACCTTTCTATTCATCTTGCTATAGCAGAATTTTCAAAAAATGAAGTTGCCTATCAGATTTTAAAAATTCTATTGGCTGACAACAACGTATACTATGCTTTGAATACGATTTCTTCTTCTTTAAAGCGCACAGAAATCACCCAACATGACGAAATTGTCAATGCAATTCGCCTCAGAGATTCCGAAGCAGCTGACCGGGCCATGCGGACCCACTTGGGAAAAATTCTTGAGAACGTCAATGACTACCAAGAGCTTAATTCGTCTCATAGCAAATGAGTTTTCTCAAGCAGAATTCTATTTGCTGTTTTACACCACAATTTGACAGGGGCTTGTTGTCCGTGCATGTACGGGCAACAAGCCCTTTTTGTAAATCTATGATCCTGCCAGATTGCAGATCATCCCCGTCAATAGAGCTTTTCATAAAAATGCTGTCCAAACTCTTGGATGAGTTCATGCCAAGCCCTTTGCTAACTCAGCCAACTCCAGGTGCACAATCTTGCCGTTGTGGATAATCTCCTCACCATCAATCCACATACTGATATTCAGCGCCACACAGTCCGAGTGAGATGCGCCTGGAATTCCATCAGGAGGCAGCAGATTCGCTCCAATGCTGCCAAAAGCCCAGGTGGCAGAACCCCAGACCCGCTGATCCTGCAAGATGTCTCCTGAGAGGATTGCACCAGGGTTGACCCCCAGTCCGGTATGCGAGATATTCAACATCTGTGGATCATTGTAGCTCTTCAGCCAATCAAAATACCGGCCAGCTTCCGGTGCGCCATAGAAGTGTTGTACCTGGCCGTGCCTGATGTCTGCCCTGACCGGAGCCGACGGGATTCCGCATACCGGGGCCAAAGCGCCATCAAATACGATCGTTCCGTTGATGGACTCTACATCTGGTGTCCAGGCAATCTGTCCCGGCAGCATGTAAGTACCCGGATGGTCTGCTTCACCCAGTTCACATAAAACTGGACGGCCCGGCACATTGGTAAATGTAAGGTCCATCCCCGTGAGAGATGTCATACGAAATTCTTTTCCCGCCCTAATCATCTCCACAAAGCGCAGGCCAAACTTGCGCAGTTGCCTATAGTTCACCTTAGCAATGCAGTTGTTGATCAAATCTGCAGATGCACCGGTCAGATTCATATGACGCAGTTTTTTGTTAGCTTCCATGATCCGGATATATGTCTGACCGCCAAATATCCATTTGGTATTGAACTCTGCCCAGGCATCAGCGGCAGACAGCGCTCCGATCAAAGCTTCACCCGCAATGCCGGCATCCGCCGCCATGCCAACGCCTTCCGGGGTCGGCATATAGATGGTGAGCACTTTTGTTCCCTGCTTTTTGGCCACTCTGGCCACCGCTTCAATGACCGCCCTGTCATTTCCCTCATCTGCGGTAATGACAAAGACTTCTTCTTCCTTCAGTGCAAAGAGGTTTTTTAGCAGCGACTCTGCAACTGCCTCGAGTCTGTTATCCATACCAGCACACATTTCTCACTTACCGCACTTAGCAGCAATTTGGGCCAGCTCAGGATCAATGACCTTTCCATCCTTCATGATCATGTCGCCATCCAAATACACAGTGGTGTTCAGAGTAACCGCATCAGTGTGAGAAGGCGCGGCAATGCCGCCGCACTTGGGCATTAGAAAAGCCCCCACAGAACCGAACCCCCACTCGGTGCAGCCCCAAACGCGTTCGTCCTCGCCATTCTGACCGCTCAGTTCAGCCATAGGATGGAACCCATAGCAGACATGTGCGGGACGCAGCATCTGAGGATGATTAAAGCTTTTCAGAAAATCAAACCATCTGGTGCCAGCAGCACCGCCTTCCACTGCCTGAATAATACCCTTTTCGATGTAAACCTTGACAGGGGCACCCAAAACGCCAATCTGGGGAATCAAGGCACCATCGAAAACGAACGTACCGTTGACACTGTCCAAAATGGGAGTCCATCCCACCTGTCCGTTGAGCATCATGGTACCGGGTTTGTCCCAGTAACCGGTCTCAGCGCGAACAGGATTATCAGGATCGTTGTCAAACTCAACATCCTGGCCCAGAGCAGACGTCAGGCGCACATGCTTAGCGGCCTTCGTGCGGGCAGCAACAGCAGTGACCATCTCAGCAACAGCATGCTGATCGGCACGACCGTAGAGCTTGACAAACACATCGCTGGTCGTGCCGGGCAGGCCAAGGAAACGCAGCTTGGGGTTACCATCCACAGCAGCCTGATAGGTGTCGGAATATAGAAAATACTGTTTGTTGAACTCCACCCAAGCATCAGCCTTTAGTGCAGCAGCCAGAATGGACTCAGAAGGCAGGAAACCGTCCACCATCTTACCAGCGCCCAAGGGAGATGCAGTCCAAATCACCATGGGCTTACCGCCGGCAGCAAAAGCAGCCTTAGCAGTAGCAATAGCCAGGCGGATATCGCCTTGGGTATCACAGGTGATCATCAGGGTCTCACCCTTTTGCAGTTTACAAGTCTCATTGATCAGAACATTTGCAGCGTGCTCCAGCTCAAACTCAAAATACATATCGCTTACCATTTCTTACCCTCCATTTTTTAAATAATGTTTTGTAAATCTGCCCGGTATTTCAATTGCCGCCTCATCTCCCTTCCTCTGTATTAATTTTTCCGAGCAGTTCCCGCAGCAGGTGATATACAGTCTCTTCACTGCCGAGTTCCATGCGTTCTCTTGTTGTGTGAATGTCCCGGAGTTCCGCCCCCAAGACCACCATTTCCAGTTCGGTATTTTTCTGTTGGAAATAACCGCACTCCATACCCGCATGAATGATCTCCTGTTTCAACTCCACTCCATTCTGCCTGCGATAGATATCCAAGACTTGGTTCAGCAGTTTCCCCCGAGTCTTGGATCGATAAACCGGATCTCTGGACAACAGGGTTATCTCCATGCCATACAACTGTCCCACATCTCGAATATCCTCATAGACAGCGCTCAGGAGTTCCTCTGAGTTGGCCCGGGCCATAAGAGTAACCTCCAGTTCTTTCCCCAACGAAATCTTTCCGATATTTGAGGACTGAAGTACCGTAAACTCCTTCCCCGTCCCCTCCGAAATTAACGAACCATTAGGAATGGAACACAGAAAGTTCAATGTCGCAGCGACATCCTCCTGGCTCCAAACCAGCTCCGGCTTGGGGGTCTCACGATAACTCACGCTGACAATTTCTTGCTTGGGGAGATTTAGGCTGGTACACAAGGCCGGATTCCCCAGTTCCCGCAGCAATTGTCCATGCGGTTCCACCCGCAGGGCCAACACACACGTGCAGGTCTCTGGAATGACATTGGTTGCCGTTCCTCCTTCTATGGAAGCTATTTCAAAACAGATATCCTTTTGCATCAGGTCAGAAAGCAAATTCGCACACACTCGAACTGCGTTGCCGCTGCGATGGATTTCCGTACCTGAGTGCCCTCCGGAAAGGCCGCCAAATTGGATTTCAATTCCTATCATCCCCTGAGGTTGTACCCGTTTTGGGTGTTTTTTTGCCACCACAATGACACTTCCGGCACAACTGAGGCAAGTACTCCTGCTGGACACCCAGTCCAAGCCAATAAAGTATTTCCCAATCAGATACTTTGGGGAAAGTACCTTGGCGCCTCCCATACCTTTCTCTTCCTCAGTGGTGAATATAGCCCGCAAAGGATAGCCCACCTGGCTTTCTTCCATTAGCTTCAGAATCACAGCCACACCGATACCGTTGTCTGCCCCCAGGGTGGTGTGATCCGCCCGCAGCCAACCATTCTCCTCTACACATAGAATCGAGTCCTGTTCACTGTTGTATCTATAGCCCGGATCTCCTTTGCAGACCATGTCCATATGGGCCTGTAAAATCAGGCAATCCGCCGGACTTGCGTTTTTCGGGTTCCTCTCTAACACCACATTGTTTTTCTCATCACGATAGACAGTGCAGCCAATCCTCCGCCCATAAGACTCCAGATAATCCGCGACCTTATCTTCATGATAGGTAGGCCTGGGTATGGCAGACAACTCACGAAAAATCTCCAACACGGTATGCATGACATCCACTCCATTACGGCATATGCCTGCGGGGCAAGGAAAAGGCCACCTTGCTGTGATGCAACCCCAGCTCGATAAGCGCCTCACAGTATTTCAGTGCGACGGGTCCAGGCTCAACTACCGGGACACCCAGTTCCTCACTCAAACGCTTGGCAATACCCATCACTGCACCACAGCCAAGCACCAAGCTGTCCGCCCCCTTATTCAGAGCCCTCTGAGCCGCCGCTTTTACGATCTGATAAGAAGATGATTCATCCTCAGCTAAATTTTCGATACCCAAGTTGAAAAATTCCACGGAAGTCATTTGATCTTCCATATGATACTGGTGAAACATCTCCTCACGTGAGGCAATGCTGCCCGGCGGTGCAATCAGGGAAATGTGGTTTCCCAGCATTGCCGTCACATGGAGAGCCGTTTCAAAGATGGAAACCACTGGAATTTGGAGAGCCTCTCGCAAGGCCATTCGTGCCGGATCCAGCGCGCAGTAGACGATAACCCCATCAAAGCCGTCTTTTTCCGCCTGCTCTGCCTCTTTAAGAAGGGAGAGTTCTGACCAAACCTCATCGTATTTCTGGTCCAGATACAGCGCTCCTTCTCCCTTAATGTTACAGATATCCAGTTCCGTATCACTGGCCTTAAGCGGATTGAAGAGATTGTAGACGCTTTCGTTGAACTCTGATGTCGTGTTCGGAATAATAATTTTAATTCGTTTCCTCACTATGTTTCACCTATTTTCCCTGGCTCTGCGGGATCGTACATTCTCCAGAATCAGTTGATTCAACAAATCAATCATTTTTTCTGTGTCATCCACCGCAAAGGCCTTGGCCTCATATATTCGCTGCATCAGAAGTTCGTATTCTTTATCCTCCAGAGCCAATATTTCCAAGATACCAATAACGCCATCCAAAAGCCGAATGGGCACATAGCCTTCTGGTTCCTGCTGGAAAGATGCAGCGTTATTCATTAGTCTCCAGACAAGATTGTCTAAATAGTCCCTCTGTTCGCTTGACATGCTCATCCTGCCGTTCACTCCTTTGCCAGACGCATATCCAGAACCTCATTTAGTCCACGCTTCGCTGGCATTTTTACTTCTCCCATAAAATAGCCCAGTGTTAGCATCAGCATGGGCTCCAATGGAGGCTCAATAGCCAACAAGGCCGCAACCGCTTTTTTATTAAATGAAGCTATAATACAACTTCCCAGGCCCAGGGCCTGCGCCTCCAAGGATGCTGCATAGGCAGCAATACCTGCGTCATAGTAGATCGTCTCCTCCAGTGCCTGTTTGCCTGTACGCTTTAGGGCAATATCCCGATCCATCGAAATTGCCAGGATCGCCGGAGGTTTTTTCCAAATCCCTGCAGAAAAGGTCACAATATCCTTTAGATATGCGTCATCTGTAACGATTTGAAATTTCCACGCCTGCGAATTGGAGGACGTGGGGGCATAGCGGGCCATATCAACAATTCTTTCCAATTCGCTGATCGCCACTTTTTTTGACAAATAATTCCGCACGCTTCTTCGATTTTTAATCGCCGCTTCAATATCCATTACAGCACCCCAACACAATCCATTTACAGTACAGCGGCTTCTGTATCCACGGGCTTTCCTTCAATTGCGTGGCAACACACAAAATGTCCTGGAGACACTTCTTTCATCTGTGGATGCTGCGTCTTACAAATTTCCATGCATCTGCTGCAGCGAGTGTGGAAGCCGCAGCCGGTCGGCATATTGGCAGGGTTTGGAATCTCTCCCCGAGATTCCAACTTTACAGGCCTGAGATTTTCTTCCTCTTCTGTGACGACAGGAATAGATGAAAGCAGCATCTGCGTATAGGGATGCATGGGGGTGGAGTAAAACTCTGCCGTTTCTGCTATTTCACACAGCCGTCCCAAGTACAGAATAGCCACCTTTGTAGCTAAGTTGCGCATCAGAGACAGGTCATGTGTAATAAAGAGGTATGAGAGGTTCAGTTCTTTCTGCAGGTCAATCAGCTGGCGGATCACTTTGGCCTGAATGGAAACATCCAGGGCAGAGGTGGGTTCATCCAGAATAATCAATTTGGGGTTGCTGGCCAAAGCTCGGGCAATACAGGCCAGCTGACGCTCACCACCGCCGATAGAACGAGGATATTTCTGTGCGTATTCCTCAGGAAGGCCTACAAACCGCAAAAGTTCCAGGGCTCGCTCATGGATTGCCTGCCTGTCCTTCAGGCCACCATGGCGCTTAATAGGAAAGGCCAAATTGGTTTCAATCGTTGCCCTTGGGTTCATGGAGGAACCCGGGTCCTGGAACACGATCTGCATATCACCTTTCTGCTTCAGCGGACGTTTGTGAATATCAGGATGCAGGGGCTCGCCATTAAATATGATCTCACCGCTGGTGGGCTTGTACATACCAATGACATCGTAGGCAATCGTACTCTTGCCGGATCCGCTCTCACCTACCAAGCCGAGGGTCTCTCCGCGCTTTAGCTGAAGGTTTACTCCCTCTACGGCATGGACAACGACTCCCTTCGGCATATAGAAATACTTCTTCAGATTTTTTATATCAAGAACAATATCCTGATCTTGATTCTCTACATGTTTTTCCATAGTTACCTCCCACAATTGTGACAGGCAATCTGGTGATTTTTACCGCAGTCTGTCAGCTTCGGCTTCTCTTCACGGCAGATTGCTGTGGCATAGGGACATCTGTCTACATATCGGCAGCCTTTTGGAGGATTCAGGTAATCAGGTACACGTCCAGGGATACCCTCCGCAACACCGCTCCCGGTCAACTTTGGTATGCAGGCAATCAGTGCCTTTGTATACGGATGCTGCGGACTTTCCAGCACATCTTTTGTATCACCGACCTCCATGACTGTTCCCGCATACATAACACTTACTCTGTCAGTCATTTCGCGAATCACCCCCATAGAGTGTGTTACCAGAATCACCGACAGCTTCTTTTCTATAGAAAGCTTATAAATTAATTTCAGAATCTGTTCCTGAATCGTAACATCCAAAGAGGTCGTTGGCTCATCTGCCAAAAGCAAATGACGATCTGTTGCGATTGCCATGGCAATGCAGACTCTCTGCCTCATGCCACCGGATAACTGGAACGGATAGTTTTCCATGATGCGCTCTGGATCCGGAAGCATAACATCTCGCAAAGAGCTGACTGCTTTTTCATACGCCACTTTTTTCCAGTCCTTGCTTTTTGCCAAAGAGTTGCGCATACCGTTCATCATAAGGTCTTTGACCTTAAAAATCGGGTTCAGAGCAGACGATGGATCCTGGAAAATCATAGCGCAATTCTTTTTCCGAAATTCCTGCATTTTTTTATTGTCAAACTTGAGAACATCTTCCCCGTTAAATAAAACTTCACCAGAGGAAATAACCGCATTAGAAGGAAGAATGCCCAGCACAGACTTCAATGTTGTTGTCTTGCCGCAACCTGCTTCGCCTACCAGACCCATGCGTTCGCCGCTATTTAGACGCAGGTTCATGCCATCCACAACTTGAAGTTCTCCATTGAACACTTTGTAGGATATTTTTAGGTCTTTGATTTCAAAGCTCCCATTCTTTTCCATATTATTCCTCCTCTACTGCCAGCAAATCGCTCACACCATCTCCCAGCAGATTGAAGCCAAGAATGATCACAATAATACCGAGGGCGGGAAAAATCGTATTCCACCATTGATCAGGTAAATATTTTATGCCACTGGAAATCATATTTCCCAAGGCAGGAATAGGGGCCTGCTCGCCAAGACCTACGTAGCTCAAAGATGCTCCTGTCATAATAACCCAGCCCACATCCAGTGTCATTTTTGTCAAAATTGGAGAGACGCAGTTCGGCAGAATTTCTTTAAATATGATATGAGCAAAACTACCGCCGGTTAATTCAGCATAACGGACATAATTCTCTCGGCTGATAGACCGCGCTGTGCTATAAGTTAAGCGGCAATACCATGGCCACCAAGATACTGTGATTGCCAGCATTGCATTGGTCATATTGGGTTTCAGAATCGATGCGATTGCCAATGCCAAGATCATCGACGGAACAGAGAGAAAAATATCGGTAAACCGCATGATCACGGTATCGATCCAGGTGCCCTGTCGAATACCAGCAATGATGCCCAGAACGCTGCCGACAGGAACTGAGATAGTCAGAACAATAACTGCCATTTTCAGCGCATTGCGAAAAGCAAAAACGACCCGGGTAAAAATATCGCGGCCACTGTTATCCGTGCCAAAAATATGCGCAGCGCTGGGTGCAGTATTGGCGTTGGCGAAATCTGTAAACGCGCCGGCGTGTTCAGGATACGGTGTAATCCATTTGGCAAAAATCGCCATGATCACAACCAATGCAACGATTACCAAACCGATTACAGACATATAATTACGGGAAAAGCGATACCACCGTTTCTTCCAGGTCAAACTTCTCACACTCTGCGGTCTCTTCTGTATCTTTTCCATATCAATTACCTCCCGCCCCAATGCTGATTCTGGGATCAAGAATCGAAACAATAATATCAACGACGATATTTGCAATAATAAACACAACACCCAAAATCAGAACAACTGCGCAAACCGCATTCAGGTCGTTTCGGAGCATCGCATTGATTGCATACCGAGAGAGACCCGGATAGGTAAAAATGGTCTCCACCAGGAATGCATTGCAAAACATGGAGGAGAAGTCCAGAGCCATGATGGAAATCGTGGGGATAACAGAAGGCTTGAACAAATATTTGCTGTTGATCAATCTACTTCCAACCCCCTGTGCCCGCATCATCAGGATATAGTCCTTTTCAGAGTTATCCACCATCGTCGAGCGGGTAATTCTCGCCTCTTGGAACATATTGCCCAGAGCCAATGCGAGAGCAGGCAGAATCAAGTGCGCAAAGTTATCCCTCAGCGCTGCAAAGTTACCTGCCAGGATCGAGTCAATACTTACAAAGCCGGTCACTGTGGGCACTATTATTCCCGGTGTTAAACGACCACCAATGGAGGGCAGAATCGGGATCCAATAGCCAAACACCAACAGAAGAAGCACAGCCATAACAAAAGGTGGCGCGGCAATGCCAATGTAACTGAAAATCCGAATCACTGTATCCGGCCACCGACCATTGTTTTTTGCACTGACAATGCCCAAAATCATTCCAAAAATGATATGGATCAATGCAGCTAAGAAAATCAGCTCCAGAGACGCAGGCAAAAATTCCTTAATATCAGTTGCAACAGGCCGTTTTGTCACAAGAGAATCGCCAAAATCTCCCTGCAGAGCGCTGCCCAGCCAATACACATACTGTAAGGGCAGCGGATCATTCAAATGCATTTCTTCTCGCAGTAGTTCAACTGCCTCTTCTGTTGCATTCGCTCCTAAAGAAATTCTGGCTGGATCACCGGGGACAATTCTGGAAATGGTGAAGATTACGATAGACAGGCCAAGCAAAACAAATATCGACAGGCCGATACGCTTTACAAAATACGCTAAATATTCTCGCATGAATCATTTCCTCCTGCGCGTATTTATCTTCTTACTCTTTTTAAAATAATGTAACTTCCGCACCATTTGGCACGGCGCGGAAGTTACATGATAGAGTTTATTTCTTTTCAGGGTAAATCAGCATATCACGCAGAATCACGTTGGCCCCCATAATGGCAGGAACGGGTTGGTTTGCAATGGTCCATTCCAAGTAACCCGCCTGATAGGCATACTGGAACCGTTGCTCAAACAAGGGGATCATTGGCATACTATCCATGAATTCTTCCTGAAGGTCAATATATTTCTGTTCACGCTCATCACTATCCAAGGTGGCGACTGCATCGGCAATTTTGGCATCCAGTTCAGGGCTACCGGCCCAAGACATGGTGTTGGGATTACCGTGCTCAACATCGCTGAAACAGGTCTCAAAGAGGCAACCAGCCTCGGTATAGTCAGGAGCGGTAATGACCGTCACCATGTGATAAGTGGTTTCGGGAGAGGCCGAAGTGTCCACTATGGACGCCCAAGGCACTTCATAAATGCTGAGGTTGATACCAAGCTGAGCAGCATTGGCCTGCAGCATCAGAGCGATCTTTTCACGGTCGGGGCAGTTAGCAACCCAGGCAATCTCGATCTCATAATCACCAATGGTATCCGCATATTTGGATTGAGCCAACTCTGCAGCGGCTTTCTCCATGTCAAAGCTCACATTCACAGCCTTATCATCGTAGCCCATCACAGTGGTGGGAACACAGCTGTTGGCGCGATAAGATCCAGGATACAGAGTGTTGATCAAAGTATCATAGTCGATGCAGTATGCAAGAGCTTTTCGAAGATGCTCACAATCCATAGGCGCTCTTTTGGTGTTGGTGGACAGGGCCATCAGATCGCCCTTGTAGAAGCCAGCGATTTCAATACCCTCGATCGCATCCAACTGCTCATAGGTCTCAAGGGCCAAATAGGGATTACTGATCTCCAGCTCACGATTCGACATCATCGTCACCTGGGTAACCGTCTCATCCACATTCATAAATTTAGCACGTTCGGGGTTGTTGGCCTCAAAGCCGTCCCAGTAATCCGCAAATTTTTTGACGGTAATAGCCTGGTTCTGTTCGTACAGCTCCACTTCATAAGCACCGCAGCCGGCATCGGTATTCTGCAGATAAGTCATCCCATAGTCGCCTTTATCGCCATAAGGACCATCTTGATAGTTGGCCTCCAGCAGATCCTTATTCACGATATACAGACGAACAAGGCTGGTAATGAACACGCCGCTGGGAGCATTCAGATTAAAGCGGACAGTGTAATCATCCACGACCTGAGTAGAAGCAACCTTATTGGCAAACAGGAATCCCAGGCCCTGGCCAATCTCAATAGCGCGGTCCATAGAGTACTTCACGTCCTCAGCCAAAACTTCAGTGCCATCGTGGAACAAGATACCCTTTCTCAGGACAAAGTCAAAAGACTTGCCGTCCTCAGAAGCAGTATAGCTTTCAGCCATGCCATTCACAACAGAGCCGTCAGCCTGGGGCCAAACCAAGGAATCGTACACGTTGGGATATAGGATCAATGCGGACTCAGTGATGGCGACTGCCGGGTCAACCACAGGAACATCGGAAATCGCCATTCTGACCAAGGACTCACCGCCGCCAGTGGAGCCATTGCCAGTGCTGCTGGAACTGCTATTAGGTACATTAGCACCACCGCCGCAGCCCACTAACAGGGACGCCGTCATTATACATGCAAGGATAAGACTCAAAAACTTTTTCATATGACCCTCCTTTAATAAATTAGCGATTATCATTAGCGGGGATATCATAAAACGCGGAAGTCAAAATAGCAGGGTTGCCCTTTTTTCTTTATACTTTACACGAAAATGTGTGGGAGCAAACGTTATTTACCCAGCTTCTTGGCAAGTTCAACCAACTTCGGTTCCACTGGAGTACCGCGATCGATGATCATCCTGCCATCCAGGTAGGTTGTGGTGTTCAGGACAATACCATCAGTGTGGGAGGGAGCGGGATATCCCGGAGGGGCATAATAGGCGCCGGCGCTACCGAATCCCCACTCGGTGCAACCCCAGACACGCTCGTCTTCACCATTCTGTCCGCTGATCTTAGCTCCAGGGTGGAATCCATAGCAAAGGTGAGCCGGACGAAGCATCTGAGGATGATTGAAGCTCTTCAACCATTTAAACCAGTCGTGCGCTTGAATGCCGCCCTCCACCTTCTGAATAACACCCTTTTCCAAATAGACCTTGCAAGGTTCATGAAGGGGGCCAAACTGAGGAACGATAGATGCATCAAACACCAGAACACCATTGATGGATTCCCACGACGGAGTCCAGCATATCTGACCGCTGAGCATCATGGTGCCAGGCTTGTCCCAAAAACCGGTTTCCGCACGAACAGGCCAACCAGGGTGGTTGTCGAATTCAATGTCCTGTCCCAGTTCTGTAGTCATGCGGACATGCTTGGCCTCACGGGTGATATCCGCAAGATATGTAACGAACTCCGCCAAATCAGTTTGATTCACACGGGCATACAGTCTTACAAACACTTCACTGGTGGTACCGGGCAGTCCCAGAAAGCGCAGCTTGGGATTACCGTCCATAGCAGCCTGATAAGTATCAGAATACAGGAAATACTGACGATTGAACTCCACCCAAGCATCAGCCTTTAGTGCCGCACCCAGAATGGCATCGGAGGGAAGGAAGTCATCCACCATCTTGCCAGGTCCCAAAGGAGTTGCAGTCCAAACCACCATAGGCTTTCCTCCAGCGGCAAAGGCTGCGCCCGCAACAGCGTCAACAAGGTTTTTATCGCTTTCTGTGTCAGCGGTGATTAAGATAGTCTCACCCTCTTTAAGCTTACAGGTCTCCCGAATCAAGATGTCGGCAGCCTTGGTCAGCTCAAACTTATACAAATAGCCATAGTCCATGTTTGATACCATTTTTAATAACCTCCTCAATCCATTCTTCATTATTTTTGTAAGGCAGTCCACTCACTGCTCTTTACTGAAGAATAACAAATCATTAATGATTTGTCAATAGTATAAAAAAGTAACCCGACATATTATCTATTTTTTCCATTTTATCCAAAATCTGTAATGCTTTCTTAGCAATCATGCCGAAGATATAACAAAATGATGGAATCTTGATAACAAATGCTCTTGACCCTCCCGAATGTCTTCTGATTAGCCTTGCAACTTTTTCATTGGATATTCTTATTTTCTTTTACTGAAGCAAAAACAATAATCGCTCCTACACATGATAGTGCCGTGCCAATCATCAAAGCTTGGCCAATTCCCCAGAGATCAATGACAATTCCTCCAATCAGACTTGCAAAAATGCTGCTGGCGGTGTAATTGATAGTTACCAGCGACTGGCTCTTCACACGGTCTGTCTCCGGAATCATAAAGTTGGCATAAAAAATGCTTCCCGGATAGAACAGTGCATAAGAGACCAGTTGAAAGGCACTGCCTATATAGATCCACGTCATGCTATGTGCAGTACACATAATGATATTCCGTACAATAAACATGACAGCAGCGAATTTCAATATGACAGAGCAGCTGATTTTTTTCACTAACCAAGGCATCGCCGCAGTCGCAAAAGCCTCCAGAAAAGTAGAAAGAAAAACCGCTTTTCCTACATCATTCTCCGAGCCGCCCACTGGCATCACAATATGAATGAAGAAATTAAAAATAGTAACATGGGCAAAATATATAAAGATACTGGCCAAAATAAAAAGCATGAAGCGCTTATATTTTTTGTAAAACGACCATGTTGATAGTGGCGCTTTTTTTCTCGCTATCTGTTCCATTTTTTGTATGCCCAATTCCCGGCCATAATTGAACAGCACTAAAACTAACAGCAAATTTGCTATCAAATAGACAAAGGGAACATTGCGAGTGCTTGTGCCTTCAATCATTCTACCCACCAAGATCGATGAAAATCCATAGCCAGCGCTGCCAATGCCCCGGGCGATTCCAAAATGAATATATATGCCATAGCTCTCAAAAATGAACGCCAAAGAATTCAGCAAGGGCTGGATGGTCAATAAGCAATATTCCACCAGCATAAATAGGGGCAGCAGAAAGGGCGACCCCTCCGGAAGCGACAGTAATCCCCCTGTGGCAGCCACACTGACCGCCAAAAACACCAGTATCATCCAGCGCACCTTTTGCTCCCGATTTTCATCAGCAGCTGAGGCAATAAAGGGTTGGGTTAGCAATGTCAAGGCACCGACCACTGAAAAGGATATGCCAATTACAGAGTTGGAGCAGCCCTTTTCCAACAAATAACTGGAGGCAAACACTGTAATGACACTGTAGGAACAGAGGTAAAGCGCCATTGCCAGGACGTATTGGACATTCATGCTTCGCAGTTTCTTTCCCACAGAGTCGCCTCGTTTCGCAGGCATCTTATTCCCAAGCGGTACCGCAGCCCTTGGCTTTGGCCCGCTCATAAATAGCTGCCGCCGTCATGATATCCTCAGCAGCAAAACCAACAGTTTCAAACAACAAGTTCTGTTCAGCGCTTGTTCTCCCGTCCATTTTCCCCATCAACACCTGTGCCAAGTCCACCAAATTGTCTTCGCTGATCAATCCCTCCTGCAAGGGGATCATAATGTCACCAGCCTCTTTCAGAACAGCTTCTTTGGAATCACAAAAGATTTTATCTACCATCTTCACTAACTTCGGGTCGATCTCCTGCATATCCGGACGATAGGCACCTACAGCGCTGATGGTCACTCCTGGCTTTATACAGTCAGCAGAAAAAGTCGGTTTTTTAGAGGAGGTGGCAGTTGCAATAATATCTACATCCGTAATGGCTGCATTGCTGTCAGAAAAAGCCAAAAATTTAATATTTGGGAAACTGTTTTGCATCTTCTGTGTTAATGCCTCCGCTCGTTCCAAAGCTACATCCGCAATGTGGATCTCCTCGATCTTACGCACAGTCAGAATTGCCTTGATTTGGGTTTCAGCCTGCCCTCCAGAACCGATCATAGCAGCAATTCGTGCATCCTTTCTTGCTAAGCGGCGAAGAGCCGCCCCGGTAGCGCCGCCAGTGCGCAGCTGAGTGACATAGGTTCCGTCCAAATAAGCCAAGGGTATCCCTGTTTTTCCGTCAAAAAGGATCAGTGATGATGGTGCTGTTGGTAAGTGTTTATCGAAATTTCCCGGAAAGATATTGACCGCTTTTAAAATAGCATATCCTTTGGCCTCCATATATGCAGGCATGAATAAAAAGTTTCCACCAGATGTCAGAATCACTGTTCTTAGCGGTGATTCAACATTTCCCTTCAAATTTTCTATAAATGCAGTCTCAACTGACTCTATCGCATCTCTCATGGAAAAGCACAGTTCAATTTCCTTCCGATTCAACAGCAGCATAGTTTCCTCCTCTTTTATTTCATCAATATTAATTAATTATTACTCGTAATTGATGAATTATAGCTAACATTTTATATGCGCCAATCTTATGTGTCAAGGTGTTTTTTCGATTACACAGTGCATGTCGGGTTATATTAGTAGTTGCGAAATAATTGGACAGTGGACCGCTGAGTCTTTGAGCACTATACTTAAAAGTGTATAATTTAACGTCGTGAGGCGTCTTTTTTACCGGATTTTTAGTACAATCAATCTCTTTAAGACCTTCTTAGCAGGAGCTAAGCCTGACGGGTTTCCAAAACCATCTTGTGAAAAAAAGGCTCCTATGGTAAAGTGGAGTATATCAGTCCGCCCCGGTTGGACAGGCGGTTTGAAGTAATTTATTAAAGTGGCAGACCATGAGTCGATTGGAAGAGGAGTACGTCTCAATCAACGGCATTGAACAGTTTTTGCTGCACTACCCCAAAGCACCCGGCACCCCGATCCTGCTGTATCTCCACGGCGGCCCCGGCAGCGTCGAATCGCTGTTTGCGTACGAGCTGGACAACGCGTGGGGCGATCTGTTCACCCATGTGCATTGGGATCAGCGCGGCGCGGGCAAAACCCTCCGCAGAAACAAGAGAGCCGGTCTGCCCAAGACAGTGGATCAAATGCTGGATGATTTGCACGGCGTGATAGGGCATTTGCAGCGCAAGTACGGGATTAAACAGGTGGTCCTCTTAGGTCATTCCTGGGGCAGCCTGCTGGGCAGCCTGTATGTGTTCCGGCATCCTGAAACCGTCTTGGCATACATCGGCGCAGGACAGGTCGTCAGTATGCTGGAGAACGAGCGGACCGCGTATCAGGAAACGCTGGCAATGGCTCAAAAGGCGGGAAACCAGGCGCATCTCCGGACACTGGAAAAGATGGGGGAGTATCCCCCCGGCGACCCGGAGCTGCTGCTGAAGCTCCTGCCGAAAATGCGGAAAATTCAGGAAGCTTATGACAATGGCCCGGTCTCGGGTTCCGGTCTGGGTGATCTGCTCCACACCCTACGGCACAGCCCATCCTTTCAATGGGGCGATTTGATCAGTTTTATGCAAATCATGAAAGTGAATCACCCCCTCCACCTGGAAATGCTGTCCTTCAACCTCCGTGAGTTCCCACCCCATTATAAAGTGCCGGTTCACTACATTCTTGGAGAAATGGATACCATCACTTCAACGTCTCTTGGCAAAGCGTATTTTGATACGATCGACGCTCCTTACAAAACAATCACCACGATTCCGGGAGCGGGCCACAATCTCATGCATGAACGGCCCGGTGAATTTGCCGCTGCGCTTCGTGCTGTGCGGCAGACACTGTAGATGCATGCGCCGCCGCGCAAAGTCAAGGACCGTTGGGACAGCATCTTGTGGGCCAGCGCCGCTCCGGGAGTGGATTCCAGGGCTCCTCCAATTCAGCTGCGAACCGAGCCTGCGAAAGGACAATAGGAGCGAATGGGCCGCCTCCAATGCATTGGAGGCGGCCCTTCTTTCGTTTCCCGCAATTCAGTTTCGATTATTTCAGCCGCATCTCTCACTTTCCCCGCCCCATACGGACGCACTCCAGCAGATAGCTCACCTGCAGCACGCCCCAGATCACCGTCAGCACGAACACCGGCATCAGCCCGAAGTCAAAGAGAAAGCTGCCAAATACAAGCATCATCCAGAGAAAGATGCAGGCACTGCTGGTGGTCCGGAAGGCACGGTAAGCGGCCTGGCCGATCTGCGCGCGCTCCGCCTCGTCACAGCTTGAAAACCACTTCTTCTGAAATTTCATATCATATACGCTGCCCTGCTTCTCCGGGTTCATGGCGCGGGTCAGGTCCACCGCCTTCTGCTGGATCACCACCACAATGGCGCAGGAGAGGATAAACCAGCCCACCACCGCCAAATTGGACCCAGTTCCCCGAAGGCAGATGCTGCCCGCGGCCATGAGAAAGAAGTCCAGGATCATTGTGACCTGGCCCAGCAGCATCGTCCAGTTCAGCTCCTGATCGACTCTGTCCATGACCGCCTCATCCTCGCCGTCCCAGATTGCAGCCTGCTTTCTGGCCAAACGATATTTTCCCCAGGCGGCGCCTAACAGCACCACGGAGATCACCGGGATAGCCCAGGGCGTCACGGTGCGCCAAAACACTTCCAGCCAGGCGCTAATCGCCTCGGGAAGTCCCACATCCCCGGCAATGCCAATGCCAAACCCCAGCACACCGCCAAAGGCAGCGGCAAGAACGACCACCAATATGAATTTGGGGAACGCCTTTTTATTCTCCTGTTTTACACGATTCATCTCCATTGCTCAATCCTCCTGATATGAAAAAATATCCTCTACCGCTGCGCCGCAGACCCCGGCGATCTTCAGCGCCAGCGTCACCGACGGGGAATAGTCTCCCCGCTCAATCTGGCTGATGGTTTGGCGGGAAACTCCCACCAACGCCCCCATCTCCTGCTGATTCACTCCAAGCCGGGCCCGATGCTCTTTGAGCCGATTATAGAGCGGCATTTTTATTCTCCTCTCTGCCAATCTTTCTTGTCGATATGACAACTTTAATTGTCATTCATACTATACCACTGACAACTATCCTTGTCAATAGGGCGGCAAAACTTTATTTTGAAAGGCTTGGACGACAGCAGCTGCCATCCAAGCCCCGTCCGCAGCGGGCGCCCGTCACCGTCGGTAAAACGCTTCGATGGCCCGGGCGAAGAACTCCGCCGTCCCGTCTCCGTACCGCGCATCCACAGCCTGCCGGGTCCGCTCGTCCCGGTAGAAACGGGCCTGGGCCAGCATAAGTCCTTTCTCCTCCTTTGCCTGAGAGATGGTCTTCATGACAAGTGCATATGCCCCAATGAGCCTCTGGACCGCAGGAGAGGTGAGACCACAGTCCCGCTTTTTGCTCAGCTTTTGCTGGAGCTTCTCCAACTGATCTTTACAGCGCCCGGCATCTTCGGTACTGATCGGATTCTTTACGGCGGAGAGATATGCCTCTTTTCCCCCGTACCACTCCACCAACTCCGCGTACTGCCGCTGCATATCCGCTGAGGACAGGGCCGCTATGTAGTGCTCCTTCCACTGTTCCACACCGCCGAATTCCCGGATGGAACACTGCCTGATGGATTCAGGCATTCGGCCGAACATGGTCTGGAACAGCTCTGGCGGTATCCCGCCCCGCTTCTCTCCGTGGGCACAAGCAGCCCGATCTCATCATAATAGTGAAGCGTCCGCGCACTGATCCCCGTGCGCCCTGCCATCTCTTTGACCGTCATCATTTTCCTTGCCTCCTTTGCACTGAGTTTAAACCATCACGCCCCGTGAAGGTCAAGGCCTTTTTACCCTTTTTATGCGCTTTGCGATCCATGCAGAAACGTACCCTCTCCAGTCTCCGCCCTCCACGCCTCACCTGCTCACCGGGCGGAGTGAACCGGCTGCGGCGGCACAGCGTTTCAGCTGTGCCGCCGCAGGGAATTTGATTTAGTTACGTGTTTTTCCGGCTGATTGGCCGGCGTATGAGCAGACCGCGCATGGCCTTCCAGTTGAAGGGAATCAGGGGGTAGAGATACCCGGGTCCCACCAGGGGCTTGGTGGTGGCCATCAGCACCAGGGCGCCCAGAATGCCAAGGCCAAAGCCCCACCACTCAAAGAGGGCGATCAAAACAAGGAGTACAAGCCGAATGAGCTTGAAGGCATAGCCCAATTCAAAGCTGGGCTGGGCAAAGGTCGCAATGGATACAAAGGCCATATAGACCAGCACCTCTGGCACCAGCCAGCGGGCCTGGACCGCAAAGTCGCCCAGGATCAGAGCTCCCAACATGGAGAAGGAGTTGGCCAGCGAGCTTGGGGTATTGAGGGAGGCTAACTTCAGAATGTCCACCAAAAACTCCACGATGACCAGCTGCAGCAGCAGAGGCACACCGCTGGGCTCCTCCACTTTCAGGAAGGCCAGGTACTGGGGAAGGTCCGCCGGATGGCTGGCCAGCAGATACCACACCGGCGTGATGATCAGGGACAGCAAAAACACCATGAACCGCACCAGCCGCAGGTAGGATCCGATCAGAGGCGGAAAATAGAAGTCGTTGGCCTCCTGGACAAAATCGAAAAACGTGGTGGGCAGAATCATCACCGACGGAGAGTTGTCCACCAGCAGGAGGATCTCTCCCTCCATCACACTGGCGGCCGCCGCATCTGGCCGCTCCGTATAGCGTACCTTGGGAAAGGGGTTGTACCACTGGGGCGCCATCATGGCCTCCGCCACGCTCTCCTGGCCCATGGAGATGGAATTCACATCAAGATTGGTCACTTTCTTCCGGACCTGCTCCAGCAGCTTTTTGTCCACCCGGTCCTCCAGGTAGCAGAGGACAATGTCCGTTTTGGACCGGCCGCCCACCTTGTGGTTTTCCATGGTCAGCCGCGGATCCCGGATCCGGCGGCGGATCAGAGCCGTGTTGTGCAGCAGCGTCTCCACAAAGCCGTCGTGAGAGCCCCGGAGCACCTTGCCGTCCGCCGGCTCCTCCACGCTGCGGACCGGATACTTTTTCGCGTCGATCAGCGCCGCGCCGCGCACCCCATCCATGATCAGCAGAGTCTTGCCCAGCAGCACCGACGTGACAATGTCTTCATAGGAGAAGCTGACGTTCACCTCGCAGAAGGTAACGAACCCGTCTGCAAATTCCTGCATCTCTTTGATATCCCGCACCCGTTCCGGCGATATATTCAGCCAGAAGGAGCCCATCCGCTCCAGCACCGCGTCTTCCCCGTAGCCGTCCAACACCCAGACCCGAACCCGGCGGCCGCCGATGATAAAGTCTCTTGAAACCATATCGTAGTTGCGCCCCACACCAAGAAGCTGATCAAAAATTTTCTGGTTGGCGGCAAAATCCTGTGACAGCTGTTCCATCCGATCCCTCCCATTCAGGATTAGTATGGAATCTCTCACAGGAATTATACAAAAAAGGCGGCGCCCAAAGACGCCGCCTTTCTCTGATCTCTATGGGGATCAGTCCTTCAGATCCCTTTGGAAGCATACCTGGCCGTCCTTGCCGTACAGCGCCGCATCAAACCCGGCGTCAGACAGCAGCTGCGCCATATGTACGGCCTCCTCCAGCGCCCCGGTGGTGTACACCACCTCCGGCATGGCATTCAGCACCTGGGCCGCACGGTCGGCGGTATACCCACAGACCTCCCGCAGGGCGGCCACCGCTGTGGCGGCGCTGCTGTGGCGGCCCTGTACCGTCACTTTGTACTCCTCCGGTACATAGCCGCAGATAGGGCAGGCCTGCACTGCATCCGGAATCTCTTTGCCACATTTCGGACAGTTGTTCATAGCCATGATACCACCTCATCCTATTAGATTACTGCAAGTATACCACACTTTCCCTGCAAATAGCAATCCGAAGCTTTGAAATCTCACTTACTTTTCAAGATATCCCAGTCCGGTTTCCGATTCCTCCGTCAAATCAGTTCGCGTCCGGACGGCAAAGGCCCCTGAGCGGTTACGATTTTGTCTCCTTTCGATATCAGTGAAGCTCCCGGTCATCAACCAAATGTGGAGCAGCGCAAAATAAAGATGCCGCCGTATGTTGCGGCGGCATCTGCTCAGACCACTTTCTGGAAGTAATAAAATGTGTCGTCCTGTCCGTTGGGCCGCATGCAGGAGGCCAGCATCTTCCGGGAGGCCTCATTCTCATGGAAGCATTTCGCCACAATCCGCGCCAGGTGGACCTTGTAGAGCCCCCACTCCGCCACGGCGGTGAAGGCCTCTGTTCCGTAGCCATGGCCTGCGTACTCCGGCGCAATGCGGCACCCAAGCTCCGCGCCGCCCCGGTAGTCGAACCGGTACAAAATGGCCTCGCCGATCATCTTCCCCTCCAGGCGCACGGCAAAGTTGACGGCTCTGCGCTTTTCAAAGTCCGCCTGGGCGATGCGCAGGAAGCTGTCTTCACACAGTTCGCCCTCCACGCCGGCGGGGTCGTCATAGCCCCACCAGCGGTTCCGGTCCCGGTCCATGCACAGCTTGTAGTAGGGCTCCGCATCCTCCTGCGTGATGGCGGACAGCGTCAGCCGCTGTGTCCGCAGCTCCGGAATCTGAGGCACATGGATCAGCTCGTTGGCCGGCTCAAAACAGTATTTCGGCGCAAGCTTCACCGGCAGGTACTGCAGCTTGGAGGTTCGCAGCCCCCGGTCGGCGGCATCGTCCTCCCGGTTGATATAGCGGGCCCGCTCGCTGTAGCGCGCGCCGTCGGAAAATGCCTGGGCAAAGGCCTGCACCGTGGCGGGGTAAACCCCCTCATAGCCGTAGAGCGCCTTCTCGATGTGGACGATCAGCGTATCCCCGCAGCGTTCCCCTAAGGCAAGAGAGATCAGGCGCCCGTTCAGCTCCATGCCTCCGGCGCAGAACCAGGGCTTCCCGGCAAGAGCCATGGTCCGTTTGGCATAGCGCAGCTCGCTTTTCGCCTTCTTGTCGTCCTTGGTGAACACCGCGTCGTAGTCCGCCCAAAATCCGTCGATGAGGGCAGAGTCGTCATGCGTCAGCACCCGAAACACGGCGTCGGGACAGGCGGCGCGGAATTTGTTGATGTGATTGCGCTGGCCGGAGTACTTCCGCCCGGCAAAGGTGCCAAGAGCATCCGCATCATAGAGATAGTCCCGCCAGGTCCGCAGGTTGCTGATCTTCACATAGGGATAGCGGGTCATCAGCCCCGCCGCCTTGCAGTCCGGCACCACGGAGATCACCGGAGCGATCCCCTGCTCCAGGCACCAGGTTTCAATGGCCGTCAGCGCCGCATCCTCATCCCCCTCCGGGCCGGGCACCGGATAATCGAACACAGTCTGGCCCTGGTGGAGGTTTTTCACAATCAGGCAGCCCGCCTCTTCCGCATACATGGGGTGGAGTTCATCCCGCCACATCATTTTGGTTCCAACCGAGTATTCGCACAGCCCATAAGAGCAGTTGCGGTAATATCTGCGGAGCTTGGCTCCGTCACTGTTCGTTACCTTCTTAAATATCAAAATAGTGCACCTTTTTCTTTCTATATTGCGCTTATAAGCGATCTTCTGATCAACCGGCTTTCGCTTTCAGCGGACCGCCGTCTGATTGGTCTATCATACCACAGAACCGAAGCTCCCCGAAGATGCAGCTGCAACAGTTATAAAAAGCAGCGCTCCGGCGAAGGTCTCCTTTTCCATAGCATCCCGCATCCGGGGCGGAATATGCCTGCCGCCCTTCATGTGATGCACGCGGGTATCCTCTCATAAGACCGTTTTGCTTCAGGAGCCATTATACCTCCGGTGTTGCATTCCGGCAAGTCAAATCCCGCTTTTTTCCCTGATTTTTCCTTGAAATCGCCCAATTTGCAGTTCAGCGGCAGGGATTCCGCCCCGCTGCTTCAACGCACCGGCCCGGTGCGGATAGGTCGGCAGCGCCTCAGTCCACAGTATCCCGGAGCACATCGTCCAAAAAGGCGCGCATGCGCGCGAAATCCGCCCTGGCCTGGTTCCCTCCCGCCAGGACATAGCAGTGGCCCTTGCCCGGGGCCACCGTGAGCTCACACCGGCCGCCCGCGTCTATAATCCCCTGACAAAGCCGCTCAGCGTCGGAGCGCAGCAGCTCCTCCCCACCGGCGAAGAGCAGCGCTGGTGGCAGGCCGGCAAGACCGCCGAAGAGGGGGGAAATGGCCCGCAGCTCCAGTTTCCCGCCATATTGTTCCGCCCACCGCGCCAGATCCTCTCCGGATAAGAAGCCGTCGAATCCCCCGCAAGTGCGGGTCAGATCCACCCAAGGCGACAGGGCTATCCACCCCGCGGGCAGTGGAAGTCCACTGTCCCGCAGCCGCTGGCAAAGGGCCAGCGCCAATCCGCCGCCGGAGGAGTCGCCCACAAAGGCGGTTTTCTCCGGCGCCGTCCCCTCCCGCCAAAGCGCAAGGCAGGCCGCCTCCGCATCCTCTGCCGCGGCGGGGCAGGGATGCTCCGGCGCCAGACGGTAGTCCACGCAGCGGACGCACCGTCCGGTCTGCCCGGCTATCAGGCCGGCCACCGACTCCATGTAGGCTCCATCACCGGAGACGAATCCCCCGCCGTGGAGGTAGAGCAGGGTTCCTGTCCCCGATTTGCCGCCCGGCCGGAAATACCGGTCGCGCGCCCGCCTCTGGTTCAGCCGCTCCAGCCGCCGGGCCACCGCCTGCTGGCGGTTTTGCAGCGTCTCACTCTCCATTCCTCTTCCCCCTGTCTACCTCTATTATATGCCGGGGAAGCGCCCCGTCAAGATGAAAAACGGGCCGCGGAATCCGCAGCCCGTTTCCTCTATTTTTCCCGCTCAATATAGGCCATGCCGTAGCAGCCCGGCCCGGCGTGGGTGCCGATCACGGCGCCCAACTCATCCATAACGCTGTTTTCAATGTGAAAGGCCCTGCAGCACTTTTCCCGGTAGGCCGCCGCCGTCTCCAGCGCGTGGGAATGGGCAAAGGCCACGGGATACTGGTGGTCGATCAGATGGTGGTTCACAAAGCTGGTGGTGAACTCCAGGATTTTCTGTTTCCCCTTGACCTTCCCGATGGACTCCAGTTTCCCGTTTTCAAGGGAGACCACCGGAGAAATGCCAAGCATGGTCCCTAAGACGGCGGTGGAGGCGGGAATCCGGCCGCCCATCTTCAGATACTTCAGGGTGTTGACAAAGGCCACGAATCGGACCCGCTTTTTCAGCGATTCGATTTCCCTTGCGATCTCCCCGGCGCCCAGGCCCCGCGCCCGCATGGCGGCGGCCTGCCGGACCAGCAGCCCCAGGCCAACCGTCGCATTCAGCGAATCCACCAGATGGATCTGCCTGCCGCCTAACATCTCCTTTGCAATGCAGGCGGACTGGAACGTGCCGCTGAGCTTTGAGGAGAGAAAGATGCCCACAATCTCGTCCTCCCGGTTTTCCTCAAACACGTCGCAAAACTCCGCCGGATTGACCTGCGCGGTCTTGGGCAGCACCTTGACACTGGCCTGCTTCTCGTAAAAAGCCTCCTTGCTGATCTCCACGCCATCGCGGTAGATGCCGTCTTCAAAGATCACGCTGAGGGGGACCACCTCGACATTCAGCTCCTGCTGGGTTTTGAATTCCAAATCACAGGTGCTGTCGGTAATGATTCTGACTCCCATGGATACCTCCGTTGTCTGCCGCCGCGTTCAGCGCGCAGGTACTTTGATTATCAAACGATCTATCCCATCATATCAGGAAATTGAAAAAAATCAAGATATTTTGATTGACAAACAAATATTTTTTTGGTTTAATCAGACTGTGATTTTATGGGTAAGCGGGAGGTGAGGCGCGTGGACCAGTTTGAAACCGAATGCAATGACTTCCTGGTCAACGTGTTCGGCAGCATTTTGAAGGCGGAGGAGGAGATGATCCGCCGCAACCACGACGCGGACATCACCATCAGCGAGCTCCATCTGATCGCCGCGGTGGGCCGCCGTCCTGAAGGCTGCACCGTCAGCGAGCTGGCCGCGGCGCTGGATATCACCGCCTCCTCCGTCACCATCGCGGCCAACAAGCTGATGGCCAAGGAGTGCCTGCGCAAGCGGAAAAGTGAAAGCGACGGGCGCTCGGTCCGCCTCACGCTGACGCCCCGGGGCAAAAAGTTGTGCGCCTACCACGACAGCTTTCATCAGAAAATGGTGCAGGCCGTGTCCTCCCATCTGAATCCGGAGGAAAAGGCCGCGTTGATATCCAGCATGGAAAAGCTCAGCGCCTTTTTTGAAATAAAACACTTCCGCGCCCTTTTGGACGGGGAAACTTAAAAAGCGCGGGACCGCAGATGCGGTCCCGCGCCTTCCTATTTTTGAGGCTATCCTTTGAAGTGCAGCGTGAACGTGCTGCCCCGGCCCACCTCGCTCTCCACCTCCACGGACGCACCCAAGTAGAGGGCGCCGTGCTTAACAATGGAGAGGCCCAGTCCGGTCCCCTTGCTGCTGCGGCTTTTGTCCACCCGGTAAAACCGCTCAAAAATGCGGCTTTGCTGGTCCTTGGGGATGCCGGCGCCGGTGTCGCTGACCGTGACTCTGGCGCCGCCCGCCTCCTTGCGCACCTCTACGGTGACGCTGCCGCCGGGGTGGTTGTAGGCCACGGCGTTGTCGCAGAGGTTATAAAGCATCTCCTCCACGATCTGTCCCACGCCCGGCACCGCCGCGTCCTCGCCCTCCACCTGGAAGGAGACCTGGGCGCGCCGGGCCGCGTCGGAGAGCTGCCGCGCCACCGACCGGCTTAAGGCCAGCAGCTCCACCTCTTCCCACTTGGCGCCGCTGTCGCCCTCGTCCAGGCGGCTGAGCTTGATGATGTCCCCCACCATATCGATGAGCCGCTGGGTCTCCTTTCGGATGTTCCCTGCAAAGTGGCCCACATCCTCGCTCTTCACCATGCCGTTTTCAATAATCTCCGCCGTGCCAAGGATGGAGGTCAGCGGCGTTTTCAGCTCATGTGACACGTTGGCGGTAAACTCGCGGCGCAGCGTCTCCCGCTGCTCCTTTTCCGTCACGTCTAAAATCACCAGCACCGCGCCGGCGACCTGCTCGCCCTCCCGCACGGGATTGGCAATGAGCTGCTCCACCCGGCCGTCCTTTTCCATGCGCTGCTCGCAGCGCTGGCCGTCCAGGGCGGATTCCACGGCGGAGCGCACCGCCCAGCTGCGGTTCAGGGTCAGGATGCTGACGCCGTCCGGCGCCTGGGCCTCCAGCAGCCGCAGCGCCGCGGAATTATAGGACAGGATGTTGGTGTTTCGGTCAACGATCAAAAAGCCCTCGCTCATGTTCTCCGTAATGGCGGTGAACTCCTTCTGGCGGCGGCGCAGCTCCTCCATCTGTCTGCCGATCACCTCGTTCTGACTGCGGATCCGGCCTAAGAGGGGAGCCAGCTCGTCATAGCACTCCCCCTCCTCCGGATGCTGAAGGTCCAGGGCGTTGATGGGCCGGATGATCTTCTGGGACAGCCGGGACGCCAGGAACAGTCCAAGGATCAGAGCTGCCAGCAGGATGAACATGGCCGGCTGAAGCACTTGCAGCAGCAACACCCACACAGTGTACTTCTGGCTGGACACCCGCAGCACCGTGTTGTCGGAGAGGCGCTGGGCATAGTAGATGGCCTGCTGGGATAATGTGTCGGAATAGCGGGAGGACGTACCCGTTCCGCTCTCCATCGCCTGCCGGATTTCCTCCCGGCCGGCGTGGTTTTCCATGGCGGAGGCGTCCTCCCGGTTGTCATAAAGTACGCTTCCGTCAGAGTCGACCCAGGTGATGCGGCTGTTTCCGGGCTTCAGGCTCCGCAGATAGGTCTCTCCCTGCGCTATCACGCCCTGGGCAATGTATCCGGTCTCCGTGGCCAGCTCCGTCTCCAGCCGGGCGGTGAAATACTCATAGAGCACGCCCATGATCAGCGCCGTGGAGGCCAGCAGCACCGCCACGGAGGAGAGGACGATGGAGCGAAAAATTCGTTTTGTCATGTGCCTTCCCCTATTTTGTATCCAAATCCCCGGACGGTCTCAATGTACGCGCCGCACTCTTTCAGCTTCTGGCGCAATGTGCGGATATGTACATCCACCGTGCGGGTTTCTCCGTCAAAGTCATATCCCCAGACCCGGTCGATGAGCTGGGCCCGGGTAAAGACCACACCCCGGTTCTCCACCAGCAGACAGAGAATCTGGAACTCCTTCTGGGTCAGCACCACGTCTTCCCCATCTACCCGGATCACGTGCTTTTCCGGACAAAGGTATAAGCTGCCCAGCCGGTACTCCCCCGGCGCCTTTTCCGTCCGCCGGAGGAGGGCCCTGATCCGGGACAGCAGCTCCAGCATACCAAAGGGCTTGGCCACATAGTCGTCGGCCCCGGCGTCCAGCCCCACCACCTTGTCGTACTCCGTCCCCTTGGCCGTAAGCAGGATGATTGGTGTTTTCTCCGTGGCAGGGGCGGCGCGCAGCCGCTTGAGGATGTGGAGTCCATCCTCCTCAGGCAGCATCAAATCCAGAATCACCAGGGAGGGAGCCTTGTTCTCCACGGCCTTCCAGAACTGGGAGGGCAGGCCGAATCCGGCGGCCTCCATCCCCTGGCTCTTCAGCGTATAAATTACAAAATCCCGGATGCTGTCGTCGTCTTCCACCAGGTAGATCAATGACAAGTCCCCTTCCGTTTGAATCTTTTTTACGGCTTCAAATCAGCTGCTGGCCGTTGATCATCAGCTTAAACTGCAGCCCTAACTTCTCCGCGGCTTTGCGGCAGAGAATCATGCGCTGCATAAAAATCTCAAAGTAGTCCATCAGCGAGCCGTAGCGGGTATCCACGCGCAGCCGCAGCCAGATGTAGGGCTGCTCGATCTCCAGCCGTGACTCCTCCACCGAGTAGTTCACCCGGTCGTGGATGTCAAACTGGGCCGGATCAGTGGCCCGGACGCGGCTTCTGCGCACGTCCGACTTATCCGCTAAGATCAGCGCCGCCGCCACGGCGTTGACCGCCACGCCGGTCCCCTCGTCGTGGTTCCCGATGGCGGTGACAATGGTGGCGATCTCCTCCGGCGGACAGTCCATGTGATCCAAAATGCGAAAGGCCATCACAGCCCCGCTCTGGGAGTGGTCCGCCCGGTTGACCAGGTTCCCGATATCGTGCAGGTATCCGGCGATCCGCGCAAGCTCCACCTCCCGGGCGCTATAGCCCAGCGTCTCAAGGATATAGCGGGCCGTCTCGGCCACCTTGGTCACGTGGGCAAAGCTGTGCTCCGTAAAGCCAAGGGCCGCCAAGGACTCATCCGCCCGCTCAATATACGTGCGGATCTCCTTGCTGTTTTTTACCTCTTCAAAGCTCAGCATGGGAAACTCCTCCTCTTTGCGGCGGAGTTTTCCCGCCGCCTTAACTTTTGGGATGGGTCCCGGTGAGGGAATACTCCACCCACTCGGCGATGTTGGTGGCGTGATCACCGATGCGTTCCAGGTATTTGGCCACCATCAGCAAATCCAGCCCCAACTCCCCCTTGGAGCTGTCAGCGGAAATCAGATCGATCAGCTCTCGCTTGACCTCCAGAAACAAAGCGTCCACCTTGTCGTCCTCGTCGCACACCGCCCGGGCCAGGCTCAGGTCCTTGTGGACAAAGGAGTCCACGCTGTCCGTCACCATGGAGATGGTGGCGCGGGCCATGTCGCCGATGTGCAGCCGGCTGGAGGCGGATACCATGTTCACATACCGGGTCAGCTCGGCGATGTCCTCCGCCTGGTCGCCGATGCGCTCCATGTCGGAGATCATCTTCAGTGCCGAGGAAATCACACGCAGATCCCGGGCCACGGGCTGCTGCTGCAAAAGGAGCTTCATGCAAAGGGACTCAATGGCCCGCTCCTTGTCGTCGATTTCCTGCTCGGCGGCCTTGGCAGCCTCGGCCAGGGCTTCATCACCGTCCAAAAGCGCCTTGGCAGCCGCGGAGATTGCCTCCTCGCACAGGGCCCCCATCCGGATCAGCTCCACATTCAACAGTTCCAACTGCTGGTCAAACTTGCTCCTCATTATCCAAACCTCCCCGTGATGTAATCTTCGGTCCGTTTGTCCTGGGGCACAGAGAACAGTTTTTCCGTCTCCCCGAACTCGACCACCTCTCCCAGGAGGAAAAAGGCGGTGCGGTCGGAAATACGGGCGGCCTGCTGCATGTTGTGGGTCACCATGACAATAGTGTAATCCTTTTTCAGCTCCAAGGCAAGGTCTTCTATCTTGGACGTGGAGATCGGGTCCAGGGCGGAGGTGGGTTCATCCATCAGCAGCACCTCCGGCTGCACGGCCAGGGCCCGGGCGATGCACAGGCGCTGCTGCTGGCCGCCGGAAAGGCCCAGCGCGCTCTTTTTCAACCTGTCCTTCAGCTCATCCCAGATAGCGGCCGAACGGAGGGAATTCTCTACAATCTCATCCAGCTTCACCCGGGAGCGGATACCGTGGGTGCGGGGGCCGTAGGCGATGTTGTCGTAGACGCTCATTGGAAAGGGGTTGGGCTTTTGAAACACCATGCCCACACGCTTGCGCAGGGACGGCACATCCATGGAGCCGTAGATGTCCTCGCCGTCCAACTTCACGGTGCCGGTGATGCGGCAGCCCTCCACCAGGTCATTCATGCGGTTGAGGGTCTTCAAAAGCGTGGACTTGCCGCAGCCGGAGGGGCCGATGAACGCGGTGACCTCGTTGGCGCGGATGTCCATATCAATGCCCTTGAGGGCTTTGAAGTCATGATAATAAAGCTCCAGATTCCGAATGGAGAGTTTAAAATTATCCAAAAGGAGTCACCTCTCTACTTTCTTGGCGGCGTAAGATGCCAGGGCGTTGATCCCCACCACCAGGATCAGGAGAACCACGCCGGTGGCATAGGCGGCCTCCATGTGCAGTCCCTCATTCCACAGCGCATACATGTGGATAGCCAGGGTCCGGCCGGAGGAAGTCAGTCCCGCCACGCCGGTGTCCGTGCCGGAGGTAAAGATCAGCGCCGCCGTCTCACCCACAATGCGGCCGATGGCCAGGATGACCCCGGAGGCAATTCCGGGCATGGCGGAGGGCAGCACAATACGCCATACCGTCCTCAGCCGTCCGGCTCCCAGTCCGAAGCTTCCCTCCCGGTAGAGGTCCGGCACCGCTACCAGCGCCTCCTCCGTGGTGCGCATGATGGTGGGCAGCACCATGATGGACAGCGTCAGGATGCCAGAGAGCAGGGAATAGCCGAACTTCAGGGCAATGGTGAACATCAGATAGCCGAACAGGCCATAGACAATGGAAGGAATGCCGGCCAGGGTCTCCGTGGTCAGACGCACCAGACGCACGAGTCGGCTGCCCCGCTTGGCGTACTCTGCCAGGTAGATGGCGGAGCCCACGCCAAGGGGCACTGCGAACAGGAGGGAGATCAGCGTCACGGTGATGGTGTTGAGAATGGCCGGCAGCATAGAGCAGTTGTCGGAGGTGTATTTCCGGGCAAAGAGCTCCGGCTTCAGATTGGGCACACCCTTGATCAGGATGTACACCACCAGGGATATCAGGATCAATACGGTGATTGCTGCCGAAATGCAGACAAGCGCCCTTAACAGTTTGGAACCGGTGTGTCGTGCCGGCCGGCTCTCAGGTGCTGCAACAGACGCGGCGGAAGTTGTCATTGCGCCTCTCCTTTCCGCTTCAGACAGGAGAAGCACAGGTTGATCAGCATAATGAAGATGAACAGCACCACACCGGTGGCAAAGAGGGCCTGGCGGTGGAGGTCCTGGGCATAGCCCATTTCAATGACGATATTGGCCGTCATGGTGCGCACGCCCTTGAGAAGGCCTGAGGGCATGGCGGTCTGGTTGCCCGCCACCATGATGACCGCCATGGTCTCGCCGATGGCGCGTCCCACGCCCAGCACCACCGCGGCCAGCACTCCGGACTTGGCCGCCGGCAGCACGGTTGCAAATACCGCCCGCTCATGGGTGGCGCCCAGGGCCAGCGCGCCCTCATAGTAGTTCTCCGGCACGGCCCGCAGCGCTGCTTCCGACACGCCGATCACGGTGGGCAGAATCATGATGCCCAAAAGGACCGACGCGGTCAGCATGCTCTTTCCACCGCCGCCGAAAATGGTTTTCATCAGGGGCACCAGGGCCATCAGGCCGAAAAAGCCGTAGACGATGGAGGGAATGCCGGCCAGCAGGTCCACCGCCGGCTTAATGATCCGATGGAGCCGGGGCGGACAGAAGCGGGCCATAAAAACGGCTGTCAGCAGCCCCAGGGGCACGCCCACCAGGATGGCGCCGGCGGTGACATAGACGCTGCCTAAAATCATGGGGGCGATGCCGTACAGCCCGTTTCCCGGCTTCCAGGTCGTGCCGAACAGGAACTGGACAAGGCCAATTTCCCGGATTGCCGGAAAGCCGCTCTGAAACAGGAAGATACAGATCAGCGCTACTGCCAGAATGGACACGCAGGCCGTCAGCAGGAATACAAATCGCATCACGGTTTCCCGGATTGCTGTGTGCTTCAAAGGATGATTCCCCCTTTTCCGGTGGTTCATAGAAAGGCGCAGGAGGGGCAAGTCTTTCCCCTCCTGCGGCCGTTCGCGATTTAGGCAACCTCGCTCCAGTCGGTGGTTTCACCGGTGAAGATGGAGCAGACCTGCTCGCTGGTGAGACCGTCGATGGGGTTTTCGTTGTTGACCACAACCGCAATGCCGTCCATTGCGATGACGGTGGCGGTCAGGCCGGCTCCGGTCTCGCTGTCCTTCAGCTCACGGGAGGCCATGCCGATGTCGCACAGGCCCTCGGCGGCGGAGGTCATGCCGGTGGTGGAATCGCTGGTCTGGAGCTCAATGGTGGCGTTGGGGTTCACAGCAGCGTAGGCTTCCTTCAGCTTTTCCATCAGGGGGCTGACGGAGGAGGAGCCGGCCACGGAGATGTTGCCGGAGGGCTGGGTGCTGGTAAAGGCGCCGTTGTTGCCCTGGCTGATGCAGCCCTCATTTTCCACCACCTTCTGTCCGTCTTCGCTCATGATGAAGTTGATGAAATCCTGAGCGACCTCGGAGACATCGCCTTTGGTGGCAATGTTGAAGGGTCTTGCGACCTTGTAGCTGCCGTCCTTGACATTTTCCACGGTGGCCTCGGCGCCGTCGATCCGCAGAGCCTTGACATCCTTGTTCAGGGAGGCCATGGACACGTAGCCGATGGCATACTCGTTGCCGCTGACCGTGGTGAGCATGACGGCGGTGGAATTGGTGATTTCAGCCTGGTCGGTGGTCATGTCCACCTTGTTGCCGTCGGCGTCTTTCTGCTCAACGCCAAGCAGCTCGATGAATGCGCCCCGGGTGCCGGAGCCGTCTTCACGGGAAATGACAGAGATGGAACCGCTGAATGTATCGGAGCCGCCGGTGCTGCCGGAGCCGGAAACCGCGCCGGAACCGCCGGCGCTGCCGGAGCCGCCGGACGCCGCGCCATTGTCGCCGCAGCCGGCAAGCAGAGCCATCACCATGGCCAGTGCAAGCAGAACAGAACCTAACTTTTTCATCAGAACATTAACTCCTTTTGTTTTCATTTATGATTTCCTCTTTGGACTGTCCTTAGTATAAAAGATCAAAAATAAAATCCGTTACCTGTGTTTTGTAAAATCTGTGTAAAGCAAAATTTTCTTTGTAAAATGCCTGGTTTTACAATGTTCCGTGTGTAAATTTTGTCCACTTACACATACTTTTTTGCAAACAAGTTGCAAAAGCAACAGCGGTTTCCCCTGAGATATGCTATATTCTTTAAAAAGAACGACAATTCTACAATAAAAGCAGGAGGAATTCAGATGAAAAAGTATATCTGTGAGCTGTGCGGCTATGAGTACGATCCCGCGGTGGGCGATCCTGACAACGGCGTTGCGCCGGGCACTGCGTTTGAATCCCTGCCGGAGGATTGGGTATGTCCCCTGTGCGGCGCACCCAAATCCGATTTTAAAGAGGCCTGATCTTCACTCCATTCATTTTGTGAAAGCGCCGGGGAGAGTTCCCCGGCGCTTTCCACTTTATTTGGACACTTCGATGACGCTGACCGGGCAGTTGGACGCGGCTTCCTCCACTGCGTCCATCTGGTCCTGCTGAGGCTCCTGGACCACTTCGGCCTGTCCGAAGTCGCCCAACTGGAACACCTCCGGGCAGGTGGCGGCACACAAGCCGCAGCCGATGCATCCGGGTATGATTTTCACTTCCATAAGCTCTCCTCCTTTGCTCTTCATCAGTGTTTTCCAAAGCTGAAAAAATATACATCCCTCTTCACGGCCTCCATTGCCCTGTGAAGAGTCCGCCGGTTTCAAAATGCGCTTGAGCTATGGGAACTGTTCCCGGGGCGTGGGACGCCGGATGCGTTCTGCTCAGGCCGGCGCAAAAAACAGGGCAGCATGGTAAATTCCATGCTGCCCTGCTTCCATCGTGTTCTTCAGTCTTTTTACTCTTCCAGTGCGTTCAGCGCGGCTTTGGCGGCTGCCTGCTCCGCTTCCTTTTTACTGTGTCCGCTGCCGCAGCCCACCACCTGCTCGTTGAGCAGCACCTCCGCGGAGAAGGTCTTGTCGTGATCCGGACCCTCCTCGCCGGCCATCCGGTAAAGGAGCGCCTGGTCGGGCTTGCGCTGGACCAGTTCCTGAAGCGCGGTCTTGTAGTCCCTGCGCTTCTCCACTTCCTCCTGTTCCCGTTTCAGCAGCACCCGGTGGATAAGCTGGGAGGCGGCGCTGATGCCGCCGTCCAGATAGACCGCCGCGAACACAGCCTCCATGGCGTCGGCCAGGATGGAGGCCCGGGTGCGGCCGCCGCCGCTCTCCTCCCCACGCCCCAATTTCAGATGCGCGCCCAAATCGATGGACTGAGCCACCTCATAGAGGCTCTGCTCACAGACCAAGGCGGCCCGGATCCGGGTCAGGTCTCCTTCCGGCAGGTCCGGGTTGGTGCAGAACAGAAACTCCGCCGTCACAAATCCCAGCACAGAGTCTCCCAAAAACTCCAGCCGCTCATTGCTGCACATGCCGGAGCCCCGGTGTTCGTTGGCGTAGGAGCTGTGATTCAGGGCCTCCGCCAGCAATGCCTGATTTTGAAATGTGTAGCCCAGTTTTTTCTCCAGACTCTTCACGCCATTCCCTCTTTTCCCGAAAAGGACACCCCGCTGCTGCGCGGGGTGTTCCGTTCTTACTTATTCAACTTGCTGGTGAGATAGCGAACGGTGTCACCCACAGTTTTCAGAGCGGTCAGCTCTTCTTCCTGGATCTCGCCGATATCGAATTCTTCTTCAATTGCCATGACCAGTTCCACCAGGTCCACGGAATCGGCGCCCAGATCCTCCTCAAAGGAAGAATCCATGGTCACAGTCTCCGCCTCTACGGCAAACTGCTCCGCAATCAGGCCCTGCAGCTTTTTCAGAATCTCTTCCGGTGTCATCGTGTTCACTCCCTTCCTAAGGTCAATGGGGAAATCTTTCCTGAAAATAATACGGCAATGTCTCTGAGCTGTCAATAGATATTCCGGCGAAATTATGATTTTTCCACCCGCATCAGCTCCACATCCCGCTCCACATCGCCGATGAAGCCGCTTTGAACAAAGTCCCTTGCCTGACGGACGGCATTGCAGATGGCAAGGGCGTCGGAGGCTCCGTGGGCCTTGATGACCGGCTTGGAGATGCCAAGGAAGGGCGTTCCGCCCACCTCGCTGGGGTTGAGCATATCCTTGAACTCGTTGATGCACTCCTTCATCAGCACGGCGGCGACCTTGGTGGAGGCACTGCGGGCAAACATGCCCTTCATGGTCTCATAGAGGAACTTTCCCGTGCCCTCCAGGGATTTGAGCATCACATTGCCGGAAAAGCCGTCGGCCACTATGACGTCCGCGCCGCCCATCATGGCGGTGGACCCTTCAATGTTGCCCACAAAGTTCAGCCGCCCTTCGCCGCTCAGCTCCTGTAGCCGGGCAAAGGTGTCCCGGCGCAGCTCATCGCCCTTTTCCGCCTCGGCGCCGATATTGAGAAGCGCCACCCGGGGCCTCTTGATCCCCATGACATGCTGGGCGTAATAGCTGCCTAAGAAGGCGAACTGCACCAGGTACTCCAACGTACACTCGGCGTTCGCGCCGCAGTCGCACAGCACGGCCCTGCCGCCCATCACCGGGACCTGGGGCGCCATGGCGGCCCGGCGGATGCCGCGGATGCGCTTGACCACCAGCGTCGCCCCGGAGAGCAGCGCCCCGGTGGATCCGGCGGACACGAACGCGTCGCCCTTCCCGTCCCTCAGCAGATTCAGCCCCACGGTCAGCGAGGAGTCCTTCTTGACCTTAAAAGCCGTGGCGGGGTCGTCGCTCATCTCCACCACCTCGGTGGCGTTGGCGATCTCCACCCCCTTGGGCAGTTCCTTCCTTCCGCACTCCGAAATGGAGCGCAGCACCGCCTCAGTCCTGCCGGTGAGGATGATCTCCACCCCATATTTTTCATTTGCCTGCAACGCGCCCCGGACAATCTCCAGCGGGGCGTTGTCTCCGCCCATGGCGTCTACGATAATCTTCAAATAGGTTCCTCCTCCGGCATACCTGCTGCCACGGTTTCCCGCAATGTTTCCACAATTTCAAGGGATCGGGCGGAGAGCTCCGCGTTCTTGTTCCGCTTCCCCTTCACCCGATGGTCCAGCGGCGGAATCAGGCCGAAATTGATGTTCATCGGCTGGAAGTCGCGGACCGTCTCATCGCTGATATAGAGCCCCAGCGCGCCGATGGCGGTCTCCCTTGGGAAATCCACCGGCTGAAGGCCCATCAGGCGGCGCGCCGTCTCCACCCCCGCCAAAAAGCCGGAGGCCGCGGACTCCACATAGCCCTCCACACCGGTCATCTGGCCGGCAAAGGAAAGCCGTGGCTCGCTCTTCAGCTGGTAGTACCGGTTCAACAGGCGGGGTGAATCAAGATAGGTGTTGCGGTGCATCACGCCGTAGCGCAAAAAGTCGGCCTCCCGCAGGGCGGGGATCATGGAGAAGACCCGCTTTTGCTCCGGGAACTTCAGATGGGTCTGAAATCCCACCAGGTTGTACACGCTGCCCCGGGCGTTGTCCTTTCGCAGCTGCACCACCGCATAGGGTTCGCTCCCGGTCTTGGGGTCCCGTAGGCCCCTGGGCTTCAGCGGTCCGTAGCGCAGCGTGTCCACACCGCGGCGGGCCATCACCTCCACCGGCATACAGCCCTCAAAAACCTGCTGGTCCTCAAAGCCGTGGACCTCCGCCTCCCGGGCCCGGGTCAGCTCGGCGTGGAAGCTCAGATACTCCTCCTTGTTGAGAGGGCAGTTGATATAGTCCGCTGTCCCCTTATCGTAGCGGGAGGCAAAGAAGGCAGAGTCCATGTCCACGCTCTCAAAGCTGACCAGCGGCGCGGCGGCGTCAAAAAAATGAAGGTCCCGGCCCGGGCCGATCAGTGCCTGAATCGCCTCCGCCAAAGGCTCCGAGGTGAGCGGCCCTGTGGCCACGATCACCTCGCCCTCCGGCAGGGCGGTCACCTCCTCCGCGCAGATCCGGATGTGGGGGTGGGAGCGGATCCGCTCCGTCACCAGGGCGGAAAAGCCCTGCCGGTCCACGGCCAGCGCGCCGCCCGCCGCCACCGCGGTACGGTCGGCGCAGTTGAGAATCAGCGATTCAAGCCGCCTCAGCTCCTCTTTCAACAGCCCCACCGCGTTCTCCAGCCCCGCGCCCCGGAGGGAGTTGGAGCAGCAGAGCTCCGCAAAATCGTCGCTTGTATGGGCAGGGGTTTTCTTAAGCGGCTTCATCTCGCAAAGCGTCACGTCGATTCCCCGCCGGGCCAGCTGCCAGGCCGCTTCACAGCCCGCGAGACCGGCCCCGATTACAGTAACGGTCATAGAATTCGTTCCTTTTGATGCGCCCCAAAGCGCATTTTCTCAGTTTTCCGCCGCCCGCCTGAGCGGCTCAGCGCGGCAAGACGGCTCTTACTGCTTCTGCTCCTTGGAAGCCGTCTTTTGGGCAGCGCTCTTCCCCGCGCCGGTCCCGGCTTTCTTTTTTGTCCCAGTCTTGGCAGGCGCCTTTTTCGCCGGCGCCTTTTTCCTGGGCTTCTCCTCAGCGTCCGATTCCTTGGCGGGCGCTGACTTTTTTGCGGTCTTCTTCTCTGTGGGCTCTTTTGCGCTCTTCTTCCCGGCGGATATCTTCCCCGCCGCCTTTTTTGCCCCGGCTTTTTCCTCCGGCTCAGCGCCTTCCTCAGCGGCCGCCTTCTTTTGCTCCCCGCCGCCATTTTCCCCGGACTCCGCGGTTTTTTTCTTGGGATAGCCCCGCTTGTCCTCCGGCAGGAAGTTGGCACAGTCCGAATTGACGCAGAAGGGTTTTTTGAAGCCCTTGCCGGACTTTTTGAACATGGTGTGGCCGCAGACCGGGCAGTCGTCCTTCACCGGCACGTCCCAGGTCATAAAGTCGCACCTGGTCTCCTCGTTTTTATCGGAGTTGTGCTCACAGCCATAGTAGGTGTAGCCGTTTTTGGAGGTCTTTTTCAGGATGCGGGAGCCGCATTTGGGGCAGCGGCCCGGCATCTCCACCACCAAAGGCTTGGTGAATTTGCACTCCGGATACCCGGGGCAGGCCAAAAAGCGGCCAAACCGGCCGGACTTGATGACCATGTTCCTGCCGCACAGGTCGCACTTTTCCTCAGACACCTCATCGGGCACCTTGATGCGGGTCCCCTCCAAATCCTTTTCCGCCTGGGCAAGGCTCTGCTCAAAGCCGCCGTAGAAATCCCGCAGCAGGCTTTTCCACTGGGTCTGCCCCTCTTCCACGCCGTCTAACTTCTTCTCCATGTTGGCGGTGAACTTCATGTCGGCGATGTCCGGGAACTTCTCCCGCATCAAGCCGGTGACCACATGGCCCAGGGCGGTGATCTTCAGGTATTTCCCCTCCTTCACCACGTATTCCCGGTCCAAAATGGTGGACACGGTGGGCGCATAGGTGGAGGGCCGTCCGATACCCTGCTCCTCCATGGCCCGGATCAGCGTGGCGTCAGTGTAGTGGGCGGGGGGCTGGGTAAAGTGCTGCTGGGGGTCGAACTTCCTGAGCTCCGTGACCTCCCCCTCCTGCAGCGCGGGCAGAGGAGAGACCTTTTCCTCCTTCTCCTCGTCCCGTCCCTCTTCATAGACCGCCGTGTAACCGGAGAATTTGAGGCTGCTGGAGCTGGCCCGGAAGCTGTGTCCGTTGGCGTCGATCTCCACGCTGACGCTGTCGTAAACGGCGTTGGCCATCTGGCAGGCCAAAAAGCGGCTCCAGATCAGGCGGTAGAGCCGGTACTGCTCGCCGGTCAGATCGCTTTTCACCATCTCCGGCGTCAGATCGATGTTGCTGGGCCGGATGGCTTCATGGGCGTCCTGGGCGCCTGCCTTGGCCTTATAGTGCCGGGCTGAAGCCGGATAGTAGTCTTTGCCGTAACGTCCCAGAATAAAGTTCCTGGTGGCCTCCAGCGCCTCTTCGCTGATGCGCAGGGAGTCGGTACGCATATAGGTGATGAGGCCCACGGTGCCCTCGCCGGTGATGTCCACGCCCTCATAGAGCTGCTGGGCGATGGCCATGGTGCGCCGGGGCGTCATGGCCAGCTTCCGGGATGCCTCCTGCTGTAAGGTGGAGGTAGTGAAAGGCGGAGAGGGGGAGCGCTGCTTATCCGTCCGCTTCACGGATTTGACGGAGAAGACCGCGTCCTTTGTCTCGGCGATCACCGCGTCCACGGCCTCCTCGTTGGGAAGCTCCGCCTTCTTGCCCTTCCCGTGGTAGTGGGCCACAAAGCTGGTGTGCTTCGCGTCCCGGGCCTCCAGGTGGGCGTCCAGGCTCCAGTATTCCTCCGGCTGGAAGTTGGATATCTCCGTCTCCCGGTCGTCCACCATGCGGGTGGCCACGGACTGGACGCGGCCCGCCGAGAGGCCCCGGCGGATCTTCTTCCACAGCAGCGGGGAGAGCTGATACCCCACGATCCGGTCTAAAATGCGGCGGGCCTGCTGGGCGTCCACCAGATTCTGATCGATCTCACGGGGCTCTTCAATGCTCTCCTGCACCACCTTCTTGGTGATTTCGTTGAAGGTGACACGGCGGGTCTTCGCGTCGTCCAGGTTCAAAAGCTCCTTCAGATGCCAGGAGATGGCCTCGCCCTCGCGGTCCGGGTCGGTGGCCAGATAGACCATATCGCTGGCGTCAGCGGACTTTTTCAGGTCGCTGATGATGTCTTCTTTTCCTCGGATGGGCTTGTAGACCGGTTCAAAATTGTGTTCAATATCCACGCCCAACACGCTTTTGGGCAAATCCCGCAGGTGTCCCATGCAGGCCTTGACCTCATAATTTTTCCCCAGATACTTACCGATGGTCTTGGCCTTGGCCGGGGACTCCACGATGACCAGGTTTTGTTTTGCCATAAGGGCCTCCAAATTTCATGTCGATCTATTCAGCAAGGGTCACGGAGCGGGCGAACCGTTTTCCGCTGCTCTGCGACACATAGTTGTCAATTTCAAGCATGGTGAGGGCGGTCAGCACGCGCCTTGCGCTCAGGCCCGTCCATTCGATGAGATCATCCACCAGCATGGGCTCGTCGCCCAGGGTCTTCAAAATGCGGATCTGGTCGTCGGTGAGGCCCGCCTCGCTCAGGCGCAGCGTCTCACGGGCCGGCTGGGCCGGCGGCTCCGCCTGCCGGGCCTGATATCCAAGGTCCGCAGGCGCATGGGGCTTTTCTGCCCTGAGTTTTCCCGGAAAATGATGCTCATACTCCCGCAGCAAATCCCAGCTTTCACTCACCAGCCCCGCGCCGTCCCGGATCAGGCGGTTGCACCCCGCGCTGGCCGGCGCGTCAATGGGGCCGGGCACGGCAAATACGTCCCTGCCCTGTTCCAGGGCTGTGGCGGCGGTGATCAGCGCGCCGCTGCGCTCCGGCGCCTCCACCACAAGGGTTGCCACGCAGAGTCCCGAGAGGATGCGGTTGCGCACGGGGAAATGACGGCCCGCCGGTTTTGTTCCCGGCGGATACTCCGACATCAGCACGCCGCTGGCGGCAATGTCCTGAAAGAGGTACTCGTTCTCCGGCGGGTAGACCACGTCGATCCCTCCGCCTAAGACGCCCACCGTGACGCCTCCCGCCCGGAGCGCGCCCCGCATGGCGGCGCTGTCAACGCCCCGTGCCACGCCGGAGACCAGCACCGCGCCCTGGCCCGCCAGCTCATAGCCCAACTTTTCCGCCGAGGAAATCCCATAGGGCGTGGCGTCCCTTGTCCCCACCACCGCCACGGCGGCCTCCTCATCCAAAAGGGGCATGGTGCCCTTTGTGTACAAAAGGCACGGCGGGTCGTAGATGTTCTTCAGCCGGGAGGGATAGGCGGCATCCTGCATGGTCATGATGCGGATGTTCAGGCGCTGGCACTCGCCCAAAATCCGGTCGGTGGCGCAGAGGTCCTTTTCCTCCAGCTCAGCCGCCATGGCGCGGCTCATTCCCGGGACCTGGAGATATTCTCCGCTGTCAGAAAAATAGAGGTCCTCCGGGGAGCCGAAATGCTCCAAAAGCGCCAGGCGGACCTGGTTCGTCAGCTTTTTCTTTTCCGTCAGCCAAAGCCAGTATTTTAAAGCAGCCATACCGCACCCCCGTCAGCAGTTTCTTGTACACTCCCACAGCAGCACCGCCGCCGCGGCAGCGGCGTTGAGGGACTCACAGTGCTCACTCATGGGGATCCGGACCGTAGCGTCGCAAAGGCGCAGCAATTCTTCCGAGAGCCCCTTCCCTTCGCTGCCCACAGCCAGGGCCAGAGGCCGTCCCCAGTCCATCTCCCTGACGTCCAGGGTATCGCTCCGCAGCGCAGCGCCGTAGAGCCGGATGTTGGATCGCCGGAAAAGCGCCGCCGCCGCCTCCGCGCCTCCCCGCCAGACGCTGCAGCGGAACACGGCCCCCATGGTGGAGCGCACGGTCTTGGGATTGTAGAGGTCCGCGCAGCCGTTCACCAAGAAAAGCCCGTCACACCAGAGGGCGTCGGCCGTGCGCAGGATGGTGCCCACGTTCCCAGGGTCCTGAACCCCGTCCAACACCACATAGCGCTTTCCGCTCAGAGGCGCCTCCGGCAGGGGATGAGGCGTCATGGCGCAGATGCTCAGCACGCCCTGGGGGGTCTGGGATGGCGCAATGGAGCGCATCACGTCCCCGCTCACCTGGACCAGCCGCACCTGCGCACCCAGCGGCGGCAGGGGCGCCCCGGCGGTATACACCACGGTATGCACACGCTCTGGCGCCCAGGCAAGCGCCTCCTCCAGCAGCTTGGGGCTGTCGCAGAGGAACTCTCTCTGGTCCCGGCGGTAGCTTCCGGAGGCGGCCAGCTTGCGGATATGGGTGCACAGTGGATTCTGTCTGCTGCTGATGGTCTCCATGTTCTGCGCCTCCATCCCTCTTGTACTTACCCGGATTTGTTCAAAACCGGGTAACGGGAAGCCGGCAAACCGGCTTCCCGTATTTGCAGTTTATTTCTCTTCCTCGGCCTTTGCGCCCTTGCCGTCGGCAAGGGGCTTCATGGTCGGGAACAGGATCACGTCGCGGATGGTGTCGGTGCCGGTGAGCAGCATCACCATACGGTCCACGCCCATGCCCATGCCGCCGGTGGGGGGCAGGCCGTACTCCAGGGCGTTGATGTAGTCCTCGTCCATCATGCTGGCCTCCTCATCGCCCCGCTCGCGCTGCTCCACCTGCTTCTGGAAGCGCCACTTCTGGTCGATGGGGTCATTGAGCTCGGAGAAGGCGTTGGCCAGCTCCGCGCCGCAGATAAAGAGCTCGAAGCGCTCGGTCAGGCGCTTGTCCTTGGGGCTGCGCTTGGTCAGGGGGGAGACCTCCACCGGGTACATGGTGATAAAGGTGGGCTGGATCAGCTCATCCTCCACCCGCTGGTCAAAGCAGGCATACAGGGCATTGCCCCAGGTGCGCTCGGCGGCGTCGTCCAGTTCCACGCCGATCTTCTCCGCCGCGGCCACAGCCTCGGCGTCATCGGAAATGGCCATGAAGTCGATGCCTGTATACTGCTTCACCGCGTCGGCCATGGTCAGCCGGGGCCAGCCGGGCGTCAGGTCCACATCATGGCCCCGCCACTTGAGCTGATAGGTGCCCCGCAGCTCCCGGGCGCCGCTGGTGATGATGCCCTCGGCAATGTCCATCATGGTATGGAAGTCCGCGTAGGCCTGGTAGAGTTCAATGGTGGTAAACTCCGGGTTGTGTTTGGGGTCCATGCCCTCGTTGCGGAAAATACGGCCGATCTCATAGACCCGGTCCATGCCGCCCACGATCAGGCGCTTCAGGGGCAGCTCCGTGGCGATGCGCAGGTACATATCCAGATCCAGCGTGTTGTGATGGGTGATGAAGGGCCGGGCGTTGGCGCCGCCGGAGATGGTGTTCAGCACCGGCGTCTCCACCTCCAGATAGCCCAGGTCATCCATATAGCGGCGGATCAGGGAGACGAACCTGGAGCGGATTTCAAAATTCCTGCGGGATTCCGGATTGACGATCAGGTCCACATAACGCTGGCGGTAGCGCAGCTCCTGGTCCTGGAGGCCATGGAACTTCTCCGGCAGGGGGCGCAGGGACTTGCTCAGCAGGATCACATCCCGGATGCGGACGCTCATCTCGCCCCGCTGTGTGCGGAACACCTCGCCGGTGACGCCCACGATGTCGCCGATGTCGTACTTCCTAAACTCATTGTACTGCGCTTCGTCCATCTCGTCCCTGCGGGCGTAAAGCTGGATGCGGCCGTCCCTGTCCTGCAGGTCGCAGAAGCTGACCTTACCCATGCCGCGTTTACTCATCAGACGGCCCGCAACTCGGACTTCCTGGCCCTCCATGGCGTCAAAATTCTCGCGGATCTTGCCGCTGGTTGCATTCCAGTCAAAAAAAGTCTGCTCAAAGGGGTCCTTGCCGGCGTCCTGCAGCGCCTTCAGCTTCTCCCTGCGGATCCGCAGAATATCGGAAAGCTCCTGCTGCTCGGCGTTCTGGTTCGTCTGATTGGCCATAGTATCGTCCATCCTTTTCCTCTTTTTATCTTTCGATCTTCTTGACAATATAAATAAGCGTCCCCTTGGGAGCGTCCACACTGACCTCCGCGCCCTCTTTGGACCCCAGCAGAGCCTTGCCGAAAGGCGATTCCTCCGAGATGGCCCCGTGCATGGGATCCGCCTCCTGGGAGCCCACAATTTTATAGGGCGGCAGGTCCTTTCCGGTCTTTTTATCCGTGACAATCACCTTGCAGCCGATGGTCACCTGGTTGGACGGAGCGTTGCTCTCGTCCACGATCACCACATGCTGCAAAATCTCCTCCAGCTCGGCAATGCGGGAATAAAGCTTGCCCTGCTCATTTTTGGCCTCGTCGTACTCACTGTTTTCACTGAGATCGCCAAAGCCGCGAGCTACTTTGATCATCTCGGCCACCTCGTCGGAGCGGGTGGTCTTCAGATAGTTCAGCTCCTCCTGCAATTCCTGGAAGCGGGCCTCGCTCATTCTGTATTCTTTGTTCATGCACTCGGGTCCTTTCTGTTGTATGGTTTTCAAAAACGCATCATCCGTGCGGGAACATACTTATACTATTATATACTATGAATCATGGAGTGTATTATAGTGAATCCCTTCCGGATTGTCAAGCATTGGAACGCAAGGACTTCACTTCAATTTGATTTGCCCGCAGAATTCCCGCCTGAACCAGCGCCGCGGCCAGCTGCTCCTCCTCGCAGCCGGATGGAATTTTCATCTGCTCCGGCAGCCCCAGGACCCACCGTTCCCGGCCTCCTTCGTAGAGGGGCAGCACGCACCGGTTGCGCAGGCTCAGCTCCTCCCGGCGATCGAACAGCAGCAGGATGTCCGAGCGCTCTATCTGCTCCGCCGTTGGCCGCTGCAGCACCGAAACGCCATACTCCCGCTGAAGGCCGCGGCACATGGCCTCCGCGCCATAGGGCACCGAGAGCAGCACGTAGCGGTTGCGCAGACATAGCTCCGTCACCGCCCGCTGCAGATCGCCGCTGAGCCGGTCCCCCACCACGGCGGTGACGGCGCTGCCCGCCGTCAGCCCTAATTCCGCCATGGCGCAGCGCACCGCCTCGGCGGCCAGCTGCCGGTGCAGCGGCTGAGGATCCACCGGTCGGATGCCCCGCTTGAAAAACGCCTCCGGATAGGGGAAGCCCTGGGGAAAAATTGCCTGCCGGATGCCGCCGCGCTGCATCGCCTTAGCGGCCCGGCCGGCCCAAAACCGGCTTTCCCGCCCAATCACAACCCGGTACACCCGCATCCCGCAGATCACCGCTTCTCCCGCCGATACGAAGTTTCCCCGCTTCTCACCAGCCCATTCCACATATCCAAACATATACGCCCTCCTTTTTGTCAAAAAAAGCTCCCGCTCCATGTTATGGAGCGGGAGCTGGGGGTATGTGTATTTCTTACCAGGCCTTGACATAGTCGGTCAGATAGTTCAGCGGATTGACCCGGCTTCCGTTTTCCGTGATCTCAAAATGGAGGTGGGGTCCGCTGGAGATGCCGGTGGAGCCGGTGATGCCCAGCACGTCTCCCTGGGCCACGCTCTGGCCCACACTGACCTTCAGGCTACTCATATGGCCATAGAGGGTGGTGTTGCCGCTGCCGTGGCTGACCACCACGTAATTGCCGTAGGAGCTGCTGTGCTGGGACACAATGACCGTGCCGGCCTTGGCCGCGTGGACCTCGGTGGTGTAGCCCACGCCGCCGATGTCCACGCCCTTATGGTTGGTGGAGGCGCCGGGGATGCCGGTATAGCGGCTGCCCATGGGAGAGGTGATCCGATGGCTGGGCACCGGCCAGATATAGCCGCCCAACGCCGCCGTGGTGCCCTGGCCCGACGCGGCCTGCTGAGCCGCCAGCTCCTTGGACTTCCTCACAATCTCCGCCTGGATTGCCTCCTCCTCGGCGTCGATCTTATCCAGCGTATCCTGATATTCGCTTTCATTGGCCTGAATCTGCTTGACCAAGTCGTCGGCGGCCTTGCGCTGGGTGTTCAGCTCCGATTTCTTGCTCTCCAGGTCCGCCTTGGCGCTTTCAGAGTCCGCCTTTTGCTGTTCAAGGTCCGCCTTCTTGGCGGATATCTCCTCCTGCAGCGCCTTCAGATCGTCGATGACCCTCTGGTCCGAATCCATGATCTCATTGATAAAATCCAGACTGGACAGTAAATCCGTAAAGCTTGTGGCGTCGAACAGCACCGACCAGTAGCTGACGGTCCCCCGCTCCTCCATAGCCCGCACACGCTTGCAGAAGAGCTCGTACTGGGCCTCCTCCTTCTCCTGCGCGTCCTCCAGCTCCCTCTGGGTCTGGGAGATCAGGGAGACGTACGTGGCAATCTGCTGCTCCACGTTGGATATCTCATCGCTGATCTTGCCGATCTGCTGGTCCAGCAGGTTCTTCTTCTCTATCGCGCTTGTCTTGTCGTCCGCCAAAGCGTCCAACTTCTGCTGCAGCGCCTTCTTCTGGGAGGAAAGATCGCTGGCGTCGCTTTTCAGCGCGTCGATATCCGCCTGGGTGACGGCCATCGCCGGGGCGGCGGCCGTGGTCGCCATCAGCACCATGCACACAACGGCGGTCAGAATACGCAATGTCCGTTTTTTCATCCGCAGCCCCCCTAAACCTGTAAAAAGCGGCGAATCGCAGTCAGGCTTCCGCCCACGCCCACCAGCAGCCCGGTGCCTGCAAAGACCGCGGCCACCGGCTTCCACATGGCGGAAAAGTCTACCACCTTCAAAAGCTGCATGGTGTCGGACCCGGCCACGCCCTTGGCCACCGCCTCATAGAGCAGCCACTGGAGCAAAAAAGCGATGACCGCTCCCAAAAATCCGATCATCAGGCCCTCATAGACAAAGGGCCAGCGGATAAAGCCGTTGGTGGCGCCCACCATCTTCATGATCGCGATTTCGTCCCGGCGGTCAAAGGTTGTGAGCTTGATGGTGTTGGAGATGATGAAAACGGAGACCACAAACAAAATCACAATCAGCGCCGCGCACACCACGCTTGCGATGTTGCGCACGGTGATGAAGCCGTTGGAAATCTCCTCATAGACATTGATCTTGGCAATGCCGCTGACCGCCTTGATCCGCTCTCCCGTCTCGCCCTGAAGCTTCAGATCTGCCACGTGGATGGCAAAGCGGTGGCGGAAAATCTCCGGGTCCAGGTCCTGAAACAGCGCCTCCTCCGGATGCTCCTCCACAAAGGACGCCAGGGCCTCCTCCCGGCTGACGAAGACGGCGGAGGTGACGTTGGGAATCGCCGTGAGCCTGGGCTCCAAAGCCCTGGCCTCCTCCTCGGTGAGGCTCTCGTCCACAAAGGCCAGTATCTCGTTCGCGTTTTCAAGATCCTTCAGATTGGCGTCGGCATTGACCGCCACCAGGGTGAAGGTTCCCATGATCAAAAGGCAGGCCACGGTGATGCCCACGGCGGCAAAGGACATGAAGCCGTGGCTGAACATATTGGACAGGCCCTCGTGAAAGAAGTAGCCGAAATCGTGTTTTCTCATTGCCGGGGCCCTCCATAATAGGCGTGTCCGTCGTTGACGATCCTGCCCTGCTCCAGGGCGATCACCCGCTTGGAAAAGCGGTCCACCAGATCCTTTTCGTGGGTCACCACCACCACAGTGGTGCCCAGGGCGTTGATCCGCTCCAGCAGCATCATGATCTCCAGAGACCGGGCGGGGTCCAGATTGCCGGTGGGCTCATCGGCAATGATGGTGGCGGGGTTATTCACCAGCGCCCGGGCGATGGCCACACGCTGCTGCTCACCGCCGGAGAGCTCCGAGGGCAGACGGCGGCCCTTGTTGTCCAGGCCCACCAGCTCCAGCACGTAGGGGATGCGGTTTTTGATCTCCTTGGGGGAGGCCCCCACCGCCCGCATGGCAAAGGACAGGTTGTCGTAAACCGATTTCTTCTCAATCAGCCGGAAGTCCTGGAATATGACGCCGATGGTGCGCCGCATCAATGGAATCTGACGCTGGGAAATGTTGTTCATACTGAACCCGTTGACCATGATCCGCCCCGCCGTGGGCTCGATCTCAGCCGTCAGCAGCTTGATGATGGTGGATTTTCCCGAGCCGGAAGGCCCCACCATAAAAACAAACTCCCCATCCTCGATAGCCATGGTAATACCGCGGATCGCCTGGGCGCCGTTGGGATACTCTAACTCCACATCCTTCAAACGAATCATCTTTTTCCCTCACAGTATGGCATTCTGAATCAGCCAGCGTGAAAAGAGCCGAACGGACCTTTTCAAATCCACGTCATTTCTGCCGCGGGCCAGCCGCTGGCTGGAGTTTTCAGTCCGGGCAGCAGCTTCGCAAAGAGGCGTCACGGGCGGTTTCAAACAGACCCGCCCCGCTTCCTGGACCATATCGCTTTGTCCGACCACAACCCCTTGTAGTCGACATAATTCTACATTGCTCTTATTATATCGAAGTCTTTTTCCTTTCGCAACAGGGAACGTAAAAAAATTACAAAAAAGAATCCTGTTGGCCGATCCGTGAATACAAAAAATCCGCGCGGCTTTTGCCGCGCGGACTGAATCCTTCCTCAGGCGTCGATCCCCCGGGAGGTCAGGTATTTCTTGACCATCAGGGCCACCTTGAAGGTAATGGCGTCGTCAAACTCACGCAGGTCCAAACCTGTGAGCTTTTTGATCTTCTCCAGCCGGTAGACCAGGGTGTTTCGGTGGACGAACAGCTTGCGCGCCGTCTCCGACACATTCAGGTTGTTGTCAAAGAACTTGTGGATGGTAAAGAGCGTCTCGTGGTCCAGGGCGTCGATGGGATTTTTCTTAAATACCTCCTGGAGGAACATCTCACAGAGCGTGGTGGGCAGCTGATAGATCAGTCGGCCGATTCCCAGATTCTCATAATTGACGATGTACTTCTCCGTGTCGAAGACCTTGCCCACCTCGATGGCGATCTGGGCCTCCTTATAGGATTTTGCCAGTTCCCGCAGATGATTCGCCACAGTGCCGATGCCCACGACCACCGTGCTCTCCGCCCCGCTGCGCAGCGACTCCTCCAGCGTGGAGGCCACCTTGTTGAGCTCCTTGATGCCGGCGCTCTCGCCCACCTGGTGGATCAGCACCACGTCGCCCTCACCCACGCTGAGCACGAAATCGTTCTGCCGGTCCGGGAACTGGGCCTGCAACACATCGATGGGCACGGACTCGCCCTTTTTCAAAGAGCGCACCACAAATACGCCCCGGGGCACGTCGGTGGCCACACGCAGTTCCTTGGCCCGCATGTAGATATCCCCCAACATGATGTTGTCGGAGATGATGTCCTTGACAAAGGAGCCTCTGTCATGCTTTTCCTCATAATAGGCCTTGGCCGAATTGAGGGACACGGTGGACATGGCGCAGACCGTCCTGCTGATCTCATTGTCCCCGGAGACAAAAGCCGCATAGTCAAACTGTGCGCCCCAGCCAGCCAAGGCCTTGAAGGTCTTTCCGTCGGAGGTGATGATGGCGCCGTCGGCATTGTTGATGGCACTTACATAGTCGGGCCACCGCTGGCCGATCATGGAGAGTTCACTGCAGGCAATGACAATGCCCTCGCCGTCGATCACACCAATGGTGCGATCCGTGTTTTCCTTCAGCTGCAGGACAACATTCTGAAAAATTCTTCCTGACATCTGTTTTCCTCCTCATAAAAAGGCTCACAGTCCTTATTTGTGCAATCTGTCAACACAGATATTATAACGGGAAACTTGTCACAATGCAAGAAGTTTTTTCTTTTTTCAACAAAAAAACTCATGGTTTTTTGTTGAACATTGGAAAAAATCCAGTTCACTTTCCAAAATTTTTCAGGCTTTCCAATTCTTCAGACGACAAAAAGCGAAAGGCTCCCGGGGGAAGCGCCGAATCTAACGTCAAATTGCCCATTTGCAGCCGTTTCAGGTATTTCACAGGTTTCCCCCTACTGGCCAGCATCCGCTTGACCTGATGGAATTTCCCCTCCTGAAGCGTCACATAGCAGGTGTCCGGAGCGCCGCCGATGCGAAGCTGTGCCGGCATGCACCGCAGCCCGTCCCCAAGCGTCATGCCCTCTGCAAAGGCCCGGCAGTCCGCCTCCTCGATTTCCTCGTCCACCTGGGCGAAGTAGACCTTATCCACATGGTGTCTGGGGGCGAGCAGCTCATGGGCCAGAGGACCGTCGTTGGTCAGCAGCAGAAGACCCTCCGTATCCTTGTCCAGCCGCCCTACCGGGAAGAGGTTTCTCTTTTGCAGCTCCGGCGGCAGCAGCGAGAGCACGGTCCGTCCTTTGTCGTCCTCCGTGGCGGAGAGGACTCCCGCCGGCTTATTCATCATAAGATAGGTATACTCCTGATAGTCGACCCGCCGCCCATCCAAAAGCAGCTCCGTCCCCTCCGGGTCAAACTTCTCATCCGCCGAGCGCACCACCCTTCCATCCGCCAGAATCCGCCCCTGGCGCACCAGCGCCTTGACCTCCCGGCGGGAATAAAGGCCGGTGGCGGATACGATTTTGTCCAGTCGCAGCTTCTCCATTCGCTCGCCTCTCTCAATCCTTTTGGATATCATAGCATAAATTCAGGGGAAAAGTAATAAGGAATCTGTAGGAGGGAAGTTTTATGTGGATTGTTACGATGACCAAGCGAAAGGCCGTGATTTGGGTACTGCTGGGCGCTCTTGCGGCAATCGCCCTGATTTTGCTGAGCGGCGCCCTGCACCGTCAGAGCGGACTGCCCATCCCTCAGCAGATTGAGACAAATGAACAGCGGGTGGCCTATCTGGAGTCCCTTGGGTGGGAGGTGGTCCCTGACCCGGTAGAAACCCTGGAGCTTTTGCTCCCCGAGGATGGGGCGGGCACCTACGCCTCTTACAATGATCTCCAGAAGCAGCAGGGGTTCGACCTGACCGACTACCTGGGCCGCCGGGTGGAGCGCTTCACCTACCGGATCACCAACTATCCCGGCGCCGCCTCCGATGTGCAGGCCAACCTCTATCTGTGCGCCGGAAGCGTCATTGCCGGCGACCTCTTCATGGCCGGGGAGGATGGGTTCCAGTCCACCCTGCTCTTTCCGGACCGGGAGGGCGACTCCTCCGGTTCCCGGTAGCGGCTGTAAAGGGAAAAACGGATTAAGCGGGGATTGCGCAGCAAAAAAAGAGGAGCCGTTTGGCTCCTCTTTTTCAGGCACATTGAACTTATTCGTTGATCTCGATGACAACGCCGGAGCCGACAGTACGGCCACCCTCACGGATAGCGAAACGCAGGCCCTTCTCAATGGCGATGGGGGTGATCAGCTCAACATTCATATCCACGTTGTCGCCGGGCATGCACATCTCAACGCCCTCGGGCAGGGAGATGACGCCGGTCACGTCGGTGGTACGGAAATAGAACTGGGGACGATAGTTGTTGAAGAAGGGGGTGTGACGGCCGCCCTCATCCTTGGACAGGACGTAAACCTGGCCCTTAAACTTGGTGTGGGGATGGATGGAGCCGGGCTTGGACAGAACCTGACCGCGCTCAATGTCAGTCTTGGCAACGCCGCGCAGCAGGGCGCCGATGTTGTCGCCGGCCTCAGCGTAATCCAGCAGCTTGTGGAACATCTCGATGCCGGTGACGACGGTCTTCTTCTTCTCGTCAGACAGGCCGACGATCTCGACTTCCTCGCTCAGCTTCAGAACGCCGCGCTCCACACGACCGGTTGCCACGGTGCCGCGGCCGGAGATGGTGAACACGTCCTCAACAGGCATCAGGAAGGGCAGGTCGTCGTTGCGGGCGGGGGTGGGGATATAGTCGTCAACAGCGTCCATCAGCTCCTTGATGCAGGCATACTCAGGAGCGGCGGGATCGCTGGACTCGCAGATCAGGGCGTTCAGAGCGCTGCCGCGGATGATGGGAATATCATCGCCGGGGAACTCATACTTGCTCAGCAGCTCGCGGACTTCCATCTCCACCAGCTCGATCAGCTCCTCGTCGTCCACCTGATCGCACTTGTTCAGGAACACAACGATGGCGGGCACGCCCACCTGGCGGGCCAGCAGGATGTGCTCGCGGGTCTGGGCCATGGGGCCGTCGGAGGCGGCGATGACCAGGATGGCGCCGTCCATCTGCGCGGCACCGGTGATCATGTTCTTGATATAGTCGGCGTGGCCCGGGCAGTCAACGTGAGCATAGTGACGCTTCTCGGTCTCATACTCCACGTGAGCGGTGTTGATGGTGATGCCGCGCTCTTTCTCCTCGGGAGCCTTATCGATGGAATCATAAGCCTCAAACTGGGCCTTGCCCTGCAGGGACAGCCACTTGGTGATGGCAGCGGTCAGAGTGGTCTTACCATGGTCAACGTGACCAATGGTGCCAATGTTGACATGGGGCTTAGTTCTCTCAAATTTCTGCTTAGCCATTTGAAAAATCCTCCTAACAAATTACGATTTCAAACATTCAGCAAGATAAAATTCGTTATCGTTGCCATTTTACAGTAAATCGCGGGGAAAAGCAACTGTTTTTTACTCGTTCTTCCCGGCGGAGCGGGTCTCCACGATCTTATCCCGGATGCTCTTGGGGATTTCGATATAGTGGGAGGGCTCCATGGTGTACTGACCGCGGCCCTGGGTACGGGAGCGGAGGTCCGTGGCGTAGCCGAACATCTCGGCCAGAGGCACAAAGGCGTCGATCTGCTGAGCGCCGGGACGGGCTTCAAAGCCCTGGATCTGGCCGCGGCGGCTGTTCAGATCGCCGATGACGTCGCCCATATACTCGTCGGGGACGATGACACAGACCTTCATGATGGGCTCTAACAGCGTGGGATCGGCTTTGCGCATAGCCTCCTTGAAGGCCATGGAACCCGCGATCTTAAACGCCATTTCGGAGGAGTCGACTTCGTGGTAGGAGCCATCGAACAGCGTGACCTTGACGTCCACCACCGGATACCCGGCCAGCACGCCGCCCAACATGGCGCCCTGAATACCGGCGTCCACGGCGGGGATATACTCCTTGGGCACGGCGCCGCCCACCACGGCATTGACGAACTCATAGCCCTTGCCGGACTCGTTGGGTTCCACGTGGATCTTGACGTGGCCGTACTGGCCCTTACCGCCGGACTGGCGGGCGTACTTGGTATCCTGGTCCACGGCCTTCTTGATGGTTTCCTTATAGGCGACCTGGGGAGCGCCCACATTGGCCTCCACCTTGAACTCGCGGAGCAGACGGTCGACGATGATCTCCAGATGGAGTTCGCCCATGCCGGCGATGATGGTCTGGCCCGTCTCTTCATCGGTCCAGGTCTTGAAGGTGGGATCCTCCTCAGCCAGCTTCATCAGCGCAACGCCCATCTTCTCCTGACCGGCCTTGGTCTTGGGCTCGATGGCGACGCGGATGACGGGATCGGGGAATTCCATGGACTCAAGGATGATGGGGTGCTTTTCATCGCAGAGGGTGTCGCCGGTGGTGGTGTTCTTCAGACCCACGGCGGCTTCGATATCACCGGAGAACACCTCGTCGATGTCCTCTCTGTGGTTGGCGTGCATCTGCAGAATGCGGCCGATACGCTCTTTCTGGCCCTTGGTGCTGTTGAGCACGGAGGAGCCGGTGGTCAGATGGCCGGAATACACGCGGAAAAAGCTCAGGCGGCCCACAAAGGGGTCGGTCATGATCTTAAAGGCCAAGGCGGAGAAGGGCGCGTTGTCGTCGGAGGGACGCTCGTCCTCTTCGCCGCTGTCGGGGTTCACACCCTTGATGGCGGGGATATCCGTGGGAGCGGGCATGAAATCCACAATGGCGTCCAGCAGCTTCTGCACGCCCTTGTTCTTGTAGGAGGTGCCGCAGGTGACAGGCACCATCTCATTGGCGATGGTAGCCTCGCGGATGGCCTTGCGGATCCGTTCGGTGGGGATATCCTCGCCGCCCAGATACAGCTCCATCAACTCCTCGTCCACCATGGCCACGGCGTCCATCAGTTTTTCGCGGTACTCGTTGGCCAGGTCCACCATGTCCTCGGGAATGGGCTCCACACGCATGTCCTTGCCCAGATCGTCATAATAGACGTCCGCGCTCATCTCGATCAGGTCCACAATGCCCTTGAAGGTGTCCTCCTTGCCGATGGGCAGCTGGATGGGCACCGCATTGCATTTGAGCCGGTCGTGGACCATCCGCAGGACGTTGTAGAAGTCAGCGCCCATGATGTCCATCTTGTTGACATAGATCATGCGGGGGACCTTGTAGTTGTCGGCCTGGCGCCACACGGTCTCGGACTGGGGCTCCACGCCGCCCTTGGCGCACAGCACAGTCACAGAGCCGTCCAGCACGCGCAGAGAACGCTCCACTTCCACGGTGAAGTCCACGTGGCCCGGGGTGTCGATGATGTTGATCCGGGTCTGGGGGAACTGGTTCTTGGAACCGGTCCAGAAGCAGGTGGTGGCGGCGGAAGTGATGGTGATGCCGCGCTCTTGCTCCTGGGCCATCCAGTCCATGGTAGCAGTACCATCGTGGGTCTCACCGATCTTATAGTTCACACCGGTATAGTACAGGATACGCTCCGTTGTGGTGGTCTTTCCCGCATCGATGTGGGCCATAATTCCGATATTTCTTGTGTTTTGGAGAGGTGTTTTTCTTGGCATACTGTTCTCCTCTTACCAGCGGAAGTGTGCGAACGCCTTGTTGGACTCGGCCATCTTGTGCGTATCCTCACGCTTTTTCACTGCGCTGCCGGTGTTATTGGCAGCATCCATAATCTCGCCGGCCAGACGCTCCGCCATGGTTTTTTCACTGCGGGCGCGGGCATAGGCGGTCAGCCAGCGCAGACCCAGGGTCTGACGCCGTGCGGGGCGGACTTCCATAGGAACCTGATAGGTTGCGCCGCCCACACGGCGGGCCTTGACCTCCAGGCTGGGCATGATATTTTCCATTGCCTGAGTGAATACCTCAAGGGGATCCTTCTCAGTCTTTTCTTTCACTGTGTCGAAAGCACCGTAGACAACCTTCTGAGCAACGCCTTTTTTGCCGTCCAGCATGATGCTGTTGACCAGCTTGGTCACCAGTACGGAGCCGTAGATGGGATCGGGCAAGATTTCTCTTTTGGGAACATTTCCTCTTCTGGGCACTATGCTTCCCTCCTTCATAATAATCTATGATTTCATAGGTACTCGAAAGGCGTCCGCCTTCCGTGAGCTGCCAAAGAGGACTGCTACTTTTATATCAGCCTATTCGGAACAGCTTTCATTTTTGTCCTTACTTGGACTTGGGTCTCTTGGCGCCGTACTTGGAACGAGCCTGCATACGGCCGGAGACGCCCTGGGTGTCCAGCGTGCCGCGGATGATGTGGTAACGAACACCAGGCAGATCCTTGACACGACCGCCGCGGATCATCACGACGGAGTGCTCCTGCAGGGAGTGACCCACGCCGGGGATATAGGCGGTGACTTCGTAACCGTTGGTAAGACGCACACGGGCGATCTTACGCAGTGCAGAGTTCGGCTTCTTGGGGGTCGCAGTTCTCACGGCGGTGCACACGCCTCTCTTCTGGGGAGAGGGCAGATCTGTGTTTTTGTTCTTCAAGGTGTTCAGACCATACTGCATGGCGGGAGAATTGGACTTGTAGGTAGCCTGTTCTCTTCCCTTTCTGACCAACTGATTAAAAGTAGGCATACTGTTCTCCTTTCTTTGATATTCTTGCCGGTGCAAAACGCATCAGGCTATATTTTTTGCGGAATACGGTAAAATATTCCGAAAAAAACTACTTCAGCAGGACCGCAACGGCAGCCCCCACCGAAATGCGGCAGGCGCGGCCTATCTCAGACATGCTGTGGTCCTCCTCTGTGGGGACTCCCTGTTCGGCACAGCCGCGCCGCAGGCCCTCTATCACGGCGCCATCGGCATCGCAGGCGAAAAACACCTTGGCCGCCTTCCCCTCGGCGATGGCTCTGCGGGACTGCTTCACGCCAATGACCTTGTCCCGGGAGGCCAGTTCCTCCAGCATGGAGCATTCCTCCTGATTCGCATGGCGAAATTCACGGAAAACATTCCGCGCGGATTAGAATTATATCACGCCTGGATGGGATCGTCAATAGAAACGGCGAAAAATTGTCCGGTTTGTCCGGGGTTTTCCTGTATTTTCCCGCCGCCTCCAGCATTTTACCTGAACTTTACCAAGTTCATAGTTCATACTTCTTGGGAATCCCCAGGTTGATCGGACCAGTCCGCGGCCAGGTCGCAAGCTCAAACTTTTTTTTGCAATCCGCCGTCTATCCGGTACAGAGCAATCATGCTTTACAAAATAAAGGAGGAATCCGACATGAAACGAATCCCTGCCATTTTTCCCTTTGTCATAGCGCTGCTGCTTTTGGCAGCCTGCGCACCCGCCTCTTCAGGGAGCGCATCGCAAAGCGCCGCCTCTCTGACCGCTCCGCAGCGTGATGGAAGCTCAGAATCCGCCACCCTGGCCGAGCTGTACGGTGAGGACTACGCCAAGTTTATCAGGGACACCATTGAAATGCAGATGGGGAACCGTATGGACAAAAATCCGGACATCAAATATCTCCCCATCACAGAGGAGAAGTCCCTCACCGAATATGTCTCCATAGACGACTCCACGGAATTCTATTTCAATGACGACGGCAATCCGGTCATTGTCCTGCCCGCCGGCAGCGTCACCAGCGAGACCTTCGGAGCCCAGGAATTCATTCTGCCCAAGCCCTGATCCATTTTGAACAACGCCCCGCGGCCTGAAAGGCCGCGGGGCGTTGTTGAATCACAGGGCAGTCCTTTTCTGAACAAGCTGATGAACCCTTCAATCCCGCGGCCGCGGAAAACTCAGTCCACGTATGCCTCTGCCAGAACATCGTCCTGCCGGGGCTCCTCGCCGGGCACGATCTCCTCGGCAAAGGTGCGGTAGGCGTCCAGGCCGGTTCCGGCGGGGATCAGCTTGCCGATGATGACGTTCTCCTTCAGGCCCACCAAGTGGTCCACCTTGCCCTTGATGGCGGCCTCGGTCAGCACCTTGGTGGTCTCCTGGAAGGAGGCGGCGGAGAGGAAGGAATCCGTGGCCAAAGACGCCTTGGTGATACCCATCAGCAACTGGGTGGCCTGGGCCTCACGCAGGGGCTCGCCCTGGTCGTTGGTCTCGCCTTCGGCGTTGCGGCGGCGGATCTCCTCGTTGGCGTCGGACAGTTCCAGCACATCCACCATGGAGCCGGAGAGCAGCCTGGTGTCGCCGGAGTCCTCCACCCGGGCCTTGCGCATCATCTGGCGGACAATAACCTCGATGTGTTTATCGTTGATGTCAACGCCCTGCTGGCGGTACACGCGCAGAACTTCCTGGATCAGGTAGTTGTACACGGCGCCCTCGCCCCGCAGGCGGAGCACTTCGTGGGGGTTCAGCGCACCGTACATCAGCGCGGTGCCCTTCTCGATCACATCCCCGTCTTTGACCAGCAACCCCGTGTGGGGTACGGAGTAGGTGCGGGTGTCGCCGTCTTCGGCGGTGATGGTGATGTCCAGCAGGCTGCCCTTGGTGGCCGCTTCGAATTTGACCTTGCCGCCGATCTCCGCCAGCTGGGCCATCTTCTTGGGCTTGCGGGCCTCGAACAGCTCCTCAACACGGGGAAGACCTTGGGTGATGTCGCCGCCGGCCACGCCGCCGGTGTGGAACGTACGCATGGTCAGCTGTGTGCCGGGCTCTCCGATGGACTGGGCGGCGATGATGCCCACGGCCTCGCCGGGACCCACGGGATTGGAGGTAGCCAGGTTCATGCCGTAGCACTTGGCGCACACACCGCTGTGGGCGCGGCAGGTCAGCACCGTGCGGATCTCCACAGAGGTGATGCCATGGGCCTCCAGCAGCCTGGCGTCGGACTCATCCATCATCTTCTCATGGGAGATCAGCACCTCGCCGGTCTTGGGATCCAGGATATCGTGGACCGGATAGCGGCCCCGGATGCGGTCGGAGAACTTCTCGATGATCTGGCCGTTCTCACTGATCTCGCTGACCACGATGCCGTGGTCCACGCCGCAGTCCTCTTCCCGGATGATAACGTCCTGGGAGACATCCACCATGCGGCGGGTCAGGTAACCGGAGTCGGCGGTGCGCAGGGCGGTATCGGCCAGACCCTTTCGGGCGCCTCGGGAGGAGATAAAGTACTCCAGCACGCTGAGGCCCTCACGGAAGTTGGCCTTGATGGGGATTTCAATGGTCTTGCCGGCGGTGTTGGCCATCAATCCGCGCATACCGGCCAGCTGGCGGATCTGCTTCATGGATCCGCGGGCGCCGGAGTCGGCCATCATATAGATGGGGTTGTAGCGGTCCAGGCTGGCCTGCAGGGCGTCGGTGACGTCGTTGGTGGTCTTTTCCCACTCCCTCACCACCTGGCGGTAGCGCTCGTCGTCGGTCATGAAGCCCATCTTATACTGGTTTTCAATGTCAAGGACACGGTCCTCGGTCTCGTTGATGAGTTCGTACTTTTTGGCGGGTACGGCCATATCCGCGATGGAGATGGTGATGGCGGCGCGGGTGGAATACTTGTAGCCCGTGGCCTTGATGGCATCCAGTACCTCGGCGGCCATGGTGAAGCCGTGCTTTTGAATGGTCCGGTCCACGATCTGGCCTAACTGCTTCTTGCCGCACTGGAAGGTGATCTCGTAGTCGCACATATGCTCGGGATCGGTACGGTCCACAAAGCCCAAGTCCTGGGGCAGGTTGCGGTTGAAGATGATCCGGCCGATGGTGGTGCCCACCACCCGGGTGCAGGTGGTTCCGTCCACCGTACAGGTGCGGCGCACCCGGATGGGCGCGTGGATGCCCACCGCATGCTCGTTGTAGGCCATCATGGCCTCGTCCTCGTTGCGGTACACGGGGGGATGATACTCCTCCGGCTCCTCGCCGGCGGGATACATCTGGGACATGCTGTCTTCCACACGCTCCATGGTCAGGTAGTAGGAGCCCAACACCATATCCTGGGTGGGTACGGTGACAGGTCCGCCGTCCTGGGGACGGAGCAGGTTGTTGGCGGAGAGCATGAGGATACGGGCCTCGGCCTGGGCCTCGGCGCTGAGGGGAACGTGGATGGCCATCTGGTCGCCGTCAAAGTCGGCGTTGAAGGCGGTGCAGTTCAGCGGGTGCAGCTTCAGCGCGCGGCCCTCCACCAGCACCGGCTCAAAGGCCTGGATGCCCAGACGGTGCAGGGTCGGGGCACGGTTGAGCATGACGGGGTGGTCCTTGATGATCTCATCCAGGGCGTCCCACACCTCGGTCCGGCCCTTGTCCACCATCTTCTTGGCGGACTTAATGTTGTTGGCGCTTCCGTCCTCCACCAGCTTCTTCATAATGAAGGGGCGGAACAGCTCAACGGCCATCTCCTTGGGCACGCCGCACTGGTAGATCTTCAGCTCAGGGCCGACCACGATGACGGAGCGGCCGGAGTAGTCCACGCGCTTGCCCAGCAGGTTCTGGCGGAAGCGGCCCTGCTTGCCCTTGAGCAGGTCGCTCAGGGATTTCAAGGCCCGGTTGTTGGCGCCGGTGACCGCGCGGCCGCGGCGGCCGTTGTCGATCAGAGCGTCCACCGCCTCCTGAAGCATCCGCTTTTCGTTGCGGACGATGATGTCCGGCGCGTTGAGCTGTATGAGGCGCTTCAGGCGGTTGTTGCGGTTGATGACCCGGCGGTAGAGGTCGTTCAGGTCAGAGGTGGCGAACCGGCCGCCGTCCAACTGGACCATGGGCCGCAGCTCCGGGGGAATCACCGGCAGCACGTCGATGATCATCCACTCAGGCTTGTTGCCGGAGAGGCGGAAGGCATCCACCACCTCCAGGCGCTTGACTACCCGGGCCTTCTTCTGGCCGGAGGCGTCCTTCAGCTCCGCATGGAGCTCCTCGGAGAGCTTCACCAGGCCGTTGAGGGACTCTATCTCCGCCTCTTCCTCCCCGGTGCGGTCCTTCTTATCCAGCAGCTCCAGCTTGCGGCGGCTCTGCTCCGGGTCCAGTCCCACGGTGCAAAGGAGCTTTTTCACCGCCTCGGCGCCCATGCCGGCGTCAAAGTCGTCCTCGTACTTTTCCCGGAAGTCCCTGTACTCCTTTTCAGAGAGAATCTGATTCTTCACCAAGGGGGTGTCGCCGGCGTCGGTGACAATATAGGCGGCAAAGTAGAGCACCTTCTCCAGAATGCGGGGAGAGATGTCCAACAGCAGTCCCATGCGGGAGGGGATGCCCTTGAAATACCAGATGTGGGAGACCGGGGTAGCCAGCTCGATGTGGCCCATGCGCTCGCGGCGGACCTTGGCCCGGGTGACTTCCACGCCGCAGCGGTCGCAGATCTTGCCCTTGTAGCGGATCTTCTTATACTTTCCGCAGTGGCATTCCCAGTCCTTGGTGGGCCCGAAAATCCGCTCGCAGAACAGTCCGTCCCGCTCGGGCTTCAGGGTGCGGTAGTTGATGGTCTCCGGCTTTTTCACCTCGCCGAAGGACCACTCATGAATCATTTCAGGGGAGGCGACCCCGATTTTTATCGCGTCAAAAGCAACCTCGCCGGCGGCGCCGACATTGCTCATATCGCTCATATGCAAATCCTCCTTATTCTAATTCAGAAACGGACGATTTCTAAATTATTCTTCGTCCAGGCCGTCTTCCAAGGGTTCGTCGTCCCCCTCTTCCACGTCTTCGATGTCAAAGCCGGATTCCTGGAACTCGCTGTCGTCGGCGAAGCTGCGGTTGCGCTCATCCTCCGCGTCCATCCGGGCCAGATTGAAGGTGTCCATGGCGTCCTCATCCTCCTTGAGGTCGATGAGGTTGCCGTTGCGATCCAGCACCTGGATGTCCAGGCACAGGGACTGCAGCTCCTTCACCAGCACCTTGAAGGATTCAGGTACGCCGGGGGTGGGCACGTTGTGGCCCTTGACAATGGCCTCATAGGTGCGGACACGGCCGGTGACGTCGTCGGACTTCACCGTCAGAATCTCCTGGAGGGTGTAGGCCGCGCCATAGGCCTCCAGGGCCCACACTTCCATCTCGCCGAAGCGCTGGCCGCCGAACTGGGCCTTGCCGCCCAGCGGCTGCTGGGTCACAAGGGAGTACGGGCCGGTGGAGCGGGCGTGAATCTTATCGTCCACCAGATGGTGTAGCTTAAGGAAATAGACATAACCCACAGTGACCTTGTTGTCAAAACGCTCGCCGGTGCGGCCGTCAAAGAGCCAGCTCTTGCCCTCGGGATCCAGGCCGGCCTCCGCCAGCGCGGCGGAGATGTCCTCCTCCATGCTGGCGCCGTCGAAGATGGGGGTGGCCACCTTCCAGCCCAACTTGTGGGCGGCGTAGCCCAGATGGACCTCCAGCACCTGGCCGATGTTCATACGGGAGGGCACGCCCAGGGGATTCAGCACGATGTCCAGCGGCGTGCCGTCGGGCAGGAAGGGCATATCCTCCTGGGGCAGCACGCGGGAGACGACGCCCTTGTTTCCGTGGCGGCCGGCCATCTTGTCGCCCACCTGAATTTTTCTGCGCTGTGCGATATAGACGCGGACCACCTGGTTGACGCCGGGTCCTAACTCGTCGCCCTTTTCACGGGTAAAGACCCGGGCATCCACAATGATGCCGGACTCGCCGTGGGGCACTTTCAGGGAGGTGTCGCGGACCTCCCGCGCCTTTTCTCCGAAGATGGCCCGCAGGAGCCGCTCCTCGGCGGTGAGGTCGGTCTCGCCCTTGGGCGTGACCTTGCCCACCAGAATGTCGCCGGAGTGGACCTCGGCGCCGATGCGGATGATGCCGTTCTCGTCCAGGTCCTTCAGGGCGTCCTCGCCCACGTTGGGGATGTCCCGGGTGATCTCCTCGGGGCCCAACTTGGTGTCCCGGGAGTCGATCTCATACTCCTCGATATGGATGGAGGTGTATACGTCCTCCCGGACCAGCCGCTCGTTGAGCAGCACAGCGTCCTCGTAGTTGTAGCCCTCCCAGGTCATAAAGCCCACCAGGATGTTGTGGCCCAGGGCGATCTCGCCCTGATCGGTGGCCGGCCCGTCCGCCAGGACGGTGGGATTCTCCATCTGACCGTTTTCCCCCATCCGCGTTCCATGGACCCGCTCTCCCACCTCCACGATGGGCCGCTGATTGATGCAGGTGCCGTGGTTGGAGCGGAGGAATTTGGTCAGCTTATACTCCTTGGTTTCGCCGCTGTCGTATTTGACGGTGACATGGCGTGCATCCACGGACGCCACCTCGCCGTCGCCCTCGGCCAGCACCGCCACCTCGGAGTCGATGCATATCTTGTGCTCCATGCCGGTGCCCACGATGGGGGCCTCGGGGCGGAGCAGCGGCACTGCCTGGCGCTGCATGTTGGCGCCCATCAGGGCGCGGTTTGCGTCATCGTTGGGCAGGAAGGGGATCATGGCCGTGGCGATGGAAACCATCATTCGGGGGGATACGTCGATATAATCCACCATCTCACGGTCCACCTCGATGATCTCATCCCGGTGGCGGCAGGTGATACGGGGATTGGTCAGGCAGCCGTTTTCGTCCGTCGGCTCCGTGGCCTGGCCCACAATATATTGGTCCTCCACATCGGCGGTCATGTAGGTCACCTCGTCGGAGACCTTGCCCGTCTCGTGGTCCACGGCCCGGTAGGGCGCCTCGATGAAGCCGTACTCGTTGATCCGGGCGTAAGTGGCAAGGTAGGAGATCAGGCCGATGTTGGGTCCTTCAGGGGTCTCAATGGGGCACATGCGGCCGTAGTGGCTGTAGTGGACGTCGCGGACCTCCATGTTGGCCCGCTCCCGGGAGAGGCCGCCGGGGCCCAGGGCGCTGAGGCGGCGCTTGTGGGTCAGCTCGGCCAGAGGGTTGGTCTGGTCCATGAACTGGCTCAGGGGGCTGGAGCCGAAGAACTCCTTGATGGCCGCGGTGACCGGGCGGATGTTGATGAGACTCTGGGGCGTGACAATATCCAGGTCCTGGATGGTCATGCGCTCCCGGATGACCCGCTCCATCCGGGAAAAACCGATGCGGAACTGGTTTTGCAATAGCTCGCCCACGCAGCGCAGGCGGCGGTTGCCCAGATGGTCGATGTCGTCCCTGGTGGAAAGCCCCGCCGCAAGGCCGTTCATGTAGTTGACGGAGGCCAGAATGTCGTCCACAATGATGTGCTTGGGCACCAGCTCGTCGGCGCGGCTGCGCAGGGCGTCCTTCAGCTCCTCACCGGCGACGCCGCTGTCCAAAATCTCCCGCAGCACGTCATAGCGCACCCGCTCCTTGATTCCGCACTCGGCAAGAGGATCGAAATCCACATAACGCCTGAGGTCGCACATGTGGTTGGAGAAGACCTTCATGGGCTTTCCGTCCACATCCACCGTCACCTCATAGACTCCAATGTCGTCCAACTCCCGGGCCTCCGCGGTGGTCAGCACGTGGCCGTCCTCAAAGAGGATTTCACCGGTGGCCGGATCCGCCACGGGATAAAGCAGCTTCTGGCCCGCCACCTGGTGCCACAAGGAGAGCTTTTTGTTGAATTTATACCGCCCCACGATGGACAGGTCATAGCGCCGGGGATCGAAGAAGAGGTTGTGGATCAGGGTTTCGCAGGCCTCCACCGTGGGGGGCTCGCCGGGGCGGAGCTTGCGGTAAATCTCCAGCATGGCGTCCTCATAGGTGGTGCAGGGGTCCTTCTCCAGCGTGGCGACCACCCGGGGATCGTCGCCGAAACGCTCCAGAATCTCCTCGTTGGTCTTCAGGCCCAAAGCCCGCAGCAGACAGGTGATGGGCAGCTTGCGGTTTTTATCGATGCGGACCCAGAATACCTCCGAGGCGTCGGTCTCATACTCCAGCCAGGCGCCCCGGTAGGGGATCACTGTGGAGGTCAGCAGCGGCAGGTCGGTCTTCAGATCGATCTCCTTGCCATAGTAGACGCCGGGGCTGCGGACGATCTGGGAGACCACCACGCGCTCGGCGCCGTTGATGACAAAGGTGCCCGACTGGGTCATCAGCGGGAAATCCCCCATGAAGATCTCCTGCTCCTTGATCTCCTCGGTCTCCTTGTTGCGCAGGCGCACTTTCACCTTCAAAGGCGCAGCATAGGTGGCATCCCGGGCCTTGCACTCCTCCACATCGTACTTGGGCGCCTCATTCATCGTGTAGTCGATGAACGTCAGTTCCAGATTGCCGGCGAAATCGGTGATTGCCGCCACATCGGCAAACACCTCCCGCAGCCCGGTGTCCAAAAACCACTGGTAGGACTTCTTCTGAATCTCCAGAAGATTCGGCATGGGCATGACTTCCTCGTACCGGGCAAAGTTCTTGCGCAGAGTCTTCCCGTAATACTTGTCTTTGGCCATCTTGTTCTTCACCTTTCTTCATAGACTTCAGCGGCGCAGCGCCGCCTTGCCTGTATCTGCACGCACGTCCGCCGGCCAGGCCCGCGCATTTTTTGATACGCACGGGCTTGTTGTTACATTTCAAACAACTTCCTCTTGCTTTTTCCCACACCCTGTGGTATCTTTGACATGTAACGTGGCAGGGGATACATTTCCGCTTTGAAACATAAGCGCTTTATGATAGCATGTAATTTTTGGTTTGTCAAGAGAATTCAGTGGAAGGTCCGGATTTTTTCCGGATTTTTTCTTTTTTGGCAAGAAAAGGCGTTGTGGCGAATTCAATCGGCAGCGCTTTGGCTGGGGAGAGGCAAATGGCATATTCCAGGAAAGAGCTGGCGGAGGCAAAGCGGCAGATCGACTCAACGCTGCACAAATTGAGAGGGGTCGTCAAAACGCTGGAGGCAAAAGAGCAGCCCCATAGATACCGGTCTCAGATCACGCTTGCAAAAAGGCGGATAACGGCCTTTGAACTTGCAAACCATCTGATCGGGGAGGCGCTTCAATCCTCCTCCGCTGACAAATGACTGCAACAAAAAAGCTCCGGGAAGGGCCGATCGGCCCTTCCCGGAGCTTTTTTCACTATGGCGCCCTGAATCCAGGCGTTTTGCACCATCTGTCAATCGTACAGCTTCTCGTCCTCGTAGTCGTCATACTCCGATTTACGGCTCAGCCGGCATTTTACATGTTTACAACCCTCGCCGATGTCGCTCCAGCTGCCCACGATCAGGCAGACGATCGCCGCAAGACCCAAGCTGGCCGCAATGATCTTCAATACGAAACGGGCAGTCTTGTTCATAGCCACTCCTCCTGTTGTCCATTCAACTGCTCCTCCTGAGCTTCCTGTTTGATGATTCAGTATACACGATTTTTACCGAAATTACAATCATTTTTTCGCGTCCGCCGCCCTTTCTCCCGTTATCGCGCGGGGACGATCTCCAGCCAGTATCCGTCGGGATCGGAGATAAAGTAGATTCCCATGTCCGGATTTTCAAAGCACACGCAGCCCATCCGGCGGTGCTTTTCCAGCGCGGCCTCAAACTCGTCGGTGCGAAAGGCCAGATGGAACTCATTTTCCCCAAGGTCATAGGGCTGGGGATGGGCCTCTATCTCCGTCAGTTCCAGCTGGTGGGTGCTTTCGGGATTGCTGAGGTAGACGATGGTGAAGCCCTCCCCCTTGATCCGGCGCACCTCCTCCAGCCCAAGGGCTTCTTTGTAAAAGGGAAGGCTTTTGGCCAGGCTGGCCACATTCAGGTTGTTGTGTACCATTTGAAAGCGCATTGCAGATTCCTCCTTTTTTAAAATAGGGACCGCTGCCGGTTCGTCACATAGTCCATGATCTCCCCGGCCGCCTGTTTGCTGATCTCCCGCCTCTGGCAGGCCTTCATGGTCTCCCGGGCGTCCTGGTCCTCCAACAGCAGCTTTGCCTGCCGGGCAATGTTCTCCGGCTCCGTGGCAAACCGGGCCAGGCCGTGGCTGGTGAAAAAGTCCACATTCTCCTCCTCCCAGCCGGGGATCGGGGTGGTGAGCACCGTGGGGATTTCACACACAGCGGACTCCGTGGTGGAAAGCCCGCCTGGCTTGGTGATGAGCACGTCGGATGCGTCCATATAAAGCGGCACCTCGCGGGTGTAGTCCAGCACGGTGACGGCGCCATCATACTCCAGGCGCAGTGTCTCCTTCAGTTTTTCGTTGTTGCCGCCCATCACAAGGATCCGCGCTTTTCTGCCCAGCATCCGATACAGCGCAAGCACCTGGCCTTCCGCGTCCCCAAAGCCCATGGAGCCGGTCATCACCAGTACGATCTTCCCCTCCTCCGGCAGCTTCAGGATGCGCCTGGCCTCCGCCTGGGGGAGGCGGGTCACGAACTGCTCCACCACCGGGATGCCCGTGGGCACGATGCGGGAAAAGGGCGCACCGGCCGCAAGAAACTTTCCCCGCAGCGCCACATGGGGGATAAAGTATCCGTCCATCTCCGTCTCGTGGACATAGGGGGCGCAGCTGTAGTCCGTGGCCACAAAATAGGCCGGTAAGTCGCGGCAGATGTGCCTTTTGAGGTGGGTCATGGTCAGCGCCGGAAACACATGGGTGGCGATGACCGCGTCGTAGCGGCGCTCGCTCAGGTATATCCACAGCTTGTCCGCGTATCTGGCGTTGGCCCGGTAGCAGCCGGAGGGTTTTTCCCGCCAGGCGTCCTTCTCTGCCAGGTAGTTTCCAACCTCAAAGAGATAAGGCGCATGAAGGGCGCCCTGGATGTGGATTTCAGAGATGGCCCGGGACTTCCAGGGCGCGTCAAGGGAAAGTGCATCCACCATATCCCCTTCAATCCCCCGGCGGCGGGCCTCCTCCAATATGGCGCGTCCCGCGGAATTGTGCCCTGCGCCGTTGTTGCTTGATAAAATCAAAAGCTTCATGAAGTTCCTCCCTCCCGTCTCCGGGCGGTTTGATAAAGCCGCGCCAGGCGCGGCCGGTTATAGCGCTGAATCATGATGAAGGGCAGGTTGGAAATGCCGTAGAGCGCCGCCGCCCAGATGCTCAGCGGCGGCTCCATGGTCACAAGCATCACCGGGCTCACCACAAGAAGCAGCCAGTGGGTCAGCTCCGCCACGCAGGTCTCCTGGACCAGCCGCAGAAGATGGGCGGCGGAGCGGTCCCCGCCTAACTTTTTCCGCACGGTGGATTTGACGAACCTGCTCTTGTCGGGCAGGCGGTCCTTCCATTTTTCAATCTTCAGCCTCGTATAGAATTTCCCATTTTCCTCCCAGCTATAACTGCGGTAGGGGAACCGGTCATAGTGAAACCGGTCCCGGGGAAGCGACTCGCCGAAAAAGTGCATGAAAACGCCCACAGCGGCCACGGTCAGCACAAAGTGTCCAATCTGGCGTTTCAGCAAGCTCCTCACCCTTTCCCTCATTGGTTTGCGTCAATCAGCCGGCAGAACGCCGGCCTCTGTATTTCGAGGCACGGACCGCCCCGACCCATGCCGTAAAAGCAGCTTCAAGCATTGCTTTTCATCATATCAAATCAAGCGGCCCTTTTCAATCCAAATCGCTTCTTCCTCTTCACGCGTCTCCGGCAGAGCCGGAATCATGCGCGTAAAAACAGCGTGAGCCGCTATTTTTCTTGCAGAGTGAATTGCATCATTTGTAAAAGGGTGGTAAACTGAAAGAAAAAATAAAAAGGATAAGAAGATGGAAAAGGAAGAGAAGGTAAAAACTTACGAAATGGATATGTGCACCGGCGTTGTCTGGAAAAAGATGCTGGTGTTCGCATTTCCCCTGGTGTGTTCCAACGTGTTGCAGCTGCTGTTCAACGCGGCGGACATTGTGGTGGTGGGCCGGTTCGCCGGCGACAACTCGCTGGCGGCGGTGGGCTCCAACTCCTCTTTGATTCACCTGCTCATCAACCTCTTCGTGGGTCTCTCCGTGGGCGCCAATGTGCTGGCCGCCCGCTCCTTTGGCTCCCACGACGACAAAACGCTGGGCGAGGTTGTCCACACGGCCATGCTCATGAGCATTGTCAGCGGCCTCTTTCTGGCTCTGGTGGGCTCCCTTGGCGCCCGGCAGGTGCTGGTGTGGATGAAGACGCCGGATGAGGTGCTGGGCCTGGCCGCCCTCTACCTCCGGATTTACTTTTTGGGCATGCCCGCCACCATGATCTACAACTTCGGCAGCGCTCTGCTCCGGGCGGTGGGCGACACCAAGCGGCCGCTGAACTATCTGACGGTGGCCGGCGTGGTCAACGTGGTGCTGAACCTGTTCTTCGTCATTGCGCTGCATCTGGACGTCGCGGGCGTGGCCATCGCCACCGTGGTCTCCCAGTGCATCTCCGCCTTTTTGGTGATGCGCTGCCTGATGCGGGAGAGCGGCGGCATCCGCCTGGATCTCAAGCTGCTGCGCATCCACAAGAGGAGCTTTCTTCAGATCATCAAGATCGGACTGCCCGCCGGGTTCCAGGGGATATTGTTCTCCGTTTCCAACGTGGTCATCCAATCCTCCATCAACACCTTCGGCGAGGTGGTAATGGCCGGCAACTCCGCGGCCAACAACATTGAAAATTTCGTCTACTTTGCCATGAACGCCTTTTATCAGGCCTCCATCTCCTTCACGGGCCAGAATTTCGGCGCCGGGCAGTATAAGCGGATCTACCGGATTCTGCTTGCCTCCCAGGCCTTTGTGGTGATCCTTGGCGTGGTGTTTGGAAATTTGGTGTATCTCTGCGGCACGCCGCTGCTTCAGATTTACAGCAAGAGCCCCGCTGTCATCGCCGCGGGACTGGACCGCATGAAGATCATCTCAAGGACCTATGCGCTGGGCGGAATGATGGATGTGATGGTTGGCTGCCTGCGGGGCATCGGCTACTCCGTCATGCCCATGATCGTCTCTCTGGTGGGATCGTGCCTGCTGCGGCTGGTGTGGATCTCCACAATCTTCCAGATTCCCCAGTATCACACCATTGAAACCGTGTATATCTCCTATCCCATCACCTGGGCCATCACCTTGACCGCCCACATCCTCTGCTTCCTGTGGGCCATGCGCCGTCTGGAGCGCCGCGCCGCCCAGCCGGATGATCCGAACGAGCCGGAGCCGCCGGTACTGGACTCCTGAGCAAAAAGCCGCCCCGGCCGGGCGGCTTTTCTTTTTCCACGTCTGATCCGCCCCTTGGCGGCGAACGAAAATCAACTGCAAAAACAACATCCTGCGCCATCGCTAACTGCCAAAAGGCTGCGGCGGACAGGCCGCGGGACGCGCACCCGGCTCACCATTTATGCCTGCAATTTTTACACTGAAACCGGGCCTGCCCCTTTGTGCTGGCATAGCCGAAGAAAAAAGACCTCATGCCCCGCACCGCTGGATCGATGGGTTCCACACACGCGCTGCCGCACTTTGGGCAGCAGAGCGCGCCCTCACTTCCCGCCTCCGGCGCACACCGGCCGGATTCCGGCAGCATCTCCCCGTCCCGCTTTTCCCGATCGTCTCCCATTGCAGCCTCCCTTCGCGGCTTTGCCGCGTTTTTTTCAGTATAGCATGGCCCGCTTTTTTTGTCCACGAAGCGTGGATTGATTTTGCAGCCGTCTTCCGATACAATCAGGCAAGAGGTGAATCAAATGGATGCAAAGCGAAAAAAAGAGCTTTTGGACGCATATAAAAACCGCTGCCCAGACATGGGCGTGATCTCCCTGCGCTGCACCGCCACCGGGGAGTCCTTCCTTGGGATTTCCAAAGACATCCCTTCGGGGTTCAACAGCGTCTGCTTCAAGCTGTCCTCCGGAGGATATCCCAACCGGCGCCTCCAGTCGCTGTGGAGCCAGTACGGCGAGGCCGGATTCGAGCGCTTGGTGATGCGCACGCTGGAATACGACGACCCCCGCAAGGACCATATGCCGGAGCTCAAAAAGCTTCTGGACCAATGCCTTGCCGAGGACCCCCAGGCGTCGCTGCTCTGGAAGTAGCGTCCGCCGGAAAGGACAGAAATGGATTATAAAAAAGTCGGGCAGGTAATTGCCCAGCTGCGCAGAGAAAAGGGACTGACCCAGCGCCAGCTGGCGGAGCAGCTCCACATCAGCAACAAGACGGTCTCCAAATGGGAATGCGGCCAGGGGTGCCCGGACCTCTCTTTGTGGGACAGCCTCTGTGCCCAGTTGGGCGCGGATCTCCACAAGCTGCTTCAAGGGGAGTTGTCGCCAAACCGGCCCGATGTGGGAAAGTTAGACCGGACCCGGTTCTATGTCTGCCCCGTCTGCGGCAACATCCTGACCAGCACGGGCCGGGCCTCCCTCTCCTGCTGCGGCCGAAAGCTCAGCCCCCTGACCAGCGCCCTGTGCGACGAGCGGCACCGCCCCGCCGTGCAGGATTTAGACGTCGAGTACTATGTCACCTTCTCCCATCCCATGGAAAAGGACCACTTCATCGCCTTTGCGGCCCACGTCCGCGACAACCGGGTAATACTGGTGCGGCTCTATCCGGAACAGGGCGCGGAGGTCCGTCTGCCCATGGCCGAACGGGGCGGAACGCTGTATCTCTACTGCACAAAACACGGTCTGCAAAGCTGTCCCTTTCCGGGATAGATGGAAGATGCCCATGCAAAACAAGCGTGCCGCCAAAAGGCGGCACGCTTGTTTTTCGGCAGGGCCGTCCTATCTCCTCTTCTGCCCCTTACAGCACCAGCGTCTCCAAAAGCAGCACCACCGCGCAGCAGGAGACGGCGACCCGAAAGAGGCTCCATCCAAACCAGGCCGCCAGGATACCGGCGATCAGCGCGGCCCCGCCGGAGATGGGGCTTTGTGTTGCCTCCAAAATGGCCGGAAAGGTCATGACCGCCAGCGTGACGTATGGGACGTAGTATAAAAATGACTGGAGAAAACGGCTGCTGATCTGCCTGCGCAGAAGGGTCAGCGGCAGCGCCCGGATCCCATAGCTGACCGCCGCCATGACCAAAATATAGAGATAGGGATTGCGGGTCATGCCTCTTCCTCCTTCCTTGGAAACAGGAGCGCTGCGCCGGCCGAGAGCAGCACCGTCAGCACAATGGTACGCGTTCCGCCGGAGACTTCCGAGACCAGAGGCAGGCGCGCCCCAGCATAGCTGAACAAAAAGCACACGCCCACCAGTCCGGCAATCACCTTGTTCGTTCTGGCAGGCGGGATGATGACAGCCAAAAACATCCCGAACAGAGCCACGCTCAGGGCGCTGACCAGCCCCGGCGGCATCAGGCTGCCCGCAATGCATCCAAGCGCCGTCCCCACCGCCCAAAGGGGCGACGCCACGACCACGGACCCATACGAGTAGTTCGGATTGAGCTTCCCCGGCCGCGCGATGGAAATGGCGAACAGCTCATCCGTAATATCAAACGCCATCAGCATGCGGTGGGGCCAGCTCATCCCGCTCTCCACCCGCTGGCTTATGGCCGCGCTCATCAAAAGGTATCTGGCGTTTGCAATAAAGGTCATCACCGCCACCTCCAGATAGGTGGCTCCCGCCCCGATCAGGGCAAATCCGGCATACTCCCCGGCGGACGCATTGCAGAGGATGCTTGCCAAAAACCCCTGAAACGGCGTCAGTCCCGCTCCCCTCGCGGCAATTCCCAGGGAAAAGGCGACGGCAAAATAGCCAAGCCCAATGGGAAAACCGTCCCGCATCCCCTCCCGGAACACCTCCAGATTGTCCCGCGCCCGCAATGAATAGCACTCACTGTTCCCGCTCATCTTCCACCCACTCTTTCTTCCGTTTGATCGGCTTGCTGATCCAGTATAACCCAACTCTTTACATCGGTAAAATTAATGTTTATAATATTTGTATAAGCAAATTCGATTTCTCAGAAGGGAGCATATGAGATGATTTCCCGGTATGGCATTTTCTGCAAGGTGGTGGAGCTGAACAGCTTCACCAGGGCCGCCGAGCTTTTGGGCTATTCCCAAAGCTCAGTCAGCCAGACAGTCAGGGTTTTGGAGCAGGAGGTCGGCGTCACGCTGATCGAGCGCAGGAAAGACGGGGTCCGGCTGACGCCGGACGGCGCGCAGTACTATCCGTACCTGCTGGCCATCCACACGGCGGAAAACGCGCTGGTGCAAAAGCAAAATGAAATGGCTGGGCTGCAAAACAGCACCATCACCATCGGCACCTTCACCAGCATCAGCCGGACGCTGCTCCCCTCCCTCATGAAGTCCTTCCAGCAGCGCTACCCGGCGGCCACCTTTGTGCTGCGCCAGGGCGACTACAACAGCATTGGAAAGTGGATCCGGGAGGGCAGTGTGGATTTTGGGTTTGTCAATCGGGACGCGGTGGAGGGAGTAGAGCTGTCCGTACTGTATGAGGACGAGATGATGGCCGCGCTGCCGCCGGGTCATCTGCTGGCAAAACGGGATGTTGTCTCCCTTGGCGAACTGGCGGCGGAGTCCTTTATCCTGCTGGATGAAGGGGAATACAGTGTGCCGCTGACCGCTTTTGCATGGCAGCGGCTCACCCCTCAGGTCAAATACAAAGTATATGACGACTACACTATTCTTGCCATGACAAGGCAGGGGCTCGGCGTCTCTCTGGTCTACCAGCGGGTGGTGGAGGGGTTTGAGCAGGGACTGGAAATCCGCCCGGTCCGGGAGACGCCGAAACGGATCGTGGCCCTTGCCTGGAAAAACAGGAAGACCATGCCCTATGCCGCCCGGCAGTTCGCCGACTTTATCCTCAGGCGCGCGGCCGGACAGGGCTGACAAAAAAAGGCCGCGGCCCTTACGGGCCGCGGCCTTTTGATTCCATTACTCCGGCGCCAGAAGCGCCACCGTCTCCACATGGGCCGTTCCGGGGAACAGGTCCACCGAGGCGGCGCGGGCCATGGGGTAGCCCAACTCTTTGAACCGCCTTGCATCCCTGGCCAGCGTGGCCGGGTCACAGGAGACATAGACGATCCGCCCGGGCTTCATGCCCGCCACCGTGTCCACCACATCCGCCGCCAGGCCCTTGCGTGGCGGGTCCACGCAGATCACATCGGGCCGCAGCCCCTCTTCGCGCAGCCGCTCCGCCACATCCGAGGCGTCGCCGCAGAAAAACTCCGCGTTATCCACGCCATTGCGCCGTGCGTTCTCCCGGGCGTCCTCAACGGCCTCGGGCACGATCTCCGCCCCGATGACCCGCTTGGCCCGGCCGGCCAGGCACAGCGTGATGGTGCCAATGCCGCAGTACAAATCCAGAGCCGTCTCCTCCCGGGTGAGGGCGGCGAATTCCAGCGCCTTGTCATAGAGCCGCTCCGCCTGTGGCGTATTCACCTGGTAGAAAGAGGGCACGGACAGCTGGAAGATGAGGCCGCACATGGTGTCCGTCAGGACCGCCGAGCCCCACAGCGTACGGTAGCTCTGGCCCAGGATCACGTTCCCCCGGCGTTTGTTGACGCCCAGCACCACGCCCACCGTGGCGGGAACGGCGGAGCGCACTTCCTCCACCAGCTCCGCTTCATGAGGCAGCTTCTCCCCGTTGACCAGCAGGCAGCAGAGGCTTTCGCCCCGGCGGTTGACCCGCACGTAAACATGGCGCACCAGCCCCGTGCCCGCTGATTCATCATACCCGGAAACGCCCCAGCACTCCATCCAGGCACGGACGGCGCCGGCGGTGTCGTCCGCCGCCGGGTGCTGGATCAGGCAGCGCTCCACCGGGACCACGTCATGGCTGCGGGAGCGATAAAACCCCACGCTGCCTTGAGCGGAGACCGGGTACTGGCTCTTGTTGCGGTAGTGCAGAGGCTCCTCCGCCCCAAGGATTTCCTCCACCTCCACATTTAGGCCGCCCAAGCGATTCAGCGCGTCCTGGACCCGCTGGCGCTTGGCCCGAAGCTCTTCTTCGTAGTCCATGTGGCGGAAATCACAGCCGCCGCAGCGGCCGTACAAGGGGCAGTCCGGCTCCCGGCGGTGGGAGGAGGGCTCCTCCACCGCCACCACTCTGGCAAAGGCACAGTTTTTCAGCACCTTGAGAATCTGGACCTCACAGGTCTCCCCCGCCAGAGCGGCGCGGACAAAGACCGCCAGGCCGTCGATCCGGGCCACCCCCAGCCCCTCGCTGGTGTAGCCCTCGATGCGGACGCGGTGGATGGAGTTTTTGATCAAACGTCCCATTTCTCAATCAGCTTACGCAGCGAATCCGCAAAGGAGGCAAGGCTCTTGTTGTCCCGTCCCCGGCTGCGGCGGATGAGCTCCATGAGCATCTCGCCCACGGACACAAGGCTCTGGTAGGCCGAGGAGGTCTTGGGTGCGCCGTCGAAGGGCTTTGCCTTCCGCTCGGGCAGGTAGCCCACCTCCAGCTGGCGGTTGGCCGCCAGATCGTAGACCTCGGTGTACTGGGGCGCATGGGCCTCAAAGCCCAGGCCGCAGAGTGTCTGGGCGAAGAAGGGAGCCACCTCCCGGTCGCCGTGGACCACGAACACGTGCTCCGGCTTTGGCGCCTTGAAGTCCTGAATCCAGCTGAGCAGATGGTCCCGGTCGGCGTGGGAGCTGAGGCCGTGGAAGTTGACGATCTGGGCCCTGACAGCGATCTCCTCGCCGAAGAGCTTGACGCTTTCCGCCCCCTCCAGCAGGTGGCGGCCCAGGGTTCCCTCGCCCTGATAGCCCACAAACACCACCGTACACTCCGACCGCCACAGGTTGTGCTTTAAGTGATGGCGGATGCGGCCCGCGTCGCACATGCCGGAGGCGGAGATGATGACCTTGGGCGTCCGGTCCTCATTGAGGGCCTTGGACTCCTCGCTGGTCTCCGTCATGCGGAGGTTGGTGAAGTTGAACATGTGGGTGCCGTCCTTCACCAGCTTCAGCGCGTCGTCGTCCAGATAGCCCTGAAGGTCTCCGGTGAAAATGGTGGTGGCCCGCTTGGCCAGAGGCGAATCGATGTACACCGCAAAGTCCGGGTTGGACTTGACCATATGCTGATCCTTGATCTCCCGGATAAAATACAAAAGCTCCTGGGTGCGGCCCACGGCAAAGGAGGGGATGATGACGTTGCCGCCCCGGGCCATGGTCTCGTCGATGATCTTCGCCAGATCGTCGGTGTAGCTCCACACCTCCGTGTGGTTGCGGTCGCCGTAGGTGGACTCCATCACCACGTAGTCGGCGCCCTGGAAATGGACCGGATCGCGGATGATGGGCTGCTTGATGTTGCCTAAGTCGCCGGAGAAGACGATGCGCTTTTTTACATCCCCCTCCTTCAGGTCCATGGCCACGCAGGCCGAGCCTAACAGGTGGCCGGCGTCCACAAACTCCACCTCAACGCCCTCGCACAGCTCCACCACCTGGCCGTACTCACAGGTGGTCACATATTCCTGCACCCGCTGGGCGTCCTCGATGGTGTAGAGCGGCTCCACATGGGCCGCGCCGGAGCGCTCGCCCTTGCGGTTTTTCCACTCGGCGTCCTGCTCCTGAATGTGGGCGGAGTCCAGCAGCATGATGTTCAACAGCTCCGCGGTCAACCGGGTGGTCAGGATTCGGCCCTGGAACCCCTGCTTGACCAGCATGGGGATGCGTCCCGAATGGTCGATGTGGGCGTGGGTTACAAGCAGATAGTCGATGTTCCCCGGGGCGAAGGGCAGGCTCTGGTTGTCCACCTCGTCCCGTCCCTGCTGCAGTCCGCAATCCACAAGAATCTTCTTGCCGTTTACCTCCAGGCAGTGACAGCTGCCGGTCACGCATTGATCTGCTCCGTAAAAACTCAGCTTCATGGGTCGTCCTCCTTATTTTGATGGAACCGCGGTCTGTGGCCGCGGTCCTGATTTCTCCCGGACACGCCCAAAACCGGACCGCTGGCCTCCGGCTCGGCCGGCGGCAGTCGTCCAGGCTGGACAGCCATGGTGGAAAACAGCATCCCGCACTGTTTTTCCACAGTGTAACACCTTTCCCGGACGAGGGCAAGTGAGATTGCATCTCATTCGGTCAAAACGATCTCGATCGCATCCCTCAGGGTGCGGATGACGCCCCCCTTCCACCGCTCTTTTCCCGTCCGGTCCAAAAAAGCGGGGCGGATTCCCGCCGCAGCGGCGGAAAAACTCCGCCGGGCAAGCCTCCCTCTCCGACCGCCCCGCGGTTTGCACAGCCGATGGAAAACGGGAGAGGCTCCCCTCCCCCGTTCCCGTCAATTTTCAGAAAAATAGTAGTTTAGATACATCCGCAGCAGCGTGTCGTCCCTTGGCGTCAGCTCCCGCTCCCCCTCCGGCAGCTCCGTCCCGCTGTTCAGCGCGTCCGCCAGGCCGCTGAGCGGGCCGCACAGCTCCTCAATGCGCCCTGTGTTGTCCGCGCCGTCATAGGTCTCCTGAAAGTCCGTCAGCATCCCATCCGCTGAGAGTGTGACGCGGGCCGGGTTTCCCGCCCCGCCGCTGCTGCTGTATACCGGATTTTGGGGGTCTTCCAAGCCTGCTCCCAGGTCATAGTAATACCGCTTTAAAAAGCCGCAGACATAGTTCTTTTCCCCGTTTTCCCCCTCATATTCCCCAAAGACCCTTAAAGAGGGCAGGATGAGCATGGTGTCCCTGGGATCAACCGGCGTCTGTTCAATGGCGTAAGCTGCCACCGCGCTGTAGAGCGCCGCGTCCTCTCCCTCCAGCCCGAAGGCCTCGCCGGTTGGCACCGGAAACTCTGATGTCTGGAGGACGCCGTCCCCATTGGCGTCGTATGCCGCTGTCGGACGCCCTTTGCCTGATTCGGCGGCAAAGAACCCGTCATCCGTCTCCTGGTTGTGAATTCCATAGCAGCCCAGGGTGTCCAAGCCGTCCGTCTCCTTCCGCCAGTTGTCGGGCCACCAGCTCAGAAACTCCTCCGGAAGATCGTCAAGGGGCGTATCCGGCGTGTAGAGGAAAAAGGTCTCCCCGCCCTCTATTCCGTAGGGGGCTGAGGCCACATACCGGAATCCCTCCTCGATCCACTCCCTGCCCGGCTCGTCTTCAAGGCTGATCTCACCTAACTTCATGGAGTATGTTGTGTCGTCCACCTGTTCGATCTCTTCAAACCGGCCGCTGAACGTACAGATATAGACCGTGCCGTTGGGATACCCTCCGCCGCTCACCCCCATATCGGAATCGCGGTACTCACCTGCAAAGGAGCCGTCCCGGTCCAGCGTAAGGGCGGTTCCCCACGCGCCGGCGCCGCTGGCAAACACGAACTGCAATGGCAGCGCGTCCGGGAGCGTCTTCTCCTGATCCTCCGGCTCCTCCCCGGGCAGCGTCTCACCTGATGCGGAGCCGCTTTCCTCCCCGGGCGGCGTCTGCCCGGCTGTTCCGCACCCGCTCAAACAGGTCAGGCAGAGGGTTAATCCCATCAGCATGAGCAGCGCGCGCTTTCCATGTCCTCTGATCGTCAACGCAATGCACCCCAAATCTTTTTCTATGGTTTGATTTGCGCCCATGGTACCATGTTCCAAAAGACAATTCAATCGACATCCGGTTACAATCTTCCCAAAAACAGTTACAGCTTGCCACAGCCGCTCCGGAACTCCCTTTTACCTTTGGTGTTGTTACTGTCCGATTCCCCAAATCATTTGTTAAAATAGACAAAAAAGGAGAGTCGCCTTAAAACTGGTGGCTCCCCGATAACTCTAAAATTTATTCAACGGCTCTCTTAAAGAAAAAGAAACTATCCATGCGTTGAACCAGCTCCCAGCCATCCGCCCCCAGCTCGTTTAGATGTGTTTCAAACTCCTGAGCCGTCTTTTCAAACTGTTTTGTAGTCATAGCCAGAACTGTTGCAATCGTGATTACCTTATATTCATATTTTTTCATTTGAATATCCTTCCTTTCAAATTCTATTTTACTATACCACTGAACTGTCCACAATAAGGATTATTGGTGAAATCGACAAAGTTGCATCTCAGCAACACAAAAGGTAAAAGGGACCTCCGGAAAGAGTACGTGACTTTTTTCCCCTCTTATAGTATAATTTTAAAATTCCTGCAAATATTGGAAAAGAGAGTCGAATTCGCCTGGTCCCCACAGGCATGTCTGGAGGACGCTGATCACCATGGAGATTTCCTATATCACCCTTGACCCCACCAAGAACACCACGCTGCTGGTCCGAACCGCCGTACCCCGCTCCGCTCAGCCCGCGGTGGCGCAGCTGCTGCTGCGCAGCAACCCCGACGCGGAGCAGGTGGGATTCCTTGAGAGCGCTTCGGCGCGCGGTGCCCGGGCCCGGCTGCAGATGATGGGCGGAGAGTTCTGCGGCAACGCCGCCATGGCCCTGGCCGCGCTGCTGGCCTGGGAGGACGGTTTGGCCCCCGGCGGCGCGGCGGATATCCCCATGGAGGTCTCCGGTGAATCCGGGATTCTGACCTGCCATGTGCAGATGGGGACCGAGTGCTGTCTGGGCACGGTGGACATGCCTCTGCCGGAGAACATCCGGGAGATCGACGTGGTGGCCGGGGACCGGATGCTCTCCTGCCCCGCCGCCTTCTTCCCCGGCATCGTTCACTGCATCGTGCCTGCCGGCGCGTTCACCCGCCCCCAGGCGGAGGAGGCCGCGGCGCTGCTGTGCGCCGCTTTGAAGGCTGACGCCGCCGGCATCCTGCTCTTTGACGAGGAAGCCTTCTCATTCTCCCCACTGGTCTATGTGGCCGCCACCCATACCTCTGTGTGGGAGCGCGGCTGCGGCAGCGGCAGCGCCGCCATCGGCTGCTATCTGGCCCAGCGCACCGGCGCGCCCTATACCGTGGCCCTGCGCCAGCCGGGCGGCATCATCGAGGTGCGCGCGGGGTGGAAGGACGGCCGGGTGGACACGCTGACCATTACCGGCGAGGTACGCAGGGGCGAGAGCGGCAGTCTGGCCCTGCCCCTGAACGGATTCTTTTCTCAATTGTGAACTTTTTCCTCCATGCCCGATTTTTCTTTGCATTCTACAGGAACTTGTGATATGCTACACTTGCTATTTTATCGGATACCTATTAAAATAGTAAATTTGTTGATTACTCTGTCCCGCGCAAGCGGGATTGGAAAGGATGTTTTCATAAAATGGGTCTTTTCAGGAAAGTCTTCGGCACCTACAGCGACCGCGAGCTGAAGCAGATCTATCCCATTGTGGATAAAATCGAGGCCATGGCAGACGAATACCGCGGCCTGACCGACGCACAGCTCAGCGCAAAAACCGCGCAGTTCAAAGAGCGCCTCCAGAATGGGGAAACGCTGGACGATATTCTGCCCGAGGCCTTTGCCACTGTCCGCGAGGCCGCCGACCGCGTACTGGGGCTGCGGCCCTACCGGGTACAGCTGGTGGGCGGTATCGTTTTGCACCAGGGCCGCATCGCCGAGATGAAGACCGGTGAAGGCAAGACTCTGGTGGCCACACTGCCAGCTTATCTGAACGCCCTGTCCGGAAACGGCGTCCATATCGTCACCGTCAACGACTACCTGGCCAAGCGCGACAGCGAGTGGATGGGGAAAGTCCACCGCTTCTTGGGGCTCAAGGTGGGCCTCATCATCCATGGTCTGGACAACAAGCAGCGCAAAGCCGCCTACGACGCCGACATCACCTATGGCACCAACAACGAGATGGGCTTCGACTACCTCCGGGACAACATGGCCATCTATGCCCAGGAGCAGGTCCAGCGCGGCCACTCCTTTGCCATCGTGGACGAGGTGGACTCCATCCTCATCGATGAAGCCCGCACCCCGCTGATCATCTCCGGCATGGGCGACAAGTCCACCCAGCTCTACGACATGGCGGAGATGTTTGTGGCCCGGCTGAAAAAGCAGGTGGTCACCGAGGTGGACAACAAGGAGGAGGAAGCCTCCGACATCGACGCCGACTACATCGTGGATGAAAAGGCCCGCACCGCCATGCTCACCGCCCGGGGCATCTCCAAGGCGGAGGAGTTTTTCCATGTGGACAACCTCTCCGACCCGGAGAATTCCACCCTGGCCCACCACGTCAACCAGGCCATCAAGGCCCATGGCGTGATGAAGAAGGACATCGACTATGTGGTGAAGGACGGCGAGGTCATCATCGTCGATGAGTTCACCGGCCGTCTGATGTTCGGCCGCCGCTACTCCGAGGGACTGCACCAGGCCATCGAGGCCAAGGAGCACGTCACCGTGGCACGGGAGAGCAAGACCCTGGCCACCATCACCTTCCAGAACTACTTCCGCCTCTACCGCAAGCTCTCCGGTATGACCGGTACGGCCCTCACGGAGCAGGAGGAGTTCGCCACCATCTACAACTTAGACATCATCGAGGTGCCCACCAACCGTCCCAACGCCCGCGTGGACAATGAGGATGTGGTCTATAAGACCGAAAACGGCAAATACCGGGCGGTCATCAGCCAGATCAAGGAATGCCACGCCAAGGGCCAGCCCGTTCTGGTGGGCACCGTGTCCATTGAGAAAAACGAAAATCTCTCCAAGATGCTGGTCAAAGAGGGCATCCCCCACAATCTGCTCAACGCCAAAAACCATGAGAAGGAAGCGGAGATCGTGGCCCAGGCCGGCAAGTTCGGCGCCGTCACCGTGGCCACCAACATGGCCGGCCGCGGCACCGACATCATGCTGGGCGGCAACGCCGAGTACCTTTCCAAGGCGGACCTGCGCAAGGCCGGCTTCAGCGACGAGGTAATTGCCGATGCCACCGGCTACGCCGAGACCGACAACGAAGAGATTCTGGAGGCCCGCAAGCTCTATTCCGAGCGCATGGCCGCCCACAAGCAGGAGATCGACGCGGAGGCGGACCAGGTCCGGGCCGCGGGCGGACTCTTCATCATCGGCACGGAGCGCCACGACTCCCGCCGCATCGACAACCAGCTCCGCGGCCGCGCCGGCCGCCAGGGCGACCCCGGTGAGACCCGGTTCTATATCTCCCTGGAGGACGACCTGATGCGCCTGTTCGGCGGTGAGCGCATCCAGGCCATGATGGAGAAGGTGGACCTGGACGAGGATACCCCCATTGAGAGCAAGATGCTCACCCGCGCCATTGAAAACGCCCAGACCACCGTGGAGTCCCGCAACTTCCAGTCCCGTAAGTCGGTGCTGGAGTACGACGATGTCATGAACAAGCAGCGTGAGATCATATACTCTCAGCGTCAGAAGGTCCTGGACGGCATGGACATCCAACCCATCATCCAGGGCATGGTCTCCACCGCCATTGAAAATCACGTCAACCACGCCTTCGGCGAGCAGTCCGCCCTGGACATCGCCGGCTACCGGGAGATGCTCCGCGGCCTGGAGGGCACCTACTTCCCCAAGTACGCCGTGAAGCTGGGCGAGGAGGACATCGCCGACAAGACCGCCCAGGACTTCATCGAGCTCTTCCAGTCGGAGGCCGCCCGCTACTACGAGCAAAAGGAGCAGGAGATCACCTCTCCCATCATGCGGGAGCTGGAGCGCGTGGTCATGCTCCGTGTGGTGGATGAGTACTGGATGGAGCACATCGACGCCATGGACGACCTGAAGCAGGGCATCCGCCTGCGGGCTTACGGCAACGTGGACCCGGTCATCGCCTACAAGCAGGAGTCCCTCAGCATGTTCGAGGAGATGATCGCCGCCATTCAGGAGGAGACGGTGCGGCGCCTCTACTCCGTGCGCCTCAAGAGCAACGAGGAGGTCAAGCGTGAGCGCGTGGCCAAGGGCATGGTGGAAAATGTGGGCGGCGACGGCACCGCGCCCAAGAAGCAGCCCCGCAAGGTCCAGAAGATTGGACGCAACGATCCCTGCCCCTGCGGCAGCGGCAAGAAGTACAAGAACTGCTGCGGCCGGTGATCCTGGGCGCAGACTTCGATCAGGAGGCGCCTATGACCTTTACCAATCGCACGGTGGGGCAGCTCACCTATCTCACCTCTCCCCTGTTGGACCGCTGCGGCGGAATCGCCCACGGCTTTTCCACCCGCCTGGGCGGCGTCAGCGTTCCGCCCTGGGACAGCCTGAACTTAGGGGTGGGCCGGGGCGACGACATGGGCCATGTGCTGGAAAATTACCGCCGGTTCTGCGGCACCATCGGCGTGGACGCCGGACGCACGGTCCTCTCCCGCCAGGTCCACGAGGACCATGTGCTGATCGCCTCGGAGGAGGACGCGGGCAAGGGGCTGTTCCGGGAGCGGGACTACCTCACCGACGCCATCATCACCAATGTGCCGGGCCTTGCACTGGCGGTCTTCTCCGCCGATTGCGGCACCGCCCTCCTCTATGACCCCGTCACAAGATGCGTGGGCGCCGTCCACGCCGGATGGCGGGGCGTGGCCAACGGAATCCTCCGCAAAACCGCTTTGGAGCTGGGCCGCGTCTACGGCGCAAAGCCGGAGAATCTGCGCGCCGCCTTCGGCCCCTCCATCGGCCAGTGTTGCTTTGAAACCGACGACGACGTCCCCCAGGCCATGCGCTCTGCCTTTGGCATGGAGGCCGAGTCCTTTTTCCAGCGCCGGGGCCCAAAGTGGCATGTGGACCTGAAGGGACTCAACGCCAGGTGGCTTCTGGACCTGGGCGTGCCCTCCGGCCAGGTGGACATCTGCGATCTGTGCACCGCGTGCCGGACAGACCTCTTCTGGTCTTACCGCAAGGTTGGAAACGTCCGGGGCGCTCAGGCGGCCATGATCGCGCTGAATTGACAAGCCGGGCGGCAGGGAGTCTTTTCTCCTGCCGCCCTTTCTTTGGAGGAATATCATGAGACGAATCCGTCTGAGCGCCGTCGCTCTGGCAGTGGTTCTTTTGCTCAGCGGCTGCTGGAGCGAAGGAGAGGTGCTGCCCGGCGACACCACTGTCATTGACTCCAGCGAGGAACCTCCGGAGACGGAGGAACCCGCGGCCCTGCCGGAGCAGTTCGCGCTGCCCTATCTTCCGGATCAGACACTGGATCCCATCACATGCGCCGACGGAATCCAGCAGACGGTGGGTTCTTTGCTGTACGAGGGGCTTTTTCGCCTGGACGAGACCTTCTCGCCCCAGAAATCCCTCTGCGACGAGTTCAGCTACAATGCCGAAAAGCTGACCTTTACCTTTACCCTGCGTACCGGGGTGACCTTCAGCGACGGCTCCGAGCTCACCGGCGCGGATGTGGCCGCCCAGCTGAACCGCGCCCGCACCTCGGCCCGCTACGCCGCCCGCTTTGACGATGTCGCCTCCATCACGGGCAGCGGCAGCGTGGTGACGGTGGTGCTCTCCTCCGCCAACACCTCCCTGCCCTCGTTGTTGGACATCCCCATCGTCAAGCATGGCACGGAAGAGAACACAGTACCCTTGGGCACCGGGCCCTACCACTATATGACCGATGAAAACGGCCCCTATCTCCGGGCGAATCCCGCCTGGTGGGGTGGTAAATCCGCTCCGGTGGAGCGGATTGAACTGGTGGAGTCCCCGGACATGGACACCACGCTCTATCAGTTCACCTCCCACGAGATTCAGCTCATTACCGCCGATCTCACCGGCTCCAAGACCATCAGCACCACGGGCAGCATCACTTTCAGCAGCGCCGACACCACTATCTTTCAGTATGTGGGGCTGAATACCGCCCATACCCTGCTCTCCAACGCGGCTGTGCGCCGGGCGCTGGGCCTTGGAATCAACCGCTCCACGGCGGTCAGCGCCTTTTTGTCCGGCCACGGCACACCGGCCCAGTTCCCCATCTCCCCGGTTTCCAGCCTCTATCCTACCAACTTAGAACGCTCCTACTCCTATGAGGACTTTGAGTCGGCCCTGAATACGGCCGGATTGAACAGCGGAAACCACCACACGCTGACCATGCTGGTCAACGGGGAGAATCCCTTTAAGGTGTCGGTGGCCAGGTATATCGCCACCTCACTGTCCGTCCACGATCTGACCGTGGAGGTGGAAGCGCTGCCCTGGGAGGAGTTTACCGCGGCCCTCTCGGCCGGACAGTTCGATCTCTACTATGGGGAGGTCCGCCTCAGCCCGGACTGGGACCTCTCCTCCCTGATAGGGACAGGCGGCACACTGAACTACGGCCGCTACAGCGACATTACGACAGACCAGATGCTGAGCGCCTACGGCGCGGCTGCCGACCGCCAGAGCGCCATGGAGGCCCTCTGCCGCCACCTCCAATATCAGGCCCCGATCCTGCCGGTGTGCTTCAAAACCACCTCCGTCCTGACGCAGGCCGATGTGGTGGAGGGCCTCTCGCCCACCGCCTCCGATCCCTTCTACGGCCTGGAGGAGTGGACCATCCACCTGGCTCAATAGCCGCTTGCCGGGTCAAGAGAGCGCAAAAGAGACAGGGGGACTCCCCTGTCTCTTTTTCTCAATCAATACCGGCGCACAACCGCCGTGACCTTGCCCAAAATCCGGGCATATGTCCCGTCAATGGGCTGATAGGCCTCATTTTCCGGCAGCAGCCAGGTCTGTCCGTTCTTCCGGCTCAGCCGCTTGACCGTGGCCTCATCCTCCAGGAGCGCCACCACGATCTCCCCATTGGCGGCGTCCGGCTGCTGGCGTACCACCACCAGATCCCCGTCTAATATGCCGGCATTGATCATGGATTCACCCCGCACCCGCAGGGCAAAGCACGCATCGCCCCGGCCGCCGGTGTCAAAGGTTAAATAATCCTCAATGCACTGCTCCGCCAAAATCGGGCTGCCGGCCGCCACATTGCCCACAATGGGAATCTGGTTTTCCGGTTCCTCCCGGAGGCGCATGGCTGCCTCCAGGGCCGGGGGCTCCTCTTTCTTTTTCGGAGGGGCGACCAGCGTCAGGGCCCGTCCCTTGCCCGCGCTTTTTTGCAGGACTCCTAATTCCTCCAGATGCTTCAGATGAAAGTGGACCGTGGAGGGTGACTTTAAACCAACGGCGTCGCCAATCTCCCGCACGGAGGGTGGATAGCCCTGGTCCTGAACAAAGGTTTCTATAAAATCGTAAATCTTCTGCTGCATCTTAGAAAGCACCGGCATCCGACTACCTCCCGTATCTTTTTTTTCAGTGTACCACAGCCGCGCCAAAAAAGCAAACATTTGTTTCATGTGAGGCAAGAAACTTTTCAGCCTGTTCCCAAAAATCTGAAAAAAACTGCTTTTCCCACTTGAAAATCAAGGTTTTCTATGGTAACATTTAAGTCTGTGATATGTCTGCGTTCGCGCATGGATTAAAATTTTTGGAGGGTTATCCATTATGACTTTGGCAATTACGATTCTTCAATTGCTCTGCGGCCTGGCCATTACTCTGATTGTCCTGTTCCAGTCCGGTAAGAGTGCCGGCCTGTCCGGCAGCATCGGCGGTGTGGCCGATTCCTTCATGGCAAAAAACCAGGCAAAGACCATGGACGCCAAACTGGCCCGCGCCACCAAGTGGGTGGGCGCCGTCTTTATCGTGCTGACCCTGGTGCTGAATATTCTCCAGTAAGTCTTGCTGCCGCGGTCTTTTCGGCCGTCCGCCTGCTCTTGGCAGGCGGACGGCGTTTTCTTTTTCAGAAAGCGGACCGGAGGGCATTTTGCCCCCCGGTCCGCTTTTCCATTGCGCTATGATTACCTGGCCGAAGATTCGCCTATCCGTTTCTTTCGCCAGCGGCCCGCCCTCTCTCCGTGCCATCGCCCATGGGCCCCAATACAAGCCTGGGCGTGAGCCGAACCGCGGCCTCAAGCCGCGCCTCTTCCACACCGCACCGGAGCATATGCTCCAAGGCGGACAGGAACTCCTTGGCAGGCCGACCCCCATCTGCCTGTCCCCGGTCGGTTGCAAGGAAGACGCTTCCACAGGGAAGGGCGTCCAGATGTGCCGCCAACTGTTCCACGGAAACGGAGCCATCCACTGCGTTATACCAGTTTTTTTCGATCAGCACGCCCAGCTGGGCCATTTCTATCTGTGTTTCAATGGGCACAGTCGTGCGGCGCCACTCCGGATGGGTCAGCACCATCCGCACGCCCATGGCAATCCCCTCCCGGCACAGCCGGGCCGACTCCTCCGCGGACAGATGGCCTGTCGCCAGGCAGGCGTCATATGACCTGACCGTCTCCAGAATCGCATATACTTCCGGCCGGATCTTACCAGTCTCCTCCAAAATGGTGATGCCGGGACGGGTGAAAAAGTCACCGGGCATGTTTCCAAACCGCAGGCAATTCTCCGCGTCCCGGGTGGGCATCCAGACCACGGCGGCTCCCATTGCAAGGGCGCTCTGCGCAGCGTAGGGGTTTAAGCCCCCAACCGGCCAATTCAGCGCCACGCCGCCGAATGCTGTCACCTGTTTCCCGCTGTGCCGGTTTACTATCTCTGCCCGGGCCGCCGTGGGTTCATAGTGGCTTTTGATCAATACGCCCGCCATACCAATCTCTTCCGCCTCTTCAATCAACGCAAAATCATCCAGAGCCCGGGGGAAATGGGAGGGGCTGGTATGCACGTGGAGATCGTATGCGCCCCGGACCAGCCGGCGCGCCGCCTCCGCGTATCTGCTGTCCGGCGCGCCGGTTAGGGCCGCTATTTGGAGCATACTCATCTTAAGGGATCACTTCATATAGGCGTCATAGAACCTGACCAGCGCATCGCCGAATTTCAAAAATTCCGGATGGTCGTCAAACATCCAGTCGTTATGGGTGCCATCCACGGTGTAAAGCACCCTTCCCTCACCCGCCGCCTTGTAAATGCATTCGCTCTCATAGTAGGAATAGGCCGCATCCCTCACGCTTCCCGCGATAAACAATCCTCTGGGCGCCACCTTTTTTACATACTCCTCCGCGTCCAGCCGCAGCGTCTGGTCAAAGAAATGCCAGCTGTGGGCAGGCGGATAGTTTTTGCCGCCCTCTCCATAGCATTTTTCCAAAACATCTGTCAATTCCCTTGTGATGCTCAGCGTATCTTCAAAGTAGCCCGAACGCGCACCGCTGTCCTCAGCAGGGGTGGAGAAGTTGTAGATGTTTGTCATCTCCCCTGTTCCGGTCAAAGCCCGTTTGACACGCTCTTCCTCCGCCTTTTTCAGCCGCTCCTCCATCTCTGTGCGGGACAGGGACACCCGCAGCATACGCTCACCGTTATAGTATCCGTTTCCACAGGCCACACTTTTGATCTGCGGGATGTCCGCCGCCACGCGGATGCAGATGGGGGCCGCCATGCCCCATCCGAACAGGCTGATGTTGTTCCCGTCAATCTCCGGCTGCTGCCGGGCAAAGACGTACGACGCAACGATGTCCTCATATTCCCCACAATAGGTCGTATAGCCAGGCTTTCCCTCGCTGGGGCCCCAACCCCGATAGTCAAACCCCAGGCAGGCGTAGCCGCTCTTCGTCAGAAGCCGTGCGATCAGCGCCGGATACAGTGCGTTGAGTCCAGTGATACCGGAGCAGGGGATCACGCAGGGGAGCTTTTCCCCCTCCTCAATTGAATCCGGCAGGTAAATCGTACCCAAAACTTTTTCTCCCATGGAATAAAACGCTACTTCTCTTGTTTTCATTTTTGCTGCTTCCTTTCTATTTTAATTATATATGTTACCTATTTTATCATTTTTGGGGATTTTGATATAAATTAGATATGATTTTTAACCAATTTAGTTGATGGATTTCCCATCACGTCCAGCGGCTCACTGTGCACAGGAGAGATTCAAGTACTTCTGTTCCAAATACCGCAGGTAGACACCGGGGTCGAATGTCCCGCCCCACGCCGATTCCAGCAGCTGCTCCGGTTCATATCTGGCCCCGTGGCGCCAGATCTTCTCCTCAAGCCAGCCGTTGACAGGAACCAGGTCCCCCTCCCGCAGGCAGCGGTCCACATCGATCTCCCGCTTCATCGCCTGCATCAGCTGCGCTCCGTAGGCATTGCCCAGGGCGTAGGAAGGGAAGTATCCAATCGAACCATAGGCCCAGTGGCAGTCCTGCAAAACTCCCTCTCGGTCTGAGCGGACCTCAACCCCAAGGTACTCCCTGTAGAGGTCGTTCCAAGCCTGCGGCAGCTCCTTTACCCGCAGCTCGCCGCTGAAGATCCGTTTTTCTATCTCATGGCGGATCATAATATGGAGCGGGTAGGTCAGTTCGTCCGCCTCCATGCGGATGGGCGTTTTCCGCACGCAGTTGACGGAGCGGTAAATCTGTTCCTCGTCCATTCCCCCAAGCTGCTGCGGAAAATACTCCTGCAAAACAGGGGCGAGGAAAGTCAGAAACGGGCGGCTGTGGCCCACCAGGTTCTCGTAAAACCGGGATTGGCTCTCGTGAACAGCCATGGAGGCAAAGGCGCCAAGGCAGGTGAAGGCGTCTTCATCCGCTGTGTGCAGCTCGTAGAGGGCGTGGCCGCCCTCGTGCATCACCATGAACAGGCCCGGTGCAAATTGGTTTTTCTGGTATCTGGTCGTGATCCGCACATCATACTTTGTCAAGCCCGTGGTCCCGGGATGCGCCGATTCAGACAATGCGCAGTGGTTCCGGTCAATTCCCATCAAGTCCATGATCCGGTGGGACAGCAGCCTCTGCGCCTCCAGCGGATACTCCGCCTCCGGGCCCTCCGGCTCCGCTGCGGATATCCGCTTTAAAAGCGGCACCAGTCCGGTGCGCAGCACATCGAAAAAGCGGTCGCAGCGCTCCACGGTCAGTCCGGCCTCATACCGGTCCAGCCAGACGTCCAGCGGGGGCCGATCCGGCGCAGCCCAGGCGGAAATGCGGCGGCAGGCAGCAAATACCTGTTCCAGAAAGGGTTCCAGCATGGAGAAGTCATCGGCTTCCTTGGCATGGGCCCAGATCTCAAAGGAGACCGCCAGCAGCTTTTGAAACGACAGATATTCCTCCTCCGGAACCGCGTCGCGCCAGCGCCGCTCCCGGTCCATGAGCTGGACCATCCGCCGCTCCCGCCGCGGGAGTTCCTCCGCCCTGGGGGTCAGATAGGCCAAAAGCTCCCTGCACTCCCCTGAACACAGAATGCGCGCGCTGGCCTGTTCCATCACTGCAAGGGTCTGGCCCCGGCTGGCCGCCGATTTACCCGGCGCCGCTGTGGAGGCGTCATGATAAAGCAGGCCGCGGACATTGCGATAGGCCTGCAATTCCCGCTGAATGCGATACAGCCGCTCCACCGCCTGAGTCATTGTCATTGGCGTTCCCTCCCGTTTTCACTCTACGCTCCAGTTGACGCCCAGCCCCATGGGCTCCGTTTCCCCGGGCACCCCGGGCCAGAAGGCCTTCTCCTTTTCAAATCCGGGAACCTTGCTCCATACCGTGCGGCACTCATGAATGACCATCTCCAGATTCCGCAGATCGGAAATCCGCTGGTCGGGCTTTCCCCGGACCGCAAGAATGTCCCCGGCCAGCCCCGCTTTCAGCGCCCCGGTCTCACCCTCCACCCCGCACAGCTCCGCACTGGTGGCGGTTGCCGCCCGGATGGCCTCCAGCGGGGTCAGCCCCACCTGTGTCAGCAGCTCCACCTCGTGGGTGATGGCAAACGTGCCGCCAAACCGGTCGGAGGGCAGGGTGTCCGTCCCTGTGCAGATTTTTTTCACACCGGCCTCCACCGCGTACCGGGCGCTTTCCATATGGGCCGGGTGAGCGGCCGCCAGCCGCTCTGTCACGCCCTTGCTCAAAATCTCACTGTACTCCTCAAAGGACTCCACGTCCGTGATGGTCAGCGTCGGTACATAAAACACATTGTGCTCCGCCATCATCCGGGCCGTCTCCCGGTCGATCCGGTAGGCGTGCTCCACGGAATCCACACCGCACCTTACGGCGGAGCGCACCGCCGCGTCATTGCTCAAATGGGCGGAGACGATCTTTCCATTCATATGGCTGACCTCGCACACCGCCTGTCCTTCCGCGTCCAGAATGTGCTTATTGAACATGCCCTCCCGGGCCGTTCCGCCGGCGCCGCCTGAGTAGTAAAGCTTGATTTGATCCACGCCTCTGCTCATTTCCGTGCGGGCGGCGCGCACAAACTCGTCCGGCCCGCTGCAGCATACGCCGCCTCTGGTGCGGAAGCAGTGGCCCCCGTGGGGCAGAATGGGCGAGCCGCAGGTGATCAGCCTGGGGCCCCAGACCATGCCGGCCTGTATGGCGTCCCGCAGGCAGACGTCGATGTTGTCGGACCCGCCCACCGTGCGCACCGTCGTGACGCCGGCAAAGAGGGACTCCGCCAAATGGCGGAAGTACAGCAGCGTGAGGCTGGGTGTTTCATACCCGCCGCTGTCCATGGAATAGAGATGGGTATGTACGTTAAACAGTCCCGGAAGGAGCGTGTAGCCCGGCAGGTCCATAACCTCGTCCCCGGACTGGGGCTGAAAGGGGCAGCCGGCTTCTTTACCGGCGTAGAGAATCTTTCCGTCTCTCCGCTTTCCCTCCGGCTTCTCATAGACCAGAATGCCGTCCTCCACCGCGTTTGCTCCGGTGCCGTCCACAATGCGGGCCTGTTTTAAAAAGCACTGTGCCATGTTTTCTCCGCCCTTTCTGTTTATTCTGCCGCCTATCTGCATCCGCAGGGCAGGCCATTGATTCTCCGGCAATGGTGGCAGGCCACAAAGTGGCCCGGGGTGATCTCCTCAGTCCTGGGCTCCTTGTCAAAGCATTCCTCAGTCGCATAGTTGCACCGCGCCGCAAAGCGGCACTTTTTGCCGGGATTGATGGGGGAGGAAATCTCTCCCTTCAGCAGGATCCGCTCGCTTTTTTTATGGATGCTGGCCCGGGGGATCGCGGACAGCAGCGCCTTGGTATAGGGATGGAGCTGGGTCTTGAACAGCTCTTTGGTGGGGCATCGCTCCACAATCTGTCCAAGGTACATCACCACGATATCATCTGAGATATGCTTCACCACGGAAAGGTCGTGGGTGATGAACACATACGTCAGTTCCCGCTCCGCCTGCAGGTCCTGCATCAGGTTTAATATCTGGGCCTGAATGGACACATCCAGAGCCGAGACCGGCTCATCACAGACGACGAACTGGGGGTTGAGCGCCAGAGCCCGGGCGATGCCGATGCGCTGCCTGCGCCCTCCGTCCAGCTCATGGGGATAGGCGTTGTAAAACCGTCTGGCCAGCCCCACCGTCTCCATCAGCCGCTCAACCTGGGTCAGCTGCTCTCCCGGCACGCGATAGATCTTCAGCGGCTCGCCAATGGTCTGTCCAACCGTCATCCTGGGGTTCAGGGACGAGTAAGGGTCCTGGAAAATCATCTGCATCTTCCGGCGCAGGTCATGGAGCTCCGCCGGCGCCGGACTGGTAACATCCCTGCCCTCATACAGGATCCGTCCTTCGGTCGCCGGCAGCAGATGCAGCAGCAGCCGGCCCAGCGTGGATTTGCCGCAGCCGGACTCTCCGACCACGCCCAAAGTCTTTCCCTTCTCCAGCTGGAAGCTGACGTTGTCCACCGCGTGAAGCAGTCCGCCGGGCGTTTGAAAATACTTTTTGAGGCCAACCGCCTCCAACAATATACTACCCACCGCGTCTTCCTCCTACTCTTGTCCGTCGAACAGGTGGCATCTCACCATATGCCCCGGTGCAATTTCCACATTCGCGGGCCGGATGGTCCTGCACTGCTCCATGCAGCGGCTGCATCTGGGGTGGAATTCGCATCCTTGCGGCAGATGGGCCGGATCGGGCATCAGCCCCTCAATCGGCTGGAGCCGCTCCGTCTCCTCCTCCAGACTTGGGATGGACCCAAACAGCCCCAAGGTGTAGGGATGCTTTGCGTGATCGTAGATGTCCTCCAGTGTGCCCGACTCCACAACCCGGCCGGCATAGGTGATGGCCACTCGGTCGCAGACCTCGGCCACCACGCCCAAGTCGTGGGTAATCAGGATCATGGAGGTATTGAACTTCTTTTTCAGCCCGGCCATCATCTCCAGAACCTGGGCCTGAATGGTCACGTCCAGGGCGGTGGTGGGCTCGTCGGCAATCAGCAGCTTGGGGTTGCAGGCCAGGGCAATGGCAATCACCACGCGCTGTTTCATGCCGCCGGAAAACTGGTGGGGATACTCGCTGAAGCGCTCTGCGGGGATACCGACCAGCTTGAGCATATCCACCGCGCGCCTGTTGGCCTCGGCCTTGGACACTTTGTCGTGGAGGCGTATGACCTCGGCGATCTGCTCTCCGACCACGATGACCGGATTCAGGGCGGTCATGGGGTCCTGGAAGATCATGGCAATGTCCTTGCCCCGGATCTTCCGCATCTGGTGGTTGTTCTTTTTTAGCAGGTCTTCCCCTTCAAACAGGATTTCCCCGCTGCTCACCTGGCCCGGGGGGTTGGGGATGATGCCCATCACCGCCTTGGCCGTCGTGGTCTTCCCGGCGCCGGTTTCTCCCACCAGACCCAGGGTCTGCCCCGCCCGCAAGTCCAGGGACAGCTCGTTGACGGCACAGATGACGTCCTTATCCTTCACATACCGCACGCTCAGATCGCGGATGGAAAGCATATACTCTCCGTTCATACCCTATCCCTCATTTCTTCAGTCTGGGATCCAGCGCGTCCCGCAGCCCATCGCCCAGCAGGTTCAGACCAAAAATCGTCACCATGATGGCAAGGCCGGGAAAAATCACCACGAACCAATGCTCCCGGATAAAGGGACGGGCTGCGGACAGCATTGCGCCCCACTCCGGGGACGGCGGCTGCACACCCAGGCCCACGAAGCTCAGCGAGGCCGCGCAGAGGATGGCATTGGCCACGCTCATGGTGGTGTTGACGATCAGCGGAGCCATACAGTTGGGCAGGATATGGTGCAGGATGATCCGGTAGTTGCTGCCCCCAATGGAGTGGGCGGCCTCCACAAACTCCTGGTCCTTGATGGACAGAATGGACGCCCGCACCACCCGGGCACAGGAGGGGGCCGCGCCGATGGCAACGGCAATGATCACATTTTGCACCGTATTCCCCAGGGCCGCCACAATGGCGATGGACAGCAGCATGCTGGGGATTGCCATGACCACATCCACGCAGCGCATCACGATATTGTCCGTTTTCCCTCCGTAATAGCCTGCCAAAGACCCCAGCAGCGCGCCAAAAATAGCGGAGAGGATAGCGGAGAGCACGCCGATCACCACGGAGATCCGTCCGCCGTAGAGAATGCGGCTGAAAATATCCCGGCCGTAATTGTCTGTGCCGAACAGGTGCTGGAAAGAGGGGGACAAAAACTTCTCCTTCAGGTTCTGATCGTCCACGCCGTAAGGAGCTATGACCCCCGCAAAGATGGAGCTGAGCACCACAAGCGCAATAATGACCAGGCCAAGCATCGCCATCCGGTTCTTTCTCAGGCTCTTCCAGGTTTCCTCCAGAAAACTGACGCGGCGCAGCACTTCTTCCTCTCTGGGCTTTTCCACAGTACTACTCCTCATCATAGGGCACCTCCTGCGCGGTTTTTTTCTTCTTGCCGCCGCTGTACTGGGAGCGGATGCGGGGGTCCACAAAGGCGTAGAGGATATCCACCAGCAGATTGACCACCGCAAAGCACAGGGCGATGAGCAGCACGCCTCCCTGGACCATCGGGTAGTTCTTCGCGGTCAGCGCGTCCAGCATCAGCTTGCCAAGTCCCGGAATGGAGAAAATGGATTCCACCATGATGGCTCCGCCTAACAAGGACCCAAACGAAAGCCCCAGGACCGTCAGCACCGGGATCATCGCGTTTTTCAGCGCGTGCTTTATAATGATCACGCGCTCAGACTGTCCTTTCGCCCTGGCCGTGGTGATGTAGTCCTGGCGGATGACCTCCAGCATGGCGGAGCGGGTCTGACGCATGATATTGGCAGAGGAGCAAAGGCCGATCGTGCATACCGGCAAGATCCAGTGAAGGGGCGTGTCAAACCCCGATGGGGGCAGCCATTTCAGATTGAGCGAGAACAAAATCATCAGCATCAGGCCCAGCCAGAAAGTCGGCATGGATACGCCGGTCAGGGCAACCACCGTGGCCAGGTTGTCGAAAATGGTGTACTGCTTTGTGGCCGCGATGATGCCAGCCGTAATGCCAACGACCGCCGAAACCAGCACCCCCAGCGCCGCCAGGATAATGGTATTCGGCAGGCGGTCTATCAGCTCCACACTGACCGAACGGCGGGTGGTATAGGAAATGCCGAAGTCAAACTCGGTCACGATCCCCTTGAGATAGTTGAAGTACCGGACAAAGAAGGGCTGGTCCAGCCCCAGTTCCTCTTCCAGCTGGGCCACCGTCTCATCCGTGGCCTCCACGCCCAGCATGTATTCCGCCGGATTGCCGGGCGTGATATAGAGCAATGTAAATACAACAAAGGACACCGCCAGCAAAACGGGAATCATCATCAGGATTCTCTTGAATATGTACTTAGCCATTATTGCCTCCCTTTTTACATCTGCTGACCATCGCCCATATCCGGGTCTGCGCGGGGCGCCCACCGCGCCCCGCAGTCCCCAGAGCTCTGCCGGGATTATTGATAGACAACAATGTCGCCCAGATAGGGGGCGCCGCTGGCGGCGCCGACGAAGCCGGTCACATTGGGCGTGGTCAGGTATGCGATATTTTTATCCGCGACGGTGATGATGGCCATATCCTCATAGTAGAGGATTTCCTGGGCCTGACGGTAGAGCTCATTGCGCTCTTCCGGGTCCATGCAGGAGGCGGCCTGGTTCTTCAGGTCTGTAATACGGCTTTCAAAGGCATAGGTAAAGTTTCCGGTGTAGGTGGGGTCAAAGTCCCCGATGAAGAACCCGCCGTCGTCCGCTGCATAGCTCCAGCCGCAGATCCAGCAGCTGCCCTTATACTCACGGACGTCGCTTAGGACCGCAGACATATCCGCCTGCACCAGATTGACCTTGAACCCGGCCGCCTTCCACATGTTCTGGCAGATTTCAGCAATGCTCTGCACATCGCTGGCGGTATAGGCCAGCACGGTGATCTCCGCCTCGCCTTCCCCATAGCCGGCCTCGCTCAGCAGCTGCCTGGCCTTGTCCGGGTCATACGGGCAAAGGTCCAGCTTCGCGGCGGAGGTAAAGGACTGCGCGCAGATCCCGCCGGGGGCGGAGCCCATGGCGCCGTAAACAGATTCCGCAATGGCCTCCAAATCCAGGGCATAGGCCATGGCCTGTCGAACCTTTAAATCGCTCAGGACCGGATCTGAAGGGTTCAGATAAATGCTGGTGGCGCCAAAGGCCGGAGTGATCACCGTGGTCACATCCCCGCTGCCGGACAGACGATCCACATCGCTGGCGTCGGGATTGAAGGCGATGTCGGCATTGCCGGTCTCCACTTCAATGGCCCGGCTGGCCGCCTCGGTGACAAACTTGAAGGTCAGGGTCGTATAGGCGGGCTTTTCACCCCAGAAATTCTCGTTGCGCTCCAAAGTCACCTGGGTTCCGGCGCTCCAATCCACAAATTGAAAGGCGCCGGTGCCGATGGGCGTCCGCTTGGCCTCATCATCGCCCATCTCCTCCACAGCGCTTTTGCAGACAATGCCTGCGCGGCTCATGGAGAGATATGTAAAAATGGCGGCAAAGGGCTCCTTGGTCACAATGTCCACCGTGGTCTCGTCCACCACCGCGGTTTTTTCCCCGTCAAAGGCGGAAAACATTGTGGCGGAGTTGGCGTTGAGGGTGGCGCGTTCAATGCTGTAGCGCACGTCTTCCGCGGTCATCTTTTCTCCGTTGTGGAACGTGACGTCATCCCGCAGGTGGAAGCGTACCGTGCACTCATCCACCGTCTCCCAGGACTCGGCCAGGCAGGGCTGGGGAGTGCCGTCCCCGCCAATGGTCACAAGGGTGTCGAACACCTGGGCCTGAATGACAAATGCGTTGATCTGATTGGTTTGCTGTGGATCGATTCCGTTGGGCTCGCTGTTCAGCACAACGGTTACGCTGTCCTTCACGGTCTTCTCTGCGCCGCTGGACGCAGCTCCGCCGGAGGCATATCCTCCGCTCCCGCCGCAGGCACTGAGCAGCCCCGCCGTCATTGCAATGGCCATCATCGCGGATAAAATGCGCTTTTTCATCTTCTGGTCTCCCTTTCTTTTTATTTTTTCAAAACGCGAACGCAGTTCTCAATTGCTCCAATCCATAGCGCAGGTATGACCTGGGTGCTCCTATGTTGAATCGGATGAACCCCTCTCCCCCGGGGCCGTACTCCGCTCCGTCGCTCACCGCCAGGCGGGCCTCTTTAGCCATCCGCTCCATCAGCTGCCGCTGGGGCAGGTGATACCGGCTGAAGTCCAGCCACATCAAGAACGTGCCCTCCGGCATGTGCACCTGGACCTTCGGAAGGTTTTCCCGGAGGTACAAGCAGGCGTACCGGGCGTTTTCCTCCAGATATGCCACAAGCTCATCCACCCAGCCGGCGCACTCCCCGTAGGCTGTTTTGGTGGACAGATACCCCAAAAAACACACCCCCATGTGGTATTTCGTAATCTCCTCCCGAAGACGGGACATCAGCTCCCGGTTCTTTGTCAGCAGATAGCCGGACTTAAAGCTGGACAGGTTGAAGGTCTTCGCCGGGGAATTGAGCAGCAGGGCGCATTGCTCCGCCTCCTTTGAAACCGACAGGACAGGGATATGGGTATGCCCGCTGAACGCCAGATCGCTGTGGATTTCATCCGCGATCAGCACCGCCCCATACCGCTGGCACAGCTCTGCCACGGCGGCAAGTTCCTCCCGCTCCCAAACCCGGCCCACAGGATTGTGAGGACTGCACAGAATGTAGGCCTTTGCCCCCTGTTTCAGCCGCTCCTCAATGCCGCGGAGATCCAGCGTATACCGTGTCTCTCCCCGTACCAGCGGCACATCCGCCACCACCCGGCCCAAGCGCACAATTACATCCATAAAGGGGTCATAGACCGGTGTATTGACAATGACCCGGTCCCCAGGTTTTGTCACCACATTCAGCGCATGGGCAATGCCCATCACCACGCCCGGCAGGGGGAGAATCTCCTCTTTTTCCACCCGGAGGCCGTGTCTACAGAGATACCAGCCGACAATGCTCTCAAAATATCCGTCATCCGCAAAGGTATAGCTGTACGCAGGACACTCCAGCCGCCTCTCAACCGCCCGCCGGATCTGCGGAGGGGTGGCAAACTCCATGTCGGCAATCCAGAAGGGCATCAGGTTCCCGTCGCCGTACGTGCTTTTCAATCCATCCCATTTATAGCAATTGGTGCCCTTACGATCGGGCATTGCGTCAAAATAACTCTCCATACGCACTCTCCCCTGGCCCTGACGGCAATCACGCCGCCCCAGTCAATTTTTTCGGATTCCGCCGCTGTTTTCTCCTTGTTACTCCCAGTATATAATCGCTCTTTTCCTCCGTCAAGAATAAAGATATAATTTTTAACCTTTTCTCTCTTTTATCTATGTTTCGAATTCTATTTTTGGTGATTTTTCATACCAATTTTGGTAATAAAACTTGTCGCCCATAAAGCGGAGGTAAATTGCGTCCTTTTTCCTATTGATCTCCTCCGGTCCCAATGCTGCCGCTGTCCCATATTTCAAGCTGATATGTCCGCAGGAAATCCTCTATCTGCTTGAGCCTTCCCTGCGTAATGCTGACGGTCCTGGCGCCCACCTCCTGGCACAGGAGCTCTATTGCAATGAAAATCGAGACCGCAGTCATGGTCATGTTCCAATCCGTACACTCCGTATTGATCGCCAGGGTTGCCTCCTTATATAAAATGGTATCGGAGGAATCCGTCAAAATGATGGTGGGGATATTCCGGTCATGGCAGATTCGCACCACTTCCACCGTCCGTTTGACAATGAGATGGGCGGAAGCCACCGCGATCAGCACATCCTCACCAGTCATCCCCGCCAGAACGTCATACATATAATCGGCCGAGTCGCTGAGCTGGCAGACGGACAGGCCATGGCGCGTCAGCAGGCTGCCCAGATACAGTCCCAGGGGGTAGGAGGACCGCAGCCCGATGATGAAGATCCGCCGCGCGCGCAGGATCATGCCGGCGCCCTCCTCAATCTTCCCGATGAACTCCCGCTGGTTCAGCCGCTTGGAAACGATTTCGCATTCCGTCAGCAGGGTGGATACCCCTTCTCCATCCCTCCCCTGCTCCAACTGTCTCCTGGTCAGGTCCCAATATCCTGCATAGGAGGTCTTTGCCTGTTCCACCGCCACCTCGTGCAGGTCATTTTTAAACTGCACATAGCTTTCGTAGCCCAGGGCCTGGATGGTCCGGATCACGGTGGTGGTTCCCACCCGCGCCTTCTCCGCCATCTCCACGATGGTCAGGGCACTGCATTCGAACAGATTTTTGCAGATATACTCGCACAGCGTTCTCTGCCTTCTGGGCATCAGATCCAGTTTATCCTGTATTTTTGTCAGCAAATCATTCATTTGCACCCTCCGTTTTCATCGTCCTGTGGTATAATGGTCATAATAATTAAGCTGTGCAGAGAATTTGGATAGATTTATTACCATTTTAACACAGGCCTTTTGGAGAGGCAAGCATAATTCTCCGGCTTGCGTGGGTCTGAATGTCTTCAGAGCGGCCAGTTTCACCAAATGACCGGCTTCTGTCCGCTCTGCTTGCGGGGCTGCGTGTCCGGACTTAAAAATTTCTTCTGTTTTTTTGAAGAAACACAGCCCGGCGCATCGTATCATAGACAGCGCAGCGCAGCAGGGAGGTGGCCGGCTACGACAAATGAATCCTTTGACCAGCTGGTCATCCAATACGAACGGCTTGTCTACACCGTCTGCCGCCAGATGGTGCAGGACAGCGCCGCGGCGGAGGACCTGACCCAGGAGACGTTCCTCTCCGCCTACACCCATCGTGACAGCTGTCCGAAAGGGTACGCAAAGCAGTGGCTGGTCCGAATTGCCGTCAACAAGGCAAAGGACTACCTGCAAAGCGCCTACCGCCGCCGCACGGTCCTGCCCGGCGACGACGCACTTCCCCTGGCCGCCGCTCCTCCTCTGGAAGCCCAGGCCATTGCCCGCAGCGAGGCGGCCGCCATCGCCAGCATGATCCGGGCGATGAAGGAGCCATACCGCCGGGTCTGCGTTCTGGCCCTGTTGGAGGAAAAAAGACCTGAGGAAATCGCCCTAACGCTGGGCAGACCCGTTAAAACCGTACATACGCAGCTGTCCCGCGGCAAGCGGCTCCTGCGGGAAGAACTGGAAAGGAGGGAGCGCAATGGACCTGTTTCATGAAAACGGGCATCTGACGGATGAGGCACTGTTCGCTTTACAAGGTGAAAAAACACTCAGTGACCTCTCCCGGCTGGAAATCGCAGAGCATCTTTCCTACTGCGACGTGTGTCTGATGCGATACACCGACCTTCTGGCGGAGACTGAATTGGAGACGCCGGTGTGCTCCTGCCACGGCGGGCTGTGGCACCGGATCCGTCTGCGCTCCATCCGCATCCTGACCAGCCGCTACGCCACGGCGGCGGCCGCGCTCATCATCGTGTTCTCCCTCTGGGGGTTCGGTATCTTTGGAGGCATAGTGGAGCGTTCCAGCCAGCTCTCCCAGGCGGATACGGCTTTTACGCAGAACCTGGGCAGCTGGCCTCAGCAATGGAGCGACTCGCTCAATACCATCTTCGATAAATTGGACGGCGCGTTCAGCGCCTTTTCCGGAAACAGCAATCACAATTGGAGGGAATTAAATCATGAATCGTAAAAGTGGGATCCTCTTATTTCTCTGCGCCTGTATCCCCGGCTGCGGCCAGATGTTTCAGGGGTATATGAAACGCGGCGTATCCCTGCTGGGAATGTGCTGCGCCATCATCGGCATCGCGTCCTTTCTCAACATCGGCGAGCTGGCCATTTTGCTGCCGGTGATCTGGATTTACGCCTTCTTTGACAGCTACAACCTGCGCAACCAGCCGGAAGACGACATGCAGAGCGATGAGTACCTGTTCGGCCTTTCCGAGCTGGACAGTCAGCGCCTCAGCGCCCTGTGCATGCGGCGCCACAGCATCATCGGCTGGGGACTGGTGGCTCTTGGCATCTATGTGTTCTACAATACGGTGATGGACCAGCTGATGGACCTGCTCACCAATTACTGGGATGGCTTCTGGTGGGTCCGGAGCCTTGTGATGTACACCCTGCCCAGGGCCGTAGTCACCATTTTGATCATCTGCCTTGGCATCTGGTTCATCCGCGGCCCCAAGCCAAAAGAGGACGAGGAGGACTACTCCTTTGTCCCTCCGGAGCAGAACGATCCCCGGCAGAGCGACGATCCGTCGGGCCAGCCGGACGGCCCGTCGGTCATCACGCTGACCCAAGGCAGTGACAAGGAGGCAAATCAGGATGAATGAGCCCACTCCCGTTCCGGAGAAGGAGCCCGGCGTCCGCCGGGTTGGCACGATCACCATGGGATTGGTTCTGGTGGTCTCCGGAGTCTGCATGCTGATCTCCATGTTCTTTCCAAACCTTGACCTGCGCTGGGTTCTTCAGGCGGCGCCCCTGGCCCTTGTGAGCCTGGGGGTGGAGACACTTCTGGCCGCGGGGCGCCGCAGCCGGATCAAGTACGATTGGGTGGGCATGCTGCTCTGTGTTTTGATCGTCTGTACCGCTCTTGGCCTCTACACCATGGCCTGGTGCTTTGTCCATTATCCCGACCACTTCTTCTGCTTTTAGTGGGACTGGTCAGCGGAGAGGTACATGGTGCCCGCCTGAGGCGCCACGCCGCTTAGGGCAAGGAGCTCCTCCACGGTGACAAACTCATAGCCCTGGCCCTGCAAGGTGTCCACAATCCGCAGCGCCGCGTCCACAGAGGTGGGATAGGTGTCGTGAAGCAGGATGATGGACCCGGGCTCCACATGGTTTAAAACCGAAGAGACCACCCGGTCCGCGTTCTGGTACTTCCAGTCCTCCGGGTCCACGGACCACTGCACCATGGGCACGGTGATCCAGGGCCGCTCCCGCTGCTCAATCAGGCCGTAGGGCGGACGGAGCCAGTACGTATCCTCCCCCAGCAGCTCTTTCAGCAACTGGTCCGTGAGACGGATCTCCTCCTGCGCCTCGCCCTGCTTCATCCCCTCAATTTTCACATGGGACCAGGTGTGATTGCCCACCTGATGGCCCTCCGCCTTCATCCGCTGCACCACATCCGCGTTCTCTTCGATCTGTTGGCCGATCAGGAAAAAGGTGGCGCTGGCCCCCCGCTGGCGCAGTCCGTCCAAGAGCCGTTCCGTGGTGACGCGCCGGGGTCCGTCGTCAAATGTCAGCGCCACATAGTGGGTGATCTCCACATCCGCCTCTGCGGAGACGACGGCGTCGGGCTCCGGGCTGGGAAACATCAGCACAAACAGCAGAAAAACAATCATCAAGATACGGCGCATGACAAGACCTCCTCACAAATTCGGCTTTCGTAGTTTGTGACGGCGGCATATAAATAAACCGGGAGATTTCAGCAAAAATCTCCCGGTTTTTCTATGTTTTATGGAATCTGGAAAAATATGCGATCACGCGGCGCACATCTTCAGCAGGGCCTGGAGAATCACCAGAACCGCTACTATAACCGCCGCGGTGCCCGGCTGCTTTTCTTTTTTACCAGTCTCCTTTTGGGGTGTCGGTTTTTGGGGCGCCGGCTGCTTTTTGATCCGGCGGTCCGGCTGTTCCAGTCCCACCCTCCGGCGCACCTTTTCCTCCTTGTGCAGCTCGGTATGTACAAAAGAATCCGCATGATTCCGCTCGTTCAGTCCATCCACCCGAACAGCGGATGTGCTGCTTCTATGGGGCGCGTTATAAGCGCCGCAGCGGGGACAGAAGTCATCCACATCATAGTCGTAGCGTTTCCCGCACTCTTCACAGTACACTTCCCGCATAGCCGCACCTCCTTTTTCCTTTATCATACCATTTCATTTTAATTTTGAACAGTAATAGTTCTGTAAAATCCATCCACTCCCCCAAGACGTCGGATTCTCCCTTCCATTGCGGGCTGGGGCTCCGCATACAGGCAAAAAGTAAATACAAATTGGATTTTTTATTTAAAAAATACTATTTGGATAGGAAGGCATCTCTCAGTTGCACAGAATACACCTGAGATGCCCGGATTCCCAACGACGATCTCAGTTTGTGGTGACGCCGCAAAAGGTGGAGCGGGCTCTCGCGGCCGTTTTGCGGCATGGCGGACGGAAAGCGTTCCATGGCGGAGGAGGGGGCGGCATGGCCGCTCCTCCCTTTGCATGGTCTCAAATCATAAAACAAAAGCCCTTTGCTATGCGCTCCATGTCACATAGCAAAGGGCTTTTTGTTAAATGGACTTACTTCACCAGCTCAATGATGGCGGTTTCAGCGGCGTCGCCGCGGCGCACACCGGTGCGCACAATGCGGGTATAGCCGCCGTTGCGCTCCGCATAGGTAGGAGCAATCTCCTTGAATAGCTTCTTGCAGACATCCTCGCGGGTGATAAAGCTCAGCGCCTGGCGATAGGCGGCCAGGTCGTTTTTCTTACCCAGCGTAATCATCTTTTCAGCCATGGGCTTGATCTCCTTGGCGCGGGTGACGGTGGTCTCCATCTTGCCGTTGTCCAGGAAGTCGGTGACCTGCTGGCGGAGCATGGCCCTGCGCTGGTCGGTGGTTTTGCCAAGCTTACGGGTTCCGGGCATTTGAGTTCCCTCCTTATCAGGAATTTTGTGGCTTCATCAGGGCGTCCCCTGATGCTCAGTTATTGTCGTCGTCGGCCAGGGACAAGCCCATCATGGCCAGTTTGTTGATGACCTCTTCCAGTGACTTGCGGCCCAGGTTGCGCACCTTCATCATCTCGTCCTCCGTCTTGGAAATCAGGTCCTCCACGGTGTTGATATTGGCGCGCTTGAGGCAGTTGAAGCTGCGGACGCTGAGATCCAGCTCTTCGATGGTCAGCTCCAGCACCTTATCCCGCTGAGTCTCGGCCTTTTCCACCACGGTGGGCTTGCTGCCCACGCTCTCACTGAGGTCAGTGAAGAGGGTGAAGTGGTCGCAGAGGATCTTGGCTCCAAGGGACACGGCGTCCCTGGCGGAGATGGTACCGTCGGTCCACACTTCCAAAGTCAGCTTATCGAAGTCGGTCAGACTCCCAACGCGAGTGGGCTCCACCGTGTAGTTGACCTTATACACAGGGGTATAGATCGAGTCCACGGGGATCACGCCGATCACCGGCTGCTGGGGCTTGTTGTGATCGGCGGAAACATAGCCGCGGCCATGGGACAAGGTGATCTCCATGTTCAGCGTGGCGCCGTTGTCCAGCGTGGCGATATGCATGTCGGGGTTGAGCACCTCCACCTCGCCGTCACTCTTGATGTCGCCGGCAGTCACTTCACAAGGGCCAACTGCCTCAATATAGACTGTCTTGCCGCCCTCGCTGTGAAGCTTGGTCAGCAGGCCCTTGATGTTCAGGACGATCTCCGTCACATCCTCCTTGACGCCGGGGATGGTGGAGAACTCATGCTGCACCCCGGCGATCTTGATGGATGTGGCCGCGGTTCCGGGCAGGGACGAGAGCATTACGCGGCGCAGCGCGTTGCCCAGCGTCGTGCCGTAGCCGCGCTCCAGCGGTTCCACCACGTACTTGCCATAGGTTGCATCACCCGGAGTCTCGATGCACTCGATTTGGGGCTTCTCAATTTCAATCATGCAGTTACCCTCCTTCTTCGCATGACGGCGCAATACGGCACTGCGCCGTTAAGAATGGTTTTAATGATCGAGGGTTTCCTCCTATTACTTGGAGTACAACTCAACGATGAGGTGTTCCTCGATGGGAAGATCAATATCCTCTCTCGCGGGTACTGCAATGACTTTTGCCACATTGTTGTTCTTATCCATCTCCAGCCACTTGGGAATCACGCGGGAACCATTGGCTTCCAGAGAACCCTTGAACTTTTCAATGCTGCGGGAATTCTCAGCCAGCGCAATGACCTCGCCGGGCTTCACCAGGTAGGAAGGGATGTTGACCTTCCGGCCGTTGACGGTGAAGTGGGCGTGGCGGACCAGCTGGCGGGCCTCGGCGCGGCTCATGGCAAAGCCCAGACGATAGACTACGTTGTCCAGACGGGTTTCAAGGATGGACAGCAGGTTCTCGCCGGTCATGCCCTGACGCTTGTTGGCCATTTCAAAATACTCGTGGAACTGATTCTCCAGAACGCCGTAATAGCGCTTGGCCTTCTGCTTTTCACGCAGCTGCACGCCATATTCGGACAGCTTCTTGTTTCTTGCGTTGCCATGCATGCCAGGGGCATAGCCACGGCGCTCGATGGAGCACTTATCCGTATAGCAGCGGTCGCCCTTCAGGAAGAGCTTTTGGCCTTCTCTGCGGCACAGGCGGCAGACTGCTCCGGTATATCTTGCCATAATGCTTTATACCTCCTACTTTCGATTAGACGCGGCGACGCTTGGGGGGGCGGCAGCCGTTGTGGGGGATGGGGGTGACGTCCTTGATCATGGTCACCTCAAGACCAACTGCCTGCAGCGCGCGGATGGCGGCCTCGCGGCCCTGGCCGGGGCCCTTGACGAAGACCTCAACGGTCTTCAGGCCGTGCTCCATAGCGGCGCGGGCGGCCACCTCCGCCGCGGTCTGGGCCGCAAAGGGAGTGGACTTCTTGCTGCCGCGGAATCCCTGTCCACCGGAGGAGGCCCAGGAGATTGCATTGCCCTGTGTATCGGTGACAGTCACCATGGTGTTGTTGAAGGAGGAACGGATATGCACCTGGCCCTTCTCAATGTTCTTCTTTTCGCGACGCCGGCGGATGACCTTCTTACCGGCTCCTGCTTTCGCTGTTGCCATCGTTCAATCTCCCTCCTTACTTCTTCTTGTTCGCAATGGTCTTCTTGGGGCCCTTACGGGTTCTTGCGTTGGTCTTGCTGCGCTGGCCGCGGACGGGCAGACCTCTGCGGTGCCGCATGCCGCGATAGCAGCCGATTTCCGTGAGACGCTTGATATCCAGCGCCACATTGCGGCGCAGGTCGCCTTCCACGGTATAATCCTTGTCAATCGCCTCACGAAGCTTGGCCTCGTCGGCGTCGGTCAGATCCTTCACGCGGGTGTCAGGGTTGATGCCTGTGCGCGCCAGGATGTCCTTGGCGCTCTTTCTGCCGATTCCATAGATATAAGTCAGGCCAATTTCGATCCGCTTATCCTTCGGCAGGTCAATGCCGGCAATTCTTGCCATACTGTTTCAGCACCTCCAATTAAAGTTAGCCCTGTCTCTGCTTGTGCTTGGGATTCTCACAAATCACCATGACCCGGCCTTTGCGGCGGATCACTTTGCACTTTTCGCACATGGGCTTCACGGACGGTCTTACTTTCATACTAATAAACCTCCTATTTGCTGCGCCAGGTAATCCGGCCACGGGTCAGGTCATAGGGAGACATCTCCACCGTCACCTTATCACCGGGCAGAATCCTGATGAAGTTCATCCTTAGTTTTCCGGAAATATGCGCTAAGATCGTGTGTCCATTTCCAATGTCGACCTGGAACGTCGTGTTGGGCAGGGACTCGACCACCACGCCCTCCACTTCAATCATGTCGGATTTTGCCAAAGGTTATCCCTCCTGGTCCAGATTACTTGTCTCGCGAAAACTCGCGAGGGCTCTGCGAAGCTCGCTGTTTGTGATTTTTTCATCGCTTCTGATCTTGTCGGAAAGACGGGTCTGCTCCGCTGAAACAAACTGCACATGCCTGCGCTTTTTTCGTTTCGGGGCTTCCACCCTGCGGCCCTTCCCGTCCGCCAGCAGCAGGTACTCCCCTTCCACGCAAAGGACGTAGAAGAGCTTGCCCCGGTCTCTGCCGGCGGATGCTTTCACAATATTTGATTTTGCAATGTCCATACGTTTCACACCTGCGTCACACCGGGTCCGTCAGAAGCTCCGGAGCCCCGTCCGTGATGAGTATCGTATTTTCATAGTGGGCCGCATAGGCTCCGTCCGCCGTCTTTACCGTCCAGCCGTCCGGCATTTGGCAGATGGCAGCGCTGCCAGCGTTCACCATGGGTTCGATTGCCAGAGTCATGCCCCGCAAAAGCCGCGGCCCCCGGCCGGGATGCCCGTAGTTGGGCACCTCCGGTGATTCGTGCATCTTGGTGCCGATGCCGTGACCGACATACTCGCGCACGATGGAGAATCCGTTTGCCTCCGCATAGGCTTGGATCGCCGAGGAGATATCTCCCAGGCGATGTCCCTCCCTGGCATAGGCGATCCCCTCAAAAAAGCTCTGCCGGGTCACGTCGATCAGACGCTGGGCCTCAGGCGAGATCTTTCCACAGGGGAAAGTTGCCGCACAGTCGCCGTGGTATCCGCCGATGTAAGCTCCTACATCCACGCTGACAATGTCGCCCTCCTGGAGGATTCTCTTGCCGGGAATCCCGTGAATGATCTCATCATTCACTGAAATGCAGACGGACGCGGGAAAGCCGTTGTAGTGCAGAAAGGACGGGACGGCGCCGTGCTTTGTGATAAACCGGTATACCTCTTCGTCAATTTCCTGGGTTGTTACGCCGGGCCTTACCATTTCCCCTGCCAAGGCACGGGCAGCCGCGGTAAGTTTTCCAGCCTGGCGCATCGCTTCGATTTCATGCGGGGATTTCAAGGTAATCATATCTTATCTCCCTACCGCATGAAGGATGGCCTGAGAGGTCTCGGCCAGGGTAGGCCGGGTCTCCACAGACTTCAGAATGCCCCGGGCCTCATAGAAGCCCTTCAGCGGTTCTGTCTCTTTATGATAGACCTGGAGACGTTCTTTCACCGTCTCGGGCTTATCATCCTTGCGCTGTACTATCTTGCCTCCGCACTTGTCACACACGCCGGGAACCTTGGGAGGCACAGCTACCAGATGGTAGCTGGCCCCGCAGGATTCGCATACACGGCGGCCGCTCATGCGCTCCATGATAGCCTCGTCGGAGATCTCAATGGAGAGGACAGCGTCGAATTGAATTCCGGCTTTCTCCAGGGCCTCAGCCTGGGCGATGGTGCGGGGCACCCCGTCCAGGATATAGCCGTTTTTGCAATCTTCCTCCCTTAGACGCTCAGTGACGATGCGGATGATGATGTCATCCGGCACCAGGTTGCCGCCGTCCATATACCCCTTGGCCTCCTGGCCGGTGGGCGTTCCGTTTTTGATGGCCGCGCGGAGGATGTTGCCGGTGGAGATCGCGGGAACTTGCAGCTCCCTGCACAGGACTTCCGCCTGTGTGCCCTTGCCGGCGCCGGGAGCACCCAGCAAAATCAGTTTCATTGCGCTTCCCTTCTTATTCCAGGAAACCCTTGTACTGACGCATCAGCATCTGGGATTCCAGAGCCTTGACGGTTTCCAGCGCAACACCGACCACGATGATGACGGAGGTTCCGCCGATGGAAAGGGAGAAATTGCCCATAATCTTGCCGACAATCAGCGGGCAGATGGCCACGATACCCAGGTAGATGGCACCAAAGAGCGTGATCTTGGAGAGGACCTTGCTGATGAAGTCAGTGGTGGGCTTGCCCGGACGGAAGCCGGGGATGAAGCCGCCCTGTTTCTTCAGGTTGTTGGAAATCTCCACCGGGTTGAACTGAATGGTGGCATAGAAATAGCTGAAGCCAATGATCATCAGGAAGTAGATCACCATATAGAGGATGGACTTGGTGTCAATGGCATTGAGCAGAGAATACGTGAAGGTGCCCTCCTTCGGCGCCTTGAAGAAGGCGGCGATGGTGGCCGGCAGGGACGCGATGCTCTGGGCAAAGATGATGGGCAGCACGCCGGCCATGTTGACCTTCATGGGAAGGTGGGTGCTCTGGCCGCCGTACATTTTCCGGCCCACCTGACGCTTGGCATACTGCACGGGAATGCGGCGCTCGGCGTCGTTGATGAACACGATGAAGACCACCAGCGCCAGCATGCCCACCAGGATCAGCGCGATGCCCCAAGGGGCAAGCGCCTGATTCAGATAGGACTGGGCCTGGGCTTCGGTATAGTTGTAGGCACTCATTACGCTCTCTACGGTCAGCGTTCCGCCCTGGATACCGGACCAGATCTTCACACTGTCGATCATGCTGGAGACCATGGCCGGAACACGGGAGAGAATGCCCGCGAACAGGATGATGGAGATACCGTTGCCAATGCCGAACTCCGTCACCTGCTCACCCATCCACATCACAAAGGAGGAACCTGCCACAAAGGTGACAATGATCACCAGAGCAGTCCAGATCGTGGGATCGGACACGCTCAGAAGTCCGTTGTTCTTCATCAGCATATAGTAACCGAAGCCCTGCAAAATGGCAATGGCCACGGTGGCGTAGCGGGTGATGGACTGGATCTTCTTGCGGCCTTCCTCGCCGCCCTCCTTGGCCATCCGCTCCAGGGCGGGAATGGCCACGGTGAGCAGCTGGATGATGATGGAGCTGTTGATATAGGGCTGGATGCTCAGCGCAAAGACCGTGGCGGAGGCAAATGCACCGCCGGACATCACGTTGTAGAGTCCTAACACAGTGGCGCTCATGGAGTCCAGATAGGCTCCCAGGAGCTTCACGTTGACATACGGAACTGTAATCGCATTACCAATACGGAAAATCAGCAGAATCAGCAGTGTAAAGATGATCTTCTTCCGCAGCTCGGGGATAGCCCACGCTTTGCGTACTGTTTGGATCACGTTACATCACCTCTGCCTTTCCACCTGCCGCCTCGATTGCCTCCTTGGCAGACTTGGAAAAAGCAGATGCCTGTACAGTGACTTTGCGGTTCACCTTTCCGTTGCCAAGGACTTTGTATCCATATTCGCACTTGCTGAGGATTCCCTTGGCAAGCAGCGCCTCGCTGGTGACGGTCTCGCCGTCCTCAAAAGCGTTCAGCGCGCTGAGGTTGATGATCTCCAGCGGCTTGGCAAAGATGTTGTTGAAGCCGCGCTTCGGGACACGGCGGGAAAGGGGCATCTGGCCGCCTTCGAAGCCGATGCGGACTCCGCCGCCGCTGCGGGCCTTCTGGCCCTTGTGGCCGCGGCCACCGGTCTTGCCATTGCCGGAGCCGTTGCCGCGGCCCTTGCGATAGGCCTCACGGGTGGAGCCGGCAGCGGGAGACAGTTCATTCAGTTTCATAGTCTCGCACCCCCTTAGTTGGCTTCTTCAACCTGAAGCAGATAGCCGATCTTGGCGATCTTGCCCCGGGTCTGTTCATTGTCGGGCTGCACGGTAGTATCACCGATCTTGCGCAGACCCATGGAGTTGGCGGTTGCAATCTGCTTTTGCAGTCTGCCGTTCAGGCTCTTGACGAGCTTAATATTTAAGTTTGCCATCTTAAGCTCCTCCTTAACCCACAATCTCTTCTACGCTCTTGCTACGGATGCGGGCGACTTCCTCAGGACCTCTCATTGCTTTCAGGCCTTCGAAAGTGGCAGCCACAACGTTGTTGGCATTGTTGGAGCGCAGACACTTGGTGCGGATGTCCTTGATGCCGGCGGCCTCGACGACGGCACGCACTGCGCCGCCGGCGATCACGCCGGTACCGGGAGCTGCGGGCTTGAGCAGCACTCTGCCGGCGCCGAACTCACCGATGATCTCATGGGGAATGGTGGTGCCGGACAGCGTCACGGTCACCAGGTTCTTCTTTGCATCCTCAATTCCCTTGCGGATTGCCTCGGGAACTTCGGCGGCCTTGCCCAGGCCATAGCCCACGCGGCCCTTGCCGTCACCCACGACAACCAGCGCCGCGAACTTGAAGATACGGCCGCCCTTGACGGTTTTGGACACTCGGTTCAAGGACACAACTTTCTCGGAAAACTCACTGGGCTCTCTTTCAAATCTTGCCATTTTGTTGTTCCTCCCTCCGATCAGAATTTGAGGCCGCCCTCACGGGCGCCTTCAGCCAGTTCCGCCACACGGCCGTGGTACAGGTATCCGCCGCGGTCAAAGACCACGGTTTCAATGCCCTTTGCCAGGGCGCGCTCAGCCACCAGCTTGCCCACACCGCGGGCCGCGGCCTTGTTTCCGCCGTACCCTTCGATGGACTGATCCAGGGAGGAAGCGCTGCACAAGGTGACGCCGTTGACATCGTCAATCACCTGGGCGTAGATGTTCTTTTCGCTGCGGAACACATTCAGACGGGGCTGCTCGGGGGTGCCGGAAATTTTGGCACGCACCCTCTTGTGGCGCTTCAAACGCTGTGCGTTGGTGTCAGGTCTTTTAATCATTTCGGCACACCTCCTTACTTCTTGGCGCCGGTCTTACCAACCTTACGGCGGATGACCTCATCGGCGTACTTGATGCCCTTGCCCTTATAAGGCTCGGGAGGACGCTTCTCGCGGACTTCGGCGGCGAACTGGCCCACCTTCTGCTTGTCGCATCCACTGATCACAATTTTGTTGGGAGCGGGAACATCAATGGTGATGCCTTCAATTTCAGAGACGATCACCTGATGGGAAAATCCGATATTCATAACCAGGTTTTTGCCGTCTTTCGCCACTCTGTAGCCCACGCCGTTGACGTCCAGTTCCTTCTTGTAGCCCTCGCTGACGCCCACAACCATGTTGCTGAGCAGCGTGCGGGTCAGGCCGTGCAGGCTGCGGTGCAGCTTGTCGTCGGAAGGACGCTCCACGGTGAGCACACCGGCGTCCTGCTTGATGATCATTTCGGGGCGCAGAGCCTGGCTCAGCTCGCCCTTGGGTCCCTTGACGGTAACCACATTACCCTCGGCGACCGTGACGGTGACGCCTGCGGGGACGGTAATGGGCATTCTACCAATTCTTGACATACGTTCAAATACCCTCCTTACCAAACAAATGCCAGGACTTCACCGCCGACATGGGCCTCGCGGGCCTTCTTGTCGGTCATGACGCCCTTGGACGTGGAAACAATTGCAATGCCCAGGCCACGGAGCACGCGGGGCAGCTCGTCGGCGCCCACATAGACGCGCAGGCCGGGTTTGCTGACACGGCGCAGGCCAGTGATGACCTTTTCCTTGCCGGCGTTGTACTTGAGCGTAATGCGGATGATCCCCTGGGTACCGTCATCCACAATCTGGAAGCTCTTGATGTAGCCCTCGTCCAGCAGAATCTGAGCAATGCTCTTTTTCATGTTGGAGGCGGGGACATCAACGGTATCATGCTTGGCGCTGTTCGCATTGCGGATACGGGTCAGCATATCTGCGACGGGATCTGTGATGTGCATACTATTTTCCTCCTAATATTAGAGTTACGACTCATCTAAGTCGTTCAGGCAGCGAGGTATCACTACCAATTTGGAGCACCCGCTCGATATGGCGCGTAATTGGCAGTGACCTTTCGCCATCCTATCTATCCAAAGGCACAGGCCCTTGGTCCAAGTTGCGCAAAGGCTTCCCTTCTCCTTAGAAGGATGCCTTTCTCACGCCGGGGATCTCGCCCTTGTAAGCCAGCTCACGGAAGCAGATACGGCACACGCCGTAGTTGCGCAGGTAAGCATGGGGGCGGCCGCAGATCTTGCAGCGGTTGTACTTGCGGCTGGAGAACTTCGGCTCCGCCTGCTGCTTCAGAATCATAGACTTCTTAGCCATTTCGTTTCTCCTCCTTAGCGCTCAAAGGGGGCGCCGACCAGCTCCAGGAGCGTACGGGCCTCTTCGTCGGTCTGGGCGGTGGTGCAGATGATGACATCCATGCCGCGGATCTTGTCGATCTTGTCGTACTCGATCTCGGGGAAGATCAACTGCTCCTTGATGCCCAGGGCATAGTTGCCGCGTCCGTCAAAGCTGTTGGGGTTGATGCCGCGGAAGTCGCGGACACGGGGCAGGGCCACGTTGAACAGGCGGTCCAGGAACTCCCACATCTTCTCGCCGCGCAGCGTCACTTTGGCGCCCACGGGCATGCCCTCACGCAGCTTGAAGTTTGCCACGGACTTCTTGGCCTTGGTGATGACGGCCTTCTGGCCGGTGATGGTGCTGAGATCGCCCACCACGTTCTCCAGAATCTTGGCGTTTTCACGGGCCTCGCCGCAGCCCACATTGACAACGATCTTGTCGATCTTGGGAATCTGCATGACGCTCTTATAGTTGAACTTCTTCATCAAAGCGGGAGCGACTTCAGCCTTGTATTTCTCTTTCAATCTTGCCATTTCGGTCTACTCCCCTTTCTTACAGCTCAGCGCCGCAGTGCTTGCACACGCGGCTCTTCTTGCCGTTTTCAATCTTATGGGCAATCCGGGTGCCCTTGCCGCACTTGGGGCAGACCACCTGCACCTTGGAGGCGTACATGGCGGCTTCCCGCTTGACAATGCCGCCCTCCTCGCCCTGCTTGCGGGGCTTGACGTGGCAGGTCACCATGTTGATGCCCTCCACGACCACTTTGCGCTCGGCGGGCACGGTGCCCAGCACCTTGCCCTGCTTGCCCTTGTCCTTGCCGGACAGAACGACGACGGTGTCGCCCTTCTTGACATTCAAACTCGTCATCTCCGCGCCTCCTTAAATGACTTCGGGAGCGAGGGACAGGATCTTCATATAATCCTTATCGCGCAGCTCTCTTGCAACCGGCCCAAAGATACGGGTACCTCTGGGGTTCTTGTCGTCCTTGATGAGGACGGCCGCGTTGTCGTCAAAGCGGACATAGGTGCCGTCGGCACGACGCACGCCCTTGGCGCTGCGGACGATCACGGCCTTGACGACTTCGCCCTTTTTCACGGTTCCGCCGGGAGCGCTCTTGCGGACAGAGGCCACAATCACATCGCCGATGTTGCCGTACTTACGCTTGGATCCGCCCAGAACGCGGATGCACTTGATTTCCTTGGCGCCGGTGTTATCGGCTACCTTCAGGTATGTTTCCTGCTGAATCATGTTCCGGCACCTCCTTACTTTGCTTTCTCAATGATCTCGACCACGCGCCATCTCTTGTCCTTGGACAGGGGACGGGTCTCCATGACCTTGACCTTGTCGCCGACACCGCAGGCGTTCTGCTCATCGTGAGCTTTCAGCTTGTAGGTGCGGCCAACGATCTTCTTGTACAGGGGATGGGCCACGCGGTCTTCAATGGCCACAACAACAGTCTTGTCCATCTTGTCGGACACGACCTTACCAACCCTCGTCTTACGGGAGGAAGTTCTCATTTCGTCGTTCATCTTCGCTTACCTCCTTCTCACTGCTTGTCGGAAGCTCCGCTGTGGAGCTCCTTTTCACGCAACATGGTCTTGACTCGGGCAATATCACGCTTGGTCTCCTGAATCTTCAGGGGGTTGTCAAGCTGGTTGGTCGCGTGCTGCATACGCAGGAAGAACAAGTCCTTTTTCAGGCCCGCCAGCTTCTCATTGAGCTGGTCGGCACTCATGCTACGAACCTCACTTGCCTTCATCTTATTCACCTACTTCCTGAGCTTCCAGATCGCTGCGCTTGACAATCTTGGTCTTGATGGGCAGCTTGTGGCTGGCCAGACGCAGGGCCTCACGCGCGGTCTCTTCAGAGACGCCGGCGATCTCAAACATAACACGGCCGGGCTTAACGACTGCAACCCAATACTCGGGGGAACCCTTACCGGAACCCATGCGGGTTTCGGCGGGCTTCTGAGTGACGGGCTTATCGGGGAAAATCTTGATCCAGACCTGGCCGCCGCGCTTGGTGTAACGGGTCATGGCGATACGGGCGGCTTCGATCTGATTGCTGGTGATCCAGGAGGGCTCCAGCGCGACGAGGCCATACTCACCATAGGTGATGGTATTGCCTCTCATGGCCTTGCCGGTCAGGCGGCCACGGTGTACTCTGCGGTACTTGACTCTCTTAGGCAGAAGCATTAGTTTGCGCCTCCTTCCTTAGCGGGCGCTGCGGGAGCAGCAGGAGCCGTGGGTGCGGGGCCTCTGTTGAAGCCACCGTTGGGACGGCTGTTATTGTTGTTGCGGTTGAAACCACCCTGGCCGCCGCGGTTGAAACCGCCGCCCTGACCACCGCGGTTAAAGCCGCCCTGGCCGCCGCGGTTGAAACCGCCGCCACGGCGGTCGCCATCCCGGCGGGGACGGCGCTCACGGCGCTCCTGATAGGGCTTGGAGGTGTCCATGGTGCGGGGAGTGGTGCGCAGGGTCTGAGAGAGAACCTCGCCCTTGTAGACCCAGACCTTGACGCCAATGCGGCCAAAGGTGGTGGCAGCCTCGGCAAAGCCGTACTCAATGTCGGCACGGATGGTCTGCAGGGGGATGGTGCCCTCGTGATAGTGCTCGGTACGGGCGATCTCAGCGCCGCCCAGACGACCGCCGCAGGAGACCTTGATGCCCTTGGCGCCGGCGCGCATGGCGCGGGCCATGGAGTTCTTCATGGCCCGGCGGAAGGAGATACGCTTCTCCAGCTGCTGGGCGATGTTCTCGGCTACCAGCTGGGCGTCCATGTCGGGGTTGCGGACCTCGACGATGTTCAGCTTCACCTTCTTGCCGATCATCTTCTCCACCGCGAGGCGGTACTGCTCGATCTGCTCGCCGCCCTTGCCGATGACGACACCGGGGCGGGAGCAGTGCAGGAAGATGGTGACAACGTCGTTGCTGCGCTCAATCTCGATCTTGGGCACACCGGCGCTGTACAGGGTCTTTTTCAGATAGTCGCGGATCTTCTTGTCCTCGACCAGCAGATCGCCGACCTTCTCATCACTGGCATACCAACGGGAATCCCAGTCTTTGATGACACCCACGCGCATGCCGTGGGGATTTACTTTCTGTCCCATAAAACTGCCTCCTCCCTCTTATGCCTTTTCCGCCACAGCAAGGGTGACGTGAGAAGTTCTCTTGTTGATGCGGTACGCTCTGCCCTGGGCCCGGGGCATCATCCGCTTCAGGATGGGGCCGGGGGTGGCGAACACTTCGCTGACGTAGAGCTTGGCGGGGTCCATGCCGAAGTTGTTTTCGGCGTTGGCGGCGGCGCTCTTGAGGAGCTTCATCAGAGGCTCGGACGCAGCCTTGGGGGTCTGCATCAGAATCGCCATCGCGGTACCCACATCCTTGCCGCGGATCAGATCGCAGACAATCTGAACCTTGCGGGGAGAGATGCGGATATATCTCAGATAAGCCTTGGCTTCCATATTATTCTGCATCCTCCTTCTTATTTGTCTTTCGCGTGGCCACGGAAGGTGCGGGTGGGAGCGAACTCACCCAGCTTGTGGCCCACCATGTCCTCCTGAATATAGACGGGGACATGCTTGCGGCCGTCGTGGACGGCGATGGTGTGACCGACGAAGGAGGGGAAGATGGTGGAGCTGCGGCTCCAGGTCTTCAGGACCTTCTTCTCGTTGTTCTTGTTCATCTCATCGACCCGCTTGAGGAGCTCAGGGGCAACATACGGGCCTTTTTTAATGGATCTGCTCATACTTTCTTGCCTCCCTTACTTCTCATTCCGACGCTTCACAATGAACTTGTTGGTCGGATTCTTACCCTTGCGGGTCTTATAGCCCAGAGCGGGCTTACCCCAAGGAGTAACAGGGCCGCTGCGGCCGATGGGGGCGCGGCCCTCGCCGCCGCCGTGGGGGTGGTCGCAGGGGTTCATGACGCTGCCGCGGACGGTGGGACGCCAGCCCATGTGACGCTTGCGGCCGGCCTTGCCGATGTTGATATTCTCGTGCTCGATGTTGCCCACCTGCCCGATGGTGGCCAGGCAGTTGGTACGCACCACCCGCACCTCGCCGGAAGGCATGCGGATCTGGGCGTCCTTGCCCTCCTTGGCCATCAGCTGGGCGGCGGTGCCGGCGGAGCGCACCAGCTGGGCGCCGTTGCCGGGATGGAGCTCGATGTTGTGGATCACGGTGCCCACGGGGATTCTCTCGATGGGCAGGCAGTTGCCCACCTTGATGTCGGCCTCGGCGGAGGAAATCACCTTGTCGCCGGGGTTCAGACCAACGGGGGCCAGAATGTAGCGCTTCTCGCCGTCGGCATACTGAACCAGGGCGATATTGGCGCTGCGGTTGGGATCGTACTCCAGGCGGACGACGGTGGCTTCCATGTCCTTCTTGTCGCGCTTGAAGTCGATGATACGGTACTTGCGCTTATTGCCGCCGCCGCGGTGGCGGACGGTGATCCTGCCGTAGCTGTTGCGGCCGGCGTTCTTCTTCAGAGACTCGGTGAGGCTGGGCTCCGGCTTGGCGTGCTTGTCAATGCCGTCGAACCCGGAGACCGTCATTTGTCTTCTGGAAGGTGTCGTCGGCTTGAAAGTTTTAATAGACATTCGCTTAACACTCCTTCAGTTAGATCGGGTTACGGTCTTACACCATTCCCTCAAAGAATTCAATGGTCTTGGAATCATCGCTCAGCTGCACATAGGCCTTCTTCCAGGTCTTGGTCATGCCGGGGCGGCCCGCGCCCATGCGCTTCTCCTTGCCGCGGACGATCAGGGTGTTGACGGAAACGACCTTCACGCCGAAGATTTTTTCCACAGCGTCCTTAATCTCAATCTTACCCGCGTTTTTAGCCACCTCAAAGACGTACTTCTTGTCGGCAGCGCCGGCCATGGCACGCTCGGTGATGATGGGGCGGATGATGATGTCATACGTGTTAGCCATTATGCGTACACCTCCTCGATTTTTGCGAGGGCTTCCTGATCCAGCACCAGATACTTGGCGTTCAGGAGGTCATAGACACTGAGGATGGTGGCGGTGGTGGTCTGGACGCCGGGGATGTTCCGGGCGCTCTTCACCACGTTTTCCCGCACCTCGGGAGTCACCACAACCGCTTTGCCGTCGCACTTGACGGCGCTCAGGAAATTCCGGAAGTCCTTGGTCTTGATGGAATCCATCGCAATACGGTCGATCACGATCAGCTCGCCGTCGGCGGCCTTGGCGGACAGCACGGACTTCAGAGCCAGACGCTTGACCTTCTTGTTCAGGACATAGGAATAGCTGCGGGGCTTGGGGGCAAACACAATGCCGCCGTGGGTCCACTGGGGGGCACGGGTGCTGCCCTGGCGGGCGTGACCGGTGCCCTTCTGGCGCCAGGGCTTCTTGCCGCCGCCGGAGACCTCGGCCCGGGTCAGGGCGCTCTGGGTACCCTGTCTGCAGTTGGCAAGGTGGTTTTTCACAACTTCATGAACGACAACTTCATTGGGCTCGATGCCGAAAATGGAGTCGTTCAGCTCAACAGTGCCGACTTCCGCGCCGGCCATGTTCAATACTTTCATAGTAGCCATTTCTTAAGCACCCCTTTCCTTACTTGTTCTTGGCAGAGGCCTTCTGGGGATTACGGCCGGACGCCTTCTGCGGGTTGTTGCTGATGCCGCTCTCCACGTTCTTGACGCGGTGGGTCTTGACAGTGGACTTGACGGTCACAAGGCCGCCCTTGGGGCCGGGAATGGCGCCGCGGACAACGATCATATTCAGCTCCGGATCCACCTTCACGATGTCCAGGTTCTGGACCGTGACCTGCTCAACGCCCATGTGGCCGGCGCCGATCTTGCCCTTGAAGATACGGGAGGGATCGGTGGTGGAGCCCATGGAGCCGGCGTGACGGTGAACGGGGCCGCCGCCGTGGGTGGTGGGGGTGCGGCCCGCGTTCCAGCGCTTGATGACGCCGGCGTAGCCCTTACCCTTGCTGGTGCCGGTGATGTCCACGAAATCGCCGGCCTTGAACGCGTCGGCCTTGACGATATCGCCCACGTTCAGCTCGGCGGCGTTCTCCAGGTCAAACTCCCGCAGGTGCTTCTTGGGGGCGACGCCAGCCTTGTTCAGATGGCCCATCTCAGGCTTGGTGAGCTTGCGCTCGGGAATGTCCTCATAACCCAACTGGACAGCGCTGTAGCCGTCCTTCTCGGCGGTCTTCTTCTGCGTCACGACGCAGGGACCGGCCTCGATCACGGTGACCGGGATCACATGGCCGTTTTCATCGAAGACCTGGGTCATACCGACTTTCTTGCCGATGATTGCTTTCATGTATGTTCCTCCTTAAAGGTTATTGGTCGGCTTAGTTGAGCGCTACATTAAATAATGTATTGCATGGCTCATTGCTCTGCCGACTTGACCCCGCCCGTCCCGCAAGTTGACGGACTATGGGTTGAGCAAACGAACTAAACAGGATGAGAGAAGCCTTACAGCTTGATCTCGATCTCCACACCGGCGGGCAGGTCAAGGGCCATCAGGGCCTCGACGGTCTTGGGGGTGGACTTGGTGATGTCGATCAGTCTCTTGTGGGTGCGGCGCTCGAACTGCTCGCGGCTGTCCTTATATTTGTGCACTGCACGCAGGATGGTGACGATCTCCTTCTTGGTGGGCAGGGGGATCGGTCCGGATACCTCGGCGCCGGTGCGCTTGGCGGTCTCCACGATCTTCTCTGCGCTCTGGTCAATGACCTGGTGGTCATAGGCCTTCAGACGAATGCGGATCATTTCTTTCTGTGCTGCCATTTTCAATTCCTCCTGATTTCGTACGGTTTTACTTGACCCTCAGCCGTACGGCGAGAAGCATTTTTTCTATACGCTTATCCGTGCGTATCATTCCGACTCATAAGAAATACCGGCGAGACATGTCGGCCGGTACTGCTCATTGGCGCAGCGATCTACGCAACGTACAGATTCTTCTCAGCCGCCCGATTTTCGGACATACTCCCCGGAAGTTACCGGGCAAACGCCCGCAATCTCCCGGTTCATCGCAGTTTGCGCGGTTTGGGCAGAATCCGCCCACACAGCGCGCTTAACTATAATATAAGAAATCCCCCTTGCTGTCAAGGGGGATTTCTCTATTTTTCATAAATTTTTTTGTATTTTTTCTGCTATATCGGAGAATTTCTCGTTTTTCAGAATACTTCCCGATTATGCGGCGCAAAGCGCATCAATAGGCCACGCCCCAATAGATATCAGTGGTGCAGAGCTTGCCGCACACTGGGCACACGCCCTTGGTGCCGCTTTGGCTCAGCGGCATGCAGCGGGAGGAGACGCCGGCGTCCTCCTTCATCTTCAGCTCGCACTCCAGCTGGCCGCACCACTTGGTCTTCACAAAGCCGCCCCTGGAGTTGACGATGGTCTTGACCTCTTCCAGGGTCTGAGCCTCGCAGGTGTTGTCCTCCAGATTCTTCTTGGCCTGGTCATACATGTTCTGATGGACCTCGTCCAGCAGCCGCCTCACCGTCTCCTCCACCTGGTCAAGAAGCACAAAGGTTTTCTCCCCGGTGTCCCGGCGGGCGATGCAGCACTGGCCCTTCTCCATATCCTTGGGGCCGATCTCCAGCCGCAGGGGTACGCCGCGCATCTCATACTCGGCGGCCTTCCATCCAAAGCTCTGTTCGCTCTCGTCCATCTTCACCCGGAAGCCGGCATTGGCCAGGCGGGAGCGCAGGGCGCCGGCGGCCTCAAGAACGCCGCTCTTGTGCTGGGCCACGGGGATGACCATCACCTGAGTGGGGGCGATGCGGGGCGGCAGGATCAGGCCGTTGTCGTCGCCGTGGGTCATGATGATGCCGCCGATGAGGCGGGTGGACACACCCCAGGAGGTCTGATGGGGATAGGCCTGCTGGTTGTTCTTATCGGTAAAGGTGATGCCGAACGCCCTGGCAAAGCCGTCGCCGAAATAGTGGCTGGTGCCGGCCTGGAGCGCCTTCTTATCGTGCATCATGCACTCCACGGTGTAGGTCTTCTCCGCGCCCTTGAACTTCTCCTTCTCGGTCTTGACGCCCCGAACCACCGGCATGGCCAGCACGTTCTCGCAGAAGTCGGCGTAGCAGTTGAGCATCCGGACGGTCTCCTCCATGGCCTCCTCGGCGGTGGCGTGCATGGTGTGACCCTCCTGCCAGAGGAATTCCCGGTGGCGCAGGAAGGGGCGGCTGGTCTTCTCCCAGCGCAGCACGCTGCACCACTGGTTGTAGAGCTTGGGCAGGTCCCGGTAGGAGTGGATGATGTTGGCATAGTGCTCGCAGAAGAGCGTCTCGGAGGTGGGGCGGATGCACAGCCGCTCCTCTAACTTCTCGCTGCCGCCGTAAGTGACCCAGGCGCACTCGGGGGCAAAGCCCTCCACGTGATCCTTCTCCTTCTGGAGCAGGGACTCCGGAATCAGCATGGGCATATACACGTTCTCGTGACCCAGCTTCTTGAACTCCGCGTCCAGTACGGCCTGCATGTTCTCCCAGATGGCGTAGCCGTAAGGCCGCAGGATGAACATGCCCTTGACGCTGCTGTAATCAATCAGCCCCGCCTTTTTGACGACATCCGTGAACCACTGGGCAAAGTCCACATCCCGGGCGGTGATGGCTTCAACCTGTTTTTTCTCCATAGCTCTCCATTCCTTTACGTTTCCAACATAACTGTGATTATATGGTATTTCACTGATCGTTTATTGTACCGTTTTCCCTGTAAATTGTCAACTGTTTCCGCCTCCCTGACGCCGTCTTCCGCTGGGAGGCGAAGGGTTTTCCCATCCAAATTTGACTTCTTAACAGCCCTTTCTCTTGTTTTTGCTGAAAAAGCGTGATAAGCTAATGGAACCACTGTATGGCATCGGCGTTTTTGACGCAGGATACAGGAAAACGGGGGATCAGGAATGGAAAAAGAACGGAAACTGGCGCTGCTCATCGACGCGGAGAACATTGCCAGCAAATATATCAGCATCATCCTCAACGAGGCCAACAACTTAGGCACCATTATCTACAAGCGGATCTACGGCAACTGGACCTCAAGCAACATGAGCGGCTGGAAAAACGTCATCTTAGACAACTGCATCCAGCCCATCCAGCAATACAGCAATGTCAGCGGGAAAAACTCCTCCGACTCCTCGCTGATCATCGACGCCATGGACCTTTTATACCAGGGCAGGCTGGACGGCTTTTGCATCGTCTCCTCGGACAGCGACTTCACCCGTCTGGCCTCCCGGCTGCGGGAGTCGGAGATGTTCGTGCTGGGCATGGGAGAGCAGAAGACACCCCAGTCCTTCATCTCTGCCTGCAACAAGTTCTCCTATCTGGACCTTTTGTACTCGGACGGCAGCGCCGCCCCGACGCCGCATCAGGCCCCAGCGTCCGGCGCTAAACGGACGGCAAAGAAAAAGGCCGACAAGGACGAGGAGCGCTCCGGCTCCAGCCTGGAGGCCGTAAAACCGGCCCTGCGGGAGCTGGCGGAGGAAAACTCCGACGACGAGGGATGGATTTTCTCCTCCCAGCTGCGGGACCTGCTGGTGAAGAAGTTCCCGGACTTCGACGTGCGCAACTTCAAATATAAGAAGTTCGTTCCCTTCATCGAATCCCTTGGCATCTTTGAGTCCCGCAAGTACTCACCCAAGGAAAATGACACCGGAAAGATCGTCTACTTCCGCCTGAAGTGAATTTCAGCATAAAAACAGCTCTGCTGTTTTTAGAATTCGGCCATTTTCTCACCCTTCAATCTGTGAAAATCCGGCCAAACGGTCCACGTCCTTCAGGGTGTGGGCAGAAAAAGAGACAGCGGTCTGCAGCCGCTGTCTCTTTTTTCCGGTCGATTACGCCCGCCACAGGATGTCGTGGGCCACGGGCATGTAGAACATCCGCTCAATCTCCCGCCGGTCCCGGGTCCGTCCCAAAATCCACATGAGCTTTGCCACCACGGCCTCCGTGGTCATGTCATACGCCTCCAGCACGCCAAGCCGCTCCTTTAGGCTGTGGCCCACATTGTAGACCAGAAGGTCGCTGCCTTCGTTCTGCACCTGGGTGGTCAGCACCACGGTCTTGCCCCGCTCCATGGCGGCGCAGACGCTGCTGTAGAAGTCCGTCCCCTCGTAAGAGGGCAGGCCGCCCACGCCGAAGCTCTCGATGATGACCGCGTCGCTGCGCTGGAGCACATAGTCCAGCAGCTCCCCGTCCGTGCCGGGGATCAGCTTCAAAAGGCTCACCTTCGTGTCCAGCAGGTCGTAGAAGATGGGCGCGGCGCCGCAGTCCTGACGTATGTAGCGCATCAGGCACCCATCCCGCAGCACGCCAAGAAGGGGGTAGTTGATGCTGGAAAAGGCCTGAAAGCTCTTGGAATGGGTCTTTTTGGCCCGGGTCCCTAAGATCACCTTGTTGTTGAACACAATGGATACGCCGGGCAGGTCCTCCGTGGCGCAGCGGAAGCTGTCCGTCAGGTTGATTTTGGAGTCGGTGGAGTCAAAGCCGATGGGCTTCTGGGCCCCGGTGAGGATAATGGGCTTGGGGCTCCCCTGCACCAGATAGCTCAATGCCGCCGCCGTGTAGGCCATGGTGTCCGTGCCGTGGGTGATGACAAAGCCGTCGTAGGCGGCGTAGTGGTCCCGCAGGCACCTGGCCATCAGCCGCCAGTGGCCCGGCGTAATGTTGGTGCTGTCCAGGTTCATCAGCTGGATGCAGTCCACCTCGCAGATTTCAGAAATTGCCGGGATATGCTCAAGCAGCTGCCGGGAGGTGAGCTCCGGCGCCAGACCGTCCTGCGTCACCTCGGAGGCGATGGTTCCACCGGTGCCGATCATCAAAATCTTTTTCATAAGTCCCTCCTCACACCAAATCCCGGCGGTCTATGGCCGCCAGTCCAAAGCGGACCGCCCGGGTCACCGTTTCTCTTTCCTCATCACTTGAGGCTTTGTCCCACTTTTCCCGCAGCTCCCGCAAAAAAAGCCCCCGGAGGGAGTCCTCCTCCGCCCGGGCCCACACATCCTCCCGGATGCGGGTGCGGTCCCGGAGCTCCAGATCGTAAAAGCGGGGACTCAGCGCTTCTTTCAAGGCGTTCAGGTCTATGCCCCGCTCATCGGTCTCACCGGTGAGTGTGATGCGGTATAAATCCCTCTCCGCGGACCGGCGCAGCGATGCCTCCACCGCGGCCGCCGGCTCCCGGTCCGAGACATCCACCGTCAGACTCTCGTAGCGCCGCTGGGCAAAGGGGACAAACCGGAGAGAAACCTCCCCGCCGTCTATCGTCCCGTGATAGAAGCCCTTCTCCCCCAACTCGTCAAATCCGCGTCCCTCCGAGCAGCCGGGATAGGCGCACCAGGTCGCGCCAAGCCGCACCGGTTCGCTGCGCTGGTGGATATGGCCCAAGGCCAGATAAGCAAGGCCGCTCATGGATACCTGCTCATGGGAGATTGGGTTGTAGGGCGATGCGGCGGCGCCCAGGTCGGCGTGGAGCACCATCAGCGGCACGAGGCCGTCCTCCTCCGCGCGAAAGCCCTCCAGAAGCGGCGACGTCTGCTCCGGAGCAGTAAAGGCCGCGCCATAGACCGACACGCCCAACTCCGGCAAAGGCACCTGTTCCACCCGGGGGGAGGAGAAGATATGGACATTGTCCGGCCAGCTTCCCCGGGCATAGGGGCTGGCGGAGCTCCAGAAATCGTGGTTGCCCGGGGCAATGAACACGGGGCAGCCCATATCCCCCAGGGCCCGGGACAGCTGTTCCCAGGTCTCCTGATACACGCTGCCGCTGTCAAAGAGGTCTCCGGAGAGCAGCACCAGATCGATATTGCTGCGCCGCACGTACTCCGCCATGCGGCCCAGGAGCGCCCTGCTCTCCCGGCGGCGCTCCACCGCCCGCTCCGGCGAAAGGCCGGCAAATGGGCTGTCCAGATGGAAGTCCGCCGCGTGAAGGAACTCCACCATCCTCATTCCCCCTGCCAGTTCTTGCACACATCCACCCACTTGACAAAGTTGGAGGAATGGCGCTCCAGCTCCTCCATGGTCATCTCAATGGCGGAGTTGTCGCTGCCCGCGGCCGGAAACACCGTTTCAAACCGCTTCATGGAGACATCTAAGTACACCTCCACGCCCTCGGGCAGGGCGAAGGGGCATACGCCGCCCACGGCGTGGCCGATCCGCTCCGACGCCTCGTCGTGGCCCAGCATGGTGGCCTTTCCGCCAAAGGTATCCTTGTATTTTCGGTTGTCCACCTTGGCGTCTCCGGCCGTCACCACCAGCACCACCCGGTCCCCCAGCCTGAAGCTCAGGGTTTTTGCGATCCGCGCGCCCTCCACGCCCACGGCAAGGGCCGCCAGCTCCACCGTGGCGCTGGACACGTCGAACTCCCGGATGCGTTCCTCAAGGCCCCGCTCTTTCATATAAGCGCGCACTTTTTCAATAGACATTGCGATCCCCTCTTTTATCTGATGTCGATCCGCTCCACCGCGGTGCAAAGTCCGCTTGTACTGTCCAGGGTAAAAATGGCGCCCTGGAGCTTGCATTCGCCGGAGGCCACCTGGTATCTGCCGGGCAGGCCGCCCAAAAAGGTCTCCACCGACTGCTCCGGCCGGATGCCCAGCACCGACTCCACCGGTCCGGTCATCCCCAGGTCCGTCAGGTATCCGGTGCCCTTTGGGAAGACACGCTCATCCGCCGTGGGAACATGGGTGTGGGTCCCCCACAGCGCCGAAACCCGCCCGTCCAGATAATAGGCCATGGCTATCTTTTCACTGGTGGCCTCTGCGTGGAAATCCACCAGAGTAAAGGTGGTCTTCTCCCCTTTCAAAATCCGGTCCATGGTAAAAAAGGGGTTGTCCGCGTGAAAGTCCAGCCCGCAGCGGCCGATCAGGTTTACCACACGGAAGGTGGCGGCCCCCAAATCCCAGATCGCCTCCCCCTTTCCCGGCGCCCGGCCGGTGTAGTTGGCGGGCCGGAGCAGGTAGGGGCTGTCCTCCAGATACGATGCGATCTGCGCCTTGCCCCAGGTGTGGTTGCCCAGGGTGATCACGTCCGCGCCGGCGGCAAAGAGGTCGTCCGCCTGGTCCGGCGTCAGCCCCACGCCGGCGGCATTTTCCCCGTTCACCACGGTGAAGGCGATTTCCTTCCATTTTTTCAGGGCGCGGAGGTGGCATCGCAAATGGCGGATGCCGGCCTCCCCCACCACATCTCCCACAGCAAGCACGTGATACTCCATGCGGTTCCTCTTTCCCAAGCTCCCAGGGGAGCTGTCGTTTTACAAAACCGTCCCCTGCAATCAAGGGCCGTACCCTGTATTATACCCAGACCTTGTCCGGAATGCAAGACGGCTCGTCACTATCGCTCTTTCTCCTTTTCCACAGCAAACTGAAAACCTTGCAATCCGCCGTCCCAAATGATACGATATCCATATCACCATGTCAGGAGAGTTTTATGGAGGCATTCTATACGGCCATACGGCGTCACAGACGGCTGAACTTCATTTTGGCTGGCTGCTTCTCGATTCTCATCGGATGCTGCACATTTCCCATCCTCCCCCTGACGGGGGAATGGCCCTCTTTTTTGCCCGTCAATCTTTTGATTGCATGCGCCGCATATTACGAGATTGGAAACTGGCTGGGCGCTTTATTCGACCGTGTTTCCATTCTCCCTATTGTCTTTCTCAATCTTGGGCTGGCTGGGCTTGGTGTGGGATGCCGGTTTCTGCTGGAGTTCGGCGAGATATCCAATGTCTGTAACTTCACCTGGCCCAATGTGTCGCTTCATCTACTGGTATCCTCTCTCTACCCCTTGGTCCTCTGCTTCTGGACTGCGGCGCACAGACCGTATCATACAAAATAGAGACAAAAAGGGAGCGGGACGCAGATGCGTTCCGCTCCTCTTTGCTATTTTGCGTACTCCACCACTTTGGTTTCCCGCAGCACGTGGACTTTGATCTGGCCGGGATACTCCATCTCGCTTTCGATCTTCTTGGCAAGATCTCTTGCCAGGATGACCATCTGGTCCTCAGAGACCTGCTCCGGCTTCACCATCACGCGGACCTCGCGGCCGGCCTGGATAGCAAAGGCCTTATCCACACCGGGATAGTTCCCGGTGATCTCCTCCAGCTGCTCCAGGCGCTTGATGTAGTTCTCCAGATTCTCGCGCCGGGCGCCGGGCCGGGCGGCGGAGATGGCGTCTGCCGCCTGCACCAGGCAGGCAACCAGCGTCTTGCACTCCACATCGCCGTGGTGGGCCTGGATGGCATGGATAATCTCTTCTTTTTCCCTGTACTTCCGGGCGAACTCCACGCCCAGTGCCACATGGGTCCCCTCCATCTCATGGTCCACGGACTTGCCCAGGTCGTGGAGCAGGCCCGCCCGCTTTGCGGCGGTGACATCGGCGCCAAGCTCGGCGGCCATCAGGCCAGCTAACTGGGATACCTCAATGGAGTGCTGCAGCACGTTCTGGCCGTAGCTGGTCCGGTAGTGGAGCCGGCCCAGCATCTTTACCAGCTCCGGATGCAATCCGCGGACGCCGGTCTCGAAGGTGGCGCGTTCGCCCTCGGCCTTGATGGTGGCCTCCACCTCGCGCTTGGCCTTTTCCACCATCTCTTCAATGTGAGTGGGATGGATGCGCCCGTCGGCGATTAACTTTTCCAATGCCAGCCGCGCAATCTCCCGGCGGACCGGCTCAAAGCAGGAAACCGTAATGGCCTCCGGCGTATCGTCGATAATCAGGTCGACGCCCGTCAGCGTCTCTATGGTGCGGATGTTGCGGCCTTCGCGGCCAATGATGCGGCCCTTCATCTCGTCATTGGGCAGGGGAACCACACTGACGGTAATCTCGGCCACATGATCCGCGGCGCACCGCTGGATCGCAGTTGCAACAATTTCGCGGGCCTTCTGGTCCGCCTCGTCCTTGGCACGGGTCTCGATCTCCTTGATCTTCATGGCGGCCTCGTGGGTGACTTCGGTCTCCACCTGAGCAATCAGGTACTTTTTCGCTTCCTCCGCGGTAAAGCCGGAAATGCGTTCCAGCATCTCCGTCTGACTGCGTTTGATGATTTGAATCTGCTCGTTTTCCTTGTCCAGCGCCTCATGCTTTTGCTGAAGCTGCTCTTCCTTTTTCTCTATTGCGTCGGTCTTCTTATCCAGGTTCTCCTCTTTCTGCTGAAGACGATGCTCCTGGCGCTGCAGGTCGTTTCTGCGCTCTTTGACTTCCTTCTCATACTCGCTGCGATTTTTTAAAATCTCCTCTTTCGCTTCCAGCAAAGCTTCCCGCTTTTTGCCCTCCGCGCTCTTGATCGCTTCGTTGATGATCCGTTTTCCTTCTTCTTCCGCGCTCGAGATTTCCTTTTCAGAGACGTTTTTCCGATAGCGAATGCCGAGAGGGAAGCCAATCACACAGCCGACCACCAGCGCGATTACGCCAATGATCACTTCCGGTATCACGATTGGTTCTTCCTCCTTGTATCATATGAATTATGCGAACAGTAGGCTTGCGCCCTTTGATAGATACCATTGAAAGATACCCCTATATCTTTCAGCAATAATCCTATCTAATTTTAATCGTTTCCGCCTTCACTGTCAAGGGAAATCCCAATTTTACTGTAAGTCTCTGGAAGCTCCTCAGCTCAGCTGGATATAATCTCCCGAGGCATAGCCCACCAGGTCTCCGTAGTGAACCACATACCAGCCCTGCCACTGGCCGTAAACGGTGACCGCGCTTCCATTGGGCATATTGGCGATCACCGTGCCGTAGGTGGAGGGGTAGCTCCGCAGCGTCAGCGTCCCGTAGCTCACCCGCACTGTGCCGGCGCGGGGCTCCATGGGATAGATGAAGGGCAGGCCGAAGTACTCCGTCAGGGACAGCACCAGGTTCTGGGCAATCTCATCCATATTGTTCTCGATCCAATAGGCGTCGCTCCAGTTGTCGTGATATCCCAATTCAAGAAGCACCGCGGGAAACCGGGGCTGGCGCACCTCTCCCAATGTGGTGGTGGCCTGGGTGCGGACCTTGTCGGGCAGGGGATAGATATTGCGCAGGTTGTCAACAAAGATATTGGCCGCCCGCTCCCCATCGGCGCTGCCCGGGTAGTAAAAGGCAATGACCCCGCGCACGGGACTGGCCTCCCCCTGGCCGGAGGCGTTGGAGTGCAGCGCAAGGTAGAAGTCGTAATAGCCTTTGTTCGCCTGGCGGATGGAGGAGGCCGCCGTCATATCCGGTGTATTTCTGTTCCACCGGATGCCGTTGGACAGTAGATAGGGCACCATGGCGTCGGCCAGCAGGTTCATATTGTACTCCTCCGAGCCGCTGCCGGTGATGTAAGGGTTGCTCTCCTGGGTGGATGGGCTCAGGTAGATGATTGGCATACTGGGTTCCTCCCGTCATATCAGTCTCTTTTCAGATGTTTATGTGGAATTCCCATCCTCTATGTGATAAAATCGAAAAAATAGCCGCCGGACAGGCGGCGGAATTTTGGTGATTGGATTTGAAAATAGAACGAAACTTTCCAAGCGTCACGGTGAGCCCCAAGGCGGAAAACGCCATTATCGGAGGGCACCCCTGGGTCTATGGCGAGGAGATTCTCTCCCACAGCGGCGAGGCGCCAAACGGCGCTCTGGTGGACGTGCTCAGCCGGAAGGGCCGGTATCTGGGCACCGGTTTTTTGTCGGAGCAGTCCAAAATCCGGGTGCGGCTCATCTCCCGCAACGCCAACGATACGTTTGACGAAGCGTTCTGGGAGCGGCGGCTGCGCTATGCTTGGGACTACCGCAAGGCGGTGATGCGGCCGGAGGACCTCTCCTGCTGCCGCATCATTTTCGGAGAGGCGGACACCTTCCCGGGGCTGACGGTGGACCGCTTTGGTCCCCTCCTGGTGACGCAGGTGCTGTCGCTGGGGATGGAGCTGCGCAAGGACCTGATCTTCCGTCTGCTGGTCAAGCTCCTGCGGGAGGACGGAGAACAGATCGACGGGCTTTTTGAGCGCAACGACGTTCCCATTCGGGAGCTTGAGGGACTGAAGCAGGGCAAGGGCTGGTACCTCCCGGCAGGTGAAACGCCTCCCGCGTCGCCGGTGGTGGAGATCGTGGAAAATGGCATCCGCTACGCCGTGGACGTGGAAAACGGACAGAAGACCGGCTTTTTCCTGGATCAGAAGGACAACCGGGCGGCGGTAAGCCGGCTGGCCAAAGGCCGCACGGTGCTGGACTGCTTCACCCACACCGGCTCCTTTGCCCTCAACGCCGCCAGGGGCGGCGCGGCCCACGTCACCGCCGTGGATGTGTCTGATAGCGCCATTGCCATGGCCCGGGAGAATGCCCGGCGCAACAGCCTGGAGGAGCGGATGGATTTTCAGACAGCCGATGTTTTTGACCTCCTCCCTGAACTGGAGTCCAAACCCCGCCTCTATGACTTTATCATTCTGGATCCGCCGGCCTTCACCAAAAGCCGCAAAACCCTCCGCAACGCCATGGCCGGTTATAAGGAGATCAACTACCGGGCCATGCGGCTGCTGCCCCGGGGCGGATATCTGGCCACCTGCTCCTGCTCCCACTTTGCAACCGAGGAGCTCTTTTGCCGGATGCTGCGCCAGGCGGCCCACGACGCCGGTGTGCAGCTGCGCCAGATCGAGGCGCGCCAGCAGTGCCGCGACCACCCCATCCTCTGGGGCGTGGAGGAAACCAGCTACCTCAAGTTCTATCTCTTTCAGGTGGTGTAGCCAAGTTCACGAAAAAGGAGACCCGCGGAACATTCCGCGGGTCTCCTAAAATTTATGGAGGCTACCTGGCCAGCTGGCCCTCTCTTTTTGCGCTCATGCGCTGATAGAGAATGATGCCGCCCACCAACACCAGGCCGACGACGTCGGTGACGATTCCGGGATACAGAAGCGTCAGACCGCCCACGATGGCCACAATCCGAAGCAGCCAGGGCACTTTTTTATAGATGAATCCCTCCGTGCCCAGCGCCACGCCGAAGATACCAAGAAGCGAGGTCAGGATGATCAGCACCACCTCATACCAATGGGTTTCAATGAACAGCATGGCCGGATTGAGCGCAAAGACATAGGGGACAATGAACGCGGCGATGGCCAGCTTGGAGGCATTCAGCGCCGTCTTCATGGGCTTGGACTTTGCAATGGCCGATCCGGCATAGGCTGCCAGCGCCACGGGAGGCGTGATATCCGCCACGATGCCGAAATAGAATACGAACATGTGGGCAGCCAGGGTGGGGACGCCCATTTTGATCAGGATAGGCGCGCAGGTGGTGGCCATGATGACATAGTTCGCGGTGGTGGGAACGCCCATGCCCAGGATGATGCAGGTCACCATGGTCAGCAGCAGCGCCACAATCAGATACCCGCCGGAGGCATTGACGATCAGGGTGATGAGCTTGGTGCCGATGCCGGTGGTGGTGATGACGCAGGCGATGATACCGGCCACCGCGCAGGCAATGCCCACAGTCAGGGTGCTCTTGGCGCCGTTTTCCAGCGCGTCCAGGAAACGGCTCAGGTTCAGCCGGGTCTCCTTGCGGAACATGCTGACAACAATGGCAAGAACCGTTGCAAGAACGGCCGCCATGGCCATGGTGCGGGTGATGATCAGATACACCAGCAGCAAAAGAGGAAGCAGCAGGTAGCCCTGGGCTACAATCAGCCTGCCGAACTGAGGCAGCTGGTCCCGGGGCAGTCCCTTCAGACCCAGCTTCTTAGCCTCAAGATGCACGGTGATAAAGATGCCGGCAAAGTACAGCGCCGCGGGCAAAATGGCCCGGACCGCAATGGAACCGTAAGCCACATTGGCGTACTCCACCATCAAAAAGGCGGCGGCGCCCATGATGGGCGGCATAATCTGCCCGCCGGTGGAGGCGGCCGCTTCCACCGCTCCCGCAAATTCGCCCTTATAGCCGTTGCTCTTCATCAGGGGGATGGTCACGGCGCCGGTGGTCACGGTGTTGCCCACGGAGGAACCGGACACCATGCCGCACAGGGCGCTGGAGATGACCGCCACCTTGGCCGGGCCGCCGGAGGAGCCGCCGGCGATGGAGTTTGCCAACTGGATGAAGAAATTGGAAATCCCTGTCTTTTCCAAAAATGCGCCGAAGATCACGAAGAGGACTATGAACGTGGAGCAGGCCCGGATTGGCGTTCCGATGACGCCCTCCGTCGTATAGAACAGATTGTAAACATTCAGCGCCAGTGATTTTTGAGTCATCGCATAGATGATGAAGCAGCTGGCCACGACCACAATCGGGATGCCTGTGGCTCGGCGGCAGGCCTCCAGCGTGATGAGCACGCCGATGGCGCCCAGGATCACCTGATAGCTCTCCAGCTTGATGCCCTGCTTGATAATGGCCTGGCAGTTGAAGACGAAGTAGAAATAGGTCCCACCGCCTACAACGCCTAACAGGAGGTCGTACCAGGGGATGTGGTTCGGTTTTTTCTTGCCCTTTTTCGTTGCCGGGAAGATCAGGAAGATCAGGAAGACCAGCCCTCCCACAAAGGAGGCGCGTTCAATGCGGGTCTCCCAGTTGAACACCAGGTTGATCAGGACGCTGTACACCGCAAAGGCCACCATCAGATAGCGCACAATGCTTCGGGGCACGCCCTCCCAGATTCGGACGTTGGATTCACGGTCAAACTTTTCCAGAACCGCCTGGGCCTCCGCCGCTGCCGCATCTTCCGCCCGGAGTTCCTCTTCGGGACTCAGCGGTCTATCCTGTTCGGCGGCCGGCCGGGTATCTTCTTTCTTCTTAAAAATTGACAAGGCTCTCGTACCTCCCGTCTGAAATTCCTTAGAAAGGACGCCATTGTACCGCAAAGGTCACGCTGCTGTTGCGCCCGCACAATGTCCGCAGGCTGACTTCCCTCTCTCCAATCCGCAGGATATGGTCGGACACGGTTCCCACCATATACGTCAGCGGTTCTATCCTGATATTGATGTTTTTTACCTGCATGGAGCCGTCCTCGCCGTAGCTCAGCGTCTCGCCGGGATTGAGCTCCGTCTGTACGCCGGCGCCAAAGGCGAAATAATCTGTCTCCACCACATAGAGGTCGGTTTTGTCCCGCACCTCGTAGATATCCCGCACCGGGGACTTGTTCACAGAGTGGACAAACTCCACGCTGAAGCGGCCCCCCTCCCGTATGGGATATTCCTCATAAATCTGCCCTGTCCTGGAATTTTGGAGAACCAGGTGGTACCCCGGGCTTCCGAACAGGAGGAGCATTGCAGCCGCGGCGACTAAAAGCGCCGCGGCTGCAAACAGTTTCTGAAGTGACTGCGTTCGGCTCACTTACATTGCGCCAACTTCCTTGTAGTACTTCTCAGCACCGGCGTGGAAGGGGATGGAAATGCCGGAGACGCCGGTCTCGGTATTGAGCAGCTCGCCCTTGGAATGGCCCGCGGCGATGTCGCTCTGGTACTCAAACATACCCTTGGTGAACTCATAGATCACATCCTCGGACACGTCGTTCCTTGCAACGATGGTCGCCATGACGGCCACAGTCTGCACGTCATCCGCCACGCAGGAGTAGGTGCCGCCGGGAATGGTGACCGCGGTGTAGAAGCCATAGTCCTTCTGCAGGGCCGCCAGGTGCTCGTCGTCGATGGGCAGCACATTGAAGGTGTAGGTGGAAGAGAGCTCGGTCACAGCGGTGGTCGGCGCGCCGGCGGTGACAAAGGCCGCGTCGATGGTGCCGTTTTTCAGAGAGTCGGCGCTGTCGGCGAAGGACTGGTTGTTGACGGTGATGTCGTCAAAGCTCAGGCCATAGGCGGCCAGAATCTGGCGGGCGTTGAACTCCACGCCGGAACCCGCGTCGCCCACGGAGACCTTCTTGCCCTTGAGCTGGTCGATGGAGGTGATGGAGGAGTTGGCGATCACCTGAACCTCTTCAGGATAGCAGGATGCCACGGCGGAGAAGGAGGTGCAGGCGTCTTCCCCGTCAAACATGTCGGTTCCGGTGTAGGCGTAGTACATCACGTCGTTCTGTACAATGGCCAACTGGTTCTCGCCGGCATCCACCAGCTGGATGTTGGCCTTGGAGGCACCAGTGGAGACCACGGCGATATCCAGCACGCTGCCTAACTTCTCATTGAGCACCTGGGCCAGAACGCCGGAGAATCCGTAGTATGTACCGGAGGTGCCGCCGGTGGCCATGGACAGCGAGGTGGGGGTGCCGGACGCTCCGCCGGAGGATGCGCCGCTGCCGGAGGCGGAACCGGAACCGGAAGCAGCCCCTCCTCCGCCACCGCCGGAGTTACCGCAGCCGGCCAGCAAAGAGGCGACCATGACCAGCGCCAGAATCAGAGACAAAAACTTTTTCATGTTACTTCTCCTTTACCCAAAAAATTTGGAAGCTCAGGATCTTCCCTGGAGCATATTGTAACCCATTTTGTTCCATTTTGCAAGTATCATTTCTCTATTTTGCATTTCTGCATTCTCCTTCGCCCTCCACTTTTCTTCTTTTTGGATATTTTTATTGCAAATATCCCAAATTTATCTCCGCTATATTTTATTTTTTACGACATTTTTTGCAAATATGAAAATCTTGGCACAATTTTTGCTTGACATGATTTTGAATTTTTTATTACATTAACTTGCAATATCAGCTGACTTTCCCTGAATTTTTGCCTGTTTTTGCATATTTTGTACAGTATTTTTGCAAATTATCATTTGCTTTTTGGTCAGTTTGTCTTTTCCTGTATAAAAAAGCAACCCTGCCAAAAGGCAGAGTTGCTTTTTTGCACAAATTCTATATTCTTTTACTTCTTCGCTTTGGTATCTACCACATTTTTCAGCAGCGCGGCAAACTTGGGAAGGCTCATGACGCCTAAATCGCCTTCGGCGCGATGGCGGACCGCCACCTCTCCGTTCTCTACCTCCTTGTCGCCCACCACCAGCATATAGGGCACTTTCTCCAGCTGAGCTTCACGGATCTTCTTGCCGATTTTTTCATTGCGCTCGTCCACTTCCACCCGGAAGCCCTGCTCAGAGAGCTCCTTTTGCAGCTTGACGCTGTACTCGGCAGCCCGGTCGGTGATGGGCAGAATGCGAACCTGCTCCGGCGCCATCCAGGTGGGCAGAGCGCCGGCGTACTCCTCCAGCAGGTAGGCCAGCGTCCGCTCATAGCAGCCAAGGCTGGTCCGGTGAATGATATACGGAATCTTTTTCTGGCCATCCGCATCCACATACTCCATGCCGAACTGCTTGGCCAGCAGCATATCGATCTGGATGGTGACCAGCGTGTCCTCCTTGCCGAAGACGTTCTTGTACTGGATATCCAACTTGGGGCCGTAGAAGGCGGCCTCGTCAATGCCCACGGTGTAGTGGACATCCAGATCATCCAAAATCTGGCCCATGACCCGCTGGGCCTCGTCCCACTGTTCGGCGGTACCCTCGTACTTGTTGTTGGGGTTGGCGGGGTCCCACTGGGAGAAGCGGAAGGTGCACTTGTCCAGCAGTCCCACGGTGCCCAGACAGTACTTGGCCAGGTCCAGGCATCCTTTGAACTCCTCCTCCAGCTGCTCGGGGCGGAGCACCAGATGGCCCTCGGAAATGGTGAACTGGCGGACGCGGATCAGGCCGTGCATCTCACCGGAATCCTCGTTGCGGAAGAGGGTGGAGGTCTCTCCCAGGCGCATGGGCAGATCGCGGTAGCTGCGGCCCCGGTTCAGAAAGACCTGGTACTGGAAGGGACAGGTCATGGGGCGCAGGGCAAAGCACTCCTTGGTGTAATCGTCAGGATCACCCAACACGAACATGCCATCCAGGTAGTGATCCCAGTGGCCGGAGATCTTGTAGAGCTCCCGCTTGGCCATATAGGGGGTCTTGGTCAGAAGGTAGCCCCGCTTTTGCTCCTCGTCCTCCACCCAGCGCTGGAGCGTCTGGATGGTGCGGGCGCCCTTGGGCAGCAGGATGGGCAGGCCCTGGCCGATGACGTCTACGGTGGTGAAATACTCCAGCTCCCGGCCAATCTTGTTGTGGTCCCGCTTGAGCGCCTCCTCCTGCTGCCTGAGGTACTCGTCCAGCTCCTCCTTCTTGGGGAAGGCCACGCCGTAAATGCGCTGGAGCTGCTTGCGGGAGGAGTCGCCCCGCCAGTAGGCGGCGTTGCAGGCGGTGAGCTTGATGGCATTGCCCTTGATGCGGCCGGTGGAGTCCAGGTGAGGGCCCGCGCACAGGTCGGTGAAGTCGCCCTGCTTGTAGAAGCTGATGACCGCGTCCTCAGGCAGGTCGCGGATCAGCTCCACCTTGTACGGCTCGCCCTTTTCCTCCATAAATTTGACAGCCTCTTCCCGGGGCAGCTCAAAGCGCTCCAGCTTCAGCTTCTCCTTGCAGATCTTGCGCATTTCCGCCTCGATCTTCTCCAGGTCCTCGGGGGTGAAGGTCTCCTTGGCGTCCAGGTCGTAGTAAAAGCCGTTGTCGATGCTGGGGCCGATGGCCAGCTTAGTCTCCGGCCAGAGGCGCTTCACCGCCTGGGCCAGGACGTGGGAGCAGGTGTGCCAGTAGGTTTTCCGGTACTGCTCATTTTCAAATGTGTACAGATCAGACATTGCAGTTTCCTCCTTTGCACTGCGGGGCAGGCAAATAAAAATCCCACCCCTGAAACTCAGGGGTGGGATACAAAAGACGTATTCCACGGTTCCACCCTGCTTGCGCTCTTTAAAAGCGCCGCTCGTGTCCTCTGTAACGGGAGGTCCCGTCCCGGTTTACTGAGGTTTCCCCGTTCAGCGGGCGGCTCCAAGGCGGTGGCTGTTCCGACTCCGTCAAGGGCCGCTTCCAGCATCTGCGGCCCCTCTCTGTCGACTTCCCCGGACAGCGTCCTTTTCCAAGCCTTTTCCTATCAATGCACCTTATGTTAGCACGCCTCTCCCCCGCTGTCAAGCGCACATTTCATAAAAATTTGTCCCTGCTCTGTGCATTTTCTCCAGATTCTCTTCGGTCTCCTCCGTGCAAATTTTGCAACCTTTTTGGGGATATACTTTTTATTTTTGGAAGATTTTAAGAATTGACAAACTATTTTTATGAAAATACATGGCGATTTTATAAGACGCCTCCCCGGCCTGCCGCAGCCGGATGAAAGGCCGCTTTTATCTCACCATCAGCCGCAGGGGCACCAGCAGAGCGAAAAACACCGGCTGGTGGAGCAGGTACACCGGAAGCGCCTGACGGCCCAGCCGTGAAAGCGCCGTGGGGCGGAGCTCCGCAAACTGAAAGCGCCGGGCCCAGCCGCCTATCCGCGCGCCGGCAAAGAACAAAAACATCCATGGGACCAGTGGGAAGTAGTCATAGGAGGCCATTCCGGGCCAGGGAAGACCCATCACCCAGAGCAAAGGGCCGCGCAGCGGGGTGGTCTTCAGCCAAAGCAGCGACAAGAAGAAGGCTCCGGCGTGGACCGCCGCCGGCAGGCAATCGGTCCATCTCCCCACCAATGCGTAGAGGAGCATGCATACGGACAGCAGGTGTAAAATGCCGAAATGGATGGGAAATCCGGCGGCCCGGGTCACAGCGGTAAGGGCCATGGCCACGGCCAAAAGCCGGGCGCCCCGGCGGCCGTTGCTCCTTGAAAAGCGGCAGCTCATGCCGGACAGCGCCACAAAAACCCCGGCGAACAGATAGTGTCCCGCCGCAAACAGCGGGTTCCAAAAAAGCCACCGGGGCGCGTCGAAAAGCAGCACCAGGTCGTAGAGCAGGTGGTGAATCACCATCAGCGCCACCGACAGGCCCCGCAGCGCGTCCAGACGGCGCAGCCTCACTTTTCCCACAGCCTTCCCCCCTTTGTAGATGCAATTCAGTATGGCAGGTTTTGGCCAAGTTTAAACCTTGCCTTTTTCGACACGCTCCTTTATAATAAAGCTTGATTTTCACATGAGGAGGTCGGCCATGTCAGTCAAGCTGGAACTCTACCGAATATTCAAAGAGGTGGCGGAGGCCGGAAATATCTCCGTGGCCGCCCGGAACCTCTATATCTCCCAGTCCGCGGTCAGCCAGTCGGTGAAGCAGCTGGAGAACGAGCTGCAGGTGCGGCTCTTTTCCCGCAGTCCCCGGGGCGTGACGCTGACCAGTGAGGGGCAGCTGCTCTACGAGTATGTCCGCAGCGCCATCAGCCTGTTGGAGACCGGTGAGGACAAAATCTCCCAGACCAGGGAGCTTTTGATGGGCGACCTGGTCATCGGAGCCAGCGACACGGTCACCAGCTGGTTTCTGCTGCCCTATCTGGAGTCCTTTCACAAGGAGTATCCGGCCATCCGGCTGCAGATCACCAGCGGCCGGAGCCAGAAGGTGCTTGGACTTCTCAAGTCCGGCAAGGTGGACATCGCCTTTGCCTCCTCCCCCTCCGACCCGGCCAACCTGAGCACCTGGCCCTGCTTCGACACCCATGCGGTGTTCGTGGCCTCGGCCAACTATCCCTGCGACTTTGACCATGTCTACACCCTGGAGGAGATCGCCCGCTTCCCCCTGATCCTGCTGGAGAGAAAGGCCAGCTCCCGGGTGTTTTTGGAGCAGTTCTTCCTGCAGAACGGCCTGTCCCTCCATCCGGAGATTGAGCTCAGTTCCCGGGGCCTGCTCATCAAGCTGGCCCGGATCGGCCTGGGCGTGGCCGGCGTCACCCGGGAATTTGTGCAGCCCGCGCTGGACTCCGGCGCCATCCGGCTGCTGAAGACCAACTTCCAGATCCCCGCCCGCTCCGTGGACATGTGCACGCTGAAGTCCGTGTCCCCCACCGCCGCCGCAGAGCGGTTCATGGCCCTGGTCAAGGCCGGAAACTAATGCAAAAAGCCGCCGGGAGCTTCCCGGCGGCTTCTTTTACAGGTCCTGAATATTCATTTTCTCCACCGCGTCCTTTTTCCGCCGCCTCTCCCGGCAGGCAAAGTAGACGGCCAGCAGGACAAAGGTGGGTATGTTGCTCAGCAGCGCCGTGAACAGCGCCATCAGCGCGGTCTGGAGGGGGCTTTCCCCGGGCATCAGGTTCAGCAGGTACACCAGCGACCACAAAAAGCTTATGCCCGGCAGGATCAACCCCGGCCACCTGCTCTCCCGCCTGGACAAAAACACCTGAAGCAGGATGACGCCCGCCCCAAACACAAGCAAAAATACGAGGACAACCCACATCATCCTTGTTGCAATTTCCATATCACGCATCCTCCTTTGTCCTGCGGTATTCCGTTACCAGCAGCTTGGCCGTGTCGAAATCCAGCCTGTCATCCACCGCCAGCCGCTTGACCAGGGCCACATAGGGCTCCTCCTCCGCCTGCTCGCTCAGGTGGATCTTCTGGATCAGCCGGTCCAGCCGCAGCCGCACGGTAGGATAGGTGACGCCATAGAGCGACGCCATCTCCTTCAGGGACCCTGAGCTGAGAATAAATTTTTTGATAAACGTCAGATCCTCGTCCTCCAGGTTTGTCATCCAATCGGGCAGCAGCTCCATTCGTTCACCCTCTTTCATAATATTAAATATACCCTTTAATTTTATAAAAGTCAATACTGAATATTAATTTGATTAAATTGAAAGGAGTCCGTTCCCCATATGGGACGGACTCCTTTGTCAATCCAGCGGAACGTCAAACTCCCTGTCCCGGCAGCAGTACTTCCGGTCCTCCTCCGTGATCTGCCGTACTACCCGGCAGGGGTTGCCCACGGCGATGGTGCGGGCGGGAATGTCCCTGCCAACCACGCTGCCGGCCCCGATCACCGCTCCCTCGCCGATGGTGACGCCGGGCAGGAGCACCGTGTTTCCGCCGATCCACACATTGTCCCACACGGTGATGGGCGCGCCGTACTCATAGCCGGTGTTCCGGCTCTCCGGGTGGATGGGATGCCCGGCGGTATAGAGGGCCACGTTGGGACCCATCAGCACATGGCTGCCGATGGTGACGGGCGCGACATCCAGGATCACCAGATTGTAGTTGGCAAAAAAGTGGTCGCCCACATGGATATTGTACCCGTAGTCGCAGTGGAAGGGCGCCTCCACCGTAAAGTGTTCCCCTGCCTGGGCAAAGAGGCCCTTCAGCAGCTCCATGGCCTCACTCCGCTGGGCGGGCTCCATGTGGTTGAACCGATGGATCACCTCCTTGCAGGCCAAGCGGTCCTCCGCCAGTCCGCCTATGCTGGGCCGATAGGGCAGCCCCGCAATCATCCGTTCTTTCTCAGTCATGCTTCTCTCCCCCTGTTTTTGAAAGAGGCTCCGCCGTCAGCGGAGCCTCTTTGTCAGTTCCCAATGCCGTAGACCTGAAAGCGGCCAATCAGATTCTGCACGGTGAGCTTATTGGCCAAAAGCTGCTGATAGGTGACGGACTTGACTCGCCCGGCCGCCTTCAGCTCCTCTATCTGGCGGAGGATTCCGTCCCGCTCCTTCAACAGGTCCCGGTACATCCGGTCATAGCGCTCCAGCCGCTCCAGATCGCTCTGCTCCATAGCGCCTCCCATCAGACGTTGAAGCGGAAGTAGATCATATCGCCGTCCTGCACCACATACTCCTTGCCCTCACTGCGCAGCAGGCCCTTCTCCTTGGCGGCGTTGACGCTGCCGCACTGGAGCATGTCGGTATAGGCGATGACCTCCGCCCGGATGAATCCCCGCTCAATGTCGGAGTGTATCTTCCCCGCAGCCTGGGGCGCCTTGGTGCCCTTGCGGATGGTCCAGGCCCGGCACTCGTCCTTGCCGTAGGTCAAAAAGGAGATCAGTCCCAGCAGGGCGTAGGAGCACTTGATGAGCCGGTCCAGGCCGGACTCCTCCACTCCTATCTCCTCCAAAAAGAGCTGTTTTTCCTCGCCCTCCAACTCGGCGATGTCCTGCTCTAACTTGGCGCAGATGGGCAGCACCTGAGCGCCCTCGGCCTGGGCGATCTCCCGCACCTGCTGATAGTAGCTGTTCTCCTCCAGGTGGGTGAAGCCCTCCTCGTCGGTGTTGGCAGCGTAGATCACAGGCTTAAGCGTGAGAAGGTCCGAGGTGGCCAGCAGCGCCCTGTCGTCATCGCCGCACTGGAACGTCCGTGCCAGGCTGCCCCCGTCCAGGTGCTTTTGCAGCGCGGTGAACAGCTCCACCTCATGGGCGAACTTCTTGTCGCCCTTCATGGCTTTCGCCGCCTTATCCACCCGGCGCTGCACCATCTCCAGATCTGCCATTACCAGCTCCATATTGATGATGTCGACGTCCCGGCGGGGGTCTGTGGCGCCCTCCACATGAATCACGTTTTCATCGTCAAAGCAGCGCACCACGTGGATGATGGCATCGGTCTCCCGGATGTTGGCCAGGAACTTGTTGCCCAGGCCCTCGCCCCTGGAGGCGCCCTTCACAAGGCCCGCGATGTCCACAAACTCAATGACCGCCGGAGTCTTCTTGTCCGGCTGATACATCTCCGCCAGCTTGTCCAGCCGCTCGTCGGGCACCGCCACCATGCCCACATTGGGGTCAATGGTGCAGAAGGGGTAGTTGGCGCTCTCCGCCCCGGCGTTGGTAATGGCGTTGAACAGGGTGCTCTTGCCCACGTTGGGCAGGCCCACGATTCCAAGTTTCATAGAAGCAAATCTCCTTTGCCGTATTTTCGACTTATAATTGTATCATCCGCACAGAAAAAGTGCAAGGAGATAAAATGCAGGCTCCTTATAGGTTCTATTGATGAACCGTCAAATTGCCGGCGGTTTAATTCATTGTTGAAAAAATTTGCCCTGCAACATAAAATAATCATATCATACTTTTGCACTCCAGCTATGGGGAAGTTTGTGAGGTCATGCAAATGAAACGCAAAAAACACAGCATTGTATTTCTTGTCGTATTGGCATGTTCCATTATGGGGTTTGTCGACGCCATAATTCAGCCGGGCTATGTCATCAAATCCGCTATAAAAATACTCCTCTTTTTGTTTTCACCCATTCTGTATGCACATTTCGATGGGGAATGCAATTTAAAAGGATTGCTGACGCCGAAAAAGGGAGTAAAAATAGCCGTGCTGTCCGGAGTCGGGGTCTATGCCATCATTCTGTCTGCATTTTTAATCCTAAGAGATGTATTTGATTTTTCAGCGGTTATAACAAGCCTGAGCAGCAGCACAGGGGTAACCAAATCAAATTTCATCTGGGTCGCTCTATACATCTCTTTTGTCAATTCACTATTGGAAGAATTTTTCTTTCGGGGATTTGCATTTTTTACCTTAAAAGACGTATCATCCCGTATGTTCAGCTATATTTTCAGTTCTGCCGCATTTGCTCTGTACCATGTGTCCATGATGATTGGCTGGTTTGGAATGGAACTGACTTCTCTGGCGATTGCGGGGCTGACCACAGGAGGCATTCTTTTTAATTTGTGCAACGAAAAAAGCGGAAACATATACCTCTCCTGGCTGATCCATATGTTTGCCAATTTTGCCATCAATACAGTCGGTTTCATACTGTTTTACAGTGTCTGAGCGTGTTTCCCTCACAGGTGGAGCGCCTGGCCCGGCTGCCGGGCCTACGTGGAGGAGCTCTTCCCCTTGCCGGGACGAGGCGCAAAAAAGGCACACCGCCGAGGCGGTGTGCCTTTTCTTATCTATGTGTACCGCCGGTACGCCCCGTGGCAAGGAGCGGTATCTGCCTGTTCGCAGCTGCTGCCGCGAGACCGCTCATTCAGAGGTACGGCCGGAGTGCGCGTTATGCCGCTGTCCCGCTGCCGGGGCGGGAGCCGAAGAAGTAGTCAAACAGATCGCCGGGATAAACGCCGGTCTGATCCTGGGTGGCGCCGGTGGCGGCGTCTTGCTGATTGTCCTGATTGTCCGGCATGGTGCCGAAGGTCAGCTGGATCTCGACGTTCTCCCCGCCCCGGAACACTGTCACGGCGGCGGTGTCGCCGGCGGAATAGCCCTTCTTTGCGGCGGTCAGGTCCTCCAGGGAGGAGATGGTCTTGTTGTCGATGGCGGTGATGACGTCGCCCACCCGCAGCCCGGCCTTCTCAGCGGCGCCGCCGGATTCCACGGAATAGACGTAAACGCCCTCGGTCAGATTGGTCTGCTGGGCCATGGCCGCGTTCATGGTGCCCACGGTGGCGCCGAGATAGGGCTTGTTGGTCACATAGCCGTTGGTCATGATGTCCTCGATCATGGCCCACACGTCGTTGATGGGAATGGCAAAGCCCAGACCTTCCACGGACTCGGAGGAGTAGGAGGAGTATTTGGCGGAGACAATGCCCACCACCTCGCCGTACTCATTGAACAGGGGGCCTCCGGAGTTGCCGGGGTTGATGGAGGCGTCAGTCTGGATCATGTTGAAGGGCGTGCCGTCCACGTTGATGGCGCGGTTCACGCTGGACACCATGCCGCCGCTCATGGAGAAGGTCAGCTCACCGAGGGGGTTGCCCACGGCCAGCACGTGGTCGCCCACATTCAGGCTGTCGCTGTCGCCCAGGACCACGCTCTGCAAACCCGTGGCGTTGATCTTCAGCACGGCGATGTCGTAGTCCTCATCGCCGCCGATGACCGCGGCATCATAGGTTTCGCCGGAGTACAGCGTCACCTTTACAGAGGTGGCTCCGTTGATCACATGGTGGTTGGTGACGATGTATCCGTCCTGGGAGATGATGAAGCCGCTGCCGGAGGATGCGCTCTGCACCGTCTGTCCGAAGATGTTGGTGCTGGCGGCGGAGGAGTTGATGGACACGGCGCTGTTGACGTTGGCGGCGTAGTTCTCCGCGTCGGACAGGAGCTTCTGCCCGTCCACCGCCACCTGATTGACCTTCACCGGGGTGCGGGCGCTCATCTGGACATTGACTTCATCGCCGCCGCGGTTGACGCCCCACATCACGCCCGCGCCGGCGGCGCCGCCCATCAGGGCACAGCTCAGGGCCAGGGCCGCGATCTTCAGTCCGGTGCGGTTCTTCCTGCGTTCGGGTTTTGCCTCCCAGGGCTCCCGGTAAACCGCCGGGCCAGCGGTGGGGGCGGGATCGGTATGTTCGGTACCGTCCTTGCGATAAGTGTAATGGTACAGGTTGTGTTCGTCGTTATACATAGATGATTCCTCCTTGTGTAACGAGTCCCTTGCGATGGAACTCAGTATATCGGCTCTTTATGTCCAAAGTATGAAAAATGTTGGGGGATTATTTGAATTTTCAGCCGCTGGTCAAGAGGCTTTCGCTTCACTTCCTCCCGGATGCGTCCCCCGCATCTTTGAGTGCAGTATAGCCGGGGTATCTTAAATGGACTTTAAAATCAGGTGTCAAATTATAGCCGTTTTGTGAACATTTCTTCATATTACCGTTGGTTTTTTCTGGAATCGTATAGCATTTTAAAGGAGAAACGTATCCGGGTATCGGGCATACAGGTTCAGCCCAGCGCAAAAAAATAAAGCGCCCTTGCAGACAGCGCCTCCATCTTATGATATACTTATTGTGAACTTTCACGCCCTGTAAGGAAAAGGGGCGCCTGAACCTCATTGTCTTCTCCGCAGGGGCGGAGGGAAAGCTGGTGAACCGCTTGCTGAAATTAGAAGGGCTGAAGATAGCTCCCGGCCAGCCGGAGTCCGCGCTGTGGAAAAAGGCGGCCCGGGAACTGCATGTCCCCGCCGTGGAGTCGCTGCGTGTCCTGCGCCGCTCCATTGACGCAAGAGACGGCCTGTATTTTGTCTATTCGGTGGCCGTGTCAGTGCAGGACGAGGCGGCTGTGCTGCGCCGCCACCCCCGCCTTACCCGCTATGAAGAGCCGCTCTACCTTCCGCCGGCGCCTCTTGACCGCGCCGTGGAGCCGCCGGTGGTGGTGGGCGCCGGACCGGCAGGGCTCTTTTGCGCATTGCTCCTGGCCCGCGCCGGGACCAGGCCCATTCTGCTGGAGCAGGGGCAGAGCGTGGAGCGGCGCCAGCAGGACGTAGAGCGCTTCTGGCGCAGCGGCGAGTTAAATACGCGCTCCAACGTCCAGTTTGGCGAGGGCGGCGCCGGGGCCTTTTCCGACGGCAAGCTCAACACCGGCACCCGGGATATCCGCCACCGCTGGATTCTGCGCCAGCTGGTCTCCTGCGGTGCTCCGGAGGACATCCTCATCGACGCCAAGCCCCATGTGGGTACGGACAAGCTCCATATCGCTCTGCAGGGGATGCGCCGGACGCTTTTAAGCGCAGGCTGCGACATCCGCTTCGGGCACACCCTGGTGGGGATCCGCAGCCGGAACGGCGCTGTTTCCTCCCTGGAGGTGGAGGGCCCCGATGGCCTTTACTCCCTGCCGGCCAGCAAAGTGGTGCTGGCCCCCGGCCACAGCGCCCGGGACACCTTTTTTCTGCTGCGGGACCTGGGGGTCCGTCTGGAGGCCAAATCCTTCTCTGTGGGCGTGCGCATCGAACACCGCCAGTCAGACATGGACGCGGCCCAGTACAAGCGCTACGCCGGCCACCCCTGCCTCCCCGCCTCCAGCTACAAGCTCTCCTGCCACTTAAACAGCGGCAGAGCGGTCTACTCTTTCTGCGTCTGCCCCGGCGGGCAGGTTGTCGCCGCCGCGTCGGAGGAGGGCCGCGTGGTCACCAACGGCATGAGCGAATTTGCCCGGGACGGTGAAAACATCAACGGCGGCCTGCTGGTCAGTGTGACGCCGGAGGACTACGGCGGCGACCGGGACGCGCTGGCGGGCATCACCTTCCAGCGCCGTCTGGAGGAGGGGGCCTACGCTCTGGGCGGAGGCGGATACCGGGCGCCGGCCCAGCGGGTGGAGGATTTTCTGGCCGGGCGGCCCTCCACCGGTCATGGCGCGGTGCTCCCCTCCTACCGCCCCGGCGTCACCTACACCGACCTGCACCGGTGCCTGCCGCCCTTTGTGGCCGACGCCATCGCCCAGGCCCTGCCCCTTCTGGGCCGGAAGGTCCGGGGCTATGACGCGCCGGACGCGCTTTTGACGGCGGTGGAGAGCCGCAGCTCGTCTCCGGTGCGCATTGTGCGGGACGAAACGTACCAATCCTCCCTCCGGGGCCTGTACCCCTGCGGCGAGGGAGCCGGTTACGCCGGCGGCATCTTATCCGCGGCCGCCGACGGTATGAAATGCGCGGAACAAATTTGGGAGGTACTCCAACATGAAGCATGAAATCTGTGTGGTCAATGATTTTCTCACCGCCGCCCACAGGGAAAAGCTCTGCGCCGCGGCGGAGCGGCACGGCTATACCGTCCGCTTTTTCCAAACCCCCGAGGCCGCCGAAGGTCAGCTGGGCCAATGCGAAATCCTGTACAGCCACTTTCCCGGGCTCCTCCGGCAGGCGCCGGAGCTGAAGTGGTACTGCTGCTCCTTTGCCGGGGTGGAACCCTATATGCAGCCCGGAATTTTCCCTAACGAGGAGTGCCTGCTGACCAATTCCTCGGGCGCCTACGGCGTCACCATCGCCGAGCACATGGTCATGGTGACGCTCATGCTGATGCGGCGGATCATGGAGTACCAGTCCTCCATGGCCCGGCGGGAGTGGATTCAGGAGCTGCCCATCCGCTCCATCTTAGGCAGCCGCATCACCGTGTTAGGCACCGGCGACATCGGCAGCAACTACGCCCGCCGGGTCAAGGCCATGGGCGCGGGAAAGGTGGTCGGCGTCAACCGCAGCGGCGGTTCCGGGGAGCCCGCCTATGACGCGGTCTACCCCTCCGCCCGGCTGGAGGAGGTGCTGCCCCAGACGGAGGTGCTGGCCATGGCCATGCCCTCCACATCCCAGACCGCGGGCATCCTCTCCCGGGAGCGGATCGCGCTGCTGCCCCGAAACGCCCTTGTCATCAATGTGGGCCGCGGCTCCGCCATTGATCAGGAGGCCCTCGTCGAGGCGCTGAACGAGGGCCGCATCGCCGGGGCGGCATTGGACGTGATGACGCCGGAGCCCCTCCCCGCAGACCACCCCCTGTGGTCCGCCCGGAACGTGCTGCTGACGCCCCACATTTCCGGCGACATGACCCTGGGCTGGACCTGCGATAAAAATGTGGATATGTTCTGCGAGGACATTGAGAACTACTGCACCGGACGTCCCCTGATCCACGCGGTGGACCGGACGCTGGGCTATTAAAAGGAGCCTTCTATGGAAAACTTTACATTCTACTCCCCTACGTACTTCACCTTCGGCGACGGAGCTGAATCCCAGGCGGCCGATCTGGTCCGCCGCTTCGGCGGCTCCAAAGTGCTGATCCACTACGGCGGCGGCTCCGTGATGCGCAACGGTGTATACGATAAAGTGACCTCCGCCCTCTCCGCCGGAAACATCCCCTTTGTATCGTTGGGCGGCGTGCAGCCCAACCCCCGCTCCAGCCTGGTCTACGAGGGCATCAAGCTCTGCCGCGCCGAGGGGGTGGACTTCGTCCTGGCCTTAGGCGGCGGCAGCGCCATCGACTCGTCCAAGGCCATTGCCGCTGGCGTCCTCTATGACGGGGACTTCTGGGACTTTGTCACCGGCAGGGCCCGGCTGACCGCCACGCTCCCCGTGGGCGCGGTGCTGACCATCTCCGCCGCAGGCAGCGAGGGCTCCAACAGCTGCGTCATCACAAAGGACGAGGGCATGCTCAAGTGGGCCTTTCCGGGAAATGACCTGCTGCGTCCCAAGTTCTCCATCCTGAACCCCCGCTTTACCTGTTCCCTGCCCCCCTACCAGACCGCCTGCGGCATCACGGACATGATGGCCCACATCCTTGAGCGCTACTTCACCAACACGCCGGAGGTGGAGGTCACGGACCGGCTGTGCGAGGGCCTGATGAAGGCGATTGTCCGCGCGGCCGGCAAGGTGATGGCCGATCCTCTGAGCTACAGCGCCCGCTCCGACCTCATGTGGGCGGGGATGCTGGCACACAACAACCTCTGCGGCGCAGGCCGGGAGCAGGATTGGGCCAGCCACCGCATCGAGCATGAGCTCTCCGCCGTCTACGACTGCGCCCACGGCGCGGGCCTCGCGGTCATCATGCCCGCCTGGATGGAGTATGTCCTGCCCCACGACACGGCCCGCTTTGCCCAGTTCGCCGTCCGGGTCTGGGGCTGCGAGATGGACTTCTCCCACCCTGAGTGCACCGCCCGGGAGGGAATCGCCCGTTTCCGCTCCTTCCTCCGCTCCATCGGCATGCCCACCAACTTCCGGGAGTTGGGCGCCCGGGAGGAGGACATCCCAAAGATCATGGAGCACGAGCGGCTCAAAGGAGAGGTCCATGAGGGCCGCTTTGTTCCTCTGGGCGACGCCGACGTGGAGGCCATTCTCCGCCTGGCGGCCAGAAGCGTTTGACGAAAAAAGGCGGCGGACTTTCGTCCACCGCCTTTTTTATTATTTGGCAGCCTTGACCGTCGCCCGGCGCAGCAGCAGCCAGTTCACCCCGATCCCCACGGCTGATAAAACCGCCAGCACGGCGATGAGGTTCCAGGGAGACGACAGCAGAAATTCTCCCACCTGGAAAACCAGCCGCGCCACGGCCTCTTCCCCCGCCAGATAGACGATAAGCCAGGGAATGCCGTTTGCAAGCACCGGAATGGCCACCGCCACCACCACGGTCCAGAACTTGCTGAGCCGCCAGAACAGCAGGGAGAAGAATCCGCCCCAGACGGCGGCGCAAAGGCCCAGCATCAGGACCAAAACCGCGCTCATGGCGTGCTGGCCCATCGTAAGCCCCGGCCGGTCCGCTCCCACATAGAGCATCTTGTACAGATCCAGAAAGAATACATTTGTGCGGCCGTTTGCCATTGCCTGGGCGGCGCCCACAAAGACCTCTCCTGCCGCAGCCATGGTCCCGGCCACCGTCAGCAGGGTGATCAGGTTCCCCCAAAAGGCGGAGCGGCGGCCCACGCCGCATTGGGCGGCCAGCCGGACGTCCTCCCGGATGGTGCAGACGCCCAGGACGAAGAGCATGATGACCGTGCTGAAGCCGTAGGCGCTGAAGCTGACCCGCTGACCGCCCGTCTCAATGCAGACGACCGCTGTCGTAATCAGCAACATGACCCCCCAAAAGGCCGCCACGCCTTTCATCATATCTGTGTAGCGGTAACGAATCAGTGCTTTCATTTCCGGTCCTCCTCTTTCATCAGGCTGATGAAGTAGTCCTGCAGGTTCATCCCTGTGATCTCCAGCCCGTCGGGCATATGGCCCGGCTGCCCTTGGACGCAGGCGGTCTTCAGTCCGCCCAGAGTGGTTTCGGACAGCACATGGCGGCCTGACAGGTATTGCTCCATGGCCGCCGCCGGACCGGACACCGTGTAGGCGCCCTCCATCAGATCCTCTGTTGGGCCCTGGCGCAGTATGGCGCCGGAACGGATGATGAACGCATAGTCAATCAGGTTGGCGGCCTCCGCGATCAGGTGAGTGGAGAGCACCACCGCGCAGGGGCGCTCCGCGTACTTCTCCAGCAGCAGCCGGTAAAAGAGCTCTCTGTGCTGGGCGTCCAGCCCAAGGACCGGCTCGTCAAAAAAGAGATAGGGCGTGTTTACCGCCAGCCCCAGCACAATGCGGAAAATGGAGCCGTAGCCGGTGGAGAGGGACGTGATCTTCTGTTTCAGGTTCAGGCCGAACTGCTCCGCTGTCCGCTCCGCAAGGGCTATGTCAAAGTCCGGATAAAAGGACGCCGCCGTCCGCAGCGCCTTCTTTACCCGCATATCCTCGGGAAAAAAGTTCTGCTCCCCCACCAGGAAGACCCTGGCCAGCGCCTCATCGGACCGGTTTTCCTTTCCGTCGATGCGCACCGTTCCCTCGTCGGCGCGGACGCGGTCGGTGATGATGCTCAGCAGCGTGGACTTGCCGGCCCCGTTGTTGCCCAACAGCCCGTAGATGTGATTGCCCTCCAGCGTCAGCGACACGTCACGCAGCGCCCGCGTCTCCTTAAAGGACTTGGAAATATGTGTGATCTCAATTGCCATTGTCTTCAAATCCTCTCTCAATCAATCCGGCCAGTTCCTCCCGGGTCATCTCCAGCCTCCTGGCCTCGCCGACCAATTTCTCCACATAGTCGGTGTAAAACCGCTCCCGCCGCACCCTGCGCAGCTTCTCTCTTGCTCCCGGCGCCACAAACATGCCGACCCCCCGCTTCTTGTACAAAAGTCCTCCGTCCACCAGCAGGTTGATTCCCTTCAGCGCTGTGGCCGGATTGATTTGATATGCCACGGAATACTCCGTGATGGAGGGAACCGGCGTCTCCTCTTCGTAGACGCCCGTCAAGATCGCTTCCTCCAGCTGCTCCGCCAGCTGAAGGAATATGGGCCGCTCGTCGTTGAACTGCACGGCGTCACCTCCCTTTCTTCTTAGTTAATTAGTGAAGTAATCAACCGTGTAACTAACATACCACTACCCGCGCCGTTTGTCAACTGGTATTTTCGATTGAAGCCAATTTTTCACATCGCCTGAACCGCGGCACGGACGCCAATGGCGCAAAAAAGAGCAGCGGACTTTCGTCCGCTGCTCTTTTTCTCTTTTAAAACTCGGCGTTGCCCACCGTGCGGGGATGGGGCAGAACGTCGCGGATATTGCTGACGCCGGTGAGATACATCACCATGCGCTCAAAGCCCAGTCCGAAGCCCGCGTGGGTGCAGCTGCCGTAGCGCCGCAGGTCCAGATACCACCAGTAATCCTCCGGCTTCATCCCCAGCTCCCGGATGCGGCGCTCCAGCACGTCCAGCCGCTCCTCGCGCTGGCTGCCGCCGATGATCTCGCCGATGCCGGGCACCAGGCAGTCCGAGGCGGCCACGGTCTTGCCGTCGTCGTTGAGGCGCATATAGAAGGCCTTGATCTCCTTGGGATAGTCTGTGACAAACACCGGTTTTTTGTAGATCTGCTCGGTGAGGTAGCGCTCGTGCTCCGTCTGGAGATCGCAGCCCCACTCCACCTTGTAGTCGAACTTGTCGTTGTGCTGTTTGAGGAGTTCCACCGCCTCGGTGTAGCTCACCCGGGCAAAGTCGGAGGACGCCACGTGGTTCAGCCGCTCAATGAGGCCCTTATCCACAAAGCTGTTGAAAAAGCTCATATCGTCGGGGCAGCGCTCCATGACCCGCCGGATGATGTGCTTGATCATGGCCTCCGCCACATCCATGTCGCCCCTGAGGTCCGTGAAGGCCATCTCCGGCTCGATCATCCAGAACTCAGCCGCATGGCGCTGGGTATTGGAGTTCTCCGCCCGGAAGGTAGGTCCGAAGGTGTAGACGTCGCCGAACGCCATGGCGAAATTCTCGGCGTTGAGCTGGCCGGAGACCGTCAGGTTGGCGCTCTTGCCGAAAAAGTCCTCACTGTAGTCCACCGCGCCGTCATCGGTGCGGGGCAGGTTCTCCATATCCAGCGTGGTCACCCGGAACATCTCGCCGGCGCCCTCGCAGTCGCTGGCGGTGATGATGGGCGTATGAACATAGACAAAGCCGCGCTCCTGGAAAAACTCGTGGATGGCATAGGCGGCCGCGCTCCGCACCCGGAAAACCGCGGAGAACAGGTTGGTCCGGGGCCGCAGATGCTGGATGGTCCTGAGGTACTCCACGCTGTGGCGCTTTTTCTGCAGCGGGTACTCGGGGCTGGAGATCCCCTCCACACGGATGGAGGACGCTCGCAGCTCCAGCGGCTGCTTCGCCTCCGGGGTCAGCACCACGGTGCCGGTGACCACCAGAGCCGCACCCACGTTTTGTCCGGCGATTTCCTTATAATTCGCCACCTCGCCGTCCGCAAACACCACCTGCAGATTGCGGAAGCAGGAGCCGTCGTTCAACTCAATGAAGCCGAAGGTCTTCATGTCCCGGATGGTGCGGACCCAGCCGCCCACCTGGACCTCTTTGCCGGACAGGGCTTCGCTGTCGGCATAAATGGCCGCTACTTTCGTGTAACTCATCTTTTTCACCCGTTTTTCTTGTTTTTGCCTATGGCACACAAATTATATGGTATTGTACCCTATTTTTTCCTATATTACAAGAGGAAACGGGCTTTTTGATCAGCCAGGCGAAGGTCCGGCGGATTTTGCCGTCAGCGCGGACGCTCAGGAGATGGCTTCACTGCCCACCTGATAGTCCGACCACTCTCCGCTGGTGCTGCGCACAGACGTGCAGTCTGAGAAGAAATAGGCCCCGGTGCCGCTGCGCCACTTCTGCGCGTCAAAGGTCACGGTGCCGCCGACATGGTAGTCCTTCAGCGACGGATCCTCTCCCTCCTTGGCGGCGGGCAGATTGAACGAAGCCGTGTCCTCCTTCTCTCTGATGGAGAAGAGGCAGCCGTCGGTCCACTGGTAGTACTTGGCGTCGCTGCCCTCAAGAGGCTCGCCGGTGATATAGCCCTGCTCCAGAAGCTCCTCATACGTGCCCTGGATGGGCGCGAGGCCGTGCTCCTCCCCAAAGGCCCAGGCCACGGCGGACTGCTCCGCCCCGCTCAGCCGTGTGCCGGAGAGGTCCACACCCAGCTTCGTGATGTTCTCATTGAGGCCGCCGTCCACCTCCCAAAGGTCCTCCAGCACCTCCAGGTACAGCTCCGCCAGATCGTCAAATCCATCGGAGCGTGCATTGATGCTGGTGACGCCGCCCAACTGGGCCGGAAAGGACTCCATGATGTCCCCGCCGTAGCAGACCTCCACTATCATGCCGCTCTCTATCTCATCCGCGGAAAAGGACTCGCCCTCCAGCGTAACCGGCAGTCCGGAGGCATCCAAACGGTATACGTCGCCGCTTCCTCCATCCTGCTTTGCCAGAAGAAGCGTGCCGTCGTCCTCGTCAATGACCCGGCAGACCGCCACGGCGCCTTCCCTGGAGCCGCCGCTGCCGTCCGGGGGAGCGCCGGCGCCGGAAGAACTCCCCCCGCCGGAAGGGCCCCCCTGCGCGCAGGACGCCAGAACTCCCATGCACAGTGTCAATCCCAAAAGAGCGCAAACCAGTCGTTTCATAAACATCGACCTCCTTTTGAGATTGTGACGGCTTTGGCGACCGATTGGTTCCATCATGCGGAGCCCCTCTTTTGATATCGCCTGATGGCCGTGTCCGCAAGGTTGCCAAGCAGCGCCGCCGCGCCGGCTGCGCCCACCTGAAACTGGGCGCTGGGTTGATACAGCCAAAAATGCGTTGAAACCACTGGTTTCAGCGCATTTTCTTTTTCCTGATAGCGCATATTTGCCTGCTTCTCTCTTTTATGGGCATCTCTCGTCAGAAATATATACTCTGCAAAACAACCGAAAGAAAATCTTGCCGGCTGTTCGGTATTTCATCCAGGCATATTACAGCAGGAATCTAATTGCTCAGTTGCAAAGAAACATTTTTTAGGCTGTTGAGCATTGCCAAACGGTTGCTTTGGACTATCTCACTCTGTCCACTGAGGGAAAAAGCGGCAATTACTCGGCGCTGAGGGCCATAAACAGGGACAGAAATACAAGATAATCCTATGGTGGCTTCTCCATTATCTTCAGCAAATCCCTGCAGCAAAATACGCTGAAACTCCTCTGATAAAAGAGCGGGATCGACAATGGTATTTCTTGTCATTGCAGAAAGGGGAGTATTGGAGAGATATGACTGTATATTTTCTGTTCCGCTATATGCCAGCAAAAGCTTGCCAGACGCCATACAGTAGGCGGGAAGCAACAGCCCCACACGTGCACTCATGTAAACCACGGGTCCGGCGGATACTTTATGCAAAACTCTCACCTGGTTGTTTTCAAGGGTGGAAAGCAGAGAAGTTACCTGAAATTGTTCACTCAATTGCTTCATGAAAGGAAGAGCCTGCATCGCAAGTTCATTTCGCTCCTCTACAAGCATCCCCAAATACAGGAGCCTCATCCCCAGCCGGTATTTCCGTGTTTCTTCATTTTTCTGCAGGAAATCCGCTTTTTCCAAACTGCTGACCAGTCTGGATATAGAAGTCCGGTCGATCCCCATTGCAAGGGAAATTTCAGAAATGCCAAGCTCCTCCTCCTCAGAGAATAAGCTCAGCAAAGCCAGCGCCCGATCAACGGTTTGGCTTGTTTCTTTTTTCATATGAGGCAACCATTCGGCCATTATGCAGCCGCACAAAAGGAACTGCGCGGACAGTCGACCGCCTTTCTTCTGAATTGATTTTGATGAAAACAATGCCGGGGGCAATTGAAAGCTTCTCTATCACCGCCGAGCCGGGGGCTTAGCGAAAACAGTATGATTTCCCCAGCAAGTTGATTGCATAGGCAGCCCCCGTGATGCTCCAATTTTGTTTACCCAAATAACCATGCTGTTGAATGGCCAAACTCTCGGAAGCAACAAATCCGCCGGGGCGGAAAAGCCGCTTTGGTGTTTCCATAAGCTGCTGTACGGAAGTTTTACTCGCTTTTACAATACCGCTTCCTAAATTCCGATAATCGGACAACTCGTATTATACTATTTTATCTTCATGAAAGTCAAGTAAATTTATTAATAGAAAGCCTTTAAAAGGTAATAAAATGCCTGTTTAAATTAGAAAAGCACTTGACTTTTAGTTTGTGTAATATTATTATAATCTCAAAAAGATCGAAATAAGGAATACTCATCCGATAATCGTTCTTTCTGATTGTCAAGAGCTGTGGGAAATCTGCCTTTTAAGGAGGGGTATCATGAAGAAAATAAAATTCTACGGCATAGGGGGGCAGGGCGCAGTAACGGCTGCAAAAATTTTTTCCGAGGCTGTTTCGCTTTATCAAAATGAATACGCCATCACCGTTCCCGCCTATGGTCACGAGCGCAGAGGCGCGCCTGTGTACGCACATATCATTGTAGATGAGAATCCTGTTTTATTAAATTGCTACGTCTATGAGCCAGACGTCATTCTTGTCATGGATGATACACTGATTGACAAAGACGTTGACGTTGGCGAAGGATGTACAGAAAAAACCGTTCTCGTACTCAACAGCGGCAGCAAAGAGATGATTCAGCGGTATAAGGACACCTATGGTTTTAAACGAGTTTATGCTTGCGACGGGACCACTGTTGCAAAAAATATTTTAAATATGAATATCCCCAACAGTGCGATGTTGGGAGCTTTAGCAAAAACGGGGATTGTAACAATTGAAGCCATGGAACGCGCAATCCAGGACGGCTTTGGAAAGGTTGGAGAAAAAAATGTCAACGCAGCAAGAGACGCTTATGAAAGGACCTATGAAGCGTAGAATTTTGGGGCCTTGCGCAACGGTATTTACTGCGGCAAATACCGGAAGCTGGCGCTTAGAACGGCCTGATGTAGACACGGACAAATGTGTGCACTGCGGAATTTGCTCGCAATATTGCCCCGTGGATTGTATCAGAGTAAACAAGGCGGAGGCAAAAATCGAATTTGATTGGAACTACTGTAAGGGGTGCGGCATTTGTGCAAATGAGTGCCCCAAGCATGCAATCCGGCTTATTGAGGAAAGGGGGAACAATTGATGCCGATCAAAATGTTCGATGGCAACGGGGCGGCAGTAGAGGCGATCCGTTTGGCGCGGCCGGGCGTTATTGCGGCTTATCCAATTACTCCGCAGAGCTCAATTGCAGAAAAGCTGGCTGATTGCGTGGCCAACGGAAGCATCGACGCAGAATATATTCGGGTCGAGTCTGAACATTCCGCCATGTCCGCTTGTATCGGCGCACAGCTCACCGGAGTTCGTGTTGCAACAGCAACCGCGTCCGTCGGGCTTGCGCTGATGCATGAAGTGTGCGGCGTGGCAAGCGGATGTCGCGTCCCTATTGTTATGCCGGTTGTCAATCGGTCTCTTGTTGCTCCGTGGAGTCTTTGGTGTGACCATCAAGACACTATGGCAGAGCGTGATACCGGCTGGCTGCAGTATTACTGCGGCACTGTGCAGGAGGTGTTGGATCTGATGCTGTGTGCCTACCGTATCAGCGAGCATGCGGAAGTTATGACTCCGTCCATGGTTTGTCTGGATGGCTTCTACCTCTCTCACTCCATGCAGAAGGTCACTACACCCACGGACGATGAGGCATGGGATTTTGTCCGTCCATATGCTCGAAAAAATATGTACATAGACCCGGAAGACGTCATGTTTATTAACGATTTGTGTCCTACTTCCGAGTATACAGAGATGCGTTACCAGCAGAAGATCGGTTTTGACCGTGCGGCAGAAGTAACAAGGGATGTCTTTCAGGAATATGAGCAAAGGTTCGGCCGCAGGCTGCATACGGTGGAACCCTATATGCTGGAAGATGCAGAGGTCGCGGTTGTAACAATTGGATCCATGTCCGGCACGGCAAAGTACGTGGTCAATGAGTTAAGGGCAAATGGAGTAAAAGCAGGGGCACTCAGGATTTGTATGTTCCGCCCCTTCCCTGCGGGAGAGATCATGGAGACTCTCAAAAATGTAAAGGTTATCGGAGTAATCGACCGCTCAGCCGGACTGGGCGGCGCAGGGGCACCAGTGGCTTCTGAGGTCAAATCCGCCATGTACCAGACAGATGCGAAAATTTTCAGCTTGATCGGCGGCCTGGCAGGCAGGGATATCTCAGACCGGACTTTCCGACAGATTTTTGAAAGATTATCTGCGGTATCCAGAGGTGAGAAAACCGATATTGATTCATGGTTTGACTTGAAGGAAAACCCGATGGGGCTGAGAGAGGTTGACGTGGTATGCTGAAAATAGAGACTGAAGCCCGTGGCGCTGTCACACATGGTGTCAGCTCATGCCACGGATGCGGTATTGAACTTATTATTCGCAATGTTCTGGAAATTCTCGGAAGCGATACGGTTTTTGTCATTCCTCCCGGATGCGCGGCGCTTTTTTCGGGAACGGGACCGGAAGCCGCATTAAAAGTAGCGGGTGTTCAGGGTAATCTTGAAAATTCCGCCGCAATTGCAACAGGAATTGCAGCCGGCTTCAGGCACCAGGGCAATGAACACACCGTGGTAACCGCCTTTGCAGGGGATGGAGCCACAGTGGATATTGGGATTCAAGCGCTGAGCGGCGCGATGGAACGCAATGAAAACATTCTGTATATCTGCTATGACAATGAAGCTTATATGAATACCGGCATTCAGGGCAGCAGTTCTACGCCCCTGGGGGCGTCGTCTACAACAACCCCTGCCGGGAAAACAGTGGGCAGCAAGGATCTGATGCGGATCATTATGGCGCACAATGTTCCCTATGCGGCAACAGCCTCTGTGGCCAATCTGCCCGATCTGCGGAGGAAGGTCGGTAAGGCGAAATGCGTCAAAGGGTGCCGTGTACTGCATATTCACTGTCCCTGCCCGACGGGTTGGGGAATTCCCTTTGCAAAATCAATAGAGGTTGCGCGCGAAGGCGTCAATTGCGGCGCATGGGTGCTAATGGAGTATGAGGACGGAAAGGTCCGCTTGGCGCCGAAGCCGGCGGCCCTGGGCGAGGCTGACAAATATATAAAAGCCCAAAAGCGATTTCGGAATATTACGGCCGGCCAGCTGCGGCAAGTCAAAAAAAATATTGTCGAACGCTACAGATATCTTCAGGAATTGGAAAAGATATAACAGGAGAGGGCCATGTCAAAGGAAATTACTGCACAGGAGGCTGCATCGCTAATCCGTGATCACATGACGGTTGCTGTTGGCGGATTCGGTTCGTATAGCAGTCCGGACGCACTCCTGCAGGCCACGGCGGATCGTTACGAACAGGAAGGCCATCCCAAAAATTTAACAATCGTGACAGGGGTAAGCCCCGGCGACTTTCAAAAGGAGAACGGGGCGGGACTGAGCCGCTTAAAGGCGGAAGGCTTACTAAGCACCCTTATCGCCGGACATTTGGGGAACTCCCCGGAAATCTCAGCCATTGTGGGGGAAAACAGAGCTGCAGGATATTTGCTTCCCCTCGGAGTTGTTATGCATTTGCTTCGTGCAATCGCGGGCAAAGAACCTGGCGTTCTTACTTCAGTCGGTCTCGGAACGTTTGCCGATCCTCGTCATGAGGGGTGCAAAGCCAATGACCTGGCAAAGCGTCAGGATAGAGATATTGTTGAGCTGATAAGCATCTGTGGGCAGGAATACTTGTTTTATCCCGCTTTTCCGATTGACTGTTGTTTTATTCGAGGAACATATGCCGATACCGCGGGCAATATCTCCATGCGCCACGAGGCTCTGGATGAGGCACAACTGCAAATGGCGGCGGCTGTACATAACAACGGCGGTATTGTGATCGTACAAGTGGAAGATATCGTCGAAACTGGAAATCTGCCCGCCCGTGAGGTGCGGATTCCCCGCGCCATGGTAGACTACGTTGTAAAAGCCGAAAGCAAATTTCATATGCAGTATTACGCAAATGCAGGATATCATCCGGAAATGACAGGAGAACTCCGTTGTCCCACAGATGCGATTTCTTCCATGCCGCTGGATGTACGGAAGGTTATCGCCCGCCGCGGCGCGATGGAATTGAGGCCGAACTGTCTGATCAACCTTGGGATCGGTCTGCCATCAGGCGTCGGAACTATTGCAAATGAAGAGGGAATTGCAGATCAGGCAACCCTATCGTTAGAGTCCGGGGTTTTTGGAGGCGTTCCCGTACCAGGGAAAGGCTTTGGCGGAGCAATTAACCCTGAAGCGATCTGCAACGCTCCTGACACATTTGACTTTTATAACGGCGGTATTCTTGATATGACTTTTCTGGGCGCGGCTGAAGTTGATGTTCATGGCAATGTTAACGTCTCAAAGTTCGGGACACGCTGCACTGGACCAGGAGGCTTCATCAATATATCACAAAATACGCCCAGGGTGTTTTTCATGATGAACTTCACATCAGGTATGTCGGATATTTTGGTAGAAGACGGGAAACTCAAAATTCTTCAGGATGGAACGGGCATAAAGTTTGTGGAGCAGGTTCAGCAAATCACTTTTTCAGGAGATCATGCAGTAAAGACAGGGCAGCAAATAACCTATATTACGGAAAGAGCCGTTTTTCAATTGACAAAGCAGGGGCTGCTGCTTACCGAAATAGCGCCCGGCATCGATTTGGAACGGGATATCCTCCGTCGTATGAACTTCAGGCCAATCGTCTCGGAAACCCTACGCAGCATGGACTCTCGAATTTTCAGCAGCGAAGTTATGGGACTGCAACAATCTGAGAAATAGTAATGGGGTGGAAAAACTTGAAAATGGGTGTTATTGGCGGCGCGGGATTGCTGGGTTCTACGACTGCATTTTGCGTCGGTTGTAAAAATCTTGTAGATGAAATCAAATTGATTGATATCCGGGAGAATATGGTAACCAGTCATGCAATGGATCTCACCCAAGCTTTTTTGCCCTTGGGTGGGACCAAGGTGACGCCAGCGCATTATGAAGATCTTGGAGATTGCGAAATCCTCCTGTGCGCCGCTGCAGTCCCGGAAGGGAAAATTGCAGACAGAAATGAAAGCCTTAGGAAAAATGTCAACCTGCTTCTTCCCATTTGCGAACAACTGGATAAATACTGCAGAAAAGATGCTGTTGTAATCACTTCAGCCGCGCCGATTGATGTGCTGACTTATGTTTTATGGGACTCTCTCAAATGGGACAAGCGCAAATTTATTGGGTTCTGTGCAAATGACACGCTGCGGTTCAAGTGGGCGACTGAGTTGGTAACGGGAAAGCACTTTGATAAATTGGACGCCCTGTGTGTTGGTGAGCACGGGGATGGCCAGGTCAGACTCTATGATCAGATGGAATACGATGGGCGCCCGCTTGTCCTGACCGAATCTGAGCATGAAAGAATCGAAGAAGAAACCGCCAATTGGTTTGCCCGGTGGCAGGCGCTGGAAAGCGGGAGAACCACGGGATGGACTTCTGCTGTAATGATGACTGCTTATATTGAGGCCATTGTTAAAAACAGCGGAAAGGTTTTTCCCTGCTCAACAGTTCTTGCCGAACAGTTTGGATATGAGCATGTGTCTATGGGAATGCCCTGTAAGCTTGGAACAGGCGGAATTCAGGCGGTTCTTGATCCTCAGCTGACTCCAACGCAAAAAAGTGCGTTGGCTCAAACCGCAGATAAAATCAGCGGCCTGATCACACAGGCAGGCTTTTAAAACAGAGAGGAGACCTTCTTTATGGACTTTACACCGACTGTTATTGATAATTATGTTGAATCAAATCGAGACGAAGCGATAGCGTGTCTGGTCGAAGCGGTTCAGATCCCCAGTGTCACCGGAGACGAGCTCGCTTTCAGCAAGGTTTTGAAACGTCGGATGGAAGAGAACGGACTAACCGTCGAAACGGATGCTGAGGTGGAAGGGCGCCCGAACCTGCTGGCGGACTGGCAGGGAACGCGGCCCGGCAAGCGGTTTGTGTTTAACGGCCATATGGATGTATTTCCACCTGATACAGTCGATCCCGGACCGTTCGGCCCATGGGCGGGGACAATTTCCGACGGCTGGCTTTTTGGGCGCGGCGCGGCAGATATGAAAAGCGGAGACTGCGCAGCTTTGATGGCAGTTGCTTTCCTGCGGCGAATGGGTTTTGATCCTAAAGGCAGTGTTCTGCTCAGTTATATGGTGGACGAAGAAAATGGAGGAACTCATGGAGTACAGTATCTGCTGAAGAAAAATAAGTTACAGGGGGACTTCGGCATCTGCATGGACTGTTCTGCCGGAAAGCTTCTGGTGACTCATGGCGGCGGCATCCGCGCATCCTGTACCTATACTTCAGAGCCTCGGCATTCAAGCATTCGCTATCCTGGGAAAAACGCTTTGCGGAAAGCGGCCGTGGCGATCAATGAGCTCTATAAAATAGACGATCGGCTGGGAACTGTGTATCCGGAAAACTTTGACCAGCCCTGTATGTCCATCAATCTTTTGCATGCGGGAACGGCAGCGAATGTGCATCCCGCGCAGGCAACCTTTACGATTGATCGCCGTTTAGTTCCCGGTGAAGATCGGTATGCCGCTCTAAAGGAGATAACGGATACGCTTGATCGACTGAAGGAAGATGATGCGGAATTCGATTATCAGTTTGAGATTTCTTCGATGAGCCCCTACCTCGATATCCCGGAAGACGATCCATTTATCCAGCTTTTACAAAAGTCTTATGAACAAATCATGGGGAAGCCAGTTGAGATATTCCGCCGCGCGGGAGGCTCTGACGCTTCTTTTATCAGGGAAAGCACCGGAATGCCAATCCCGAACTTCGGTGTTGCCGAGGATCGGGGAGAAGGCGGAAGCGGCAGGCCCGACGAGAGGGTGAACGTGCAGGGTTATCTGGACTTTATCAAGGTTTATATGATGGCAGTTGTAAACGCGCTCAGCTGATTTCAGTGAAACAGATTTTTTGAAACTCCTGAACAAATAAGCGATTGCCGCGGATAAGGAGAAACTATGAGTAAGGACATCATCAATATAGCGGTCGTAAATTTCAACGCGCTGTGGGGCAATAAACAGCAAAATTTAAGCCGGATCATTGAATATACGGATATTGCTGGTAAAAACGGTGTGGAAATGATTGTTTTCCCGGAAACTGCCCTTTCAGGCTACGATGATGACAGTGCGCATATCGACAGGGGTGAAAAAATGCACACTGTGTTAGCCGAAACAATACCGGGTCCTTCAACGGATGTTTTGACTGAGATCGCTCAAAGGTATGGCATATACATTATTTTTGGAATGCCTGAACGCGATTTGAATGATGCGAAAAAAATATACAATTCGGCGGCAATTCTTTACCCGGATGGAAAAGTGGATTCCTATCGCAAACTGCATCTGCCTTTTTCCGAGGGGAACTGGGCTGTTCGGGGGGACTATCCTGTAATGATCGACACGCAGTGGGGCCCTGTCGGCGTATCTATCTGCTATGATACCTACTGCTTCCCTGAATTGATCCGATATTACCGGGCAAAAGGGGCACGGCTATGCCTTAATGTGACAGCCTGTCCTGATTCAGAGTGTACGCGTGTTTCTGCAAGGACGGCAATTCCCGCATATGCCGGAATCAACTATCTGTTCATTGCATCTGCCAACCTTGCAGGGCGGGATAGGACAAGCTGGTTCATTGGGGGATCCAATGTGACCGGCCCGCACAGAACTGAAAGAGGTTGGGGTGAAGCCCACACATATGTTGGCAAAATGTTCGATGCGGCTAACAGCAATACCCCGGGGATATTCATGGGGGCGGTTGACTTGAGTATAGCGGACGCGGGAACAGATACACCGTTTTTTGCGGTAAATCCCGCCATCCACGAACCGGATTTTAGACCTGCAATGTATAAACGTATGTATGAAGACTTGCTTTCAGACGGCCGTTGGAAAGTCTGAACATGGATTGGGAGGAAATGTATGGATACATCACAGTATGGTTCTCTGATGACAGAGATATTGAAGGCATTCTGCATTTGCGGAGGTCTTCTGCTGGTTGGCACATTTTTACGAGCGAAAGTAAAACTGTTTCAAAATTTCTACCTCCCCGCTTGTGTGATCGGCGGATTTATCGGTTTGTTGCTTAGCCCCACTGTAATGGGGAATCATGCAATTTTAAATATCTCAGCGGAGACCAACGCCATCCTTTCGAACATCCCGTCTGTATTGTTTATGCTGATTATGGCGGCGATGCCGATGTGCTCGGCATCGCTCTCCCGAAAGTCACTGCGGGGCAAAGGAGATGTGTGGTCGCTTGCAATTTTAATCACAATAATTTTCTGCCTGCAGTTTGCGATCGGCTTTGGAGTAAATGCAGCTTTTACAGCAGCCGGCAGGCCAACATACGCTGCATTCGGTGCAGAACTCGCGCAAGGTTTTACCGGTGGGCACTCAATTGCTCCCATGCACGGTTCGATGCTCCAGTCCCTTAATCAGCCCTATTGGGAAACAGCTCGGGGTGTTACTATTACTGTTGCCACTGTAGGTATCATTGCGGGAATTGTCTGGGGCGTCATTCTGATTAATATAGCGGTCCGCAAAGGATACACAAATTATATTGATAAACCTTCTTCCATTCCTGAAGAAATGCGGGTCGGTTTGTATAAATCCGTTGAGGATCAGCCTTGGATCGGAAAGCAGACCACAAATTCCGCCTCTATTGACTCGTTTGCTTTCCACCTTGCTCTGATTCTCCCTGTGGTGGGCGCTGGCTATATCATCAATGATCTTGTTCAAAAATACCAAGTCCCCGTATTTAAAGAGTTTGCTGCATGGGTCTATATGCTGATCGTAATGTATATTGTTTGGCCGATTATTTGTAAACTTAAACTGGACCGGCATTTTAACGCTGAAACAAAAAGCAAGATCACCGGCACCATTACAGAGTTCATTATTGTCGCAGCAATTGTGAGCATTCCGTTAAAACTTGTGATGGAGTACTGGCTCCCCATCCTTGTCACATGTGTGCTGGGCTTGCTTTTTACACCGCTTATCCTTTGGTTCGGCGCAAAGAAATTCCTTGTAAAAGACTGGGCGGAAAAGATTATGGGGCCTATCGGAATGAACCACGGTGACTTCATCACCGGTGTTTTGCTGATCAAAATGGTGGATCCCAATATGAAGTCCAGTGCACTTGAGGATTTTTCTCTTGCGTATGCAATCCATAATTTGTACGCTTTGCCATTGTTTGTATTCATTATGCCCTATGTGATCAATCACGGAGCGGTGAGCGCCGCCTTGGTCTGTATAGCTCAGGTAATTGTTCTTGCTATCTTATTAGTTGTCTGTGGAAATCTTTTCAAAAAAGCAGGTAGTGCAAAATAATCAACAACGTGTTTTTCCAACGATCCGTATGAGGGTAACTCTTCCTATACAATACGTTTTACTTAGTTTTACATCATGCCAGGACCTCCTGCCTAAATACGGCGGGAGGTCCTGACAACTGAGCGGAAAAGCTGGGGAGGAATTGCAGGATACCCGGGTATAATACGCTTCATCTGTTCTGCCGTCTACGGCATGGATACACCCGGCGGCAGTAGTCCGGAATCCAACTCCCAGCTTTATAACTGCACTATCCTGGCGGCCAAAAATCCCCACGGCCGTCTGCGCCCTTGCAAAAGGCGGAGGCATCTGCTAAACTGAACTGGCCGGAAGTCCGGCCAATTTCCTTTACGACAGGGGGATTCCCATGGCTTTCTTCTTGACCGCCCCTTTACCCGAGGCGCAAAATGATTTCTTTCTCACCTTCCTTGGCTCCCCCTGGGGGCTGCTGGCCGGCTACCTGCTTGCGATCAATCTGATCGCCTTTCTGATATTCGGCGTGGACAAATGGAAGGCCAGGCGAAAAAAGACCCATGAATCCATTCGCCGGGTGCCGGAGAAGACCCTCTTTTTGCTTGCGGCGATAGGCGGCAGTTTGGGGGCGCTTATGGGGATGAAGGCCTTTCACCACAAGACGCTGCACAAGACCTTCACCATCGGCATTCCGCTGATCCTGGTTCTCCAGATCGTGATTCCCCTTGGTTTATTCGTCTATTTCCGCTTTATCCGCTGAATGCCATTGCCCAAATAAAAAAGCCGTGGAATTTCTTCCACGGCTTTTTTATTATCTCCGTCTTCCCCGGTAATTGCGGCCCCGGCCCACTTTTCTGCCGTAGCGATAACGCCGCCGGCCCACCGTCAGCCTCCAGCCCACCATCAGAAGGACCAGCAGCAAAAGGATCACCAAAATCACCTTGACGATGGTCCTCGAGAAGAAGTTCCTGACGTTTTTCTGGAACACCAGCAGCTTGGACGCCTCGATGCTGTCATAGGCCAGCAGCTTCACCGTGGCGTAATCGTGGTCCTCATAGCTGAGGGTGACCTCCCCCAACACGTCGCCCTTCTCCACCGGCGCCTCCACCGAATCCTGATAAAGCGTCACCCTCCGCTTCAGGCTCTCCGGCTCCAGGCTGTTGGGCAGCAGGGCCTCCACATCCGACGCCGGATGGGCCACCACATAGTTCACGTCCTTGGACAGCGACACAGGCACCTCCTGGATCATATCGGCCTGGGTCAGGAGGGTCTTTCGTGAGAAGTTGTTGAAGCCCCACTCAAAGAGGCGCTTTGTCTCGGAAAAGCTCTGGGTCTGGGTCTTTCCGTCGGTCAGGGAAACCCGCTCCGCCCCCAACACCACGCTGATGAGGGACCGGCTTCCCTCCACCGCGGAGGACACCAGACAGTAGCCGGCGTCAGAGGTGGACCCGGTCTTGATGCCCCGGGCCGCGGAATAAGTGTAGCCGATGGCCCGCCAGTTGGACAGCAGATAGTTGGTGGTGTGCAGCACCCGCGCCTCCGACAGATTGGTGGCCGGCACGGTGATCTGGGCGGTGTTGCAGATGGTCATGAAATCCGGATGTCCCATGGCCTCCCTTGTGATGAGATAGATATCCCAGGCGGAGGTGTAGTGCTTGGCGTCGTGAAGGCCCGTGGCGTTGACAAAGTGGGTGTTGGTACAACCAAGCTCCTCTCCGCGCTGGTTCATTCGCTCCACAAACGCCTCCACACTGCCGCTGACCCGCTCGCCCAAGATGTTGCAGGCCTCGTTGGCCGAAACCACCAGCATGCAGTAGAGGAGGTTCTCCACGGTCATGATCTCCCCCTCTTTGATGTTGGCGGAGCTGCCGTCGTCCGCCAGCCCCTCAAGAGCGGAGGCGGTTACGGTGATCTGCTCGTCCATGGAGAGCTTTCCGCTGTCCACCGCCTCCAGCACCAGCAGGGCCGTCATCACCTTGGTGATGCTGGCCGGGTAGAGCTCATCGTGCTCATTTTTGGCATAGAGGACCTCCCCCGTGTCCCCGTCCACCAGCAGCGCGGCCTTGGCCGCGACCTCCATCACCGGGACGGCGTCCCCTTCCTCCGCGGGCGCGGCAAAGGGTATGGCCACCAGGCTCAGCATTAGGGCCAGTATGAAAAAAACAGACAGGAACCGTTTCATTTTCATGGTACACTCCCATAATCTATGCTATAATAGCTGCAAAGCGGCTATTATGCTGAAATCCAGATGAATCTGCCGCGGCAGAGCGGGGACGACACTCTGCCCCATGTTTCGACTTTATAGTAGTATATCAAATAATTTTCTTGAGTTCAACTGTGAGAAGGAATTTACAGATGACAAAAACCGACTGGGCCCTGCTGGCCGTCACCGTCTCCTTTGTTCTGATACTGACCGCCATGTACAGCCGCGATCAGGGCGGCCGTGACGCGATGACCTACACCATTACCACCGCCCACGCAGCGCCGGAGCCCACCGCGCCTCAGGTCCAGCCCATCAACCTCAACACCGGAGGCCTGGATGAGCTGATGCTCCTGCCCGGCATTGGGGAAGTCATTGCCCGGCGGATCATCAGCTACCGGGAGGAGCACGGCCCGTTCCAGTCCATTGAGGAGATTATGAACGTCAGCGGCATCGGCGAGGCCACATTCGCGGACATCAAAGAGCAGATCACCGTGCAGACAAGCTGGAAGAAGGGGCCTTCTTCCCGATGCGAAAAGCGCCCTGAGGCGGCTTAACTGGAAAAAGGAGGACAAGACCTTGCGGATACTGGTCGTGGACGACGAAAAGCTCCTGGTCAAGGGGATGAAATTCAACCTGGAGAACGAAGGGTATGAGGTGGAGTGCGCTTACGACGGCGCGGCGGCGGTGGAGCTGGCCCGGGACGGCCGGTTCGACCTCATCATCCTGGACGTGATGATGCCGGAGGTGGACGGCCTGGAGGCCTGCATGCGCATCCGGGAGTTCTCCAACGTGCCCGTCATCATGCTCACCGCCAAAAGTGAGGATACAGACAAGATCATCGGCTTTGAGTGCGGCGCCGACGACTATATCACCAAGCCCTTCAACATTCTGGAGCTGAAGGCCCGGGTCAGGGCCCTGCTGCGGCGCAGCACCGGCGTCCAGCGCGCCGGCGGCGGCACGCTGACCGTTGGGGACATCACGCTGGATACGGAGCAGCGGGTGGCCGTCCGGGAGGGCCGGACCGTGGACCTCACCGCCAAGGAGTACGACCTCATCGAGCTGCTGATGCGCAACCCCCGCCGGGTCTACAGCCGGGAAAACCTGATGAACGTGGTGTGGGGCTACTCCTATGCCGGAGACTACCGGACGGTGGACGTCCACATCCGCAGGCTCCGGGAAAAGCTTGAGAAGGTACCTGCGGAGCCGGAGCACATTCTGACCAAGTGGGGAGTTGGCTACTATTTCAAGGCATAGCTTACAGTACAAGTTCGGCCTGTCCTACATTCTTGTCATCATCGCCGTGCTGATCCTGCTGAACACCTATCCTCTGATCGTCTCGGAAAACCTGGTGTTCCAGTCCAAACAGAGCACGCTGCAAAACAACGTGACGGTGATGGTCTCGGCCCTCAGCGGTCTGGACCGGCTGACCGAGGAAAACGTGACCGCGGCCATGACGGTGGTGGAGGAGACGGGAATCTCCCGCATCCTGGTCACCGACGCCAAAGGCAAGGTCCTCTACGACACCCGGGAAACCGGCGGTGCCGTGGGTTCCTATGCCCTTTACACGGAGATTGTCCAGGCTCTGGACGGCAATGACACCTTTTATTGCAGCTTCAGCGACGATGCCTTCCGCAGCCGGGCCTCCTCCCCTGTGCTCTATCAGAACCAGATCATCGGTTCGGTCTACGCCTATGAGTACGACACGGCGCAGGCCAGCCTCCTGCGGGGCTTCCAGAGCAACCTGCGCAGCCTCTCCATGGTGGTGGGGCTGTTGGTGCTGGCTCTCTCGGCCATCTTGTCCCGGGCCCTGACCCGCCAGATCAGCGATCTGCTCTCCGCCATCCGGAAGGTCCGGGAGGGCGCCTACAGCCACCGGGCCGAGATCCACGGCCACGATGAGATCGCCCAGATCGCCACAGAGTTCAACAGCCTCACCGACCGGCTCCAGACCACGGAGACGGCCCGGCGGAGGTTTGTCTCCGACGCCTCCCACGAACTGAAGACGCCCCTTGCGGCCATCCGGCTGCTGTCCGACTCCATCCTGCAGACGGAAAACATTGACCCGGACACCACCCGGGAGTTCGTGGCCGACATCGAACGGGAGGCGGAGCGCCTCAGCCGCATCACCGAGGACCTTTTGCAGCTGACCCGCCTGGACGGCGACCTGCTGGCCCCCGCCGTGGAGGTGGAGCTGCTGCCGGTGGTGCGGCAGGTGGTGCGGATGATGGAGCTGGTGGCCACGGAAAAGAACATCAGCCTGACCTATCAGGCTCCCGACTTCCCCTGTTTCGTCCTCTCCACCCGGGATGAAATCCATCAGGTGATTTACAACCTGCTGGACAACGCCGTCAAATACAGCGGCGAAGGCGGCTGGGTCCAGCTGCGGCTGGGAAAAGAGGCGGAGCAGGTGGTCTTGGCGGTGGAGGACAACGGCATCGGCATCCCGGAGGAGGACCTGCCCCGGATTTTTGAACGCTTCTACCGGGTGGACAAGGCCCGGTCCCGGGCGGCCGGCGGCACCGGCCTGGGACTGGCCATTGTCAGCGACACGGTGCGCAGGCGGGGCGGCTCCATCACCGCGGCCAACCGTTCGGGCGGCGGGACGGTGTTCACCGTCCGCTGGCCCGCCGCCGGGGAAGGGGGGCAAAGCGAATGAAAAGCCTGCTGACATGTCTTTTGTGCTCTTTGGTACTGCTGACCTCCGGCTGCGCCTATGCGGTCAGGCAGTCCCAATCCTCCGACGAGGATGTCTATCAGCTCTACTACGCCGTGAAGGACCTTGAGATGGTGCAGGGCGGGGACGCAATCAGCGCTGAAACCATTCCCGTGACTCAGATCGATCCCCTTCCCACCCGTGAGATGGCGGAAGCGCTTCTCACCGTGCTGCTGGACGGGCCGAACACCACCACCCTGCGAAGCCCCATTCCCTCCGGCACAAAGCTTTTGGACCTGACCATCAGCGGGCAGCACGCCCACGTGGACCTGTCCGCCTCCTACGGTGCCCTCTCCGGCATTGCCCTGACCATCGCGGATTACTGCATCACGCTGACGCTGACTCAGCTGCCGGAAATCACCGTGGTCTCCATCACCGTGGAGGGTCAGCCCCTGGCCTATCGCAACAGCCAAAACTTCACCGCCCACGACGTGCTGCTCTCCAGCACTGCGGATGTCATTCGGACCCTTGATGTTTCGCTGTACTTCTTAGACAGCGCCGGCGGCCTTGTCCCGGAGCAGCGCACCCTGGAGCTCTATGAGGGCGACACCCAGGCCCTGGCCCTCGCCAACGCATTGGTGTCCGGGCCTCATGGCAAGGGGCTCACCTCTGCTCTGCCGGAGAACTTCTCCGTGCTGTCTGTCTGGCTGGAAGAGGGCATCTGCTATTTAAACCTGCCCTCTGCCCTGCTGACGGACAATACGCAGTCGCCGGACCAGCAGGCCCTCACCGTGGCCGCACTGGTCAACTCCCTCTGCTCCCTGGACTCCGTGGACAGCGTCCAGATCCTGGTGGACGGAGAGCTGCGGAATTTTTACGGCTCCATCTCCATCGGAGGACTTCTCTATCCCACCGCGCCATAAAGATCAGAGGCGGCCCGCATGGGCCGCCTCTGATCTTCTCTCATCATAGGTACGTAACCATGTCCTCCAGTGGATTTCGCTGGCTGTGCAGATGGGCCGGATGCGCCCCCTCCGCCGCGTAGCCCACCGGCAGCAGGGCAATGACCTTCACCCCCTGGAGCTGCGGAAGCTCCCGCTCCAGTTCCACCGGGTCGAACATCCCCACATAGGTGGTGCCCAAGCCCAGGGCGGCGGCCTGAAGCATGATATGGGCCGTCGTGATGGCCGCGTCAATTTCCCCGTGGTTTTTTCCATCGCTGCGCACCCAGGCCGCGGACGCATCATAGCCCACCGCCAGAATGACCGGCGCCCCAAAGTGACAGGGCGTGCACTGGTTCACCTTTTCTATCGCCGACCGGCTGCGCAGGACGAAGATGCGCTGAGGCTGTAGGTTCTTCGCCGTGGGAGAAGCCTGCGCCGCCTCCAGCAGCAAGTCTAACTTCTCCTGCTCGACGGGGCGGGAGCTGAACTTCCGCAGGGAGTAGCGCTCTTTCACCAGTTCTGCAAACTCCATCGTCATTCACTTCCTTATTCAGAATATGGTGCGGCGGTGCGATTTCTCTCCGGCCGCCTGAATCTCTCCGGTTATCGTAGCACAGTTCTTTTCTTTCTGCAATCCGAATGCCCCGGTACTCAAAAAAACAGCGCGGGGCAATCCCCGCGCTGTTTTGCCTGCTGCGGATCAGGACTGTCTCCATCCGTTTCGCTGCAGAATTTCGTTGCAGGCGTCCCGCCGCTGCGTGTCATAAAACTCCATAAATTTCAGTGAGTAGATGTCGCTGACGATGTAACGGTCCCGGGGCTCCTGATAGATGGTGACGTAGTCATTGCCCACATCGTAGAGGATGCCCTCCCAGGACACCATATTCTGGGTCCCCACCAAAAACGTAGCCACAATATAGTTGCCCTTATTTTGGGCCAGCATCGCCTTCAGGGAGCCCTTGTAAACCTCTTCTCTTGAGACCGGCGCCTCAACAACATCTGCGGGCAGGTTGTTTCTCATTTGAAGCGTATTGCCGGTAGTCCCGGCGCCGGTCTCCAGGTTTGCCATTCCGGACTCTGTTCCGGTGCTCATTGGCATGGACGCGTCCGTGCGGGGAAGCGGGGTTCCGGCTGTAAAAGGAACCACATTTTGCCCGGCATTCTCCAGCCGGCGCATCTCCTGGGCCCAACTCCCGGTTCCCACATTGGAATAGCCCGGGGCGCTGTTGGAATTCATATACATAATGACACCTCTTAAGTCTTGTAGTAAGCGTTTGTCGGATTGTAAAAGCAATGGTCGCCGATGCGCGTCTGCCAATATCCCACATTGGAGGGGAACTGGGAGCGGCATTTGGAGGAGAATGGATTGTAAAACCACAGGGACTCCGCCACATCCGGCAGACGGTTTCCCGCAATGGCCCAATCAGCAATGTCATAGTGTATCTGCTGCGGGCGCATATTGTAGATATTCTGCGGGTTATACGCCCCGCCTTCCGTCTCGCTGGCACAGACAAATTGTCCCGGTTGAAAAATGATATTGCGGATGCTGCCCTGCCCAATGCGGGCATACTCTCCGCCAGTGGCGTTCACCCGGTTCATCACCACGCCCGCCACCGCCTTCATCCCGTTATCGCCCTCTCCTCCCGCCTCGCATTCAATCAGACGCGCCAATAATTCACGATCTGAATAAGCCATATAACAACACACTCCTGTTGGATACACCATTCTATGCAAAGAACGCCCAAAGGTGCGCCAAGCGGCACAGCCGGAGCCCCGCCGCCCGCAGGCGGCGGAATCCCAGCGTCCCCCGTCCCGAGGAGCGCCGCAACCGCGCCCCCACATCCAATGGCGGCGCGACGAGAGCAAGCGACGGCGGCGCACACCGCTGCCAGGAGCGCGCAGACCCGGCCACGCGGCGAAAAAGGGAGCAGTGCGCTGTACGCGCACTGCTCCCTTTTGACTTTCATTCACCGCCGCACCATGGAGGAGAAGTCCTCCATCACCTCATCGGCAGCGGAGCGCACCTCCTCTTCCGCGGCCCGGCCCAAAATCCCAACTGTCCGGAATTTTGCCGCTTTAGCGGAGCGCAGGACCTCCGGGTCCCCGGAGAAAACCGCCAGCATGGACTTCGGCAGCTTCATCCTTCTGGCCGCCTTCCAGCACAGCTCTCCGCTGTCTCCCTCGGCCTCATCGCCGGCCACGATCCCCCGGAAGTAATCCGACAGGTCCAGCTCATCCAGCCGCCGCACCGTCTCAAGGCGCTGGTCCGTAATCAGGTACATCCACACATCCTCTAACTTCATCAGGGTCAAAAACTCCCGTACCGACGGGCGAACCGCGCCCCCATCGTCCAAAAACGTGCTGTTCCAGTCAAAAATCGCGCCCTGCATCCGCACTGCCGATCCCTCCTTTTTGAAGGTAGTATACTACTTTTTTCCCGCGCTGCAAAGAGGGAACTGTGCGGCGCTTTTGATCACATTTGCGTCTATATTGACAGGCGCATGTTCTCTTGCTAAGATGGGCATATTAAAAACAGGCAAATCACAAAAGAACGAGGAGGTCTTTCCGTGTTGCATGGAAAAGTGGCTATTGTCACCGGCGGCAGCCGTGGAATCGGATACGCGGTGGTGGAAAACTATCTGGCAAACGGCGCGTCCGTTGCACTGTTTGCCTCCCGCCGGGAGTCGGTGGACAAGGCCCTGCAAAAGCTTGCAGAGAAATATCCCAACGCGCCTGTCATGGGCCTGTATCCGGACTTATCCGATCTATCCTCCGTGGAGGAAGCCTTTCGCCAGGTCAAGGACCGGTTCGGCAGGATCGACATTCTGGTCAACAACGCCGGAATCTCTGCCCGGGAGAGCATTTTTGACTACAAGTCCGAGGACTTTGAGCGGATCATCAGCCTGAATGTGACCGCTGTATTCAACTGCTCCAAGGTGGCGGCCGCCTATATGCGCCAGCAGGGCGGCGGCGTGATTCTCAACGCCAGCTCCATGGTCACCCGCAACGGTCAGAGCGCCGGCTGCGGATATCCCACATCCAAGTACGCCATCAACGGTCTGACCCGTTCCCTTGCAAGAGAGTTAGGACCCCACCACATCCGCGTCAACGCCGTGGCGCCCGGCGTCACCCGGACGGACATGGTGTCAAACCTCCCCCAGGCCATGGTGGACCGGTTGCTGCCCTCCATCCCCCTGGGCCGCATGGGCGAGCCGGAAGAGGTGGCCAACGCCTACCTGTTTCTGGCCAGCGACATGGCCAGCTATATCACCGGCTCGGTCCTCCATGTGGACGGGGGCGCCATCACCTGATTGCCTTGACTTTCCGTCCAACTATTGCTATACTGTGACCCGTAAAGTAAAATCTATCGGGTGAGCACCTACCGTATGCAAGGCTGTTCTTGCATACGGTAGTTTATTATGCCCCGCCTTTTCCCGGCTGTCGGAACACGCCAATGACTTGAGGTGACGCCATGCAAAAATCAGAGAACATCCGCCCCGGCCAGTCCGGCGCCATTGCCCGGACGCTGATACAATTCAGCCTTCCGCTCATCCTCAGCGGTATCCTGCAGCAGCTTTACAACTGGGCGGATGCGTTTATCGTGGGCAATGTGGAGGGTGAGCTGGCTCTGGCCGCCATCGGAGCCACCGGCACGGTGGTCAACTTCTATCTGATGACCATCACCGGCTTTGCCCTGGGCCTCTCCATTGTGTTTGCCCAGGTATTCGGCAGCGGGCAGACGGAGTTCATCCCCAGGGTGCTCTCCACCTTCTCCCTGCTCCTTGGCTCCATCTTCCTGATACTGGCGGCCGTGGGTATCGGAACGTCCGGCTCACTGCTGCGGCTGATGCACACCACCCGGGACACAGTGGCCCTGGCGGAATCCTATCTGCGCATCATCCTGTCAGGCATCCCCTTTCTTGCGGTTTACAACGTATATTCTGCGGCGCTGCGGGGCATTGGGGACAGCCGGGCCCCTTTTCTTGCCATTGTCTTCTCCTCCGTGGTCAATGTGGTCCTGGACATTCTGCTTGTGGCGCTTTTGCGCTGTGGCGTCGGCGGGGCCGCTGCCGCAACGGTGCTCTCCCAGGCGGCGATGACTGCCTTCCTTGTGGTTTACAGCGTAAAAAAGCAGCCGCTGCTGCGCTTTCGCTTCAGCCGGAAAGCGCTGGACCGCGAGGCGTTGGTACAGGGCGTCCGCCTGGGTGTTCCTCCCATGATCCAGTCCAGCGTCAGCGCCTTCGGCAGTCTGCTGCTCCAGAACTTTATGAACGGCTTTGGAACCCAGACCGTGGCGGCGATCACCACGGCGTATCGGGTGGACACCATCATCCTGCTGCCCATCATCAACCTTGGGTCCGGCATCTCCACCATTGTGGCCCAAAACCATGGCGCGGGAGAGGCGCAGCGGACCCGGAGCATTCTTTCCGTGGGCACGGGGCTGATGACCATTGTGTCCCTTGGGATGACCGCCCTGGTCATTCCACGGGAGGATATCTGATCGCCATGTTCGGCGTGGGCCCGGAGGCCACGGAAATCGGGCGGGACTTCTTCCTGCACATCGCCTGCTTCTATGTGGTCTTCGGCCTTGCGACCGCGGTCCGCGGCTTTCTGGAGGGGCTTGGGGATGTGCTCTACTCCAGCGTGGCGGGCATTGTGTCGCTGACCGCCCGCATTGCCGCCTCCTATGCTCTGGCAGCGTATTTCGGCAGCAGGATCATCGCCTACGCCGAGGCCTTTTCCTGGGGGGTGCTACTGATCCTGTACCTGGCCCGCATGGTGCGGATCAGGCGCCATCCCGCAGTGACGCGCGCTGAAAGGCACTGAGGGCAAAAAAGAGACTGCCGGCAAACCGGCAGTCTCTTTTTCTATTTCAGCTCCTGGGCCAGCCGGACATTGGCCAGAAAGGACCGCAGCTGCATCCAGGAGGACTCCCCTCCGGTGCGCCGGTCGATTTCGCCGTTGGCCGCCGGGTGATAGTACTTCCCCGCGGCCTCCGCCTGCTTTCCGGCGGAGATGGCCGCGTGCAGGATGGAGAGGTCCACGACCCGCTCCTCCTCCGGGATGGGCCGGAGCAGCAGAAGGCCGCGCTCCGCGGCGCGTCTGACCGCTTCCGCCGTCCCGTAGTCGGCAAAGCTCTCGTCCATCGCCACGCATGTGCTGTGGAAGAGGTAACCCGTGCACTCGCTCCCCGCCACGTGGACGCCGTGCTGCCACAGCCAGCCGAAGGTGGCCGGCACATCCAACATGTCCTTGGGCGCCGTGGCCAGCAGGGCCACCGGATAGCGCACCAGCGCCGGAAGGTCCGGGCACAGCTCTTCGCCCCGGATGTCCCCGATGCCGCCGATGCCGCAGCTCACCGCAAGAAAGACGCCCAGGCGATGGCATGCGGCCATGGTGCCGGAGGCCGTCAGCGCTCCGGAGGCACCGCTTTTCAGGGCATCCTCCAGGTGATCGCAGTCGATGCGACCCACCTCTTTCCCCCTGGTCCGGAAGGGCAGGTACTCCTCCATGGTGCCCACTTGAAGCGCTCCGCGGTCCACCCAAGCAAGGCAGGACCCCTCGACGGTCCAGGCCGCCCGCAGCTCCTCATTGGAGATGGACCGCAGCCCGTGGGTCAGCAGGGCCGTTTCCGCCAGAAAGTCCATTATTTCCAGTCGTCCATCTCTCTGACGTTATCCACGCTCACCAGCGTCAGAGGCAGGTAGATGGGATCGGCGTACTCCGTTCCCTGGGCCATGGCAACGGCCATCTTCAGGGCGGCCTCGGTGTACTTGACGCTGGAGTAGGACATGGAACCGGTCATGGTTCCCTCCTTCATGGCAGCACGGGAGTCCTCCGTGAAGTCCACTCCGTACACCAGCACATCGCTGCGGCCCTCAGCGCCCAGCGCCTCCACCGCGGCCAGCGCCATCACGTCGTTGCAGGCAAAAATGGCTTTCAGCTCCGGGTGTTCGGTGAGGATGTCCTTGGTAGCGTCATAGGCCTTTGTGGCATCCCAGTCGCAGGGGACCGAGGCCACCAGGTCAATGCCCTCGGCGGCTTCCAGCACCTCGGTGGCGCCGGCGGTGCGGCCCTCAGACTGACCGGCGCCGGTCAGGCCCTGCAAAATGGCGACCTCGCCGCCGGAGCTCAGGCGGGCAATGATGTCGTTTGCCACGGTCTGACCCTGCTCTTTAAAGTTGACGGTGATCTTGCCGTCCAGGTGGCCGCCGGCCTCCGCCAGGGCGTCCGTGTCCACGCCGGGACCCAGGTTGATGACCTTGACGCCGTTTTCATTGCACTTCACAATGCCGGGGATCAGGTTGGTGCCGTCGATGGGAGAGACCAAAATCACATCGTAGTCCATATCGGCCATGGTCATCAGCACATCCAGCTGGGACTGGGTATCGCCTTCGGTGGTGCCGGTCTGAACGTCGATGGTGACGCCCAGCTCCTGAGCAGCCGATTCATAGCAGTCCTTCATGGTCACCCAAAACGGGTTCGTGAGGGAGATGATGACCGCGCCGAACTTCTCCTCGCCGCTGGCGGCGGGAATCTGGCCCAGCTGCGCGGAGAGGGCCTGGTCCACGGAGTCGTAGAGCTGGCTCACCATGCCGTCTCCGGACGGAGTCTGGCTTCCGGACGCGGCGCTGCCGGAGCCGGATGCGCTGCCGGAGCCGGATGCTCCGCCATTTCCGCAGCCGCCCAACAGGGCCACCACCATTACAAGGGACAGCAGGAGAGTCCATATCCTTTTCATGTTCTTTTCCTCCAAAATTTGAATGTAATCTATTATGCGGGGGAATCCCCTCATAACCATTTACTCAGGCGATCCGCTGACGCCGCTGGCGCAGCTCCGCCGATACCACCGCGCACAGCAGGATCGCTCCGGTGATGAACTGCTGGTAATAGGACGAGACGCTCATCAGCGTGAGGCCGTTTCGGATCATGCCCAGCAGGAATACCGCCACCACCGTACCAGCCAAAGAGGCACTGCCGCCGGAGAGGGGCGTGCCGCCCATGATGACCGCCGTGATGGCGTCCATCTCCATATCCAGCCCCGCGTTGGGCTCGGCGGAATTGAGACGGGCGGTGATGATGATCCCCGCCAAAGCAGCCAGCGCGCCCATGGCGGCAAAGCAGCCGATGCGGTATCTCCCCGTGTCCACGCCGCTGCGCCTCAGCGCCTCCGGATTGCCTCCCAACGCCGTCAGGTAGTGGCCCCAGCGCATCTTATACATCAGGGGAAAGGATGCGGCGATCAGCAAAACCGCCATGGTCACGCCGGATTCCATGCCAAAGAGGTCCCCGCAGCCAAAGCTCCGGAACGCCTGGGAAAACTTAGTCACCGGCGCGCCCAGCGTCAGCATCAGCGCCAGCCCCCGGTAGAGAAAGGAGGTGGCCAGGGTGATAATCAGCGCGTTGATCCGACTCAGGTGGATCAGCGTCCCGTTGACCGCGCCTAAGGCCCCGCCCACAATAATCCCCGCCGCCACGGACGGCGCCGCGCTCCACCCGCCGTGCATGGCCTGGGCCATTACAATGGCGCTGAGAGAGAGGATGGACCCCACGGAAAGGTCGATGGCCCCGGAGGCCACCACAAAGGTCATGCCGACGGCCAGAATCATCCGGTAGGAGTTGGCCTCCAGGATGTTGACCACGTTTTTCCAGGAAAAAAAGGAACCGGTGCGCAAACTTAAAAATCCTGCCAGAAGCAGGCAGAAAGCCACTAAAATCCAGACGGAGGCATGGCGGGCAAAGTGTTTTTTCATCTCTCTTCGCTCTCCTGGCGCAAAATCATGGCGTGGATCGCCTCGGGGCTGGAGGAGGCGGTCATCACGTCGGCAATGCAGCGCCCCGCCCGCATCACCACCACCCGGTCCGCCACGTCGAACACCTGGTAGAGGTTGTGGCTGACCAGCACCTGGGTCATGCCCTGGCCGCGCAGGCGGCGCAGCAACTCCAGCGTGTTGTGGGATTCCCGGATGCCCATGGCCGCCGTGGGCTCGTCTAACAAAAGGATCTTTCCCGGCGTGCGCAGGGCCCTGGCAATGGCCAGCCCCTGGCGCTGGCCGCCGGAGAGGTTCCGCACCGGCAGCTCCAGGTCCGGGATGTGAATCTCCAGCTGATCTATCAGCCGCCTGGTCTCCCTCCGCATGGCCTGCCGGTCGATCAGCACGCCGCAGCGCATGGGCTCACAGCCCAAAAAGACGTTTTCATAGCTGTTTTTATAGTTGTCCAGTGAAAGGTCCTGGTACACGGTCCGGATGCCAAGGTCAATGGACTGGCGGATACTCAGCCGGGGATAATCGCCCTCCCGGGTACGGATGGTCCCGCCGTCGGGTTCCAGGTTCCCGGACAGAATTTTGATCAGCGTGGACTTGCCGGAGCCGTTGTCGCCCACGATGGCGGTGATCAATCCGCTGACGATCTCCGTGTCCACGCCGTCCAGGGCCCGGATCGGGCCGAAATGTTTCCTGATTCCCTTGAGCGTCAGCAGCGTCACCAAACTCCTCCATCCTGTCCTGTTTCATGTATACTGACTCTACCGTCCTTCCTCCGGAAAGTCCAATTGAACTTTTCTCTCATAAGAGTTTATATCATCGTTTTTGACGATGATATAAACTCTGCTCACGCAAAAGGCCGCAAAAAGAGACCTGTGCATTCCCACAGGTCTCTTCCCTTGAATCTTTATGAAACCGCACCCTATTGGGCGCAGCGGAACAGAATCACCGCCAATTGGCTCCGCCGAACCAATTCCCCCGGACGGAGCATCCCCTGTTCATCGCCCCGCAGGATTCCCTCTTCCGCGGCCCAGCTCAGGGCGGGCACAGCGTAAGGCGAGGCCGCTGTCCCGTCCGAAAAGCCGCTCAGGTCTGCCTGGGCCTCTCCAGCGCCCGCCCATCGGTACAGCATGGCCGAAAGCTGCTCCCGGGTGAGGTTCTGATCCGGCCGGAAGGAGCCGTCTGCGCAGCCGGTGACGATTCCCCGCTCCACGGCCCAGGAGACGGCATCGGTGCACCAGGCCGGCAAATCGGAAAATACCGCCTTGCTCCGGGGAGCCGGTGTGCCCGACATCCGCCACAATACCACGGCCATCTGGGCCCGGGTCACCGAATCCCCGGGGCCAAAGGTCCCGTCCGCCCTGCCGTTCATCCAGCCCTGAGCGCTGACAAAGCGGACCTCTCCGGCGCACCAGGCGTCAAACGCCACGTCAGAAAAGGGGCGCAGCACACTCACAAGCTGCTCCGCCAACACCTGATGGCCCGCGTCATTGGGATGGAAATCCAGGTTCAGGGGGCTGAGCGAGGCGTTGCACAACCGCTCCGCCGACCCGCCAAAAGCACTGTACACATCGGCGATCCATACGCCGTCCACGCTCCGGATCACCTCGTTGAGGCGCTGGACACACAGCCCCGCCTCTCGGGCCAGCTGAAGAAAAAACCCCTGCTCCATCCACTGATACGGGTGGTACTGGGTTGCCACCACCAGGACGGCCTCCGGATTCTTTGCCCGCAGCGCGGTCACAGTGGCGGACAGATTCTCCCGGCAGCGCTCCAGCGCCGAATGGAGGGCCTGCTGATCCGCATTGTCCTCCAGACGGACGAAGTTGAGCAGGATCGCAGCTGCGATCTGTATGGCCTGGGCGTCCCCGCCCATCAGCCGGGCCTGTGCCTCCCAGAACGTTTCTCCCAGGCCGGCTGCCACCCGTTCCATCAAGAGCTTGGCCAGATCGTTCCCGCCGATTGTGATGGAGATGGCGGCGGCGCCTTCCACCGCGTCATCTATCGTTCCGCCCTCCACCAGCGCCCTCAGATCTGAGGTGTCCGCGCCGTTCACGGCCCGATTGTCCCAATCGAGGCCCAGTTCCTCCGCCGCACGGGCGGCAAAGGACAGTTGGCGGCACTGCTCCGCGTCATCGGCCAGCCCATACCCGGTGGTGATGCTGTCCCCAAGGGCCAGCAGGACACGGCCGGAGGCACGGACGGGGATGGACAGCAGAGGCAGCACCAGTGCAAGAATCAAAACCGTTCCTATCCACGTTCTTTTCATCGCTGTCCCTTTCTACTGTTTGTCTCCCTCGGAGAACTGCCGGGCGTACTGCTTGGGAGAAATCCCGGTCATGGAGGTAAAGGTCCGGATAAAGTGCTCGTTGCTCTGGAAGCCCACCGCCTCCCCGGCCGCCTGGACCCGGACGCCGTCCTGGAGGAGCAGCCGCGCCTTGAGGATCCGGCTGCTGATGAGGTACTCCATGACGGAGAACCCGGTAGCCGCCTTGAAGCAGTGGCTCAGGTGGTACTTGCTGATATAGAATTCCGAGGCGATCTGGTCCAGCGTCAGCTTCTCCGTCATATGCTCCTGGAGGTAGTCCAGCACCGCGCTGATCTGGAGGGAGTTGCTCTTCATGCTGTGCTTGGGCAGCTCCGGTTCCTTTTTCCGGGGTTTTGCCAAACTCAGCACCTCAATCAAAAACTTGGTCAGCAAAAAGAGCTCCTCGATGTCCGCGCCGAACTCCGTGCTGTGGGCCTCGCAGCGCCTCTCTAACTGTCCTAAGAGGTCCCGGAAGTACTCCGTCCGGTCTCCTAATTCCACCATATACTGGGCGTTGTGGATGCGCTCGCTGAGGTTGGTTTGGGTGGTGGACAAAAAGTCCAGGGTCTGCACCGGCACATGGAGCACAAACCGCTTATAGGGCCTTGAGGCCAGCGTTTTATGAAGCGTGGCGTCCGGCAGGACAAACAGCACCGACGGCCGCAGCGGGTAGGCCTCATTCTCCACGAACAGCTGATCTCCGCTGGACACCGGCAGCAGAAATTCCACGCTTTCATGGAAATGCGGCCGATCCATGTACCAGGAGTCGTCCCGGCTCATCTTCAGATAAAAGGCCGGCAGTTGCATCATACCGCTGCTCCTTCCTCTTGTATCTGCACAAAAACAATAAAACGCAAGAAACGTTAATTTTTTAGCGCAACAAGACATTTACTAACTTTGCTTGTGTGGTATTCTTATAGTATCTGAGTCTATGAGAAAATACAAGAGGTTTGTCTGAATTTGCTGAAAAAAGAACTCACAGCAACAGAAAATAATGGTTGGAGGCTTTTTTATGGGAAAAGTATGCACACTTTCCGAAGCAATCGCAAAGTACGTCAACAGCGGCGACACCATTAGCTTCGGCGGTTTCACCACGAACCGCAAGCCCTATGCGGCGGTCTACGAAATTCTCCGCCAGGGACAGAAGGACTTCACTGTCTGGGCCGGTCCTGCCGGCGGTGACTGGGATATGCTGATCGGCGAGGACCGCGTCAAGGCATACATCAACTGCTACACCGCCAACTCCGGCTTTACCAACGTGTCCCGCCGGTTCCGCGCGGCCATTGAGTCCGGCAAGCTGACCTATGAGGACTACAGCCAGGACGTGCTGATGCTTCAGCTGCACGCCGCGTCTTTGGGCCTGCCCTTCCTGCCTGTGCGCCTGATGCAGGGCTCCGGTCTGACGGAGTTCTGGGGCATCAGCAAGGAAAAGCGCGCTGAACTGGACACCGTGGACAACGACAAGTTTGTCATGGTCGACAACCCCTTCAACCCCGGTGAGAAGGTCGTGGCCGTGCCTGTGCCCAAGTTAGACACCGCCATCATCCACGTTCAGAAGGCCTCTCCCGACGGCACCTGCATCATCGAGGGCGACGAGTTCCACGATGTGGACATCGCCATTGCCGCCAAGAAGACGATCGTCACCTGCGAGGAGCTGGTCTCCGACGAGTACATCCGCCGCGACCCCACGCTGACCCGCATCTTCGGCGAGTGCGTATGCGCCGTGGTCCACGCCCCCTACGGCGCATGGCCCGCCCAGTGCTACGGCTACTATGACGACGATCCCGACGCCCTGATTGAGTACGACAAGGCCTCCAAGTATCAGGATGCCGAGGATGCCAAGGCCCAGCTGGCCAAAGCCGCGGACAAGGCGGAAAAGGCCGCCGCCAAGAACCCCGACGACGCCAAGGCCGCTGAGACCGCCAAGCGCGCCAGAGCCGCGGCTCAGGCCGCCGCCGAAGGCACCGCCATCCCTGAGACCTTCCAGGATTTCCTGAACAAGTGGGTTTACAGTGCGAAGGATCATGACGAGCTGTTAGATAAAATCGGCGGTTCCCGGCTGATGAAGCTGAAGAACGTCCCCGGCCTGGGTTATGCCGGCAAGATTCAGTAAAGGGAGGGCATCAATCATGTCTGAATACAGCAATTATACAAAACAGGAAATGCAGGCGTACGCCATTGCCAAGAATATCCAGGAGAACCAGATCGTCATCGTCGGCACCGGCCTGCCCCTGATCGGCGCCTCTTTGGCCAAGCGGGTGGTTTGCCCCTCCTGCCATCCTATCGTGGAGAGCGGTCTGATGGACTGCGCTCCCATCGAAGTGCCCCGCAGTGTGGGCGACAACCGCTTCATGGCCCACTGTGCCGTGCAGTGGCCCAACATCCGCTTCATCGGCTTTGAGGCCAATGAGTGGCTCCACGACGAGGACCGTCTGATCGCCTTTATCGGCGGCGCCCAGATCGACCCCTATGGCAACGTGAACTCCACCAGCATCGGCGACTACAACAACCCCAAGACCCGTTTCACCGGCTCCGGCGGCGCCAACGGCATCGCCACATACTGCAACACCATCATCATGATGCAGCACCAGAAGCGCCGCTTCATGGATAAGATCGACTACATCACCAGCTGCGGCTGGATGGACGGCCCCGGCGGCCGTGAGCGCGCGGGCCTGCCCGGCAACCGCGGTCCCCAGATGGTGGTCACCGACCTTGGCATCATGAAGTTTGACGAGGCCACCAAGCGCATGTATCTGGCCTACTACTATCCGTTCTCCTCCCCCGAGATGGTCCAGGAGAACACCGGGTTCGAGGTGGACGTCTCCCGCGCCCAGCTGATGGACGGCCCCAGCGAGGAGATCATCCGCGTCATCCGCGAGGAGATCGACCCCGGCCAGGTCTTCATCAAGCTGCCGAAGAAGAAATAAGCTTTTTTATCCGATCAGTCCGGCCTTTTTGAGGCCGGACTGATCTTTTTCCGCTGTCTGAATAAGAAAACGGCATGCGCCGCCCCGGTTGAGCGGGGCGGCGCATGCCGTTTATGAAAGAAATTGAGAAACGATGAACTCAGCCGATCTGCACCAGCTGCTGGCCGGCCTCCAGGTCGGAGCCAACGCTGACAAAGATCTTCTGCACGGTTCCGGCGGCGGGGGCCATGACCTCGTTCTCCATCTTCATGGCCTCGAAGGTCAGCACCACCTGGCCGGCCTTCACCGCGTCACCCTCCTTGACGGGAATGCTCAGCACCTTACCCACCATGGGGGCGGTCAGGACGCCGGCGCCGCCGGCGGGAGCGGCGGCCTTGGGAGCGGCAGGGGCAGCCGCGGGGGCGGGAGCCGCAGCGGGAGCAGGAGCCGCGGCCTTGGGGGCGGCAGCCACGGGGGTCACCTTCTGGATCTGGACGCCGCCGTCGACTTCCTTCTCAGCCACCTCGACGTCGTAGGTCTTGCCATTGACAGTAATGGTATAAGCTCTCATAGTTCGATTCTCTCCTTAGTCCTGATTCACGTGCACACAGTCACGCACCATAGGATCGGTTACAACAATGTCGGTTGCAACAGCGCGATAGGTATCTCCGCCGCTGCGGACCATGGGGTTGGCTTTTCTTTTTTGCTCAAAGGCGTAGATCGCGGCCGTCAGGATCGCAATCAGCTCACCGTCGTCGGTATCCGTCTTCCCGGTCTGCTCCGGCTCCGTCTTGATGCGGAGCAGCAGCGGGAACAGCTTCAAAATGACCATCAGCATGATCAGGCCGGAAAAAACGATACCCATACTGACGAGAGATACGCCCAGTGACTCTATACCGGACATATACTCACCTCAGCTTATTTCTTCAGATTATCCCAGTCCCGGAGAATGCGGGGCGTCATCATCTGGTGGAAGGGGCAGATGGACTGGGGGTTCTGATAGGCGGAGCCGACGAAGGCGCAGATATAGCGGCGCAGCTCATCCATCTTCACGATCTCATCCACAAAGCCCACCTTGGCGCAGAAGTCGGGGCGGGAATTCTTGGTGTAATCCTGGATCAGCTTATTCATCTTCTCGATGGTGGGCTCTATGTCCTTGCCCTCCTTCTGATCCTTCACCAGGCGGCGCGCATACATGGCGGCCGCGGCGGTCTCGCCGTGCATGACGTAGACCTCGGTGGCAGCGGTGCCCAGGCTGAACACGTTGGTGTTGTTGCCCTGAGGGCCGCCCATGACATAGTGGGCGGCAGCGGTGCCCTTGCGCAGGGTGATCTCCAGCTGAGGCACCTTGGAGTTCTCAATGGAGTAGATCAGGGACTGGCCCAGGCCCAGCAGCTCAGCCTTCTCGGCGGGATCGCCCACGTCGATGCCGGTGGTATCCTGGAGCCACACAATGGGCAGGCGGTCACGGCCGCACATGGTGACGAACTCGTTCATCTTGATGAGGCCCTGGCGGTACAGCTTGCCGCCCACGCCCATGGCGCCCTCGCCGCGGTAGTCGGGGTAGTTGGGGATCAGGCCCTGATAGTTGGTGATCACGCCGGTCAAAAGTCCGTTGACCTTGGCTATGCCGCAGACGATCTCGGGGCCGTAGCCGTTTTTGTACTCAAGGAACTCGCTGTTGTCAAAGAGGCAGGCCAGCACTTCACGGACATCGTAGGCCCGGCGCTGGTTCAGAGGCACGCGGGAGTACAGCTCCTCACCGCTGTGGGCGGGCTGCTTGGGCTCATCCACGCGGAAGAAATTCTCGTTGTAAGCGGGGATGGCATCCATGTACTTCTTGATGGCGCCCAAGACGCCCTCTTCCTCGGCATAGACCTCGCGGAAGAAGCCGGTCTCGCCAAAGTGGATATGTACTGCTCCGGGAGGATCCACCTTGCCGGCGTTGACGGTGGCGTCGATCAGGGCCTGCGCGGCCTCCTGATCCACATAGCCCTTGGGGTTCATGCCGCCCACGATGCCGGCGCCGCCCACTGCCATGTTGGCCTTTTCATGGGCAATCAGGATGGTGGGGCTGATGGAGTGGTAGCCGCCGCCGGCGGGGTTGGTGCCGTAGATGCCGACGATGACGGGAATGCCCATCTGCTCCAGCTCGGCGTGACGGTAGAAGGGGGTACCGCCGCCCACACGGCCGGCGTAGACCTTCTCCTGCTCATCAAGCTTCACGCCGGAGCAGTTGAGGACGTAAACCAAGGGGATACGCAACTGCTTGGCAATGTCGGTTGCCCGGGTCAGCTTCAGCGCCTGGCCAGGCACCCAGGCGCCGGCCAGCTTCTTGTTGTCGGAGGCAATGACAACGGCCCACTTGTCATGGATCTTGCCGAGACCCGTGATGACGCCGGTGCTGCCGTCCTTGTTGTCGCCGGGGTTATAGAGGCTGTTCAGGGGGCACCAGGTGCCCTCGTCCACCAGCAGCTTGATGCGCTGGCTGGCGGTCATCTGGCCGGCGGCGTTGAGGGACTCGTCCGAGCGGCCCGCGCTCAGGGCCGCCTCAGACTTGGCTTCCAGCTCACCTTCAATGTCCTTCAGGGATTTTGCGTTCTCCTCATTCACCGCGTTCAGAGCCGTGCCGATCTGCGGCATGTTCTGAAAATAGGAGGGCATCGAGTAACCGAATGTGCTCATAAAATACCACCTTATATAAATTTATCGTTTCTGATGAAGGGGACACGCCCCGGAATCACAGGGAGATCACGTCGGCAAACGCCTGGATGGCGGTCCTGGCCTGGCCGAAATCGCGCATCTGCTGGTCCACACCCAACTTGATGTGGGGGATGCCCGCGTTGTCCAGAGCCTTCTTCAGGTAGGGGTACTCCATCTCCTCGGGATCGCAGAACTGCTGCATGAACAGCACCAGTCCCTGGGCCCCGCTCTCCCTGACCAGGTTGGCCACAAACTCGCCACGGCGGTTCTCGCTGGATTGCTCATCGTAGAGCAGCACGTCATAGTCCTGATCGGCAAACTGCTGCGCCAGCGCCTGGATGGGGTCGCCGGTCTCGGGGGCGTCCACACGGAAGGCACGGCTCTCGTGGGCCACGTCGTCGGCGGCGATGGCGATGTTGTTTTCCTCAAAAATCTCCAGCAGCTTGGGGTTGTCGCACACGATGCCGGAAGTCACCACCTTGGCGCCCTTCCAATCGCACACGCTCAGAGCCTTCAGCTCGCCGTTGAGCTGCTGAAGCTTCTCTGTATACTCCGCCTTGGGCATGAACCAGGCGGCCTTCAGTACGGCGCTGCGCTTGGTGGGGGTGATGACGTCGCAGTGCTCGTTGGCCAGCCTGGTAAACTCACGGCGGGCGGCACGGCTCTTGTTATAGACCTTGATGGAGTTCAAAATCGCCTCGTCCGCAATGGGGGCGCCGGCGATCTTCTCCAGCTCGGTGCGGACGTTGGTGTACTGGTCCACGCAGAACTTCAGGCCGAAGGCGGGTCTGCGGTACTGGGGATGGGCCAGGAAAATGCAGGGCAGCTTCTCGCTCATGGCCACGCGGATGTTCTGGCTCATGGGGCGCAGGGTATCGCAGATGGTGGGGGTGATGACGCCGTCCAAAAGGTCCATGGTGCCGTCCAGCAGCATCTCCAAATCCAGCTGGGCGATAGTGCAGTAGAAGGTGGCGCAGTATTCCTTGGCGCGGCTGATGGTCTTGTCGTTGCTGCCCCACATGCCAAAGGGCACCATACCGGCAGCATCCACCAGTTCCTCGGGGGCATAGTAGGGCATCACGCCGATGCACTTTTTGCCCTGCTTTTTATACTCTTCCAGCTGGGCCTTGGGATTGGCCGCAATCCGGCTGAACTCCTGAACCAAAGTCTCAATACTCATCACGCGTTCTCCTCCTTGGCTTTCTTGTCTTTCATGGCTTCCATGGCCTCCACCAGGCCCTGCACGCGGGTCTCGTACTGGGCTTCGTTGAAGTTGCGGGGGTCGGCCTGGTCGCCGTCAAAACCGGCGCAGGGCACGCCCAGGTCCGCGGTGAAGCGGCGCTGCATTTCGGCCATGTAGCCGGACCAAGGCTTGCAGGAGCGGTTGTAGTGGACCAGAACGCCGTCCACCTTGTTGTCCCGGCAGATGCCCTCACGCCAATCCACACCCTGCTCGATGCAGACGCTGTTGGGGGCTTTGTAGTAGGCACGGGCCATCTCGTCGATGTTGTTGTAGACAAAGCCGAAGGCCGGAGCGTACACCACGGCGGTGACGTTGACGCCATGGGCCTTCAGGGGCTTGAACAGGTTGGGCAGCTTGGGCCAGCAGGGGATGCCCTCAAACATGACGCGGTACTTCTCGGGGAAAGGCGTGGTGGTTGCCCCGGTCTTGACCGCCTCGGCCAAATCCTTCTCCAGCAGTTCAAAAGCCTCGGCGGCCTCCACCTTGCCGCGGGCGGTGACGATGTCCGCCATATGGTTGAAGAGGTCGAATCCACTGTAGGGAGCGGGCTTGTACTGCAGGTAGTCGCACACCCGCAGCCAGGCGCTGGCGGTGCGGTTGGCGTTGGCGCAGGCCTGCTCAAACTTCTTTTCGTCGAACTTTTTGCCGGTCAGCTTCTCCAGCTCGTGAATGGCGTTGTCGAACTGGGCGCGGACATAGGCCACGTTAGAATCATGTACATCCACGGTGTTGTTATAGGGGATATCGATCATGATCAGGGGGATGTTGCGCATCCGGGCGATGTTTTCATACCACTTGGTCATGCAGTTGCAGATGTTGTTGCAGCAGAGCACGAAATCAGGCTGGGGAATCTGCATCTGGCGATAGGGCTTGATGGCCGCCTTGCGCAGCTCCTTCTCCCGGCCCTCGGGCAGCGCCTCGATCTCATAGATGTCGTCCAGCACGGTATAGGGCTGCATGGTCTTGGGGTCCTTCTTGGGCTTGCCGGTCTCGGGATCGATGACCACGTTGCCGTTTTCATCCTTGAGGGGCTTGCCGCTGTTGGGATTGATGACGTACTCGCCTGTCTCCAGGTCCACCTTGCGGGACGCGCGCTTTCCGGCGGCATAGGCCAGAGAGATGCGGGCGTAGCCGCAGATGTCGTTGTCAAAGCCCAGGTCCTCGGCGGCCTGGCACATGAGCTCGCCGTCGCGGTTGGCGGCGATGCCGGCGGCCTGATTCTCCGGATACATGACGTTCAGGTCAAAGGCCTCCGCCAGCTCACAGGGGAACTTGGAGCTGGACCAGCCCACCAGCTTGCCCTCTGCATGGGCTTTGCGGGCGTCCGCATGAACGTCATCCACCACCTTGCGCAGCGCAGCTACGCCGGGGCTAACTGTTTTTGCCATGATCGTTTTCCTCCCTACTCTTTTTCAAAATTGCCATATTGTCATGCAGAGGGCGCTCAGGCCTTCTGCTCCTTTTGGTAGCGCTGATAGGCGAACAGTGCGGCCCCCAGCGCGCCGTTGTACTGGGTCAGGGGCGAGGTGTAAATCTCGTGCCCTAACTCTTTTTGCAGCGCGTTGACCACGCCGTAGTTCTGGGCCACGCCGCCGGTCATGACCACCTCATCCCGGACGCCGATGCGGTGGGCCAGACCCACCACGCGGCTGGCCACGCTGCGGTGGATGCCGTTGATGATATCCCGCTTGTCGGTGCCCTTGGCCAGCTGGCTGATGACCTCGCTCTCGGCGAAGACGGTGCAGGTGGAGCTGATGCCCACCTCCACGGTGGACTGGGCGCCCAGGGGAGCCAGGTCCTCCACCTTCACCTCCAGCACCCGGGCCATCACATCCAAAAAGCGGCCGGTTCCGGCGGCGCACTTGTCGTTCATGGCAAAGTTCACCATCATGCCGTTTTCAATCTCCAGGATTTTCACATCCTGGCCGCCGATATCGATGACCGTACGCACCTTCGGAAAGAGGAAATAGGCTCCGCGGGCGTGGCAGCTCAGCTCGCTCATCTGCTGGTCGGCAATGCCCTCCAGCGAATTGCGGCCATAGCCGGTGGCCAGCACATAGCCCATGTCCTCACGCTTCATATTGCAGTTCTCCAACACCTCGCGGATGGCCCGGGCCGGACCGCTGGTGCCGGCGCCCACCGAGACCAGGGACTTACCCACGATCTCCTGCCCATCCTTCAGTACAATGCACTTGGAGGCGGTGGACCCCACATCGATTCCCATTGTATACATGCTGAAAAATCCCTTTCCTGTCTCCTCCCCCGGCGCCGCGGCGCCGCTTGTTCGGGGCGGAAACGCTGATCATACCTCTCTTAGGCTACCCTAAGCATAGCACACAAGAGCAGTTAGTAAATAGAAGGAAGCGCTAAAAAATTGCGGTATCTTGCGATTTTGTTTTTTCAAATATCTGTTTTTTCCCGGATGCTTCCATTCTGACGGAATTTTCATAAGTTTTCGGACAAAATTGTTCTCTCTGTTCTCTGGGAAAACAGCCGGAAAACGACGTCAATTGCGGCTGTGAATGGCACGTTTCTCCACATTCAGGGCCGCCTCCCGCACCGCCTCGGTGACGGTGGGGTGGGAGTGGATGGTCCCGATGATGTCGTCCACGGTGGCGCCCACGCGGATGGCCAGGGCTCCCTCGGAGATAAGGTCCGTGGCCCGGGGACCGATGATGTGCATGCCGATCACCTTGTTGTCGGAGCGGTTGGCGATGATCTTCACCAGTCCCTCGCCGCCGTTGAGAATCAGAGCCTTGCCGTTGGCGGCCATGGGGAACTTGCCCACGATGTAGTCCAGTTCCCGGGCCTTGGCCTGCTCCTCGGTGAGGCCCACGCCGGCGCACTCCGGCTCGATGTAGACGCAGGTGGGGTTGGTGGACTCATCGTAGGCCGCGTCCAGGCCCATGGCATTCTCCACGGCCACCTCGCCCATGGCGGAGGCGGTGTGGGCCAGCTGGGCCCGGCCGAACACACAATCACCGACGGCGTAGACGCCGGGAACATTGGTCTCCATCCGGTCGTTGACCAGGATGCGGCCCCGGTCGTTCTCAATGCCTCCGGCGGCCAGATTCAATCTCTCGGTATTGGCCCGGCGGCCCACCGCCACCAGCACCTTCTCCGCCTCAAAGAAAACGTCTTCGCCCTTTTTGTCCTTGCAGTTGACCCGCACGCCGCCCTCCGCGGCCTCCACGGACTGTACAGGGGTCTCAAGATGGAACTCAATGCCCATCCTGCGCATGTGGCGCTGGCCCAGGCGGGTCAGCTCGCCGTCCATCATAGGCAGCATGGAGGGCATCATCTCCACCACAGTGATCCTGGTGCCGAAAGCCGCATAGGCGCAGGCGATCTCCAGGCCGATGACGCCGCCGCCGATGACGATCATGCTGGCGGGCAGGTGATCCAGACTCAGCGCCCCGGTGGAGTCGATGCAGTTTTCGTTCTCCCGGATGCCGGGAATGGGAGGCACCGCGTTGACGGATCCGGTGGCTAAGATGATCTTGTCCGCGGTCATCTCCTCCTCCGTGCCGTCGCTCTTTTTCACCAGCAGTTTACGGGGGCCGGTGAATTCGGCCGTGCCGTCCACCCGGGCCACCTTATTGGTTTTCAGCAGATTGGCGATGCCGCCGGTCAGTTTTTTTGATACGGCGTCCTTGTGGGCGATGACCTGGGGGAAGTCGACCTCCGCTCCGGTGACCTTCACGCCGATCTCCGCGCCCTGCTCCCGGATCTGGGAGAGAAGCTCCGCGCTGTGCAGCAGGCATTTGGTGGGGATGCATCCCACATTCAGGCAGGTTCCCCCCAGATGCTCCCGCTCGATCAGGGTCACGTCGGCGCCTAACTGGGCCGCGCGGATGGCCGCTACATATCCGCCGGGACCGCCGCCCACCACAAGAATGGATGTATTGCTCATTTCGTTTCCTCCTTCTCAATCTTCCGCAGGTCAAATATCGTATCCAGGATTTCCTCCCGGGCAATTCCTCCAAAGCAGCGCTCCAGCGGGAACCGGTCTATCACCGCGGCCACGTCCTCCCGGCGGAAAGGAACTCCGCAAAGGGCCTGCCGCAGGTCGTCCAGGGGGCACAGGGCCAAAAAATCCCCGTAAAAGACCGCGTGGGCAATATGTCCCTGCTCCACCGCCATCCTGACCTCCAGAATACCGCCGTCCCATTTGCGGCGGTTTTCCAGCCCATAGCGGGGCGAGGCGCCGAAGTTCCACTCCCAGGTGTCGTACTTTGTCTCCTTCAGCCGGCGGACCTCCGCCAGCTCCCCCTCCGTGAGTGCCTCTTCCTCCAGTCCTCCGGCGGCCAAAGCGCCCTTCAGATAGTCCCAGAATTCCCGCAGCGTCATGTCCTTTTTCAGCATGGGCCGGATATTCCCGATCCGGCTGCGGACGGACTTGGCGCTTTTGGACTGGAACTTCAGGGGATCCGCGTTCAGCGCCCCGGCCACCATGCCGGGGTTTGCGTCAAAGAGCAGCGTGCCGTGGTGGAGAATCCGTCCTCCCGTGAGCCGCTGGGCGGTTCCGGAGACCTTCTTCCCCTCCGCAAGGATGTCGTTGCGGCCGGATGCCTCCGCCTCCACCCCCAGCTCCCGGAGCGCCCGCACCACGGGGGCCGTAAAGCGCTGGGCCATGCGGTCGTTTTCCGCCGCGTCGGTGATAAAGGAGTAATTCAGATTTCCCAGGTCATGATAGACCGCCCCGCCGCCGGTGGTGCGGCGCACCACATGGATGCCATGCTCCTCCACAAAGGCGCGGTTGATCTCCGCCTCGGCGTTTTGATTCTGGCCGATGACGATGGTGTTGTCGTTCTGCCACAGCATCAGGTAGTTTCCCCTGGTGCGATGGGTCAGCACATATTCCTCCAGCGCCAGGTTGTAGGCGGGGTCCTTGGAATGGGTTTCCATATATCGGGTCACGTCGGGCATAGGCGTCTCCTTCCGGGCAAATGTCGTGTTTATTATATACGGTTCCCGGTCCTTTGACAACCCGCCAGATTGGAGGTTCAGCTCATAGAAGCCCTCATGGTTCCCACCTTTTCCCGGGTCTGACCATCGGCCTGCGCTCGTTTTTTAAAAAAAGCAAAGAGGGGCGGCACCGCCTCCCCTCCTTGTTCCCTAACGCTGGCAACTGCCGCGCCGAACGGCGCTTCAGGTCAATGTGAGCGCCACACTGCCCAAATACCAGTGGCCCATGCTGTCCTGATAAAATCCGGAAAAGCCGTACTGCGACTCCCCGTCGCTGCCCACGCTGTAGAGCGGCGCCAGAGCCGCGTCCTCCAGCAGCAGCGTTTCCGCGTCATGGAGGCAGGCCACCCGGGCCAACTCATCTGTTGCGCTGCGCACCACCGTCATCAGCGTGTCAAAGGCGCTGTTGCTGTAGCCGGCAAAATTGTGCTCATTGCCGCTTTCCCAGCGCTCCAAAAATCCCATGGCGTCGGCCACCGGCGAGGTAATCTCCACCGCGGCCAGTCCATAGGTCCCGTTGGCCAAAGCCTCCTCCATCTCCTGGCCGGAGACCGCCCGGGCGCTCACCTGGACCCCAAGCTGCTCCTTCCACATCTGCACCACGGCCTGGGCCACCTCCGCAGCATCCCCCTCGTCCACATAGAGGTACTCCACAGCCGGGAAGGAAGCGCCGTCAGCGTACCCGGCCTGGGCCAAACTCTCCCGGGCGGCCTCGCAGTTGTCCCCGTACGCCCGGTCCGTGCTCAACAAATCCCCTCCGCAGGAGCGGAAGCTCTCCTCCTTTGTCTCCATCACGCCGCCGGGCACAAGCCCCCGGGCGGCGACCGCCCCCGGACCTGCTATCTCACTCAGGGCGGCGCGGTCAATCGACAGGGAAAAGGCCCGGCGCACCTGTGGGTCGGCAAAGGCCTCGTTGGCGTTGTTCATCAGCACCGTATAGGTGGACAGCCCCTGGGGCTGGACATACAGCTTGTTTTCCAGACGCTCTGCCAGCCGCTGGTCCGGTATGGGCGACACAAAGTCCGCCGTATTGTCCAGAAACAGGGCGTAGGCGTCCTCCACCGTATCGGCCAGATAGAACCTGATGCTCTCCGGCCCGCCGGACCTGCTCTCATGGTACTGCTCATTCGCCTCGACCGTCAGGTACTCTCCCTCCCGGAGCGCACCCACCTGATAGGCTCCGTTGGTGACGGAGCTCTCCCAGTCCTGACCCCATCCCTCCCGGACCAGATCCTCCCGGACCGGCATGGTGGCGGCTGCCGTACACACCTCGGTGATAAAGTAGGGGCACTTGTAACCCAGCGTGACGATCAGCGTGTCCTCGTCCCTTGCCTCCACACCCAGTTCCGACACACCGGCGCCGGCGCGGACCTGCTGATACCCCTGTACCATCTCCAGCAGGGTGTGGTTTGGGGAACCCTGGGCCGGGTCCACCAGGCGCTGCCAGGCGTAGACAAAGTCCTGGGCCGTCACCCGCTCCCCGTCGGACCACCTGGCCTCCGGGCGGAGCTGAAACGTATAGGTCACCGTTCCGTCGTGGTTGGTTTCCTCGTTATAGCTTTTTGCCGCGCCGCCGGCAAGCTCTGTCTCCTCCGACGGTGTAAGAACGGTGCGCATCAGGTTCTCATAGAGATGCAGCACCACTGTCTCGTTGGCCTGGCCCACGGCCATGGCCGGGTCCAGGGTATCCACTTGTCCTGCAATGGATGCGTTGAGGGAAAACGCGCTCCCCTGCCCCGCTCCGCATCCGGTCAGCAGCAACAGGCTCATCAGCGCGCACAGCACCATTCGTCTCTTCATCAGAAAATCCCTCTTTTCTTGATCCATACAACAGTTCCATCCGGGAAAGTACCCGTAATTATACTTGCTTTACTCCGGTTTGTAAAGCCAATGGCAACAAATAAGTAACAAATAATTACAAATTAAAGAATTGTTTACATTTGGCCTCTCCGCCCATATGCGCAAAAGCGCGGAGCAGCTCTGCTCCGCGCCTGGCCTATTCGACCTCCGTCAGCGTGCCGTCCTCGTTGAAGCACACGTTGATGATGTGGTTTTTGGTAAACTTGGCAATGTCGTCCATCCGCATTTTGGAGGGATAGTCGGAGACAAAGGTCACCGCCACGCCGTGGCGTCTGGCCCGGCCCGTGCGACCGATGCGGTGGATGTAGTCCTGGTTTTCATCCGGCACATCGCAGTTGAACACCGCGTCCACATCGTCCACGTCAATGCCCCGGGCCGCCACATCCGTGGCCACAAACACCCGCAGCTCGCCCTTGCGGAACCGGTCCATCACCTGCTCCCGCTTGCGCTGCGGGATGTCGCCGTGGATGCACTCCGCGTCCACGCCCCGCATCTGCAAAAACTTGGTGATCCGCTCCGTTGAGCCCTTGGTGTTGCAAAAGACCATCACCCGCTCCAGCTCCCCGTTCTTGATGAGCTTCACAATGGCGTCGGTCTTTTCGCTCTGGGGCAGTTCCATGCGGAACTGGAGGATGTCCGGCTTGTTCTCCTCGTCGGGGCGTACCTCGATCTCCACTGCGTCCCGCTGATAGACCCAGGCGATGTCCATGACCTCCCGAGAGATGGTGGCGGAAAAGAGTCCTAAGTTCCGCCGCTTGTCCATCCGGTCCAGCAGCTTGGTCACATCGTGGATAAAGCCCATGTCCAGCATCCGGTCCGCCTCGTCCAGCACCACGGTCTGGGCCGTGTCCACCCGGACGGTGCGGCGCTTCATGTGGTCGGCCAGCCGCCCCGGCGTGGCCACCACGATCTGAGGCTTTTTCTTCAGCGCGTCGATCTGCTTGCCGATGGGCTGTCCGCCGTAAAGGCAGACGATCCGCACGCCGTTCCGGAAGGCGGCCAGGTCCCGCAGCTCCCCGGCGGTCTGCATGGCCAGCTCCCGTGTGGGGGCCAGGATCACCGCCTGCACCTCCTCATTGGCCGGGTCGATATGCTCGATAATGGGGATGCCGAAGGCAAAGGTCTTGCCCGTCCCGGTGGGCGCCTTGGCAATGACGTCCTTCCACTCCCGCATGGGCGGGATGCACCCGGCCTGCACCGGAGTGGACATCTCAATCCCTTTTTTCTCAATGGCGCGCATGATCTCCGGCGTCAGGCCCAGGGAGTCAAAGCGCACGCCCTGTGTAATTTCCATAGCTTGTTCCTCTTATCCTCTATTCTATCCCGCATGGTGCGCGATTTGCAAAAAAGTGACGGAAATACTCCGTCACTTTAGATCATACCGGATTTTCGGCCAAAATGCAAGTAAAATCAGCTTTTTGAGTGAAAAGGCGCCTTCCATCCGATAAAAAGACGCGGCGCCGATACGCCGCGTCCTTTTATCGGATTGTTGGATCACCTGTGGTCCACGTGCCAGATGCGGTCAGCGTACTCCGCCACGGCCCGATCGGCGGCAAATATGCCGGAGCGGGCGATGTTGTGCAGGCTCATCCGGTTCCAAGCCGCCGGATCGGCGTAGGCTTCCACCATCCGCTTCTCCGCCGCGCAGTAGGCGGCAAAGTCCGCCAGCAGCAGATATTCGTCCGCCGCGCTGTTGCTCCCGGTCACCAGCCGGGCAAAGAGGTCCTCATAGCTCACCCCGTCCCGGAATCCGGTTTTCAGCTGATCCAGCGCCCGGCGGAGGATGGGGTCCCGTGCATAGAGCCGCTGGGGCAGGTAGCCACTAACCCTGAGCTCCGCCACCTCATCGGCGTGGAGGCCGAAGAGGAACATGTTCTCATCGCCTAACACGTCGTGCATCTCCACGTTGGCGCCGTCCAGGGTCCCCACCGTCAACGCGCCGTTCATCATGAACTTCATGTTGCCGGTGCCGCTGGCCTCCTTGCCCGCGGTGGAAATCTGCTGGCTGACCTCGCTGGCGGGGATCAGCCGCTCCGCCAGGGACACCCGGTAGTTCTCCAGAAACACCACCTGGAGCTTATCTTTGCAGATGGGATCGTGGTTGATCTGGTCCGCCAGGGAGTTGATGAGGTGGATGATCCGCTTGGCAACCGCATAGCCCGGCGCCGCCTTGGCGCCGAAGAGGAAGGTCTGGGGCTGCATGGTCCGGCCGGGATCGTCCTGAAGCTGCTGGTACAGGATGATGATATGCAGCGCGTTGAGAAGCTGACGCTTGTATTCGTGGAGCCGCTTGACCTGCACGTCGAAGATGGCGTCCGGGTTGAGCACCACATCCTGCGTTCTGCGGACATAGCCGGAAAAGGCCTCCTTATTCTTCCGCTTGATCTCCGCCAGACGCTGAAGCACCTCCGGGTCGTCCGCGTAATCGTCCAACTTTTTCAGCGCCCCGGGGTGGAGCAGATACTCGTCTCCCCCGGTCAGATCCCGGATCATCCGGTCCAGTCCGGGGTTGATTTCAGAGAGCCAGCGGCGGTGGTCGATGCCGTTGGTGACGTTTTGGAACTTCCAGGGCTCCATGCCGCAGGCGTTGCGGAAGAGCTCCTTTTTCAAAATGCCGGAGTGGAGGCCGCTGACGCCGTTGACGGCCATGCCCCCGGCGATGCAGAGATTCGCCATGCGGACCTGGCCGCCCCAGATGATGGCCATGTCCTCGGTCTTGGCGCTGTCGTGATAAAAGTCCTCCACTCTCTCCTGCCAGCGGCCGGATATCTCCATCAGGATCTGCCAGATCCTGGGAAGGTTCCGCTGAATCAGGTCCTGAGGCCAGCGCTCTAATGCCTCGGAGAGCACCGTGTGGTTGGTGTAGGCCACGGAGTGGGTGGTGATGTACCACGCCTCATCCCATCCCAGGCCCGCGTCGTCGATGAGCAGGCGCATCAGCTCCGGGATCACCAGGGCCGGGTGGGTGTCGTTGACCTGGAACACGTTTTTCTCGTGGAAGTTCTTCAGTGTGCCATAGGTCTCGAGGTGGCGGCGCGCCACGCTCTGCACCGTGGCGGAGACAAAGAAGTACTGCTGCTTTAAGCGCAGGGACTTGCCCTCAATGTGGTTGTCCTCCGGGTAGAGCACCTTGGCAATGACCTCCGCCATGGCGTGGGCCTCGGTGGCCTTCAGGTACTCGCCCTGGGAGAAAAGGGACATGTCCACAGGGGCCGGGGACTTGGCGTCCCACAGCCGCAGGGTATTGGTATGGCGCGTCTCATAGCCGGCGATCTCCATGTCGCAGGGGATGGCCAGCACGGTCTGGTAGTTCTCGTGGACCACATGGTGGTGTCCGTCCGCCCAGAACTCCCGGATGTTTCCGCCGAAGTGGACCTCCTCCGTCTCCTGGGGCTTTGGCATCAGCCACGCGTCGCCCAGGTCCTTCCAGTTGTCCGGCAGCTCCACCTGCTGCCCCTCGATGATCTTCTGGCGGAAGAGCCCTAACTCATAGCAGATGGAGTAGCCGGTGGCCGGAATCTCCAGGGTGGTCATGCTGTCCAGGTAGCAGGCGGCCAAGCGGCCAAGGCCGCCGTTTCCAAGGGCGGCGTCCGGCTCTAACTCAAAGATATCCGCCGCCCGGAATCCCAAATTCTCCAGGGCCTGGCGCAGCTGGGGCAGAAGCCCCAGGTTGTACGCGTTTTTCATCAGGCTGCGGCCCATGAGAAATTCCAGGGACATATAGTGCACCTGGCGCTTTTCCTCCCGGCGGACCATCTGCTTGGTCTCCACCTCACGGATCGCCATCATATCCCGCAGCACCAGGGCGCAGGCCTTCATCATCTGGGCGTCGGTGGCCTCTTCCACCGTACTGCCGAAATTCAGGCGCAGCTTGGCCTCCAGCGCTCCCTCCAATGTCTTGCTCGTCACAGTTGCCATTTACGTTGCGTTTCCTTTCTGCACCCGGGCCTTCAGCCCAGGATTTTGTCATAGATGCGCCGGTATTCCTCCGCGCTCCGCCGCCAGCTGTAGTCGCCGGTCATGCCGCGCTTCTGGAGGCGGCGGAATGCCTCCCGATCGCCGCGGTACAGCTCCACCGCCTGGCCGATGACGCTGAGCATATCGGCGCTGTCGTAGTTGGCAAAGGTGAAGCCGTTTCCGCTGTCCCGCCATGCCTCATAGGGCTGGACCGTATCTTTCAGTCCCCCGGTCTCCCGGACGATGGGCACGGTGCCGTAGCGCATGGCGATCATCTGACTCAGCCCGCAGGGCTCGCTGCGCGAGGGCATCAGGAAGAGGTCCGCCCCGGCGTAGACGTTCATGCTCATGGCCTCGCTGTAGCCGATATAGGCGCACAGGCGGCCGGGGTAGCGCTGCTGGGCCCAGCGGAAGAATTCCTCGTACTTGTAGTCGCCCTTGCCCACCAGGACCACCTGGACCGGCAGCTCCATCAGGGCCTGGAGCGATTGCTGCACCAAATCCAGTCCCTTGTGGGAAACCAGCCGGGAGACCATGCCGATCACCGGAGTGTCCGCCTCCTCCCGCAGTCCCAGCAGCCGCTGCAGCTCCGATTTGTCCCTCACCTTACCGGAGAGGTCCTCCGCGCTGTAGGCGGCGGCAATGGTGTGATCCTCCGCCGGATTGTAGCGCTCCATGTCCAGCCCGTTGAGCACGCCGTAGAGCTTGTCGCCGCAATTGCTGACTATGCTCTCCAGCCCATGGGCAAAGTAGGCGAACTTCAGTTCCTGGGCATAGGAGGGGGATACGGCGGTCACCGCGTCGGCGCAGAGCATGGCGCCCTTGATCAGATTGATGTCCCCGTCCATTTCCAGCGTGCCGTCCCGGAGCCAGCCGGCGTTCAGGCCGAAAAGGTCTCCCAGGGTCTCCTTGCCGTAGCGGCCCTGGTATTCAATATTATGCACCGTAATCACCGTGCGAATCCCCCGGAGCTCCTCCTCCCGGACGCCGTCGTCCTTCAAATACACGGGAACAAGGGCGCTTTGCCAGTCGTTACAGTGGATCACCTCGGGCCGGAAATCCAGATGGGGCAGCAGTTCCACCACCGCGCGGCAAAAATAGGCGAACCGCTCGCCGTCGTCATAATAGCCGTAGAGCTCCGGGCGCTTAAAATACTGCTCGTTGTCCACAAAGTACCAGGTGACGCCGTCCTTCTCCATGCGGAACAGCCCGCAGTACAGGCTGCGCCAGGCCAGACGGACGTAGATGTACTTCACATACTCCAGCTTGTCTCCGAAGGCGTCCTTCACCTTCTGGTACAGCGGCAGGATCACCGCCACCCGGTTCCCCGCCTCGGCCAGGGCCTGGGGCAGGGAGCCCGCCACATCAGCCAGGCCCCCGGTCTTGCAAAAGGGCACCGCCTCGCTGGTCACGTACAGAATCCGCCGGGGCTCCGGAGCTGCCGCCGAGGCCGGCGCCGTCTCCGCGGCAGCGGAGGCAGGGCTCCGCACCGGGAGGGTCTTCTCAATGGGCGCGGTTTTCTCAATAGGGGCGGCTGCCTTTTTCCCCGCCGGTTTCCCACCCGCACGGGGAGCCGGTTTTTGTGGCGTTGTTTTTGCAGCCGGCGCCTTTGCGGTCTTTTTCTCAGCGGGCTTGGCGGTCTTTCCGGGTCCTTCGTTTCCTTTTTTCGTTGTCATTACACGATCGCTCCTTTTGATACCACCACGGGGTAGGTTTCATGGCCCATCAGATGGCGCCCTTCCAGAATCTCCACTTTCTTATCCGCGATGACATAGTGCAGCACCGCGTCGCGGCGCACCACAGCGCCCTTGAACAGCACACAGTTGCGCACCTCCGCGCCCCGCTCCACCGTGACCCCGGGGAAGAGGATGGAATTCTCCACCGTACCCTCCACGCAGCAGCCGTCTGCCACCAGGGAGTTGCGGCAGCTTGGCCGGGGATCGATATAGGCGGAGGCTTCGTCGCTGCTCTTGGCCCGGATCGGCCGCTCCTCACAGAAGAGGTCCTTCCGTATTGCCGGGTCCAGCAGCTGCATGCTGCGGTCGTAATACTCCTTCACAGAGCGGATCTGTGCGGCGAACCCGCCCCAGATGAAGGCCCGGATGTTCAGCGTTTCCCCCTGGGCCTGCAGCACATCCCGGCGCAGGCTATACTGGTCGTGGCTGGCGCAGTAGTCCACCAGATCGGTGAGCAGACGGGTGGAGATGACATAGACCTCAAGGGATCGGTTGCCCCGGGGACAATTGGTGTGATAGACCGTGTCGATCACACGGCCCGAGTCGTCAATCTGAAAATAGGTGCCGTCGTCCACCTCAAAGCAGTCGTTGCCGCACACCACCGTAATGTCCGCGCCGGAGCTCATGTGGTGCTCCAGCACCTGGTCCAGCGGCAGGTTCACCACCAGGTCCCCGTCCATCATCACCACGTAGTCCTGGCGGATTTCATCCAGGTAGGAGCGGACGCCGGCCAGTGCCTCCATCTTTCCCCGGAAGGCTCTGTCCCCCCACTGCTGGGTAAAGGCAAAGGGCGGGAGAATCTTCAGTCCGCCCCGCTTGCGGCTCAGGTCCCAGTTCTTTCCGGTGCCCAGGTGGTCCAGAAGGCTCTGGTAGCGGCCATGGAGCACCACCCCCACGTCGGTGACGCCGGCGTTGATCAGATTGGAGAGGCTGAAGTCCACCGCCCGGTAGCGCCCGCCGAAGGGAATGGAGGACGGGGAACGGATTTCACTGAGTTCCCGCAGGTTGTTCCGCTTTTCATAGGAGAATATGATTCCATGCATCCCGTTCATCTTGACACCTCCTCGCCGTTTCGATCCAGAATGGTCTTGGGGGCAATTACCCGGTCCGCTTCCACCTCCGTGCCCGGGCCTAACACCGCCAGCCCCCAGTTCACCGGCTCCACCCGCTCCGGGTGGTCTCCGACCCTGGCCCCGGCGCGGATGCGGCAGTTTTCACCCAAAATCGCGTAGCGCACCACGGCGCCCCGCTCCACCGTGACTCCGGGCATCAGCACGGAATAGGAGACCTCCGCCCCCTCCTCCACCGTGACATCCTGAGACAGCACGGAGTTTTTCACCGTGCCCTGAAGGTCGCAGCCCCGGCTGATGGCGCTGTTGGATATTTCCACCTGAGGACCCAAAAAGGCCGGGGGCAGCGAGGTGGTCCTGGCATAGATGGGCCAGTCGGGGTCCAGCAGGTCCAGCCCCGTGTCCCGGGCCAGCATATCCATATTGGCGTCCCACAGGGATTCCAGCGTACCCACGTCCTTCCAGTAGCCGGAAAAGCGGTAGGCGGCCATCTTCTCTCCCGCCTTCAGCATGGCGGGGATGATGTTCTTGCCGAAGTCGTTGCTGGAATCATTGTCCGCCTCATCCTCGATGAGATAGCGGCGCAGGGTCTGCCAGGAGAAGACATAGATGCCCATGGAGGCCAGGTTGCTCTTGGGCGCTTTCGGCTTTTCCTCAAACTCGGTGATGCGGTCGGACTCATCCACGTTCATGATGCCGAACCGGGGCGCTTCGTCCCAGGGCACCTCCATGACGGAGATGGTGCAGGCGGCGGCGCTCTCCTTATGGCGCCTGACCATCAGGGAGTAGTCCATCTTGTAGATGTGGTCGCCGGAGAGGATCACCACATAGTCCGGGTCATAGAGGTCGATGAAGCCCATGTTCTGATAGATGGCGTTGGCGGTGCCCTTGTACCAGGTCCCGCCGGTGGCGGACTGATAGGGCGGCAGGATGTGGACGCCGCCGTCGGTGTGGTCCAGGTCCCAGGGCTGGCCGTTGCCGATGTAGCTATTGAGCTCCAGCGGCCGGTACTGAGTCAGGACGCCCACCGTGTCGATCCCCGAATTGGCGCAGTTGGACAGCGGGAAATCGATAATGCGGAATTTCCCTCCAAAGGGGACTGCCGGCTTTGCCATCTCCCCGGTGAGCACGTAGAGCCGGCTTCCCTGTCCGCCTGCCAGCAGCATGGCGATGCACTCTTTTTTCATTTTTACACCATCCCTTTCCTTTCCTTGCCCTGGAGTGAAGAACTGCGTTTGCTTCCACGGCGGGCCTCTCCCCGGAAGAATACGGCGCCAAAGGGCGGGATGCGGATGGCGATAGACTGGAGCTTCCCGTGGGAGGGAATCTGCTCCACCGCTATGGCCGTCTCATTGGAAACGCCGCTTCCGCCGTAGGCGGGGTCGTCCGTGTTGAAGATCTCTCTGTAGCGCGCTTTGTCGCTCACGCCGAAGCGGTAGTTCTCATAGGTGTTGGGGGAAAAGTTGACGGCGCAGACCACTTCCCTGCCCGCCTTGTCCCGGCGCGCAAACACAGCCACATTGTTCTGGTTGTCATCGGCCACCAGCCATTCAAAGCCGGCCCAGTCCCGATCCACCTCCCACAGCGGGCTCTGATGGAGGTAAAAGTGGTTCATATCCCGGAAAAACTGCTGAATCTGCTGGTTTTCAGGATGCTCCAGCAGATACCAGTCCAGCCCTCCGTCCGCGTCCCACTCATGCCACTGGCCTATCTCCGCGCCCATAAACATCAGCTTCTTGCCGGGATGGGCCATCATATAGGCGTAAAATCCCCTCAGGCACTGAAGTTGGGTCCGGTAGTCCCCGGGCATCTTCCCCACCACCGAGCCCTTCATGTGGACCACCTCATCGTGGGACATGGGAAGGATATAGTTCTCAGAAAAGGCGTACATCATGGAGAAGGTCAGGTCCCTATGGTGGTGCTGGCGGAAATAGGGGTCTAACTTCAGATAGTGGCACATGTCGTTCATCCAGCCCATGTTCCACTTCAGGTTGAAGCCCAGTCCCCCCTCCTCCGGCGGATAGGTCACCAGAGGCCAGGCGGTGGACTCCTCCGCCACCATCAGCGCGTGGGGGTTGACGGCAAAGGCAGTGCGGTTCAGGTCCCGCAGGAAATCGATGGCCTCCAGGTTCTCCTTCCCGCCGTGGCGGTTGGGCGTCCATGCGCCGTCGGGCCGGTCATAGTCCAGGTACAGCATGGAGGCCACCGCGTCCACCCGCAATCCGTCGATGTGGTATTCCCGCAGCCAGAAGGCCGCCGAGGCGAGCAGGAAATCCCGGACCTCCCGCCTTCCGTAGTCAAAGACCCGGGTGCCCCACAGCGCGTGCTCCCGCTTGTTGGGATCGGCGTACTCATAGCAGCACCCGCCGTCAAACTCATAGAGCCCCTGCTCATCCTTGCAGAAGTGGGCGGGCACCCAGTCCAGTATGACGCCCAAGCCATGGCGGTGCATGCACTCCACGAAATACATGAAGTCGTGGGGCGTGCCGAACCGGGAGGTGGGGGCGAAATATCCGGTGCATTGATAGCCCCAGGAGTCGTCCAGGGGGTGCTCCGTCACCGGCAGCAGCTCCACGTGGGTATAGCCCATGCCGCTCACATAGCAGGACAGCTCCTCCGCCAGGCTCCGGTAGTCATAAAAGGCCCCGTCCTCCCGCCGCCTCCAGGATCCAAGGTGCACCTCATAGATGTTCAGCGGCCGGTTGTAGAGTTCTTTGGGCTTCCAGTGGCCGTCCTTCCACTGGTAGCCGGAAAGATCGTAGAGCTTGCTGGCCGTTCCGGGGCGGGTCTCCGCGTGGAAGGCATAGGGATCGCTTTTCCACACCTCCTGCCCGCTCTGTCCCACAACGGCATATTTGTACGTGTCGTATTGGGCGAGGCCGGGGATGAACGTCTCCCAGTCCTGGCCCTCTCTCTCCATTGGGTTTGTCAAGGGATCCCACCCGTTGAATTCTCCCACCACGGAAACGCCGCGCGCCTGGGGGGCCCAGACCCGGAAGCGCCATCCTGCCCGTCCGTCTTTCTCTTCCGGATGGGCGCCGTATACGTCGTAGTCTCTGGCAATGGTCAGATCTCCCAATTCCATATGGTTCCCTCTCTCCGAATTCCGCACAGGGTATCCTTTCCAAAATAAGGAATAAATTACCATCTCCTGGGCAGAAATTCATCTTGTATTTACACTTTATATTATAGGCTTCCCCCAGGACAGCGTCAAGGACGCGAATGTCACAAAAAGCAGCGCTGCCGACAGACAATTCTGTCAGCAGCGCCACAGTTTCGTTTTAATTCATCGCACTTCGACAACGCGGATCTTTCCGCCCTCGTCCACGGTACGGTCATAATAGAGCGTCGCCGTGGAGGCGAAGGCCCGCGCCGCGCTGAGGGTCAGGAACTTCCCGGTGGTCCGGTTGTAACAGACCACATCCTCGCTGACGGGATAGGTCACACCGCCCACCGTCACATACTCGCTGGACTTCCACGCGTTGTTGGGCACATTGTCCAGCTGCTTCAGGCTCATCACGGCCACCACCTGACTGCCGGCGGAGTTGACGGCGACGCCCGCAAAGGAACCGTCGGCGAACTTGTAGGCGGAGGTTGCGCTGACGGACTTGCCGTTGTCATAGCTGACGGTGAGGCTGCCTTCGTCCATCCGAACCCGGCCGTAGGTGAAGGTGTCGCCGGTGACGTTGTTGAGGATCAGCAGGCTCACCCGGCCCGCCCAGTCGTACTCGGCAAAGGCGATGTTGGAGCCGTTGATCTTATTTTGAACGATCTGACTCAGAACGATGGGCTGCACCGGGGCGTTGGCGTGGGCCTTTTCATAGACCATCACGTTGTCCGCCAGCTCCGCATTGCCTATCTTGCGGGTGGACATGTCCAGGGTGTTGTAGCTGCCTCCGCTGAGGGTGGCCAGGGAGATAGTCCCCCGGCGGGAGGAGGATACCCGCACCAGCTGGCCCTGAAGCTTGGAGTTGTACTCTGCGCTGGTGTCCGTGTTTCCGGTCAGCTCCAGGCCGCTGAGCAGCTGCACCGTGGCGGAGGTTCCGGAGGCGGCGGTCACCATGCCGATGGCATTGGAGCGGGTAGCGGCGGTATTGGCCACAGCGCCAGCCACCTTGTTGTCCACGGTGAGCAGCAGCGACACGCTGTCGTTCACCTTAAACCCGGACAGCATCTCTCCGGCGCTGGGCAGCACCTCGAACTCATGGCCGATCACCGTCAGGCTGGTGGGCGCCTCAAAGTTGGGGTACACATTCTCGATGACGCCGGTGAGCCGGGTGTCACAGACCTGGATGGTGTTGGTGGCTGCGTTGTAGGTGGCCACGTCGTTGGCACGCAGGTCGGAGGAGGTGATGGTCAGGCCGTTTTTGCTCAGCTTGTAGTTGGTGCTTCCGCCGGTCAGGGAGGTGAAGCCGTTGGTGGACCCCTTGGCCGGCACCACCACCGCGTCGGTGGTGGACTCGCTGCCGGAGAAGACATACTCCGCCGTGCCCGCGGCGTTGAAGTAGACCGTCACGGAGCTGCCCGAGCGCAGGTAGGTATACATCTCACCGTAGGTGGTCTTCTCACCGTTGTGGTAGGCCACAGTCTTGGCGGTGACCTCATAGCGGTGGCCGGCATTGTCCTGGAGGTAGCCGGCCTTGGCCACGGACAGGTTGAAGGTCTCCGAGCTGCCGGCCTTGACGGGCACAAAGGTCAGCGCCTTGCCGGAGGCGTCTAAGAGTACCGTGCCCTTGCGGCCGTTGAGAAGGCCCGAGCCGCTGTTCCGGGCCGGCTTATAGGTGCCGTCGGAGGTCTGCAGGGCCCCGGAGGTGCCGTCGGAAGCGGTGGCGGAGCAGGACAGCAGCACGGTATCCGCCACCAGGGAGTTGGCGATGGAGGCGGCGTAGGTGGAGGTGGAGTCCTTCATGTTGGTGTTGAGCAGATTCACAAAGAGCTGGGCCGCCTTGCCCCGGGTGATGGAGGCGGAGCCGGTGAGCTTCAGTCCGTCGGTGAGGCCGATGGTGGACGCGGCGTTCAGATAGCCGTCGGGCCAAACGGCGCCCACATCTTTGTCCGCATAGCCCAGAAGGCGCATCAAAATGGTGACCGCCTGGCCGTAGGTGACGATGCTGTCCGGGCGGAAGGTGCCGTCGGGATAGCCGGCAATGATGCCGGGCCGGGCCGCCGTCTCCTCCGTGGCCTTCTCGCCGCGGACGGCCATGTTGATATAGCCGGAGGCCCAGTGGCTGGCCTTCACATCCGGGAAGATGGTGTAGTTTTTATACTGGCCCACCTGGTCCGCGCCGTTTTTGGTCATCAGCACCGCCATTTTGCAAAACTGCGCCCGGGTCAGCGTGGCGTTGGGCCGGAAGGTGCCGTCGGCGTAGCCGTCCAGCACGCCCATCATCCGGAGCACCTCCACATTGGATGCGGTGTCCGGATCGTTCAGGTCGGAAAACGTGTTCTCCGCCGCCAGGGCGGAAAAGGGCGTCAGGCAGGAGACCAGCAGGGCCAGCGCCAGCAGGAGGGAAATGCGTTTTGTCTTTCTCATATTCATACCACTTCTTTCTTTACTCCGCGCGCAGCGCTTCCACCGGCTGGAGCCGGGAAGCCTTCATGGCGGGATAAATACCGAAAATAATGCCCAGTGCAACGGACAGGATAAACGCGGACAGCGTGATCCACGCCGGCGGAAACAGGATCAGCTGCAACAGCAGCTTGCCGGCGATCAGCGTGCAGAGAATGCCAAGGATGATACCCAGCACGCCGCCCACGCCGCAGATCATGGCCGCCTCGATAAGGAACTGGGTCACAATGGAGCGCCGCTCAGCGCCGATGGCCCGGCGGATACCGATTTCCCGGGTCCGCTCGGTGACCGTGACCAGCATGATGTTCATGATGCCGATGCCGCCCACCAGCAGGGAGATGAAGGCGATGCCGCCCAACACCAGGGACATCATCATGGTGGCCTGGTTGTTGCTCTCCTGCCACTGGTTCTCACTGTAGACCTGCTTCCAGCCCTGGTTCATGTCGATGATGCCGCCCAAAAAGGCGTCGATCCGGCTGATGGCCTGTGTGGTGGCCTCCTTGCTGGCAGCCTTGACCACGAACTCGCTCATCTGCTGGTCCGGGGCCAGCAGGCGGCTGGCGGAATAGGGGAAGACGATGATGTTGTCCATGGACCAGTCGCTGTCCGGGTCCTTTTCCGCGTAGACCCCGATTACCTGGAAGGGGTTTCCGTTGACCTGTATCTCCTTGCCCACGGGGTCCGCATAGTCAAAAAAGGTCTGGGCCGCCCGGGCGCCTAAGACGCAGACCTGGGCATAGGCATCGATGTCAATCTTGCTCAGGTCCCGTCCCTCGGCGATCTGGAAGTTGTTGCAGATGGCATACTGGTCGCTGCCGAAATACAGCTCCGGCGGATAGGTGTTGGTCATTCCACCGCCGCCGCTCATGGAAACGGACATCCCGCCGCCGTAGTACATGCCTCCGCCGCCCATCTTGGCGCTGCTCTTGTTTCCGTAGACCACGGTGGCGTTGAAGTAGGCATTGGGCGTCACGCCCAGGACATAGTCCGTGAGGCTGTTGCAGTAGTCGTAGAGCTCGTCAAAGATGTCGTTGTTGTTCCACTGGTAGGCGCTGACATTGATCTTGTTGGTGCCCAGGCTGTCATAGTACTTCTGCATCTCAATGTTGGAGCCGTTGACCGTGGACACGATGGTCATCACCGAGGCGATGCCGATGATGATGCCCAACATGGTCAGCATGGAACGGCCCCGGTTGGAGAGGATGGATTTGATGGCCATTTTAATGGCCTGTGTAATATTCATGCCCAGTCCACCTCCTGCTGATGATCGTCCACGATCTTTCCGTCGCTGATGCGGACGACCCGTTTGGCGGTGGCGGCAATGCTGTTGTCATGGGTGATGAGGATCACGGTGCTGCCCTCCCGGTTGAGCTGCTGCAAAAAGCCAAGCACCTCGTGTCCGGTCTTGGAATCCAGGGCGCCCGTGGGTTCGTCGGCCATGATGATGGGCGGGCTGGTGGCAATGGCCCGGGCGATGGCCACGCGCTGCTGCTGGCCGCCGGACATCTCCGTCGGCTTGTGGCCGCCGCGGTTTCCCAGACCCACCCGCTCCAGCGCCGCCTGAGCCAGGTCGTGGCGGCGCTCGCCGTTGATGCCCTGGTAGATCAGCGGAAGCTCCACATTTTCCTTGGCGGAGAGAGCGGGGATCAGATTGAAGCCCTGGAAGATGAACCCGATCTGCTTGTTGCGGATGTGGGATAGTTCCCGGTCCGTAAGCTCCTTCACATCCACACCATCTAAGAAGTAGTCGCCGTAGGTGGGGACATCCAGACAGCCCAGGAGGTTCATCATGGTGGACTTTCCGGAGCCGGAAGCGCCCACCACCGCCACGAACTCGCCGCGGTCAATGGCAAGCGATACGCCGTCCAGCGCCCGCACCTCGCTCTCCAGCCCCTCGCCGTATATCTTGTAGACGTTGCGCAATTCAGCTAACATGTCGTCCCCCTTAATACCAGGAATTCTCTTTCTGGACTGTTGTAAATACCTCTGTGCCCTCTTCCACGCCGCTGATGATCTCCACGTTGTAGTTGTCGGAGATGCCGGTCTCCACCGGCACGGCATAAAAGCCCTCAGGCACTTCTTCCACAGGGACGGTGAGCTCGATTGCGTTTTCAGGCTTGCTGTCCGCCTTGACAAAGACCACAGAGCCGGTGGTGCCGTCCTCCATGGGCACGGACTTCACCGCCTGGATGGGCAGCAGCAGGCAGTTGTCGTTCTCGCTGGCAATCAGGGAATAGGTGACGTTACTGCCGGTCATCATGGAGCCGTCGATGTTGTCCACAGAGATGACCATGGGATAGGAGGCCACACCGTTTTCCACCTTGCTGGAGAGGCTGACCGACTCCACCATGCCGGTATAAGGCGTGCCCCACTGGTCCAGGTCCACCATCATGCCCTGCTGGACATAGGAGATGTTCCGCTCGTCCACCGTGGCGTCGATGATGACGGTGGTGGTGTCGGCAATGGAGATTACGGTGGTATTGGCCGCCACCTCGTCGCCCGGCGAGATGGCCAGGCCGATGACCGTGCCGTCGATGGGCGCCACGGCGCTGCAGTTGGCAAGATTCTTCTGGGCGGTCTCAAGGTCCTTCTGGGCCGTGGCCAGGGACTGCTCAAGGGAGAAAATCTCGTTTTCGCTGTCCTCGCCGTCGATCTTCACCAGCACCTGGCCCGGCGTCACTTCCATGTAGTTCAGAAGGCTGCTGGAGATTACGGTGCCGTTGACAGTGGACTTGAGGTCGGTGGAGCGGTTGTACTCCAGTTTGGCGGACTCATAGGGATACACGGTTTCGCCGCCCACGGTGATCACCGCGGAGGCCTCCATGTCCGCCGTCAGGGTACCCGGGTTTTGCAGCGTGACCTCCACCTCAAAGAGCTTGGAGCCCTCGGCGCTGATGCGCTCCACCATATGTACGGCGTCCACTCTGCCGGCGATGCCGCTGCTCATCAGCGCGGGAACGGACACATTGGCGCTCTGGCCCACTTTAATGCTGTCCGCATAGGCGTAGCTGTAATACTGCTTCAGGCGCAGCGTACTGTCGTCCACCAGCTTGGCCACCACCTGGTCCTTGGAGATGGTGTCCCCGGCGGTCAGCTTCACCACGTCCAGCAGTTTGCCGCCATAGGCGGGGGTCAGGTTCAGCCCGGCAATGTCCTTGTAGAGGGCGTCTAACTGCTTCTGATAGCCGTTGGCGTCCTTGCGGGCCTTCTCCACCGCATCCCGGGCCGTTTCGCTGTCGATGGTGAACAGGGGCGTTCCCGCGGTGACCTGCTGACCCTCGGTGACGTACACGTCCGCCACCGTTCCCGTGGTGGTCAGGGTAATGGTCTCGCTGTTTTTGGGCTTGGTGATGCCGCTGCCCTGCACGGTGGAGGTGATGGAACCGTACTGCACCATATCCGTGATCACCTGCCCCGCCTCTTCTTTGGGCGCCAGCAATTTATACATACCAAAGGCAATGCCTCCAAGAACCACGGCCAGAATCACCCAAGAGACGATTTTCTTCTTCTTTTTCTTCTTGGGCTTCTGCGGGGCGGGAGGGGCTGCGGATTCCGGCGGCACCAGAGCCTCGTCCTTCTTTTCCAAAACGGGATCCATCACTTCTGCCATGTCTTTTTCCGTCCTTTCACTTCCGATGTATGAAACTGTATTATTTATAATAATACAGTTTTCCTATGAAATCAACTTACAAATCCGTAACAACTTCTTCCAAGCGGAAAAGAAGTCCGGAATAATAGTTAGACGGCTCCTCCACATAAAAAGTTTCATTTTTTTCCAAACAACGCTCTGCGTGTTTTGTTCACACTCTGTTCCTTGACAGGCCCCCTGTTTTGTGATACCGTCCCTACTGTAATTTTCCATGGAAAGCGAGTGTTTGAATGAGGCGATTGGTTTTGGCGGCAGCGGCCGCTTTGCTTGTCCTATTGCTGTTTTTGGCCGCCCGCGGCGGCTCGGCCGGCGACCCTTCCGCCTCCGGTTCGGCGCCTATCTCCCCTGGCTCCGAGGCGGCGGTGCTCACCAAGGAGGAGGCGCTGGCCAGGGTGCAGGAGCATTTCGGTGAACGGGACGAAACCACCGGGAACCTATTTTCCATCGGCTTTGAAAACATGGTGAACGTGGACGGCGCCGACTGCTACAACTTCCGCGTCTCATGGCTGGTGGACGGCGACCACCTTTCCTACCTGACCAACTACATCGTCTCCTTAGATGGCAGCATCATGCAGGAGTACCTGCCGGACAGCCCCGCCGGAGGCAGCGTCTCCGCAGAGCCCCGGACCGCCCGGGAGGCGGCGGACTCCCTCTTCGACCTGCTGCGTCTGAACCCGGGAGAGCTGAAGGACTTTATCGACCCGGAGCGGGGGCTGACCTTCACCCCCTGCCTCCCGGTCTCTGAGAGCAACCGCACCGTGACTGCGGAGGAGTTCTCCACCTTCTTTTCCGACAAGGAGCTCTACACCTGGGGGAGTCTTGACAACCAGGCCGTCTCCCTCACCGGCGGCGACTACTGGACCCGGTTCGTCTGGGATGAGGACGGAGACTATTTTACACCGGATACGGTGGAAGAGGGCAAATTGACGCATGGCGGGGAGCAGGATTTGTCCGACGTCTATCCGGACTGCGCCTTTGTGGACTACTGTTTTGCCGGCTCCGACGGCGCCGACTCCTTCTCCCTGACGCTGGTGCTGCGCCAGGTGGAGAACACCTGGTATCTGCGGGGCCTCGTTCACAGCCAGTGGGCGGAATAAAACAAGCCATTCCCACGGTTTTCACCGTGGGAATGGCTTTCAGCGGAGTATACCGGTTTATGAGGCGACAGACTTTCCGGCAAAAGCCGGCGGCATTGAGCCGCCGGCTTTTTTGCGTTCAGGGCAGAAGCTGCGCGGCCATGCCCTCCGCAAATCCGTCCAGCCGCCGTTCGATCCCCGGCAGGCTCAGCGCGGTTCCGGCGTCGTTGGCCGTCTCCAGCAGAGCGAAGCGGGGCGGCAGGTAAAAGGACTTATTCATGCACAGCGCGGAGATCAGCTGCCGGGCCACTATGTCCCCGCCGGAATAGCCGGAGACCACGACGGCGTAGAGGGCCTTATCATAAAACTGCACGGTGCGGTACAGGGCGGTCATCCGGTTGATGCTGGCGGTGAGATTGGCTGAGAGGGCGTCGTTGTAGTTGGGGCAGAGCATCACCAGCGCGTCCGCCCGGCGCAGGGCGGGATAGACCTCCTCCACCATAACGCCGCCGTAGAAGCAGCCGCCACGCTCCCCAAAGTGGAGGCACATGGTGTAGGGGCAGCCGGAGCAGTCCACCACGGAGCCGTTTCGAAGGCCCACCTCCTTCCACGCCATCTTCTCCCCCAGCCGCCCCTTCAGCGATTCCCAAAGAGCCACCGTGTTGGAGGTCTTATGGCTGGAGGCGTGGAGCGTCAGCAGCTCCGGGTGGGACTGGCGGGGCGGGGCAAAGGATAGGATGCGGCCGATCAGCTGCCCGGCGCTCTCCCGGTAGGCCTCCAAAAGGTTCAGACTGCCCAGCCGGGCCAGCACGGTGAAATTGGACAGCGACCCGGTGGCCTCCACCAGGGGCCGGCCCACAAAAGCGCAGCCCGCCCGGTTGGCGGCAAAAACCATCTCCGTGGCCATGGACTTTGTGTAGAGCTCACTTTCTCCATCCACAATCAGCCCGCCCACACAGCCCTCCAGCGTGACATACCCCCGGCGCAGGCGCCGCAGCAGGGCGGTATACCCCGCATTCACCCCATCCCCGCCCGCCGAGAGGGCAAATAGGATGCGCCGGCGCTCCACCGGTCCCTCCAGCGACTCCGCCCGCTCATGGGGAACGCCGGACAGCGCCAAGCGGAGCACGGAGTCCATCCTGAGGTTCTCCCCGTCCCGGGGAACGATTACAAGCAGCTTTTCCACCGGGAACCTCCCTTTTCAGATGACGTTTTTCAGATGCTCCGCCGCTATCGATATGCGCTGGAAGAGCTGCTCCGGCAGGGGCAGGCTCTCCACCTCCTGGCCAAAGGGCGTATAGCGGTTTTTGACTCCAAGGTATACGCCGTCCAGGTACACGGAGCCATAGTGCCACTCCCCCCGCAGCGTCAACAGCAGCGAGATGGCCGCCGAGGAGAGGGCCGGGGCCACATAGGGCTTGAAGCCCATCTCCCGCATCTTCAAATTGGCCGTCACCGTCAGATGGGTCAGCTCCCGGGACAGGGCGTCGTCGTATCCGGCGATGGAGTTGGCGATGACCAGGTCCTCCCCATGGGGCCCAAAGGCCCTCCCCTCGGTGAGGAAGGAGGCAAAGCGGGGATCCTTTTTGGCATAGTAGGCCGCCCGGGCGTTCATCACCCCCAGGCCGTAGCCCTGAATCTGCTCAGGCAGCAGGCCCCGTCCGTCCAAAAGGCCGTCCTCTCCCCGGTTGCTCTCAAGGAGCGCGGCCCTGGCCAGAGGGTCCACAGGGTCGGAGACCACGGCGAAGAGCCCGCGGAACTTAGCCACCCGGGCCCTGCGGGCAAAGTGCTCCACCAGTCCCCGGTTGGCCTCGAACTGGGCCATGCGCACATCCTGCACGCCGCTGCCCACCGGCGGAATCCCCCGGGTGGCCACAAAGACAAACACGTCGCAGTCAAAGATGTGCTCCTGGTCCACCACCTCCACCTCTGGCAGGGTGCCGTAGTCCCAGGGGTAGGCCACCTGGTTCATCTCAAACTCCCAGCGCCGGGTGGTCTTCTCGTTCAGATCGCAGATGCCGATTGTGGAGAGCACATCAGCGCCCAACAGCTTCAGAGCGGTCAGCAGCGTGCTTCCCACGTCGCCAAGGGCCAGGATGTGGAGCCGCCTTTTCCCGGCGCGCCCCGCCTCCGCCGCAAAGCGCCACCGGGGATGGTCAAAGTTCACGGCCCGCAGGGTTCCGTCCGCCATGCGCCGGGCCGCCGGTCCCGGAATCTCCGGCGCCGGGCCCAGGCGGCTCAAATCCAAAAAGCCCAATCCCTGGTCCGCAATCAGCTGCCTGGGGTCGGTGGCGGAGAAGGATGCCCGGCAGCTCAGGGGGTCGCGGCGGAACAAAAACGCCATGGGCACCCCCTCCTCCGGAGGCTCCACCCGGGGCAGGGGCAGGTCCTCCTCAAACGCGCAGTAAAAGCTTCCGTTTTGCCGGTAATACACCATGGGAATCCCTCTTTTCTTCATTTGTCCCAGTCTATGGGCGGCCCGCCGCCCCGGTCAGTCAAAGAGCTTTCGCAGCCGCATCAGCTGAGCAAGGTCGTTTTCCAGATATTCGGACGCGGCCAGGGCCGGGTCGTAGTGCATGCAGCCGCCCTTGTCCGGGCACAGGGGCAGGATCACCGCCTCGCTGAGCCGGGAGAGGGTCAGGTTCTTTCCAAACTGGGCGCGGTACTCGCTCTCAATGGTCAGCAGAATGTCCCTGGAATTCTCAAGACAGACCCGGGAGAATTCAAAAGTGGAGCGCTTTCCGCATGTCTGGTGGAAGGCCGGGTAGGTGTAGGGCAGGATCATGTTGATGGAGGGCACCAGACCCGGCCGCCCCTCCCGCCGGACCGTATCGCCGCCGATGAAGGGGTAGAGGGTGGACTCCACGAACCAGGCCTGTAAATTGGGCACAAAGTAGATGCAGTCCACCGGCCGACCCCGGGTCTCCATCAGGTCCCTGCCCCGGCCGGATAAAAAGCCCACCAGCACCTCCCGTATCTGAAGCCGCTCCGCCCGGATCAGCGGGTCCAGCACCCGGATGCGGTCGCCGGAGTGGAGCAGGTCGTCCACCAGGATCACCGGGCGGCCAAAGGATTTCACCGTGCGCACCTGGCTGGGCAGGGGCGCGTAATAGGGGAAGGCCTCGATGGTCATGCTCTTCAGGTCCGGGGTGTAGACCTTGTCCGTGTGAATGGTCTTGGTCACTGTGTTGGGCACGGCGCTGCCCCGCAGCAGCTTTCCGAAGGGCACGCACATATTCTCCCCCAATTTTCGGGGCGTTTCCGGCACGGCGCTCACGCCGTTGATGGCCGTGATCTTCTCCACCAGCCGGTGGTGGATCACCCGGGCGTTGAGGCTCAGCACCAGCGTGCCGGGGTACAGGCCCGTCACCGCGGTCTGAAGCCGCCTGTGGGCCATGCGCACCGCCTCCAGCACCCGCTCGTTGGTGGAAAACGGCGCCTTGATGGCGGTCTCCATATTCTGCAGCAGCACCACCGGGGAGCGCATATCCACCAGCATGGCGGGCCTTGCCCCCTCTATGTCCGGGATACGGACAAAGCCCTGGCGCTGCATGGTCTCTATGGAGGCTGAACGCAAAACCCCGTCCCGGGGGCAGAAAAGGGCATAGCTGCACTCCTCGTTCAGCGCCCTGGCCAGCACCTCCGTCAGCAGCAGCTGCTCCGTGTCGCAGCCCTCCCGGCCCTCGTAGAGCCCCGTGAGCAGCAGCAGCCGGCCCGCCGCCTGGTTGCGGATGTAATCCGCCTGTTCCCGGCTGCCCAGAGCGGAGTAGAGCTCCGCCACCCGGATGCTCCGCAGCGCCGCGAAGCCCAGGACGCGCTCCTGCGTCCCCGTGCGCAGGACCATCACCGCATCGTCGTCGTCAAAGAGTTCCCGGCAGATGACGCCGCGCTGGTAGGGACCGGCCTCCACAGCCTGGGCCAGCTCCTCCAGAAGCTCCCTTGCCGGGTGCTCCACATAGTCAAATCGCAGGGGGTTGGCATGCATCAGCGGCTTGTACTGGGGCTCCCGCAGATAGAGGCCGTTTTGGTAGATGAACTCCTGCACCGCCGGATCGATGAGGTTGGAGATGTCCCGGTTGAGATCGATGTTCTCCCGGATCTGGGTGGAGCTGATATCCTCCAGGTGGGTGGGCAGCTGCAGCTCCACCACCTTTCCCGTGAGCCGGGAGAGGTCCGCCTCGCCGCCGGAGCCATGGAGGCTGCTCTGGCGCCGGAATACGATGTGGTTCAGCGAATGGACCGAATCCGCCACCGGCTCCGCCCGGTAGGAGGAGGCGCCGGCGATCACATCGGAGCCCACGGCAAGATACAGCTCCCGCCCGGCGAACAGCTGGCGCAGCCGATGCAGGTCATCGGGGTTGGCGATGTTCACCGGAATGTCGTGGGGGAAGAGATGCACATGGAACTCGTCGGCCACGGACAGGCTGACAATCTGCCTCCGGATCAGGCTGGGCTGGGTCTTTTTAGACCAGGAGAACTCGTCCACCGCCAGAAACACCTCAAATCCCAGGTCCCGGATTTCCCGGACAATGCCCTTGTGGGACAGGGTAAAGGGGTCAAAGGTGCCGGGGAAAAAGGCCACCTTGTTCCGCCGTTCAAATGGGAAATCACCCACCGTGATCTGATGCCGGATCAAAAAGCGGTACAGGTGGGACAGCGCCGCCGCCCGGTAGAAGAGCGTCAGTTCCCCGCCGGGGTATTCGCTGAGCAAAAAGAGCAGCTTTTTGGCCACCAGTGTGAAGAGCTTTTCCTTATCCGCCTCCGACAGCACATCGGAGCCGAACAGCCCACGGCCAAAGACCCACATAGCCTCCTGGCGCACCGCCGAGCGGTAGGAAGCCAGGCCCTTGAGCAGCATTCCCGCCAGTTTCCGCCGGCGCAGCTCCACCGTCCGCTCCGGCTCGGAAAACCGCTCCGGATAGACGGCGTAGTGTTCAAGAATCACGCCCACCGTGGTCAGCGCGGCGCTGACCACGCTGTCGTTGGGGCTGGAGAGCAGCTGGCTCAGCCGCTCGATGGTCTCATCCATCTCCGACGGCCGCAGAAACAGGCAAAACTCGCCCAGACACTGGGGGATATATTTTGAAAATTCGTACTGGCCCACCTCCAGGCCCTTGGTCAGCTCCACCGCCACCTCGTTGCGCTGGTCGTAGCTCAGCGACCGGGCGATGCGCAGCAGCGACTCGCCGGCGGAGTAGCGGACCACAATGGTCTCGCTGACCTTGATGAGGTTGGAATAGTGGGTGGCGATGTGGAGCATATCCCCCTTGGCCTGGGTCTCAAGAAGGCGGATGTTCACATCCTTAAGTATCCACGGCGTGGAGCTTTTCAAATTGTCCAAAAAGAGCTCGCTGGCCACCTCCGGCGGGCATGGCTCCGAACGGCCCAGAGCCGCGTCCTTCAGATACTTCAGCGCCCAGCTTCCGCCGCACTCGGCGCGCTCGGCCACCTCGGCGGCCCGTTCCACCCCTCCCTGTACGGCATGGAGCAAAAAGCGCAGCGCCGCCGCCCGGAGAGTCAGACTCTCCCGGGGGAGCTGGGCGGCGGTAAAGCGCAGCAGCGTGTCCACCGCAGCGCCGCCGCAGAGGTCCATGGGCAGAAAGTACAGCGCGTCCAGCAGGGCAAAGGCCGCCTCCTCATCCTTTTCCGGCTCCTCATAGAGCCGCACCAGAGCGGCGATGAACTTCTCCGTGTCTTGGCTCCGGCAGTCCTCCAGCACCCGCTCCACCACGATCTTCAGGGCGTAACGGATGTGCTTTTTCTGCCAGGGCGTCAGCTTGTGATCCGGGGAGACCAACAGCATCAGATACTGGGACCAGAGGGCGAACTGAATCTCCTCGTCCTCCGTGGGGCCGGCCCCCGGCGGAAGCTCCTTTCGATAGCCCAGGTTGAAGCGGGCGATGATCCGTCCGATCAGCGCCGCCGCCTGGCGGCGGATATCTCCCTCCGGAAACATCAGCAGCTCATAGAGAAACCCCAGGGTCTGGGCCTTCTGGGTGGCGTTCAGATAGGTGAAATACTCCTCAAAGATACTGACATAGGCCCGGACCTTGGTCCAGCTCTTTTCGCTGCGGGCCGCCTCAAGCACATTGCCGAAGAGCCGCTCGTGGCCGAAGCGGTGCATCAATCGGAGATTGTGCTCCACCGCCATCATCCGCAGTGCCTCCACCGCCTCGTCCGGGCTCATCAGCGCCGTGTCCTGAACAGCCCTGGGCGCCGTGGGATGGCCGGAGAGCGTCACGTCCACACCAAGGGAGCGCATATAGTCCTCAAAGTCGTGGAGCTTCAGATAGACATACTCATAGCGCAGGCGCTTGGCCTGATCCACATTGTCAAGCTTGCTCAGAATCACCTGGAAGGACTCCTCCAGCGGGAAGACCTTCATCCGTCCAGTCCCGTCCTCCTTCACCCGGAAGTCGGCGTAGATGAGGCACAATGACTCCATGGAGAGATTCTCAAGCTCCAAATCCCAGGTGGAGTGGTTGGCGGCGATGTGGCCCACCGCGGCCAGGCCGCGGTGGACGCACCAGCCGTCGGTATAGTAGTAGTGCAGATAGGGCACCTTCTCCCCCGCCCGGCAGCCGAACTTGCCGATGTCGTGGCAGGCGGAGGCGGCGGACACCAGGGCCGGGTCCACCGGCGCGCCCGCGGCGGCCAGCTCCCGGGAAACCGTCATGGCCACGTGGTGCACCCCGGCGATGTGGGGCAGGGTGGAAAAGGGCGTCGCCTCACAGGAAAGGCGCATCAGCTCATAGACGTAGTCCTCCCGCCAGGACCGCAGGAAGTTCCGGTACTCCTCCCCCCGGTCGCTGGTGTGGATCTCCTCGGCCGTGCAGAAGGCAAAGTCCCACATCGGATCAAAGGCCGCTCGCTCCTCCCCCAGCAGAAGCTGGACGGCCTGGAGCAGGCACATGGCGCCATCCCGCTGAGCCGGGGTGTACGGGGTCTTCAGATGGGGAAACTGGATTTGGCAGGCCACATGATAGGCGCAGATGAGCCAGCCGCCCTCCGGCTCCGGGGCGATCTTTTCCAGTATCGGCAGGCAGCGCTCCACCACGTCGGCGCACCGCAGCCGCCTTCCCTTTCTCACCAGTCCGCCGCGCAGCGCCGCCCAGTCGGCGCACCGAAAAGCCTCCCCTCCGGCCGCATGGCTGAGATGGGCCGTAAAGTAAGGCTGGGCAAAGGTGTCTTCCCACTCTCTGCCGGTCCGGCTCTTCATTTCCACCACTCCTTCCCCACCGTCAGGGCGGATACACTTTATTTTTACGCTATTTTATCACAGTTTGCCCTGCAAGAAAAGAAATTTCCGCGCCCCTCCATGCAGCCTTTTCAATGGCTTTCCCGCAAAAAGACCGCCGCCGCAAAATTTGCGGCGGCGGTTTGCACAGCGCGGCGGTCCGGCGGTCAGAAGGCACCTGTCTCCTCCCCCACTCTCCGGAGCGCATACTGGCGCTGGACAATGACAAGGATCACCAAGGAGCTGACCGCGTAAATCCCATAGGTCAGGGCATAGCTCCCGGACCAGTCCGCAAGGAGGCCGGGCAGAAACGAAGTGAACAGATTGCCCACCACGTAAAAGGTCTGAAACCGCTCCATCGTGGCCTCCTGCTGCTCCCTTGGGGCCAGATCCATGGCCCAGACCGTCAATCCCACCGTGGCCGGCGGGAAGCCGATCCCCACCAGGGCGGCACCCAGGAACATCATCCACGCGCTGCCCTCGGGCAGCAGGGCGCACACGGCCATGCCCGCCCCCAGCGTGACCAGAAACAGCGCATTGGTGCGCCTGGCGCCCCAACGGTCCGTCAGCAGTCCGTAGACGCATTTTCCAATCATCAGCAGGCCGCCGCAAGTGGAGATGGCGTAGGCGGACAAAGTGGGGCTGAAGCCCCTCTCCTGAAACCGAATGGCAAAATAGGCAGGCCCGTTTCCTGCGGCGCTTCCCAAAATCATCACCGCCAGGGCCATCCACCAAAATCCCGGCCCTGCAAATGCCTCTCCGCTCCCGGCGTCTCGGCTCGCTTCTCCCCCTTCCGGACATCCCACCTTGCCGTCCGGTTTGGGAGCGCCGCGCACCATGAGAAAGATCAGTGCCGCGATTGCCATTGTGCCGATCCCCTCCAGGGAAAAGACGGCGCAGACGCTGTGCCGCTCCAGGAGTGAAGCCAGCAGCGGGGTAATCAGCACAGTTGCCAGTCCGCTCCCCGTGGTGCAAATCCCCAGGGCAAAGCCCTGTCCCCCGTCAAACCAGCGGCGGATCAGAAGAGACACCGGCACCATGGCGCCAAACCCATAGGCCGCGCCCAAGAGGATAAATCCCACGCAGCCGCCCCAATAGGCGGGGATAGCGGCAAAGGAGAAGAATCCGGCGGCCAGCATAAGGATGGCCAAAGTGGAACCAAGGCGCAAAGAGAACCTCTGATAGTACCGCTCCACCGCCAGCATAGCAAGGGTCGAGGCCACGCACCGGACGGTGAGCAGCAGGGAGATCTGGGTGTTGGAGCTGCCGTACTCCTCCCGGAGATAAGGCAGGTACACGGAAAACCCGCCGGTGACCATTCCGCTGCAAAACATCAGCAGAAATCCGGCCAGACAGATCACCCATTTGTACTGTATCTTTTGGATTGAAATCACCGCCTGTCGTTTTTCCCATTATAAGCGGGTGAAAATATATTGTAAAATAAATAATTTTCGTTTTATCATAGAATAATTCTATATGTATTACCCACAGTTACCAATCCGGACTTTGATTGATTTTTCAGTTGCCAATGAAACCCAGTTCAAATTTTGCATATCGTTCCAAATCCTGCGGATACTATCTCCTGTCAACAAAAATTAGCACCGCAGGAGGAATTTGATATATGAAAGCCACAGGAATTGTCCGGCGCATTGACGACCTTGGAAGAGTCGTCATCCCCAAGGAAATCCGCCGCACAATGCGTATCAGAGAGGGCGACCCTCTGGAAATCTACACCAGCCGCGACGGGGAGGTCATCTTCAAAAAGTATTCCCTGATGGGCGGCCTGGAGGAATTTGCATCTCAATTCTGCGACACCCTCAGCAAGAGCACCGGCCACATCTGCGCCGTCAGCGACCGGGACACGGTGATCGCCGTGGCCGGCGGCGGCAAGCGGGAGCTGATGGGCAAATCCGTCAGCGCCGACCTGGAGCAGATCATGGAGGAACGCAAAATCTGGCAGCACACGGAGGGGCAGCGGGGCATTCCCGTCTCTGACAGCAGCGACAAACTCTGCGCCACCGTAGCAGCCCCCATTTTGTCGGAGGGCGACGTGCTGGGTCTGGTTCTGTTCATCGGTGAGCCGGGCGAGGTGGCCGGTGAAACGGAATTCAAGCTGGCCCAGACCATCGCGGCCTTCCTGGGCCGCCACATGGAGAGCTGACGGCCCAAACAAAAAAAGCAGGCAGCAATGCTGCCTGCTTTTTCTTCGGATTACCGGCGGCCGCCTCGACCGCCGCCAAAGGACCCTCCACCGCCGAAGCCGCCGCCCCGGCTTCCGCCGAAACCGCCGCGGGAACCGCCTCGACCGCCGCCAAAGGACCCTCCGCCGCCGAAACTGCCGCCCCGGCTTCCGCCAAAGGAGCCGCCAAAGCTGCCGCCCCCGAAGCCGCCGGGCCGGGAACCACCGAAGCCGCCATTGAAGGAACCGCCTCCAAACCCTCCGCCGGAGGGCGGACGCGGTCCGGGGCCCGGGCCCCGGGGCGGCCGGGGAGGACGAGGCGGGCGGGGCCGCCTGGGCCGTCCCCAGAAGACAGGGTAATAGAGCACGGTGGGAATCCCCATGCCGGGCCGCATGTACCGCCGGCGATAGCTCCTCCAGCGGAAGGCGTCCAAGATCATCCACACCACAAAGAGCGTGATGACCAAAACCATCGCATTCCCGATCAGCTGACCGGCTGTGGGCGCAAAATAGCCGGTGGACTGGGTGTAGTACCCTGTGCCCGTCTCAAAGGTCTGGGGCACGACGGGAATGTAGTTCTCCTTGACGGTCACGCTGTAAAAATCGGCAAACCACGCCATGAAGGCGTCCACCGTCTTCCGGACGCCCTTATCGTAGTTTCCGGCGGCAAAGCTGTCTTCCATATAGGCAGAGAGGATGCTGTTCAAGGAGTCCTCATATCTGTGAAGCCCCAGCCCCGGCACCTCGGCATAGTCGCCCACCAGGCCGCCCTGGGAGATGTTGTTCAGCGCCAGCACCAGCACAATGCCGTTGTTGCGCTCCTTGTCGCCGATGCCGTAGCGGTTGCCCATGCTCTCGCCGTAAGCGATGATATCCTCTTCGCCGGTATCGTCCACCGTGACCACCATGATCTGGGCGCCGGTCTGGGCAAAGAGGGAGGCGTTCATGGCATCGATGTGCTCCATGGTATCGTCGGAGAGCACGCCGGCGTAATCGTAGGCATAGGTGTAGGTTCCCACGATTTTTGTGCTGGCCTCCTCGGTGACGTCCGGCTTTTTCACCTGGCCGATGAAACAGCCCAAAGCCACCGCTATCACCAGCACAAGGACGGCAACGCTTCTTTTTTGAAAAAATTTCATAGATTTGATTCCTTCTTGCTCTTCCCGGTGCATTTGCCGTCCGTCCGGCCCACCAGGTAATCAATGGATACGTCAAAATAATCCGCAAGGGCGATCAGGGTTTTCAGCTTTGGCTCGCTCTGGTCCGTCTCATAGCTTTGATACCCCCGCAGGGAAAGCCCCAGCAGCTCCGCCATTTCTTTTTGATAAAGCCTGCGGCCCTCCCGAAGCTCTTTCAGCCGCTGTGCCAGTATCTGCATGTTTCACCTCTTTACATATATTAATGATGTATGTTATTATACATTAAAAATGTTTAAGGAGTGATCCTCATGACCGATCCCCTTCAGCTCCTCTATGACGAGGCCCTTGCCACCGGCATCTGTCCCTATCTGAGCATGGGCAGCTACCGGCGGGCCTCCGACACCGCGGAAGAAACCCTTGACGCGCTGGAGGCTATGCTGGACCCTCAGGCCCTTAAACTGCTGGAGCAGTACCGGGAGGCCTGCTTCCAGACCCAGGGCATGGAACTGGAGGCCATGTTCCGCTCCGCCTTCCGCGTGGCCCGGGAACTTTTCACGCAGGTCTAATTCCGAAGCTCCATCAGCTTTTGCTTCAGCTCGCCCTCAATCTTGCTCAGCTCCACCTCCGCGGCCCGGCGTTTCTGGGCGCCGTCCCGCTGGATGTTCAGCACCTCGTCCAAAGTGGAGATCAGCTGCTCATTGGTATGCTGGAGCGTCTCGATGTCCACGACGCTGCGCTCCGCCTCCCTGGCGGCCGCCACAGTACCGGTCTTGAGCAGGTCGGCGTTCTTTTTCAGCAGCTCATTGGTCATGTTGGTGACGGCGCTCTGTGCGGCGGTGGCCTGACGGGCATGCTCCATGCCCAAGGCCAGCACCATCTGGCTCTTCCACAAAGGGATGGTATTGACCAGGGAGGACTGGATTTTCTCCACCATCAGCGTGTCGTTATTTTGCAGCAGCCGGGTCTGGGGTCCCATCTGGACGGAGATCATCCGGGTCAGCTCCAGGTCGTGGAGCTTCTTTTCAAACCGCTCGCACATCTGGACCATGTCGTTGTACTTCTGGGCGTCCTCTTGGGCGCCGGAGGTCTCCGCTTGGCTGCGCAGGGCGGGCAGCTCATTCTCCCGCACACTCTTCAGCTTCCTCTTGCCGGCCAGGATATACATGGTCAGCTCCTTGTAGTACTTCAGGTTCAGCTCGTACATCTGGTCAAACATGGCCACGTCCTTCATCAGCGTCACCTGATGCTGCTCCAGCTCCCGGGCGATCTTGTCCACGTTGGTCTCCACCTTGGAGTACTGGGCCTTCATGGCCTCCATACGGTCCCTGCTCTTTTTGAACATGCCGAAAAGGCCCTTTTTCTCCTCCTCGCCGGTGCCGAACTGCTTCAGCTCCACTACCAGCTCGCTCAGGGCCTCGCCCACCTCGCCCAGGTCCTTGTTGCGGACGGAGCTGAGGGCGTTTTCCGAAAAACCGGCCACATTCTTTTGGGCCGCCGCGCCGTACTGTAAAATCAGGTTGGAGTCGGTGATGTCAATCTTTTTGGAGAACTCCTCCACCGCCTTTTTCTCCTCTTCGCTGAGCAGCCGTTCGTCCATCTCCACGGGGGGCGCCTCTTTCCCTGGCTCCTCCGCGGCGGCCTCCTGGGGCGCGGCGCCGTCCAGCGTCAGCTCCGGCATGGCGGCAGCCGCGGCCGCCTGGGGCTCCAGCGTCAGCTTGGGGATTTTGTTGCTCTCATCCATATTCGTTCGTCCTTTCATGCGCCTCTATCCGGACGCTTAAAGTTCCAGTTTGATGTCCCCGTCCTCCTTGGGCACGGACTCCGCCTTCAGGGGATTCTCCGTCAGCCCCTCCCGGGCCATCATATTCTCCAGCACGGTGATGTCGGTGGAGATATCCAGGGCCTCGCTGCCGAAGAGTGCGTCTAACTGCTTTTCAAAGGCGGACACAATGGTCTTCATCATCCCCTCTACCTTGTGCAGCGTGGCGTTGATGTTTTCACCGCTGACGCCGGTGCCCGCCGCCCGGTCATAGGCGTTGAGCAGCTTCAGCGTGGTGGGCAGATAGTAATCCATGAACTTGCGGATCTGGGGCAGCTTCCTGGGGTCCTGGCGGACCTGGTCGAAAATCTTCTCCGACACCTGCTCCAGGCGCACAATGTCGGCGGAAATCTCCTCGTCGGCGATGTTCCCGTCCAGGCGCTTCATCTCGGCGATGGCCAGACGGCCGTTTTTGAGCATCTTGTCCAACTCCGGGTCGCCGGTGGTCTTTTCCTCCGCCGCCTTCTCCGCCTTTTTCTCACTCTGCCCCACCGCGCCGCCGCGGCACAGCAGCAACGCCACGGCAAACACAGCCGCGGCAGCGGCCGCGGCAATGGCGTAGTGCAGCGGCGCGTACAGCGGGAAGATCAGCGCATAGAGCAAAAAGACAACCGCGGCCGCGTAAAACGGCTCCACGGGTTTGCGCTTGGTCATGGCAAGGCCTCCTTATTTTTCAAAACGATCTTAATGTAGTATTATACTGCATCCCGGGAGTCCGGTCAAGAAAAACCGCCCCTGCGGCAGATGTCCGCAGGGGCGCTTTCAGGGCTTTGCAATGCCGTATTGAAGGGTCACCGGATCCTGGAATACCGCAAGGTGCGGGGGGCGAAAGGTGAAGAAAATGAAGACGAACAGCAGCCCCCACAGGACGATCACCCCCAAAAGCTGGAGGAAGGGAGAGGACAGCCTCCCCCGGCGCAGCAGGGCGTGGTCCAGAAGAAAGGCAGCGGCCGCGGAGAGCACAAAGACGGCGATGTCCGCCCACATCGCATGATTGCCCCATACGCCGGTGTAGGTGTAGAAGAGCACCGGGATCAGCGCCGTGCCCACTATCGCGGAAAGGCCCCGTGCCGCCGGCAGGTTGGGGTAGGTCTTCCAGAGGAAGATCACCTGGACCAGGGAGAAGAAAAAGAGGGGGATGAACAGCAGCTTCATATGTTCCCAGGTGGATTCGTTGACCGCGCAAAAGGCGGCCGCCGCCTTGCTGCCGCCGCTCCACTCATATAGAAAATGCAGCAGCGTCCCCGCCGCCACAGTGATCAGGAAGCCCATCAGCTCCCAACGAATCAGTTTCCTCCGCATTCCAACACCTCACAAAAAAAGGATACGGCTTTACGCCGTATCCTCAGTTTATGTGGAAAATTCCGGATTATTCAGCCCGGTAACGCAGAACCAGCACGGGAGGCAGAGGCTCCCGTGTGACGGCAAAGCGGTTGGAACCGGCCCACTCCACCTCCCCTTTTCCATAGAGGGCCGCAAAGCGCTCCACACCGTCCACCACACTGAGTCCGTAGGGCGCATGGCGGTAGTGCATGGGCACGATGCAGCGCGGAGCGATCTGCTCCGCCACCGCTTTGGCAGCCGGGGCGTCCACGGTGTACACCCCGCCCACGGGAAGGAGCAGCACGTCGCATGGGCCGATTTCGCCCACCTGCTCCGGGCTCAGCAGATGGCCCAGATCGCCTAAGTGCACCACGGTGACGCCGCCGGCGGTGAAGCTGCGGATTTTGTTGGTGCCCCGGAGCGCCCCGCCCTGGTCGTCGTGAAAGCTCTCAATTTCCCGGACGGTAAAGGGGTTCTCCTTTCCGCCCAGCAGCGTGACGCCGCCGGTGTAGCTGTGGTCGTCGTGGCCGTGGCTGCAGTAGACCGCATGGGCCCGGGCATGGAGGTCGCCGTAGCCCTCCACGCCGCGGTAGGGGTCAATCAGCGCAAGGAACCCATTCTGCTCCAGGAGGAAACAGGCATGGCCCAGCCAGGTGATGTTCATCCGCTCACGCTCCTTTTCCGTTTTCTCCATGGTAGCAGATTTACTCCGTTTTGTCATCCCTCTTCTGTTTTTCGGAGATTCTTCCGGCATTTCCGCGCCGGAGGCGCAGCCGCCGCAGCACCACCGCAGCCACGGCGATGAGCACCACCACCCATACCCAGCCGTAGGCAAGGGCCACCACCAGCGATTCAAGGAAGCCGGTGAAGTCCTTCCAGCCGGAGGAAAAGGCCGCGCCAAGCCGTCCGCTCAGGGTGGAGACCGGCTCCTCCACATTGGAAAGGCGGTACACCTCGTCCAGGGACAGGTACACGGTGGAGTAATCCACCAAGTGGTCATAGCGCTGCAGCTCACCGGAGAGAGCCTCGATCTGGGCTTCCGTCTCGGAGATGGCCGACTCCACGGTGATGATGTCCTCCATGGTCTCCGCCCGGCGCAGCAGCTCCTGGAGCCGCTCCAACTTCACCTGCTGGGTCTTCAGCCGCCCTGAGGTGTCGTAATAGACCTCCGTCACATCCTCCGTGCCTTGACTTTGATAGGTCACGTGGCACAGCGTCCCCACCTGGGAGAGGAAGGGCGTGTACTGGTCCGCCGGGACGCGGACCGTGTAGTTTCCATAGCGGTAGCCGGAGCCGTAGCTGCTGACGCTGCTGCTTTCAAACCAGCCGCCCAGCTCCTCCACCAGCTCCGCGATCGACGACGCGGCGGAGTCAAACTCCGTGGTCTCCATCTGGACCTGGGCGGTATAGATGCGCTTAGCATCTTCCTGAAAGCTCTGCGGCGCTGCCGGCGCCATGTCGCCGCCCGCCGTGCTCTCCATCTGCATATCGTCTCTCATCTCTCCGTTCCCCGACGCGGCGGTGGAACCTCCGGCGCTTCCGCAGGCCGTGAGCAGGGGCAGGACCGCCAGACAGGACAGTGCAAGGGCAAAAAGTTTTCGTTTCATACTCCATCCTCCCTTTATACAGGCTTTGTATCAGGTTAGACGAAGAATTCTTCCAAAATGTTGCAGAATCTATATTGTTTTCCATTTTGCGCGTCTGAATCCGCCGGGTATCCGCGCCGGTTTGGGGGCGGGCGGACGGCTTTCACGCCGGAGCCCGCCGGCAAGGCGGACCGCTTTATCCGCCCTGTCGGCCCGATTGGCCTAAAAGCGCGTCCACTTCCCCCCTGATCCGCTCCACACACATGGCGCAGCTTTTGCCGCAGCCCGTCTGGCGCCGCACCTCCTCAAACGTCTCCGCCCCGCCGTCCACGGCCGTCCGGATATCCGCCCAGGTGACACCGTGGCACAGGCACATCACCCGGGCCCCGTCCGGCGCGCTCATTCCAAGGCCCCCGCTTTGCCGGAGGCGCGGAGCCGTTTGAAATACTCCTTCACCTCGCCGCTGTCCACCACGTCGCCGTATTTCATCCAGATATCAAGCAGCGCCGCCTTATGGGATACTTCGATGCGGTCAAAGAGGCAGTCCTCCACATAAATAAGCCGGTAGCTCCTTGAGGCGGCGTCAACCGCAGTGGCACGGCAGCATCCGCTGGTGGAGCCCCCACAAGGATGAGCGTGTCGATGCCAAGGGTGATCAGATAGCTCTGCAGCGGTGTTCCGTAAAACGCGCTGGCATAGCCCTTGGAGAGGACCATCTCCTCAGGCAGGGGCTCGATGCAGGGCAACAGGTCGGAGCAGGGGTGCCCGTCGATAAACTTTGCGTTGTCCCGCTTCCTCTTTCCCGCAAAGTTGTCAAAGGCGTCCGTCCGGCTCTGAACGTTTTTGGTGTAGAACACCGGGACCCCGGCCTCTCTGGCCGCATCCCGCAGGGAGAGGATGTGCCGCACCCCCTCCCAGGCCTTTGCTCCGCCGCCGGAGGGCCACTGTTCTATCTGTTCCTCTATCGGCGCGTCGGCGCCGATGTAGTTGGGCTGCAGGTCAATGCAGAGCAGCAGCGGCTTTTCTCCGTAGCCCGTTCTCCGGCCATAACCTCCCTGTTCAATGACAATGCGGTCCCGATCAGTGATCATGTCCTCCCAAATTCTCATGTTCATCCGCGCCCAGGCGCGCCCTCCCCTCTCTTCTCTCCTGAAAAAAAATTGGATTTCCTCAGCATCCGGACCATCATGACGGCAAAGGTCGCCAGCAATCCGATGGCAATGTTCATCACCGTGTCAAAGGACCCGATGGCGTTGTACAGCGTTCTGATCAAAGGCATGCCGACCAGCGAGCAGCAGCACATCAGCGTCTGGGAAAAGCCGATATACTCAGAGAGATACCGCTTCCCGAAAAGGCTGATGGAGGCCGTGACGCCGTAGAGCACGCACACCGTGGGCCAGAAGCCCAGCAGAGCCGAGAACAAAACCGCGCCCGCGGTCCCGTCCACCACGCGGATCAGGATAAACGCAAGCGCCGTGGCCCCGGCGCAGTACAGCGTCACGATCCTGAAGCCAAACCGGTCGGCGATGATGCCCGCGCTGGCCTTGCTGCACATGTCCACCACCGCAAAGACGGAGAGGCATGCGGCGGCCACCGCTTCCGGCACTCCACGCTCAATCAGGATCGTGGACTGGTACAGGGTGATCATCTGGTAGACCACCGCCACCACGATCATGCCGCCGGCAAACAGCCAGAAGGACGGCTTTTTGATTCCCTCGCTCAGCGGGCAGCCGTCTCCCGGGACCGCTCCGCCCCGCATGCCGCCCTCCTCCGCGCCCAAGCTTTCGCCGTATGGCATCAGTCCGACGCAGCCCGGCTCCTCCCGGAGCAGCAACGTGATCTGGGCACAGACAAACACCGCCACCAAAGCGCCGATGACCACGCAGGCGACCCGCCAGCCCAGCGCGCGGATCATCCAGCCCACAATGGGACTCCCCACCGCCGTGCCGATGCCGCTGGCGGAGGCCACCAGGCCGGTAACCTGACTGCGGCGCTCGGAAAACCAGCGGGCAATGGCCATCTGTACGGCGGCCGTACCGGAAAAAACCGTGGACGCGCCGATCAGCACGCCTCCGATGAACATGGCCTCAAGACGGTTGGACCCGGCGAATACAAAATATCCCGCCGCGCTGATCAGTCCGCCGAACACGATCAGGGACTTCAGCGCAAAGCGCTTGAGCAGCCTGTTGAAGAACGCCGCGGCGGCCGCGCTGCCCACGCCGTAAAAGACATACAAAATCGCGAAGTCTCCGCTGCTGATTCCAAAGCTCCTTGTGATGGGCGTCACAAACAGCGACAGGCTGTAGTAGCCCACGCCGCAGTTGAACATCATCACCAGGAATAAGGAGGCGGCAATAATCCAATACCACTTGTTCGATCCCTGCTTTTTCATGACTTTCCTTTCTCCGGCCGCCGTCTGCAAAAGCGCGGAGGGTGATCCGCCCTCCGCGCCCTCAAAACCGGGTTTGACTCTATTCCCGCTGCTGTTTCAGGTCCTTCAGCACCCTCCAGCCCGACGTGGAGAAGCCGATCTCAAAGTAGTAGGCGTCGATGACCTCATAGTCCCAGTCCTTCATAAAGCCGCCCAGCTTCAGATGGCCAATTCCCTTGAACACCTGGCCCTTGATCTCGGAATCGTGGTGCTCGATGAGAATATCGTCGATGAGCTTTTCTCCCTCTGGGTCCAGCATATCCTCGATCTGGCGGCGGCCATAGCAGACCATGTACTCCTCTTCGGGATAGCTGACCTCCTCCGTCAGTTCAATCCATCCGGAGATCAGATTGTCGCCGTTCTGGCGGACAACGCCTTTGATCTTGCTGCCCACATGGGGCGCGTAGAGCTTGCGCAGCCTGCCGGGAAAGCGGTTGATGTGGACCTCGGCCAGTTCGGTGTCGTAGCCCAGCATCGGGCCGCGCTGAACGCCCCAATCCCGGTCCTGCCAGATCTTTGCAAGGTAGTTGCCCGGCTTGCCCTCAAACTTGCAGGGGATGCTGATGAGCCCCTCCTGCATGGTGGTGTAATAGGGGTAGACGAACTGCGCGGCCGCCTCCGCCTGCTCCACCATGTCCTCGTCGTGGCCGTAATAGTCGGCAAGCATCACCGTGAGCTCGCCCTCCCGGTTGGGCGTAAAGGGAGCCGGAAGATACCGGGCAATGGTTTGTGGATCCATCTTCAGCCGCAAGGAGATGATGTTCTCCGCCACATGGCGGCGGGCCGCCGCCCCTTCTTCCTTTAAAACCATTTCCAATCCCCCTTTTCCTCAATGGGCGTGATCTGCGAATCGCTTCCATAGCAGTAGCCAAAGTTGTAGAAGAAGCCCTCCAGCGGCTCAATCTCCCCAAGGTCCTTCCATTTGCCGTAATAGTCTCCGCCGAATTCCAGCGTGGTTTTTCCCTTCCAGCAGTCCACGCCGTCCAGGCCGTTGGTGAATTCGAACAGGGGAATGTCTTTGATAAAGGGCTCGTTGTGGCTGGCCGGGTCTCTCAGATACCGGGCGTGGGCAAATCTCCGGCAGCCGACGGGAAGTTTTTCAAAATCGTAGGGCTCGGTCAGCTCAATGGAGGCCTTGGCGACCAGCTCCCCGTGGGGGCGGTTGGAAATGCCGTAGAGCTTCGTGCCTGGTTTGAGCTCGTTCCGGCCGGTCAGCAGCGGCTGGATGTCCGTTATCTGGGTATAGGTGATGTTGCGCAGGATGCCGCGGCGCAGTCCGGCGGTCTGCCGGTCCAGGCAGACCTGAGACATGTAGCCAAACTCATATCCCTTGTAAATCGCCGGCATTCCGATGGCCAGCTCGTGGAACTCCGTCATGTCGGGGTCTGGCGGCTCGCCTTCAGCCACCTCCCGCAGCCCCGGCATCGCCGTATCCACCATGAACACCCAGCCGATGTCGCCGTCCCCCACCGGCTCCAGGGGCTTGGGCAGCATGCGCGATTGCAGTTTTTTTGGATCCGCCCGGAAGGGAACCATGATGAGGCTCTGGGTCATCACATACTTCTCGCCCGGCGCCGGGTTTACCTTCGTATTCAGTTCAGGCATCTGTTGTTCCTCCCTTTCTTGCGTCCTCTCCGCTTTTCAGCCTCCGCGGATCAGAGCACCTCGATCCCTCCGGCCTGATAGCCCATCATAAACCAGAAGGCATTTTTTACCTCATAGGAGAATGTGCCGACCGCCTTTTCGTCAAAGGCAAGCTGCACGTCTCTGCCCTGCCAGCACTCGCCGTAACGTGTTTTTGTGATGAGCTCGCGGGTGATGTCGTCGCACACGCTCTCGCCCCTGCGCTCCTCCACCAGCTGCACCACCCTGCGCAGTCCGATGCGGTTGGCGAACAGGAAGTCAAAGTTCATCCCGTCAACGGGTTTGTCTGCGTCAAAGCCCAAGCTGATGGGTCTGGTCCCCTCGTCAGTGGCCACCGCCTTCAGGCGACTGCCCTCCTGGATGTGATAAAAGTCCATCATCTCCGTGGGGAAGCGGGTGGTGCGGATATGGGCATAGAAGGCGTCAAAGCCCTTGACGCGGCTCTCCATCACAGCCCAGTCCCTGTCAAAATAGCGCAGGGCATAGGTCCAGCCCCGGTGGCCCCGGGCCTCCGCCTCCACCAAAATGCCGGCGGAGTAATATTGGGAGTAAATGGGGTTGATGAAGTCGTAATCCCTGCTCTTTTCATCCCGCAGCACCGCCTCCGTCATGGCTACGTAAGCCTTGTCGGAGATGACCTGAAAGCCCTCCGGTACACGGGAGGCAAACTCGGCGGGGTCAATGGCAAGTTCGGCAAGGAAAACCGTCTCGCCCACCTTGCGGACGTTTCCCACAATGGGCTCGTAGGGCACATATCGAAAATTCTGCATATTTCCCTCCTCACTTTGCGTCGCACAGAAACTCTTCACTGCCATAGGTATAGGCAAAGGTCACAAAGAACGCGCGCTTGACCCGGATCTCTCCAAGGTCCTGAAAGAGCCCGTACATCGTGTCGCCAAAGACCAGTTTGCCGTCGCCGGAATACACCTTGCTCACCTCGAATTTGGAGGGGAAGTGATAGAGCGACGCCTGGTGGATGAGGGGTCTGACATCGTCGCCGTGGGCCATGTCGGGCAGATACCGGAGCTGTCCCCAGTCAAAGAAGTGCTCATCCAGCCAGCCGGGGTCGTGGACCTCCTTTACCTCCAAGGAACCCCTTGCATACAGGGCGCCGTCGTTGGTGCAGGTGGCAAACATCCTGCTGCCGATGCCGACGTGCTCCTCCCCCTCCAGCATGGGGTGGTTGCGGGTGCGTGCAAAGGTGTCGATCACGCTGCGGTTGAAGCCCCGGCGCAGCGCTCCGGCATAGTGGTCCAGAAGAATCCACGTGTTCATGATGTTGGGCTTCCCGTCGACCGTGCAGGACATGCCCAGCGCGCACTCGGAGAACTCCGTGGTGTTGGGGTCCGGAATTTCGCCGTCCACCTCCCGCATGGGCGGGAAGGCGGAATCCACAAAGCCGCAGGTCAAAATCACATCCCCGTCCTCGTCCCTCCTGGGCTCAAGCGGCTCGGGCAGGAACATCTTCTTCGCGGCCTCCAGGTTGGAGACGGTAAAGTCGAAATTGATGAAGTTCTGAATAATGGCGTGGGGACAACAGTCTTCACGGGGCTTCATCCCCAGGGTGTTAATTTCCATGGTTCACCTACTCTTTCTTTCAATACCGGAAAGTGTTACGGGATGATCTGAGGCGCGCCGGGTCCGCCGGCGGACTTTTTGGCACTGATTCTGTGCAGAACAAAGCCGGCAATCATGAAGGCAAGGCCGATCAGCGTGATGTTCGTTCGTGGGAAGGCGATCAGAATGCCGCCCAGGCAGAAGAGCAGCCTCTCAAACATGTTGTACATCCTGCCAAGCTTAATCATGTACCCGCCCAGCCCGCTGGCAAGGGTAAAGGTACCCAGCGCCACAAAGGCCATATGGTAGAGGCTTATCAGCAGGTTGCCGCCCTGCAGCAGGATCGCGGGCTCATAGAGAAAATAGAGGGGCAGGAAATAGACCACGCAGCCCAACTGGCACGCTTTCCAGCCGGTCTTCATGGCGGGCGCGCCTGCCACCGAGGAAGCCACGAAAGCGACGGTGGCAACCGGGGGCGTGATGACGGCAAGCAGCGGATAGTAGATCAGGAACAGGTGGACCGCCATTTTGTCAAGCCCCGCTCCCACCAGGGCGGGAGCCACCGAGACGGCGAAAAACATATAGGCCACAATGTCCATGCCCATGATGCCCATGAGATAGCAGGCGACAATGGTCAGCGCCACCACGGCCACAACGTTCTCTCCGCCCAGGCGGGTGATGCTGGTTGCGAAAGAGGCGGCCATGCCGGTGGTGATCAGTCCGGCAATGATGAAGGTAAAGGGCAGCATCAGCGCGCAGATCTGCGTGATGGCCTTTCCGATCAGAGCGCAGGCCTTATAGAGGTTTTTGGGTGTGAGGCGGTTTTTGGGGTTCTTGTCAAACCAGGACAGGACGATGAGAAGGCCGGAGGCATAGTAAGGCGTGATTTCGCCCCAGCGGAAGAACACCAGCCCCACACACAGGAAGATCAGCACAACGACCACATACCAGCCCCGCTTCAGGACCTCTCTGACCTTCAGGCACTGGTCCGCGGGCAGGCCCTTCATGCCCCGGTTGGCGGCGTAGGCGTCGACCTGAAGCAGCAGCCCGCCGTAGTAGCACAGGGCCGGGAAGACAGCCGCCATCATAACCTGGGCATAGGTGAAGCCGGACATGGCCACCATCACAAAGACAATGGAACCCATGACAGGGGGCATCAGAATGCCGCCTGTGGCGGCCACCGCCTCGATGCCGCCGGCATAGACCGCGTCGTAGCCGGACTTCTTCATGGCGGGAATCGTGATGGAGCCGGAGGAGACGACGTTGGAGATGGGAGAGCCGGAGAGCATGCCGAAAAAGGCGGAGGTCAGAACGGCCACCTTGGCTGTGCCTCCCCGGTACTTGCCGCACAGGGCCTGGGCCAGATCGATGAAGAACGGGCCCGCGCCGGAGCAGATGAGCAGGTTGGCAAACATCAAAAAGCCGATCAGGATGGTGCCGGTGATGTTGCCGGGCAGGCCGGAAATCCCCTCCGAGCCGTAGCAGTAATAGCTGAACAGCGTTTTGAGGTCAAAGCCGATGCCCGCCAGCATACCGGGCAGGTGCTCGCAGATCAGCGGATAGAGGCCAAAGACAATGCAGATGATGAAAAATGCCCGTCCTGCTCCCCGGCGGACCATCTCAAGCAGCATCAGGGAGTAGATCACCGCCAGGGCCAGCTTAAAATTGTCGGGAGCCGGAACCCAGCCCACCATATTGATTTCCGTTCCGTGGACCGCAAAATACAGCGGTATGGCCAGCGCCAAAAGCGTCAGCACATAGTCAAACCACGGAATGCGGTTTGCATATTTTTTCGTCGCGGGGGTCAGCAGGAACGCGCTGCAGCCAAAGACCGCAAAGATGGTGTAGTAATAGGTAGTCGCGGACATGACCCCGAACCAGCGCAGGTGCATCATGTAATAGCATGCGATGAGGATTCCGATGATGGAGAGGATGGTAAACCCGTGCCTGACCAGCGGGGGCATGGTGGCAAGGCGGGAGTTGTCCTTGTTGACCTCCTCTTCCGCCTCGATTTTCCGTTTTTCATCCCTCACCTCATCCTCCTGCAGTTTTTTATCGTCCAAATCCATTGAGAGCCCTCCTCATTGATCTGTAAGGGAAGCGTGGGGCAGAGCGCAAAGCCTGCGCTCTGCCCGCGTTGCTGTTTCTTCCGTCTGAGAGGATGTTCGGTTAAAACCCGGCGGCAAGGGCCTCAGCGATCTCAGCGTCGCTCATGATGACGACCGGGGGAAGGTCCTTGTTCGCCTTGAACTCCTCCCAGTAGTCCAGCCACTCCTGGTTCTGGGTGTCGATCTTGATGCCGTCGGCGCGGGCCGCGTCCAGGCACTCGCTGTAGGCGGCGGCATACTTGTCGATCACCTTGATGTTGTATTCCTGGCGGGCGTCATCGGCCTCGGTCCACTTTCCAAGCTCCTTAAAGTACTGGATGGTGCCCTCGGCAATGGGGATAAACGCACGGCTCATGACTTCCCGGGCATAGTCCACGGACCAGTAGTAGGCATAGGTGTCAAAAGCGCCCTGGATATCCTCCTGATGCTCCGCAAAGAACTTGACCATATTGTAGATCAATTCCTGATCCGCGTCCTCAGAGGTGAGCCAGCCGCCGTCCGAACCCACTCCGTATTTTCCGATGGCATCATCTATTCCAAGGGGAATCTTGCTGAAATTGTAGACCGGCATCTTGGACTGGAAGGCCTTGCACCAATCGGGATAGAGCTCGGGGTTGAAGTCCAGGACCCGGATGCCCTGCGGGGCGGAGGACGCTTCGACGATGGAGCTGGAGACCGGGGTGACGTAGCCGCACAGCTCAGCGGCGCCCGTGGTGACCAGCTTGGGCATTTCGCCGTAGGAGGAGCAGTGGATCCAGTTCATTTCATCTCCGCTTACGCCCGTGGCAGCGGCAAGGGCGGCCTTTACATTCTCCATGGCGGAATCAATCGTGCAGGCCACGGCTGTGTCCTTGGTGATGTCCGTGGGCTTTTCGATTTTGGAGTCGCCCCGGACAAACATGACGAAGATGGACTCGAAATCAGGCCAGACCCAGCGCACCTGATACGGGCCGCCGTCTTCCGTCGCATAGCCGAACCGGGCGTTCACCAGCGTGGCGGCGTCGCCCATGCTGTCATAGGTCATGAGGGTCTCCCCATTTTTGACCCGCTGGAACTTGGTGGCGTTGGAGTCCTCCGGAAGCAGGCGGACCTTGGTGTAACCGGTGCCCTCCAGGATGTTGGACCAGGCAAGGGTGCCGGCGTAGGCGGTGGTGCCGCTGCCGGTGATGCTCAGCTTGACCATGTTGGGCCACTCATAGTCGCCCGCGGCCGATTGGCTGCCGCTTCCGCTGCCTTCGGGAGTGGACGCGGCTCCACCTCCACCGCAGGCGCCAAGGGAGAGAGCTATTGCAAGGGCAAGAATCAGGGGCAGAACCTTTTTCATCGTTTTTCTCCTTCCTGTTTGTGATATGCCGCCGCAGCGCGGCCGTACATCAGGGTGTGGGCGCTCAGCAGGGGCGCTTGACATATTCGCCCGCAGCGGCGCCAAGGATCTTGCCGGCTTCATAGACCTTTCTGCCCCGCAGAATGGTGGCAACGGGCCAGCCCTTGAGGGACACGCCCTCAAACACGGTATACTCCTGGGCGGAGAAGTCCTCTCCGGCGTGGACGGTCTTTTCAAGATTCAGGTCGATCAGGGCAAAGTCCGCGTCCGCCCCCACCTCCATGCTGCCCTTTTTGGGCCAGGCGGCGTGGGCCTTGGCCGGGTTGGAGGAGACCAGCTCGGCAATGCGGGGCAGGGACAGGCCGTGCTTAAAGTGCCCCTCGGAGATCATGAAGGGATAGATGAGGGAGGTGCCGCCAAAGCCGCAGCAGGCGCCCCACATATCCTCCCTGGGCTTCAGGGCGATGGGCGTGTTGGCGTGGTCGGAGCCGACCCAGTTGATCTCGCCCTTTGCCAGAGCCTCCCAGAGCGCCGCGTTGTCCGCGGCGGTGCGCAGCGGCGGGTTCACTTTCGCGCAGGTATTGTTCTGAAGCATCTCCCATGTGAGGCCCAGCGCGTGCAGCGTGCACTCCCGGCGGAGCTTGATGTCCGGGTATATCTTAAGCAGGTCCCGGGTGGCCTGCATGGCCTCGGCGCTGGTGATATGCAGGACGTTCAGTTTGGCCCCGGTGGCGTTGGCCACGCTGCCGGCCTTCAGGATTGCAATCCGCTCAGAGAGCGGGGGCCGGGCCTCGCAGTAGGCCTGCATCCCTTCCAGCCCCGCCGCGTTGACCCGTTTGATGAAGCTCTTGATGATCTCATCGTCCTCGCAGTGGACGCTGACGGAAACCGGCTCGTTCTTGAGCAGGGTGTTCAGCCGGGCGGCCTCGGCCATGATATTGTAGAGGTGTCCAAGGTCGTAGCAGTCGGACATGGTGGGCGAAACCGTGGAGTTGGCGCCCAGGTTCAGACCCTTGTAGAACATGAAATACTTGAAGGTGACAACGCCCTGCTCAACGAGCCACTCCATCTCCCCCACCTGCAGATCGTCCATGGGGGCCAGGTGGAAGCAGTAGTCGCAGTAGGCGTTGCCGGCGGTGAGTTCCAGCGCCTCCTTGAATATCTCATGGTAGGGGCCGGTTTTGTTCATGTAGTGGGCGCCGGTGCGGAAATAGGACATCATCGTGGTGACGCCGCCGGTCAGCGCCGCCTTGGTTTCACTTGCCGTGTCCACATCCAGCGGCGCGTAGATGCCAAGGTGGGTATGGCAGTCCACGGCGCCGGGCATAACGGTGAGCCCCTTGGCGTCCAGCACCTCCGCCGCCTCACTGTCGTCAATGGGCACGGTACTGACGGCCGCAATCCTGCCGTCCTTTACCGCGATGGTGCACGCTTCCACCTTGTCGGCAAGGACGACATCGCCGTTTTTGATCAGGAGATCGTACTTTTCCATAATTTTGCTTCCTTTCATCATTGGCAGATTTATGATGTTCTCAATTGCGGCGCCTGCAATACAGCTCCATTTGCCGCGTCCGCAACCTCAGCGGTGATAACGGGCGTCCAACTCGGCCGTGTCCAGGAACCTCCGCTCCAGCTCCTGAATCTCCGGCAGGCCGACCAGGTCCGTAAACTCCCTGAATGCGAAAATTTCGCCGTCCATGGACTCCACATCATCCCTGACAACTGCCGTATAGGCCCGCTCCAGCGCCCGGGCGGCCGCAAAGAGGGGCATGACGGGGACGCTCACCCGGGCCGCGCCCCACTCCTCCAACTGCCTGATGGAGATGGCGGGCGTCTTCGCGCCCCTGGCATAGATCATGTTGATGCTCACCGGCGCCTCAATGGACTCGATCACCCGCTTCACGTCGTCCGGGTTTGTGGGCGCCTCCACAAAGACGAGGTCGGCGCCGGCCTTGGCAAATGCGTTGCCCCGGCGGATCGCCTCCTCCACGCCGACCACCGCGATGGCGTCGGTGCGGGCGTTGATGACAAAGTCCGGGTCCGTCCGGGCCGCGGCGGCGGCTTCGATCTTCTTCACCGCCTCTTCAAAGGGGATGATTTGTTTTCCGCCCATGTGGCCGCAGCGCTTGGGGAAAAACTGGTCCTCCAGATTGATGCCCGCGGCGCCGGCCGCTTCAAAGTCCCTGACCGCGTAATAGAGGTTGATTGCATTGCCGAATCCTGTGTCCCCGTCCGCCATGACGGGGATGCTGACGGCCCGGCAGATATTGCGGGTCAGCTCGACCATCTGCGTCTTGGTCATAATCCCCACGTCGGGCAGACCCAAATTGCTGCCCGCCAGGCCGTAGCCGGTGACCTGCACCGCCTTCACGCCGCACCGTTCCGCGATCTTTGCGCTCAGCGCGTCGTAGACGCCCGGCATGACAAGGATTTCCCGGGCGCGGATCAACTCTTTGAGCCGCGTTGTTCGATTCATCTTCTGCTCCCTCCCAAGCTCAATTTTATATTCAAAGGACAAAGTCGCCTTTTTCCTTTAAATACGAGGCCAGCCCGCCGCTTTGCAAAATGCGCTGCATAATGGGGGAAAGGGCCTGGCAGTCAAGCTCCCGTTCGCCGTTGACCACCACTTTTCCCCCGTCCATATCGATCCGGATCAGGTCTCCCTCCCGGATGCATGAGGTGTCGCAGATCAGGACGGGAAGCCCCACGTTGATGGCGTTGCGGTAAAAAATCCGGGCAAAGGATTTTGCCAGGACCGCGCCCACTCCCGCATACTTGAGGGCGATCGGAGCCTGCTCGCGGGAGGAACCGCACCCAAAGTTGCCGCCGGCCACCAAAACGTCCCCCTGCTCCACACGGCGGACGAAGTCCGGGTCCAGATCCTCCATGCAATGGGCGGCCAGGTCGTTGAAGTCCAGTGTCTTGGTATATTTCCCGGCGATAATCAAGTCGGTGTTGATGCTGTCTCCATACACCAGCGCCTTGCTCATTTCCCGATCACCTCCCTGGGGTCTGTGATTCTGCCCGTCAGCGCGGAGGCCGCCGCGGTGGCGGGAGAGGACAGATAGATCAGTGCGTTTTTGTTTCCCATCCGCCCCTTGAAGTTGCGGTTTGTGGTGGAGAGAACCACCTCCCCGTCATCAGGCACGCCGCCTAACGTTCCCACGCACAGGCTGCATCCCGGCGTGGAAATCGTTGCCCCGGCCTCCAGAAATTCCCGGATATACCCTCTTTCGATGGCCGCTAAGAGCACCTTTGTGGACGCGGGGCAGACCGTCATGCGGACCGACGGCGCGATTTTCTTCCCCCGGAGGATATCCGCCGCGGCCGCCAGATCGGAAAGGCGTCCATTGGTGCAGCTCCCTATGTAGACCATGTCGATCTTCTGGTCCGCCGCTTCCGCGGCCGTACAGACATTGTCCACCGCATGCGGCCTTGAGACCATGGGGACGAAGCCGGAGGCGTCGTACCGGAGCACCCTCTTGTAGACCGCGTCCTCGTCCGGAATCAGGTCGGGCCTTTTCAGCGCGCTGAGGAAGACGCCGTTTTTGCCTCCCATCTCGATGACCATGTTACAGACCGTGGCAGCCTCCTCCCTGGTGAAGCATGCAAAGCCGTCTCCGGCAAATTCCACCGATTCATAGCTGACGCCGTCACTGCGCAGGTCCCCGATCATCCGGAGAATCACGTCCTTTGCAAAGACGCCTTTCGTTAACTGTCCGGTCAGCTCAATGCGGCTTGTCTCCGGCACGCGGAGCCAGGTCTTGCCGGTCAGCAGCGCGGCCCCCAGGTCCGTGGAGCCGACGCCTGTGGAAAACGCGCCCACCGCGCCATAGGAGCAGGTGTGGGAGTCGCCTCCCAGCACAAGGTCCCCTTCCCCCACCTCATGGTTTTCAAGCATGACCTGATGGCAGACGCCCTTGTTCTGGTCGTACAGCACACAGCCCTGTTCGGCGCAGAAGCGGCGGATCATACTGTGCAGCGCCGCGATGCGCTCATTGGGGCAGGGCGTCGCGTGATCAATGACAAAGATCGTTTTTTCCGGCTTTGCCAAGCGCACGCCGCCCATGTCCTGAAAGGCCCGGATCGTCATCGGACCCGTTGTGTCGCTGGCCATCATGACGTCTACATTCACCACAACGCAGTCGTTTGCATGAACCTCCCGCCCCGCATGGCCCCCTATGATTTTTTCCGCAAACGTAAAACCCACTGTCTCTCATCCTCCCCTTCTCCACTGCGCCTCGCTTTTGTTCCGTATAGCGGAACTTCATTCCAATTTTCAACTATCAACAAAAGCTTCCCACAGAAGCCTTTGTTGTGTGACTTATTCGGTTTGGATGGGCTGATTGCTCCGGTATCCTAACTTTTGGGAAATGCGGCCGGCCGCGCTCCGAAGCTCCTCCAGGTAGCTTGCCACATTCTGCTCTTCAAAATAGTAAAGCGGGCCGGAGACTGTGATGGAGGCCACCACATGCTGGGTGTAATCGAAAAGCGGCACGGAGACCATCGCCGTCGAAGCGTCCCGCTCCCCGCGGGTCACGGAGAATCCATCGCGGCGGATCTGCTCCAGTTCCCGCTCCAGCTGGGCCCGGTCGGTAATCGTGTGCTCGGTGATGCGCTCCAGTTTGACGGATTCAAAAAAGCGGGTCTGAAACTCCCTGTCCGCGTAGGCCAGCAGCAGCTTGCCTGCCCCGCAGTAAAGCGGATGACGGGCGCCAAGGTAGGAGTAACGCCGGACATATTGGGCGCCCATGACCTGCGCGATACACAGCCGTTCAAATCCATCGCGGACATAGAGGTTGCAGGTCTGCTCCGTGACACGGGAAATCTCCTTCATCTCCGCGGCGGCGGTTCTCTTGAGGGAATTGCTTTCCTGTGCGATGGCCCCCATCTTGATGATCTCATAGCCAAGGCGATACTTTCCGGTCTCCGAATGCTGCACAATTAAGTTGTTTTGCTCCAGCGTGGCCAGAATCCGGAACACCGTTGTCTTGGGCAGATTGGTCTGGGCGCAGATCTGCGCAAGGGTATGTTCCGGCTCCTCAAATGTAAACACTTGGAGGAGTTCGATTGCCCGGTCCACCGCCCGGACGGAGTCCCTCTGTACCGTGGCCGTTTGATTCTTTCCTCTGTTCATGTTCCGCTCCTTGGAACTATGTTCCTTTTAATGAAATTTTATGGTTCTTTTTCCCTGTTGTCAAGCAATTTTTGCATCCAATATGGCAAGTTCTACAATTTCATCCTATTTCGCATTCGATTTTAGTGCTTTTGCACAATATTCAAGCTGTTCTCTTTTGGACTGGACCGGGCTTCTCCTCACTGTCGTCCAATTCGACCAGCAGTCCCTCTCCCGCCCTGGCATGCAGTATTGTAGCATATGGAGCAGGCGGTTCCAAGGCCCCTGCGGGAATTCTCTATCTTTTTCCCGCACCGCACGCCATATGCTCCGCTTACGGGGCGGCTTGTTTTTTTCCCGGGATTGGAGTACAATCGTGGCAAGTGGAAAGTGGGCGGCTTTGTTCTGCCCGAATATGAAAGGAGATCTACATATGACGTATCAGGAAGTGCTGGAAAACGCCCGCACCTGTATGGGCCCCTACTGTAAGGCCTGCCCTGTCTGCAACGGAATGGGCTGCCGCAACACCATGCCCGGCCCCGGCGCCAAGGGCATCGGCACCGGCTTTATCCGCAACTACCAGAAGTGGCAGGAGCTGTGTGTCAACATGGACACCATCTGCGAGAATAGAGAGGTGGACACTTCCTATGAGCTCTTCGGCCACCGGTTTGCCCTGCCTGTGTTCGCCGCGCCGGTGGGCGCCATGCAGCTCCACTACGGCGACAAGTATGACGATCTGCAATATAACGACATTCTGGTTTCCGCCTGCGCCAAAGCGGGCATCGCCGCCTTCACAGGCGACGGCACCAATCCCGCCGTCATGAAGGGCGCGGTCCAGGCCATCCGGGAGGCCGGCGGCGCCGGTATCCCCACGGTGAAGCCCTGGAACATGGAGCTGATCCGGGAGAAGATGGACGGCTGTAAGTCCTCCGGCTGCTATGCCATCGCCATGGACATCGACGCGGCCGGCCTGCCCTTCCTGAAGAATCTTCAGCCCCCCGCCGGCAGCAAGACGGTGGAGGAGCTGCAAGAGATCGCGGACTATGCCGGGGTTCCCTTCATCCTCAAGGGGATCATGACGGTGGAGGGCGCCAAAAAGGCTCTGAAGGCCGGCGCCAGCGCCATCGTGGTGTCCAACCACGGCGGCCGCGTGCTGGACCAGTGCCCGGCCACGGCGGAGGTGCTGCCCGCCATCGCCGACGCGGTGGGCGGGAAGATGACCATTTTTGTGGACGGCGGCATCCGCACCGGAATGGACGTATTCAAGGCCCTGGCCCTGGGCGCCGACGCGGTGCTCATCGCCCGTCCCTTTGTCACCATGGTCTACGGCGGCGGAGCCGAAGGGGTTCAGATCTATGTGGATAAGCTCACCGCCGAGCTGAAGGACACCATGGCCATGTGCGGCGCCCACAGCCTGAAGGAGATCAGGCCCTCCATGCTCTTCTCCAAATAACCGACTCGCAAAGACGCTCCGCCAAAATGGCGGAGCGTCTTTTTGGAGTTTGCAGCGAACTTATTCCGCCTCTTCCTTCACCGTGTCGGGAGAGGGGATAAAGGTGGTCCAATTGGCCGGGTCGCGCTTTTGCTGCACCTTAGCGTAGACGTACAGCACGGCGCCCACGGCAAAGTACACACCCAGCGCCACCCAGGTGGCGGCGTCCATGGCGATGACGCACTGGTACAGGCAGTAGATGCAGAAAACAATGGACTCAATGCCCATGAACCAGGCGGCCTTGCACTTATAGGGTCTGGGCCACTCGGGATGAGTTTTGCGCAGCTTCAGGAAGGACAGGGACACGCACAGATACACCACGCCGGCGGCGCCCACAGTGATGGTGAAGATGTAGTTGATCCACGCATCGGGGGCCATCAGGCAGAAGTACAAAGAGCAGATGAACACCACCGTGTTGGCCAGCCAGGGCTGGCCGTGCTTGTTGAGAACCGCCAGTTTCCGGCTCACCTGGCCCTGCTGGGCGGCGCCGAAGATGGTGCGGGAGGCGGCCAGCCAGAAGCCGGAGAGCGTGGTGATGCAGGTCACGGCGCCCATGATGATGATCACCAGGGCCAGCCAGTGCATCCCAAGGATATCGGCCACCCGGGGATCCACGATGTCCGTCTGGGCGATCCACTCGTTGGACACGATGCCGCCCACGGCGATCACCGCCAGACCGTAGACCAGGAAGGTGCACAGCATGCTGCCGATGAAGCCCCAGATGATCTTCTTGCGGGGGAATTTGGACTCCTCCACCAGCTGGGGGATCAGGTCAAAACCGATGAACTTGAACATCAGCAGCCCAAGGCCGGCGGAAAATCCGGCGGCTCCCTTGGGGAACCAGGGGGACAGGTTGGAGAACTTCCACTGATCGCTGAAGATGAAGATCAGGGAGGCGCCGACGGAGACCACCAGGGTGCTCCAGAACATGAAGTTCTGAATTTTCGCCAGATGCTTGATCTCCAGGTTTACCATAATGAACCAGACGGTGATGATCACGCAGGCCAGAATCTTCAGCTGCGCGAAATTCAGCGGCACCAGATATCCCACCATGGTGGAGATGCCGATGGTCACGTTGGGCATGGCGGACAGATACAGCAGGAACAAAAACCAGCCTACCACCCAGCCCAGATCCCAGTTGAAAGCGTTGGTGGTCCAGATGTTCTCGCCGCCGGCATAGGGCAGCATGCCCGTCATCTCCGTGTAGATGAGGCACAGCGGCAGCAGGATCACGCCGCAGGCAAACAGGCAGATCAGCGAGCCGGGACCGGTCATCTCGAACCAGTACTTGATCTCCACCATCCAGGCGGCAATCATGCCGCCTGCCGCCATGGCGATGATCTGGGACAGGGACAGTTCCTTTTTCAGTTTATTACCCATGTTTGAAAACCCCTTTCACGCACACACTTATTTTTACAATGGACAAGGGCCACAACTCCCTTTCCAATATTCCAATCCTCAGTTTTTCCCGGCGCTCTCTTCGATCAGGGCGATCACATCATCGCACTCCAGCACGTTGCAGTAGACGATGTTCATGATCTTCAGCTCCATGTCGTGCAGATCCATGTCCGGTGCGGCGCAGCAGTCCTCCACGCAGATCACCCGGAAGCCGTGGTCGGCCAGCACTCGCACCGTGCCCGCCACACACTGGTCCGTCACCACGCCGGTGACAATGATGGTGTCGATGCCCATGTTGCGCATCAGCTCAGAATAGTTGGTGCCCAGGCTGACGGAGTCGGTGGTCTTATTGACCACGATCTCATCTCCCACCGGGGCGATCTCGTCCATCATGGCCACCTCGGGGTTGCTGATGGGCAGCAGGATGTTGTTCCAGCCCACCGTGCTCTGCACCAGGCAGCGGTCGGAGCCGTCGTCCTTCAGGCAGGCGATGCGGCCGTAGGTCACCTCCACGCCGTTTTTGCGGCAGCAGTCGATCAGCCGTTTGTTGTTGGGTACGGTCAATTGCTCAATCCGGTCAAAATAAGGCTCCCACCTGGCCCACTGACCCGCCTCTTTGAAGGCCCTTGCATCCGCTCCGTCCTTTGCAAGGAAAAACTTCTGCATGTCCACTACCATCAGAGCGGTCTTCTTCAGGTCCAACTTCAAATCCAGAACCTGGTCCGCCATCTCCTCGTAGTAAAACGACAGATACTTTTTGTTGAGTTTCAGTTTCATTTCGTGCCCTCTTTCTCTATTTTGGATTGCAGCCAAACAGGTCTGCTGTGATAACATATAGCAACATCCGTGCCAAATCCAATGTTTCAGACAAAAATCTGTTTAAATTTTTCAATTTTCCTGTAATTTAAGTACTTCAGCAGTCTACCCCCCCCCCCCCTAATTTTGGTATTTTCTTCCAATTTCAGAGGTGGAGTCTCTCTGTGAAGCGTCCCGGTTTTGCCATATCTGTCATAACTTCTGTCAATTTGTCACGGTAAAACACTACCTCAGTTCGTCCAGAGTCACACCAAAAGTATTTCCAAATTTCTCCAAAAACCAGGCCACCTCCGGCATCCGGTAGCTCTGAAGAGCGGACATGATCTCCAGTGCCGCCTGCTCAAATTCCTGGTTGCCGGCATGGAGCTCCTCCTGACACTTGAGATAGGCGGAGAGCTTGTCCGCCGCCTTGACAATTTTACGGACCTCCTCATCCTCCTCATGGAGGATGGGCGTATACGCCGGTTTCAGCTCCTCCGGCAGCCCCTGGAGCAGCTTGTCCTGGGCCACCACCTCCAGGGCCTTGTAGGCCTGCTGAATGGCCGGATTGTTGTATTTCACCGGCGTGGGCAGATCGCCGGTCAGTATCTCCGACGCGTCGTGGAACAGCGCCGCCGCCGCGCAGGCGTTGGGATCGGCCTTTTTGTGGAACACGTCCCGGCGGATGGTGGCCAGGGCGTGGGCCAGGACCGCCACCTGGTGGCTGTGCTCCTGCACGTTCTCCGGAAAGCTGTTGCGCATCAGCGCCCAGCGGGCAATGAAGCGCATGCGGAACATATAGGCAAAAAAGTAGTGTTTCATTCTTCTATCTCCCCTGTGAGTCCCTCTTCCTCCACGCCGGTGACGCGCACCATGCGCACCTTGTTGTGGAGATCGGCGCCCTTTGCAAACACCTCCATGTAATTGGGGGCGTGGCCCGCGAACCTCCCGTTTTTCTCCTGCTCAAAGAGCACCGGATACCGCTCCCCCACGCAGCCGGCCAGGTATTCCCGGTGCATCTGCCCCGCCGCTTCGGCGGCGGCCGCCGCCCTTGTCTCCTTTACCCGGGCGCTCACCTGGGGCCGCGCCGCGGCCGGGGTGCCGGGCCGGATGGAGTAGGGGAAAATGTGCATCTGGGCAAAGCCGCAGCTACGGATAAAGGCCATGGTCCGGGCAAACTCCTCCTCCGTCTCCTCCGGAAAGCCCACGATCAAATCCGTGGTGAGGGCGGGCCGGCGGAAGAAGCGGCGGAGCAGCTCCGCCGACTCCGCGTATCGTGCGGTATCATACTTGCGGTTCATGCGGCGCAGCGTATCGTCGCACCCGCTTTGCAGCGACAGATGGAACTGGGGGCACAGGTTTTCAAGGCGGACGGCGCGGCGGCAGAACTCCTCCGTGATGGTGCGGGGCTCCAGACTCCCCAGCCGGACGCGGCACTCCGGCGCGGCGGTGCAGACGGTCTCGATGAGGTCGATGAGGCTCTTTCCGTTTTTCAAATCCTGGCCCCAGGAGGAAATCTCAATGCCGGTGAGCACGATCTCCCGGTAGCCCTCTTCCTGCAGCCGGGCGGCTTCCCGTGCCGCGTCCTCCAGCGTCAGGGACCGCACCGGTCCCCGGGCATAGGGGATGATGCAGTAGGAGCAGAAGTTGACGCAGCCGTCCTCCACCTTCAGCATGGCCCGGGTCCGGTTGGGCAGGCCTCCGGCGCTGAGCAGCTCAAAGGTTCTGCGCTCGAAGCTCCGGTCCAGGGACTCCATGGGGCGGCGGTCCTCCATCTCCTGCTCCAGCAGGTCAAGAAATCCCATCCGGTCCCCGGTCCCGGCGATCAGGTCCACCGGCAGGGCCCGCACATCCTCCGGGTGGGTCTGGGCGTAGCAGCCGCAGATGGCCACCACCGACTCCGGGTGGGTCCGCCGGGCCCGGCTGACGACCTGGCGGGACTTCTGGTCGCTGACCGCCGTCACCGAGCAGGTATTCACCACGTAGGCGTCGGCGTCGGCGGCAAAGGGCACCACCGTGTGGCCCCGGCGCCGGAGCTCCTGCTCCATGGCCTGGGTCTCATATTGATTCACCTTGCAGCCCAAGGTGTAAATCGCCACTTTCATATGCTTTCTCCTTGCTATTTTCAAAAAACTCCTCTATAATAGAGAAATTGCGGAGATTTTCCGCACTTTTTCTTCCATTCGGCCGGTTTCCTCTGTAATTATCCCATTATACTGTGCTTTTCCCCCCGGGGCAAGCCGCATTTTACCTATGCGCGATATTTTCGCGATCTCCACCCGGAGCAGTCTCATAAAAGGCTTCGGGTCCCCCGGCGGAGTGCTTTTCAACCGTTGGATGTCAGGAGGGTTTTTATGATTTATCTGGATCACGCGGCCACCACCCCGGTGCCCAGGGCCGTGGCCGACGAGATGTACCGGGTGCTGACGGAGGAGTATGGAAACCCCAGCTCTCAATATCCCCTGGGCCGGCAGGCCGCGGCAGGGGTGGCCGGGAGCCGGCAGGTCATCGCCCAGGCCATGGGCTGTGCCCCGGAGCAGCTGCGCTTCACCTCCTGCGGCACGGAGTCCGATAACTGGGCCATCTCCGCCGCCCTCTATCAAAACCGGCACGTGGGCAGGCACATCATCACCACCGCCGTGGAGCACAGCGCCGTGTTGGAGCCCTGCCAGCGGCTGGCGCAGGAGGGCTATGAGCTCACCGTCCTCTCCCCGGACCGCCGGGGCAACATCACGGCGGAGCAGGTGGCCCAGGCCCTGCGGCCGGACACGGCGCTGATCTCCATGATGCTTGTGAACAACGAGCTTGGCACCGTATACCCTGTGGCCGAGGTGGCCGGACTGCTCCAAGGCGCCCAAAGCAGGGCCCTGCTCCACACCGACGCGGTCCAGGGCTTTTTGAAGACGGAATTCCCCCTGGCGGAGTCAGGAGCGGACCTCATCTCCATCTCCGCCCATAAGATCGGAGGCCCCAAGGGCATCGGCGCCCTCTATCTGGGCCGCCGGGTGCGCAATCCCCGGCCCCTGCTCCCCGGCGGCGGCCAGGAGGGGGGCCTCCGCTCCGGCACCGAGGCCACGGCCCAGATCGCCGGGTTCGCCAAGGCGGTGGAGCTGTGGTATACGGACCTTCCTTCCCGGCTGAGCCATCTGGACCGGCTGCGGCGCCACGCCCGGGAGCGGCTCACCGCCATCCCCGGCGTGCAGGTAGTGGGGGACGGAACCGCGCCCCACGTGCTGTGCGTGTCCCTGGAGGGCTACCCCAGCCAGAATGTGGTGGAGGACCTGGGCGCCCAGGGCATCTGCCTCTCCGCCGGCTCCGCCTGCCACAAGGGGCGACCCAGCCATGTGATTTCCGCGCTGAAATTGCCGAAAAAGGTGGCCGCCGGCGTGCTGCGCTTCAGCTTTGGACCCGAGACCACCTTTGAGGAGATCGACGATGCCGCCGCCGCGCTGCGCCGTCACCGGGAAACCCGGTTTCCCATGCTGTAAAAAAGCCTGATCCGATGAAAGGCAGGCTTTGGAAAGGACCGTTATGTTTCAGAGTCTCCGCCGTGAAAAAGGCTTTTACCGCCGCGTCTGGGCCCTGGCCCTGCCGCTGATCCTGCAAAACTTAATCACCACCTCCCTGGGCTTTGTGGATACCTTCATGGTGGGACTGTTGGGCAACGCGGAGATGGCCGCCGTCACCGCCGCCAACTCCCCCATCTTCCTGGTTCAGGTCATCATCTTCGGGCTCATGAGCGGCCTCACCGTACTGGTCAGCCAGTACTGGGGCAAGGGCGATGCGGACAACATCAACCGCTGCATGGGTGTGGCGCTGTACATCGGCGTCATTTTATCCTCCGCGGTGGCCGTCACGCTGCTGCTCTTTCCCGCCGGCGTGCTGAACCTGGTCACCGACAACCAGTCCCTGATCGTGTTAGGCACCCCCTATATCCGCATCGTGGGCATCTCCTATATTTTCAACAGCATCAGCTCCGTATACGTGGCCATGCAGCGCAGCACCGAAAACCCCGCCTTCGGCATGAAGGTGTTCTGCACCTCCATGCTGGTGAACACCGGGCTCAACTACCTGCTGATCTTCGGCAAGTTGGGCTTCCCGGCCCTGGGGATCACCGGCGCCGCCATCGCCACCCTCTCCTCCCGTGTGGTGGAGTTCCTCATTGTGTTGGTGTACAGCGCTCTCAATTCCAGAATCCCCCTGCGCCTTTCCCGGGTGCTCCACCCGGGCGGCGAGATTCTGCGCAGCTTCCTCCACTACGCCACCCCGGTCATCTGCAACGAGGCCCTCTGGGGCCTGGGCACCACGGTTCTGACGGCTATCATGGGCCACATGGCGGTCAGCACGGAGTTTTTGGCCGCTTACGCCATCATGGGCAACATCGACAAGTTCTCCACCGTGGCCTGCTTCGGTCTGGCCGGCGCCACCGCCGTCATCGTGGGCAAGCGCATCGGCGAGGGAGCCGGAAAGGAGGAGGTCTACAGCCTTGGAATCTGTCTGCTGGCCCTGGCCACCGGCGTGGGCTTTGTGATCGCCGTTGCCCTTGGGATCTTGCTGCCCACCTTCTTTATTCCGGTGCTCTATCCGCTCTTCAAGCTCACCGAGACCGCCATGGAGATCGCGGTCACCATGTGCATCGTCTACATTGTGGTCATGCCCATGCGGGCCTTTGACATTTCAAACATCACCGGGCTGCTCCGGGCCGGCGGCGATGCCCGGATGGCCTCGGTCATCGACCTTGCGCCCCTGTGGTGCTTTGCCATCCCCCTGACCGCCCTGCTGGCCCTTGTGCTGAACGCGCCCATCCCCCTGGTGTGCCTTTCGCTGCAAAGCGAGAACTTCAGCAAGATGCCCCTTGGGGTGGCGCGGCTGCGGAGCCGGAAGTGGATCAACGACATCACAAGAGGGGACCGGTCATGAGCCTTTTCTGCTGTCCGGTCTGCGGCCTGCCTCTGACCAGAGGTTCCTCCGCTTTCCGCTGCCCCCGGGGCCACAGCTATGATATCGCCCGGGAGGGCTACACCCACCTGCTGATTGCCAACCGCAAGCATTCCGCCGATCCCGGAGACGACAAGGGCATGGCCGCCGCCCGGCGGGAGTTTCTCTCTATGGGCTACTACCGTCCCCTGTTGGACGCGCTGTGCGGCCTGGCCATACGCCATACGGGAGAAGCCCCCCGGGTGTTGGACGCGGGCTGCGGGGAGGGCTACTACACCTCCGGCCTCTTTCACGCCCTGGTCCAGGCCGGGAAAGCGCCCGTCATAGCGGGCATCGACATCTCCAAATCCATTCTCCGTTCCGCCGCCCGGCGAGAGAAGGCCGTGGAGTTCGCCGTGGCCTCCTCCTATCATCTGCCGCTGCCAGACGGCTCTGTGGACCTGCTGCTGAACTGCTTCTCCCCCCTGGCTCTGGAGGAGTTCACCCGCGTGGTGCGCGGCGGCGGCTTCTTTTTCTATGTAGTTCCCGCCGTCCACCACCTTTACGAGATGAAGCAGATTCTCTACGACGATCCCTACCCCAATGAGGAGAAGGAGACGCCCTACCCCGGCTTCACCTACGAATCCATTGTACCGGTGGACTTCACAATGCATCTCACCTGCCAGCGGGACATTCACAATCTCTTCCAGATGACGCCCTATTACTGGAAAACGCCGAAATCCGGCGCGGAGCGTCTCTTGGCGATAGACGCGCTGACCACCCGGGCCGGCTTTCGCATCCATGTTTTCCGCAGGAACTGAACATACGAAAAGGCCGTGGACTTTCGTCCACGGCCTTTTTCTCCGGAAATCTCACAGGCCAGGCGGCGATGCGTGCATCCGCCGCCTGGCACATAAAGTTTACGCCTCTATCAGCTCCCGCTTTTCGTACCGGGCGGCAAAATCCTCAAAGGCCTCCGTGATCAGCTGCTGGCCCCGGGAGTTGGGATGGGTCCCATCGGCGCAGATCAGATCGCCGATGCGGCCATGGTGCAAAAACGTCCGCCGGACGTCCACCAGCGGCACCTGTTCCGCCCGGGCCACATCCTCCACCGCCCGGGAGTAGTTCTCCTGGTGGGCGTAGATGTTCACCACGCCGCCCATCCAGCGCAGGACATTCTCCTGATTGAGGTCCCGGCACCACCAGTCAAAAAAGCGCTGAGGCTCCAAGGGCGGCAGTGTGGTGACAATGGGCACAATGCCCCTCTCCTTCAGCTTGCCGATCAACCGGCGGTACCGCTCCACAAATTCTTCCATTGGCACCGCCGGGAGGTGGACGCCATCCGGGTCCTCCGCAATCTCGGCCCATTTGTAGTCGCAGTCGTTCCCGCCGAAGTCCATCACCACCGCGTCGCAGGCCATCCCCCGCTCCAGCATCCGCTCTATCAGCTTTGCTCCCTTTATGATCGTGCAGCCGAAGTGGGAGTGATTCTCAATCTCCAGCGCATAGTCCCGGGCAATCCGGCGGCTGTCCATCTCGTTCTTTGTGATATATTTTCCAGTCCGCGGGTCCACCTGAATCCCTTTCAAAATGGAATCCCCCACCACCTGAATGTCATGCAGCCGCTTCACCATGCGTTTCACCGGTCCTTAATAATATGGTTTTTATAATTATATTATATGCTAATAAATATCATATGTCAAGATAATAAGCAGACTGTCCTTTCATCTGTTTACCGCTTGCCGCGGGCGGGCCCAATTGTTTCTTGAAGCACGCCACGCCCTGTGATAGAATATTTACCACCATCCTTCCTTCGTATACCTGATTTATACTTTGGCAGCGGCCATCAGAGAGTGGAAAAACAGAACCGTCATATTGCAGCAGCCCACGGCTGCAGATTGAAAAAGGAGGTTTCCCGTGATGCGCAAACATGCCGCAAAACACACTCTGGCCGCGTGGCTGACGGCGGTCCTGTGCCTGAGCGCCTGTGCCGGCCCCTCTTCCCCATCAGCTTCCGGTCAGGAGCCCGACGACGCGCCGGAATCGTTTATCTTTACGCGGGAGAATTTTCCCCGGCTGGACGGCTCCACCTCCACCGCGCCCATGGCGGAGGCGGTGTGCGCCGTATTGCTTGGGGAGAGCCGGGAGGCTGTATCGGACCTGGTCCGCTTCTCCAAGACCACCAATGCCTACTACAACCTGATGGAGGGCAACGCGGACCTTCTGATCGTAGGCGAACCCAACGCGGATATATTGGCTGAGAAGGAACGCACTGGTTTTCAGTGGGAGCAGACGCCCTTTGCCACCGACGCCTTCGTGTTTGTGGTCAACGAAGAGAACCCTGTGGACTCCATCACAGTGGAGGAGGCGCGGCGCATCTATACCGGCGAGATCACCAACTGGAGAGAATTGGGCGGCGAAGACCAGGCGATCGTCCCCTTCCAGCGCAACAGCGAAGCGGGGAGCCAGGCCCTGATGGAAAAGTTAGTGATGAAGGGCACGCCCATGATGGAGCCCCCCACCGGATACGTGGTGGGCACCATGGGCCAGCTGATGGAGGCGGTGAAGAGCTATGACGGCTCCCCCGGCGCCATCGGCTACAGCGTTTACTACTATGCAGAGGAGATGAAGATGGCCCAGGGCCTCAAGCTGCTGGCGCTGGAGGGCGTGGAGCCCAATCCGGAAACGATCCGGGGGGAAACCTATCCTCTGCGCAACCCCAAATATGTGGTCATCCCCGCCGACGCGGAGGAGGACGCCCCCAACCGCGTCCTCTATAACTGGCTCATCGGCAAGGAAGGGCAGCGGTTGGTGGCCCAGGAGGGCTATGTGTCCATTCTGGAGGCGCGGCCATGAAAAAAGCGGCCCTTGCGGCGGCCCTCTGCCTGCTGCTGACCGCCTGCTCCGCCGGAAGCTCCAGTCATCCCCTGGAGCCGGGACAGGATGGGCTTCGCGTGCATACCGACTGGTCGCAGCTTGACAAACGGAGGGACCTGCCCCAGCCGGTTGGGAGCCGTTGGTATGCCGAATACACCGATCATCTGATTCCCCGGGAGGACTATGGGCAATTGATCCCCTACGCCGGCCTTCGTCTGATGGATGACTGGCCCGCCCGGGACGGCTGCCTGTACGGTCTGATGACCCGGGAGGGCAAGGTGGTCTCCGACCCCGTGTACAGCGCGGTCTATCGCCCCGGCGGCTATGACGCCTCCGGCCGGTGGCAGCCTCTTCCCCTGCTGATTCTGGAACAGGGGGACCCCTCCGCGGAGGAAGGTTCTTGGGATCCAAGCATATGCGCCGTGGCCGCCGGTGACGGCAGATGGTGCACGCCCTTTGACTACCGCACCCTGTCCGCCGGTGCGCAGGGCCTTCTCCTGTTCCAGCCGGACAGCTTCACGGTGATGGCCCCGGATGGCGCAATCCGGCGGGTCTGGACAGTGGAGGAGATGGGTATCTCCCAGGGGGCGTTCGACTCCCTCCTCTCCGACGTCGTCTGGGGTGAGGGAATCGGAGGAGAGTGGGTGGAGGACTATATGGCGATAGGTTGGGAAGAGGACAGGGGCGGCGAAGCCCTCCGGGCCTTTGACCTTGTCACCGGAGAAATCAGAGTCTTCACCATGGAGACGTGGATCGGGATGGGGGACCAACTCCATGAGATGCCGGAGGAACCGGGGCCCGCCGTGCCCAATGCGGATCGGCTGCGGGACCAGCTGCTGGGCGATGACGCGCCGGGGCTGCTGGTGGTGGCGGACTATGCAACGGCCGATGCGCCCCGCATCTATTACCGGGAGGATGGAACGCCGCTCCCCCAATTTACGCTGTATGGAAACAGATGGTATGAACAGGTCTCCGTGGTGGGCGGCCTCATCGAGGTGCTGGATTGGAACACGGCGTCCTATTACGATCTGGATACGCTGGAATGCCGGTTCCGCACGTACCTGGGCTATGAGAATGATTGACGGAACCGCTCTCCTCCGGCGCCGCGGATGCAGCGCCAGAGATGCGGCGTCAGAAAAAGGAAAAGACGCGCATCTTTGTAAGATGCGCGTCTTTTTGCTATTTTTTCCCGCCGTGGAGGGATTTCATACGCTTTTCGTGATCCAGAATACGCTTGCGAATCCGCAGGCTCTGGGGCGTCACCTCCAGCAGCTCGTCGTCCGCCAAAAACTCCAGGCACTGCTCCAGGCTCATCTGTCTGGGTGGAACCAAACGCAGCGCGTCGTCGGAGCCGGAGGCGCGGGTATTGGTCAACTGCTTCTTCTTGCAGACGTTCACCGTGATGTCATCCGACTTGGGGGACTGGCCCACCACCATGCCGCCGTAGACCGGCACGCCAGCGCCGATGAACAGCGTGCCGCGCTCCTGGGCATTGTAGAGGCCGTAGGTGATGGACTCACCCGTCTCAAAGGAGATGAGAGAGCCGGTGCCCCGGCGCTGGATGTCCCCCTTGTAGGGAGCATAGGAGTCGAACACCGAGGCCATGATGCCCTCGCCCTTGGTGTCGGTGAGAAACTCGTTGCGGTATCCGAACAGCCCCCGGGCGGGAATCAGAAACTCAATCTTCATCCGGTCGCCAATGGGCGTCATCTCCGCCATGTCGCCCTTGCGGGAGCCTAACTTCTCAATGACGCTGCCCACATACTCGGAGGGCACGTCCACCACAAGCCGCTCAATGGGCTCGCAGGTCTTCCCGTCGATCTCCTTATAGAGGACGCGGGGCGGGGACACCTGGAACTCATAGCCCTCCCGGCGCATGGTCTCAATGAGGATGGACAGGCTCATCTCTCCCCGGCCGGCCACGTTGAAAGAGTCGGTGGCGTCCTCGATCTCGCTGACCCGCAGCGAGACATCCTTCAGCGTCTCCCGCTGCAGCCGGTCCCGGATCTGGCGGGAGGTGACGAACTTCCCCTCCCGGCCCGCAAAGGGCGAGTCGTTGACGGAGAAGGTCATCTCAAGGGTGGGGGCGGATATCTTCACAAAAGGCAGCGGCTCCACACAGCCCGGCGCGCAGATGGTGTCGCCGATGGTGATATCGCCGATGCCGCTCATGGCGATGATATTGCCGGCGGTGGCCTCGGTGACGGGCTTGCGGCCCAGCCCCTCAAACTCATACATGGAGACGGCCTTGGCCTTTTTGGCCGGGGCGTCCGGGTCATGGTAGTTGCACACTGCGATCTCCTGGTTCTGCTTCAGCGTGCCCCGCTCCACACGGCCGATGGCAATCCGGCCCACAAAGTCGTTGTAGTCGATGGAGGACACCAGCATCTGGAAGGGCTGTTCCACATCGGCCTCCGGCCCGGGAATATACTCAAGGATGGTCTCAAAGAGCGGCACCAGGTCCGTTCCCGCCACGTCGGGGGAATAGGAGGCCGTGCCGTTGCGACCGGAGCAGAACAGCATGGGGGAATCCAGCTGCTCCGGCGTGGCGTCCAGGTCCATCAGCAGCTCCAGCACCTCGTCCACCACCTCATGGATGCGCTGGTCCGGGCGGTCAATCTTGTTGACCACCACGATGACCCGGTGCCCCAGTTCCAGGGCTCGGCTGAGCACAAAGCGGGTCTGGGGCATGGGGCCCTCGGCGGCGTCCACCAGCAGAATAACGCCGTTGACCATCTTCAGGATGCGCTCCACCTCTCCGCCGAAATCGGCGTGGCCCGGGGTGTCCACCACATTGATCTTCACATCTTTATATGCAATGGCCGTGTTTTTGGCCAAGATGGTAATGCCCCGCTCCCGCTCCAGGTCGCCGGAGTCCATCACCCGGTCCACCATCTCCTGGTTTTCCCGGTAGGCGCCGCCCTGCTTGAGCATCTCGTCCACCAGGGTGGTTTTTCCATGGTCAACGTGGGCAATGATGGCAATATTCCTCAAATGTTTGTTCTGCAAAATAGAAGCCCCTTTCTCTATGGCCTGCTTGTCCGTCCGGCCCGCAATGGATCGGCGCAAATCTCAACACCGACGCAATATTATATTCTATTATCCGCACTTTTTCAAGCATAAATTCCCGCATTTTGGAAAAAATCCCGGCCTTTTTCCGTTTGTTTGATAAAAACAGCTTAAAGAGCTATTTTTTACGGCATATGGCCCGTGCCGGGCCATGCCTGTTATTTCAGCCGCGCCGCAAAACAGAACAAGAGGACGGCGCCCCGTCGCCGTCCTCTTCTCTTTCAGCCCGCGATCTTTGCTTTGCCGGCCATATTCTTCAGCCGCTTGCGCAGCGTGCCCGACGGCCGGAAGGTAATCTCTTTCCGGCGGTCCTGCTTTTCTTTGACCACCAGACTTCCAAGGCAGCTGTCCAGCGGAATAAACCGTTCGGTCTGGGTCGCCTCCGCAATGGTGTCAAACAGCGCGGACATCATCTTCTCCACCTGCTCCGGGCTGGAATCTGTTTTCTCTGCCACGCGTTTCACCAGATACTCAGTGCCCATGGTTCAGCCCTCCTTTTTCCCTCATCTGCGGCATGAGGCAAACTTTTACAAGATAGAGTATAGCAGGCCGGCAATAAAGGAGGCGTAAATCCACTCGAATATATGCGTAAATCGCACGTAAATTAAACGTAAATTTATAATTTTTGTATACTTTGACGGCAGGTTATTCCTTCTGGTGCAGCATCATCAGCTTAATCTGCTTAAACTCCTGCATCTGAAAAATCATCGGTTCGCTCCAGCTGTAATCCGACATGAACTCATCCCGGAAGCGGTAAAGCGCTTCCTCATCGCCTCTCCAAAAATCGTAGAGATCGCAGCTGACCTCTGAAACGCGGATATAGCAGGACTGCCGCTCCCGGACAAAAATCCGCTCCACACCAAGCTTGTGCAGGAATTCCTTCAGCTTTTTAACGGTCATCCGGTAGTTTGCAGCGGTGGAACTGCGGTTTTTGGAACCGGCCCAAATCTTGTCAATGGCCTCTGAGCTGGAAACCTCGCCCCCTTCTCTGCTGACGCAAAGCGCCAGAAGCTCTTTGGCTTTAGCGCTGTGAAATACCACCAGCTGGCCGTCTATGTACATGTCAAACCGTCCAAAGGTGCGGAACATCACCTTCCGGCTCAGATTGTCCGAATTTCCGTACTGGCCCAGGGCCTTCTCAAGGATATCCAACACGTCCCGCCGGTTATAGGGCTTGCATAAAATATAGCCTGCCCGCTGATGCAGTGCTTCGATGGCACAATCGTCATAGGCAGTCAAATAGATAAGAATCAAATTCGGATTCAGCGTTTTCAGTTTTTCACCCAGTTCCAAACCCGACATCTGCGGCATCGACAGGTCAAGAAAAGCCAGCTCCACAAAGTTTCTCCGCGCATACTCCAGTGCCTCCAGCGGAGAGGTGAATACCTTCATACTCTCCACTCCCGGCAAATTCGCACAGGCCGCTTCGAAAAACCGGACCATCAAGGGCTGATCATCCACCATAATCGCCTTCATGCTCTCTCCTCCTTTGCTTCATCCTTGGGCGCTCTCGCTCCGACAGGCAGCAAAGCCTTGCGCTATGTGCATTTTCTCGTATCATACTCTATTTGTTTAAATTCTGTCAACCTTGTCGCATCTCTGTATTTTCCTGCCTGAACCGATGATTTTCCTTGAAATGACAAGCTTTTTATGCTATAGTAACAAAGTATTCGATTGCTTTGTTGAAAACTGCGTCAAAATCCAAAAGGCGAAAAATTTTCCGCCCCTGGATTTTGCGTGCGTTTTCCAGGTCTCCGGTTCCATGCGCCCGTAGCTCAGCTGGATAGAGCGACCGCCTCCTAAGTGTGAGGTGGTCGCTCACCCTGCGAGCATAAAACTAAATACTGGCCTCGGTAGCTCAGTTGGATAGAGCGACTGCCTCCTAAGCAGTAGGCCGCTGGTTCAAGCCCAGTCCGGGGTGCCAAAAACGCTGTAATCTCAATGGATTTCAGCGTTTTTGCTTTTCTTGGCTCACCCCGAAAAAGCAACTGCTTTGTGATTTGAAATGCAACTTATTTCCAGACTGTTCCCTGCTGGACTCGAACGATTTTCGAGAAATCTGCTAATGAAATTCGGATTCTGCTAATGAACCCTGCCGTGGTGTTTTATAGTCGTTTCGAGTCCTCCCGTTACCCTGCGTGCAAAAGGGCTTTCAGTTGGCGGGCAAGTTCGGGATTTTCCTGAAGCTGTGCAAGAAGCGACTGGAGGTTTAGGTCGGGAGCCGGTTCCGGTTTCGGCGGATTCAGTTCCTGCTCCACGCGCCGCATATCCGGGTTCGCATAGAATGCGACCTCAAACTTCTGCGCGTTGATTTTCCGCTCCTCATCCAGAATATGCGCATAAACTTCTGTAACCATAGACGCCTGCGCATGGCCGGTATCCCCCTGCGTGGCCTTAATGTCACCATGATTGAGCTTCAGCTTATAGGTGGTGCTTGAGTGCCGCAAAGAATGAAAGACTACATTCGGGAGGTTCGCTGACTTTTTCAGCCGTTCAAACTGATTCCCGATTACCCTGTCTTCGCAGGGCCGCCCGGTTTCCAAAGCTAAAACAAGATTATAGTCGGCATACTCGTCACCCATAATTTCTTTGAGCTTGTCCTGCTTTTGATGCCAGTCCCGAAGAATATACGCAAGGGTCTTCGGCAGCCATACCTTCCGGATACTGGTTTCCGTCTTAGGTCGTTTGAGCACAAGCCGTGTTGTCGATTTGGCTTTCACGATCCGCGGGAACATAAAGATGATGTCTTTCTCTCCGAGCGCGTCAATCGCACGTTGATCGACACGCGCTAATTCCTTGTTGACAATGATATGGGCATCGTCTTTTGCAATGTCCGAATCGGAAATGTGAACACAATCCCATGTCAGCCCTGTGATCTCGCCCATGCGCAGTGAACAGGCGAACGAAAGGTTGATTGCAACATACAGTTTCCCCTCAGAGCAGTTATCCAGAGCCTGTCTGATAATGTCAGCCGTCCAGATAGCGCGAGGATTTTTCTCTTTCTTGGGAAGAAGAACATCGTCAAACGGATTCTTCGGAACCATATCCCATCGGACGGCCTGGCGGAAAGCGCAGTGCAGCACCTTGCACACTTTTTCAATCGTGTTGGGCGGCAAGAATTCCGAGCGTGCGTTTCGGTATGTTGTGCTGACGGGTTTCATCTTTTGCAGTTGGGCGATGAAGCTGTCTACGGTACGCCTTGTCACATCCTGGACATTCATATCGCCAATGACTGGATTGATGTAATTGTTGATGATCCCGGTGTTTCCAGAGTAGGCTGAAAGCCCCCACCGCTTTGAACCGTAGAGTTCAACAAAATCTGCCAGGAAGTCACGGACAGTTACGCTGGATGGCGGAATGAAGGTTCCGTTGTTCATTTCATTCTCTACCTGTGCTTTTCTGGCCGCAGCCTCCTTCTTTGTTCCATAGGTTTCCCACTTCTGCCTTTTGACATCGGCAGAATCCGTATAGGTATATACGACGGCATACTTTTTACCGCGTTTTTGAATTGATGCCATAGCTCATGGCTCCTTTCAGGTATTGTCTCTGCCATCAAGCCAATCATCGAAAGCCTTCTTTGATATTCTCAGCCTGGTTCCAATCCGTACACATTTGAAGGTGCCGTTAGCACACATGTTATAGACGGATTTTTTGCTGACACCGAGAATTTCCGCTACTTCCATAACGGAATAGCTTCTTTTTTCAGAGTTGGCTTTAAGGCCGTTTGTATTTATCTCAGCCACAGAGGGCCTCCTTTCTTTGGTGGCTGGGGAAAAGAGCCTGTGATGTCCTCACAAATATATTATACGGATTTTCCCCACTATCACCAACAAGTAAATTACATTAGGTTCTAATCCAAGTTCGATTCCCAATTCCAGGCCATTTCCTGCGCCCTCGCTTCAGGCCGCGTATTTGCAGGCTGCCGCTGTGCGGCACTTCCCCGGCAGGTACGCAAACGCATACTGTCAGCCGATCCTGTATAACTCCCGGACAAATCGATGCAGCCGCATTTGGGGGCGGCGTTTTCAAGGTTCAATAGGTGGTTTTTACCGTTCACAAAATAAATACGGGGCCATGTCCGTATTTTTTGCACGTACGCCAGAAAAACTAAATATAGTATTTTTATATTGACTTATACAATATATTGTGTTACACTTTGCCCGTAAATGAGTTTTGCGCAATTTCCCTTTGGGCATAGGTCAATGATCTGTGTGTGGAGCAATCCACCTGCGCACGTTGTCAGGTTTGTACGTTTTTGTCAGTAGTATTGCTGTGCCATGAAAGCCGGCTGCTGCTGGCTTTTTTGTTTTACGGGGCACCGTCCCATACTGCGGGAATGACGAGAGTTTGCTGTCAGGCAAACATACTGGATTTTACCAGAATCGTTGTTCCCGCTTTTTTGCGCCCAAATGCCGAAAGGCTTTGAGGATATATCATCAAGAAAGGTGGAAACAAGAAATGAAATTCAGACGAAAATGGAAACCCGGAGGACATCATAGACGTTCCTTCCGACCGTACCACAGGTACAGAGAGAAGCGGCTTTTGAATAAGCCGCGTATCAAATATGAAACCGAGGAGGAATGCATCCATGGAAAACGCAAAGTGTTACGCTCCGCAAATTCTCGTCGGTACAGAAGGTCTGCCGCGTGAACAATGGCTGGAATACCGGCGCAAGGGCATCGGCGGAAGTGACGCCGCTGCCGTTCTCGGAATTTCACCATTCCGTACCGGGCGGGATCTCTACTATGACAAGCTGAATATCGTCACAGCGGATGATGCCGAAAACTGGGTCCAGTTGGAGGTTGGAACTCTGCTGGAGCCACTGGTTGCCAAGATCTTCGCTCATAAGACGGGCTATAAGATCTACCGCCGGCCTTTCATGTTCCGGCATCCCCAATATCCTTGGATGCTGGCGGATCTGGATTACATGGTGGAGCTGCCGGACGGTACATCAGCCATCCTTGAGATCAAAACCACGAATTATAACGCCAAGGATAACTGGTGGTACAACGGCGAGGAAATCGTTCCTATCTACTACGAATCGCAGGGGCGGCACTACATGGCGGTCATGAACATTGACCGGGTCTACTTCTGCTGCCTTTACGGAAATTCGGAAGACGAGGCGATGATCCGCCGTATCGACCGTGACATGGCCTATGAAGAAGAACTGATTGCTTTGGAACGGGACTTCTGGGAGAATCATGTCCTCACAAAAACGCCGCCTCCCTATGTGGAAGCGGACGGTGACCTGATCCTCGAAAGCCTGCGGCGAAAGATAGGACCGGCGGACAAGGACGCGCCGCCTGTGCTGTTGGGACAGACACAGTTTGGGCAGCTGTCCATGCTTCTTTCCCTGCAAGAGAAGAAAAAGACGTTGGCGGCTGAAGTGAACAAGCTGGAAAAGGACATTAAACGGCTGAAGGGTATGCTCATCGAGAAAATGGGCACAAGCTGCACCGCCGTGTATAACGGTTCTGCGGAGAGCTACACCATAACCTACAATCCGGTACGCTCCGCAGGCATATCGAAGGACGCCTTAGAGCGTTTGAAGGACGAACACCCTGATATTTACGATCAGTATGTCACGGTGTCTGAATGGCGAAGATTCCATGTGAAAAAAGCTGCTTTGCAGGCAGCGTGAAAAGAAACGGAGGTGATGTGCTGTGAGCATTGTTGCAGCACTGGACAAGGTACTGTTTTTCAATGCGTCCAGCAAATATTCTGTCCTTCGGATGAAAACGGAGGACAGCAGCGTACCCACAGAGGCCCGGAGTCCCTATCGCTATCACGACCACCTGATCCGCTTTACCGCCGTCGGCATCGAATTGCCGCAGACGGATACGGTGAAGATCGAGATGGATGGAGAGTGGAAGGACGGAAAATACGGGCTTCAGCTTCAGGTCGATCATTGGCAGGAGATCGTGCCGCCCACATTGGAGGGCGTCCGCAATTATCTTGCCTCCGGTCTGCTGAAGGGCATCGGAGAAAAGACCGCCGACGCGATCATTGAAAAGTTTGGCATCAATGCTCTGGAGATTCTGGAACATCAGCCAGACCGGCTTCTTGAGATTCGCGGCATTACGAAGGAACGGCTTGCAGAGATCAAGGACGCCTATGCGGAAACCAGCCGGATGCGTGTCCTGATGACCCTGCTGGCCCCGTTCAAGGTCACGCCGACGACCGCGCAGAAGATTTATCAGCATTTCGGCCCTTCCTGTGCGGACATCGTGAGACAGAGTCCCTTCAATCTCTGCCAGGTGCCGGGATTCGGTTTTAAGCGTATTGACGCCATCGTGCAAAAATCCGGTGGAGATCTGCGTGATCCGAAGCGCGTCCACGGTGCGCTCTTTTATGCGCTGGAGGACGCACGGACAAAGGACGGGCATCTCTATCTGGAGGCGGAGGCTTTGCTGAAAGCGGCTATGCAGCTGCTCAATGAGCGGATACCCCTCCCGCAGATGCGCGTCCCCATGAGCCAGGTCGAACAGGAGCTGTCTGCCATGATCCGGCAGGATGAGGTGGTATCGAACCACGGCAATGTGTATCTGCCCAAGCAATTCCTGCAGGAGAGCGAAACCGCACAGAAAGCGGTAGAGCTGTTTCTGGCAAAGCCGACGGTGGTGGACATTACGCAGCCGTTGGAGCGAGTAAAGAATAGCTTAGGGCTCAACCTGTCCAAACGCCAGTCAGAAGGCGTGGAGATGGTGTTCCGGCATAACCTGTCCATCATCACAGGCGGCCCCGGCACCGGCAAGACCACTGTTCTGAAAACGGTGATCGAGGTGTACCGTCAGCTCTATCCACGGCAGAAGATCGTACTCGGAGCGCCCACAGGTAAGGCGAGCCGGCGTATGGCGGAGGCAACGGGGATCGATGAAGCACAGACGCTCCACAGCATCCTGGGGCTTCACGGTGATTCGGAATCCAAGAAAGACCGGGAACGGAAACCGCTGGAGGCAGGGCTCCTGATCGTGGATGAGACTTCCATGGTCGATATGTGGCTGATCCACCAGCTCTTTTCGCGTTTGCGTCCCGGAACCAAAGTCCTTTTGGTCGGTGACGCGGACCAGTTAGAGAGTGTGGGCGCCGGTGACGTATTTCACGAGCTGATCGGCTCCGGCGTTGTGCCAGTCACGGTGCTGGATGAGATCTTCCGTCAGGCACAGGACAGCCTGATCGCCCACAATGCCCGGTTTATCAACGAGGGTAAAACGACGCTCTACTATGGTGAGGACTTTGCCTTTCATAAGGCAGAGAGCCAGGAGGAGACTGCCGGCATCATCCGTGAGCTGTATCAGGAGCAGATCGCCGCAAAAGGGATCGAGCAGGTGGAGATTTTATCGCCGTTCCGCTCTGAGGGCGAGGCATCGGTCAACAGCCTGAATGAAGCTATCCGCGAGGAGATCAACCCCGCATCGCCGGACACACCGGAGATCGTGTACGCCGGAAAGATATTCCGCCTCAATGACCGCGTGATGCAGATGCGGAATAATTACGACATCAAGCTGTATGACCGCTCCGGCAAGCAGGTCGGCGAGGGTGTTTTCAACGGTGACATCGGCACGATCCGCAAGATCAGCGGTACCAATGTCGTGATCGAGTTTGACGGCCGCTATATGGATTGCCCGCAGGTGCTTCTGGATGATTTGGAGTTGTCCTATGCCATTACGATCCACAAATCTATGGGCTCAGAGTATGATACGGTCATTATTCCACTGCTGGCTGCCCATAATGTGCTCCTGACGCGGAATCTTCTCTATACGGCCATCACCCGTGCCAAGCGGCGGGTGCTGCTGGTGGGTGAAAAAAGGGCGCTGTATATGGCGATCCATCGGAGCCGAAAAGGAAAACGCAATACCATGCTGGGCGAACGCATCGCCCTCTACTATAAGGCGGTCACGCGCAAGGCCCTCCGCAGCGAAGAGGGCGAGGAATGGCAGCGTGCCAGTTAATGTGAGATGAATGTGCAAAAAAACGCACAGTCATCTCTTATTTATTTTATGAAGGGAGTATCAAACCATGTCCAGAGAAAGAATCATGCTGACCCAGGCAATCCCCGCCGTACAGCAGCTTCGCAGGGTGCAGGGCTTTGACCCGCTGCGCTTTCTGAAAAGAAATGCCAGTGGCGGAATCGAACTGGAGCCGCGCTATCAGCGGCTCTGGTTCCGATTGGCCTGCCCCGATGGAAAAATGCTGCTGAACCGGCTGCGGATCACAGACCAAATCGCCGTTTATGAGGCGCAGGTATTTCTGTCCAGAGAGGATAACCAGCCAATCGCCAATTTCACCGCGGCGGTGGAAAAGGCGCAGGCTCCCGCCGGACGCTATGTGCAGGCCGCGCAGGACGCGGCGCTGAAAACGGCACTGGACAATGCGGGCTTCGGCATCCAGCTTTGTGAGATCAACCCCTCTGCGGCGGTAGATGCACAGGTCGATGGAAAACAGGAAGTCGCAACGGGCGCTGTAAATCGTCAGGAGACTGCTCCGGCGGCAAATAGAGCCGCAGCGCCGCAGCGAGAAGATGCTATCGGCGAAAGTCATCCGGTACAGGCAGTGCCTACACCGCAGAAGGTTCAACCGCAGGAGGCGGCAAAGACGCCCAGCGTAAAGCCGCAGGTGGTTCCCCCCACCCAGCAGACGGAAAGCGTTTCAGACGCCATGAGTCTGCTGCAGGCGTTAAGCGGCGGAACTGCGGCTTCTGAGCCTGATCCGGTTATGCCCCAAAAGGCGCAGGAGGTTCCTTCGGAAACAGCGGAGCCTGCTGTCATGGAGCGGGCTGAAACAGCGCGGACGTTGAAGCCTGTCGTGGTCGATATGCCGGCAGCGGCATCGACAGCGGCTGCACCGAAATATTCGGACGATATGACGGTGGACGAGATCCTTTCGCTGATGACGGAAGAGGAAGCTGCGGAGCTGGTCGTGACTACCGGCGTCAATAAGGGCTGGACGATGGCACAGGTTTCTGAGCAGCGTCCCTCCAGTCTGAAATATTACGCCTATCTCTGTGAGGACTGCGGCAATATTGTGAAAGCCGCCGCCATGCTTCTGATGGGCGGTTCGCAGCAGTTAAAGGCAAGCTGACCGCTTTCCTTCCGTAAATTTCGCGTCTTGGGAGGGATGCTGGTTTGCATTACGGGAAAAAGCATGATCTCCCCTTTGGTATTATGGATGTGGCCGGGCTCCTCCGCCTGAATATCAGGCGGAGGGCTCCCGGTCAGGTGTACGTGGATTGCCCCATCTGCGGTGACCGCCGGGGGAAAATGAATCTGAACACGGGAAAAGACCTGTGGCGCTGTAACTACTGCGGTGAAGGCGGCGGAATGCTGTCCCTTTACGCAAAGGTGTATGGCGTCAGCAATTCTGACGCTTATCGGGAGATCTGCGACGCTTTGGCGGTAAACGGTTTTTCACCGGACTATACCGTTCCAGAGAAGACGACGCCTGCGGAGGCCGAGCAGTCTGACGCGGCCTCTGTTCAGGAAGTGCATCAGACTCTCTCCATGCTGTTGTCCATGCTGACCCTCATTCCGGCGCACCGCACACACCTTCAGTCTGTGCGGGGGCTGTCCGACGATGAGATTACGCGCTTTGGCTTCAAGAGCACGCCGCCCCCTTTCCTGTGCCGCTCCCTGACCAATCGGTTGGTCAAGGCGGGCTGCAGGGTGCAGGGTGTTCCCGGCTTCTATGTGGATGATAACGGCTGCTGGACGGTCAAATTCCACCAGCGGACATCAGGCATCATCATTCCCATCTTCGGTGTAGACGGTCTGATCCACGGCGCACAGATCCGATTGGATCATCCGCTCAAGGATAAAGACGATCCACCGGAGAAAACGGGCGTGAAATACCTGACGCTGTCCTCCACGGGAAAGCGCATGGGAACGACCTCGGGGAGCCCCATTCATTTTGTGGGCGACCCCTGCTCCCGCGTTGTATATGTGACGGAAGGCTGCCTCAAGGCGGATGTCGCTCACGCGCTGATGCACAGGACTTTTGTTGCCACACTGGGCGTTAACAATACCGCCAAGCTGGATGGACTGTTTGCGTTCCTGCACCGAAACGGAACGGAGGAGATCATCGAGGCGGAGGACATGGATAAATACAGCAATGAAATGGTGGAGAAAGGCGCATCGAAGATTTATGCGCTGGCGGCCAGGCACGGGATGCGCTGCCGCAGGCTCACGTGGAATCCTAATTACAAGGGCATTGATGACTGGCAGCTTGCGCTGCGCCGCAAAGAACAGAAAATGAAGGAGGATCCAGGAATGACATTTAAGGAGCAATATCTTAATGGCCTATGCGGGCTGGAAATGCTGGAAACCTGTACGGAAAAATGGCATGCGATGAAGGTGGACAGTATTTCCTTACGGGACTATCTGGGGCTGACAGAGCAGGAATACGATGCGTACTTACAGACTACCCCCGGCGTTTCTTTTCAGGAGCTGCTGGACAGTCAGCGCAAAACGCAGCGCTTTCGTGTTTATCAGTTGGATCTGGAGCATGGCGAGACGCGCGCATTCGCCTTTGGCGGCATTGACGCGCTGCACAAGGCTGGCTTTCAGCAGCCGCCGGCGGCGGAATACACACTCGTTTACGACGGTGAACTGATCTGCCCCGTCGGGCAAGATGAACGTGATATTCTGGAGCGCATTTTTGCACGCTATAATCAGGCGCTTCCCCCGGACTATCACGGCCGCAGCATCGCGCCCTCTGATGTGCTGGAATTGTATGATGAAAGCGAGCGCAGATATTTTTACTGTGATATGGCCGGATTTGTGCAGGTGAAATTTTCACCCGCGCTGGCAAAGAAGGCATGAGTATGCTGCGATGGAGAAACAAAGAAAGGAATCTCTTGAAGCGGTATTACAGCTTTGCGGGAATTTAGGCGCAGAGATACGGTATCATCCGGAACACCGTTATTTCACAGCTATGGTCTGGACTGGCTGGGATACGCCCTGCGGAATGGGTGAGGCCCTTGCCATTCAACAGGAAATTCAAAGAACGGCTGCTCAGTATCCGACTGTTGTGTGCTACTGCTTCGACCCATTCAGCACACTGGTCTACACGGTCTGAGCCAAGTATGTAAAAAGGACGCCTTGTGCCATTGGCACAGGAGCGTCCTTTTCAAAATTTTATTTAGGAGGAATGTACGAATGGGCGCTTTTTCAAATGTGGATTACGAGCTTCAAAATAATGAGGCTGCCGTTTCCAACGCCTTTATGGAAGATGATGATATGGATATGCCGCAGACGGTCCCCGCGGAGCCAGCAACAGGCAGTTTCCCGCCGGACACAGAACTGGCTCCGGCCACAGCGGTCAGCGAACCGTCGGCCGTCTCCGACACCCAAAGTGAGGACGAGGCCCGCCGTGCGCACGAAGCGGCTGAAGCCAAGCGCAAGGCAGAATGGGACGCCAGGCAGGCAGAAAAGCAGCGGGCGGAACAGGCTGCATTGGAAAAGTTGGATGCCATGAGCCCGGCTGAACTGCTCAAGGCTGCCGCAAAGCGCGTGTCCGCAGATACGGAAAAGCTGACACGGCGCAACATGAAAGAAAGCGTTTCCGAGTTTATCCAGACCAAGTGCATTGATGACCTCGATTTTGCACGGCTTACCATGCACCCACGCAAAAGCATGATCCACTGTTTCCAATACATCAGCCGGAAGGCATGGGATTATGTGCAGGACGAGCTGAAGGCAAACGGCGTTCAGCCGGGCCCCGGTCAGCAGGCATACGGCTGCGATATTCCCGACGATCTCTGCTATCAGTGGGCGGAGGACTATTTCCGTGACCCCGATGCCAAGGAGGATCAGGGGGATGAAGAGAAGTTTGTCCCGCAGCCCTATCGTGGGAAAACATCTTCCAAGTCCGTTTCCAAGAAGAAAAAGGAAGAAAAGAAGAACAAGCCGGAGAAGAAGGAACCGCCGAAAAAAGCGGAAGCCGACGATGGGCAGATCTCGCTGGGAGACCTCTCCTCTTTTGGGGAGGCAGCCTGATGTACGCTTATAAAGGCTTTGAGCCGGATCTCTCCTGCCGTGGCTATCGGTTCGTCATGGGAAAGAATGTCACCCCGGAGGCAAACTGCGCCAGCAACGGTTTTCACTGTGCGGAGAATCCGCTGGATTGTCTCACCTATTACAGCGATATGGATCGCTCCATTTACTGCTTGGTGCAGCCCGGCGGGGATATTGACGAGGACGATCGTGACTCCAAAATTGCCTGCACAGAGCTGACGATCCTGCGGCAGCTGACGAGGAAAGAATTCTTTCTTCATGCACTTGCCTACATGGTGGATCACCCATGCCGCAAGGTAAGCGGCAAGGTACAGCGTGAGCACAGCACCAGCCGCAACGGCTATGCCATCGTTCGAGGCAAGGAACCCGCTGCGTGTGGAAAGCTGGGCGATATTCTCGCATTTGCCAGAGAGCGGCGTGAAACCGAAGTAATCTGTCAGATTGCTGTTGCCGAAGTAGATGGAGAAAAAATCCAGCCCGGAGTATGGTATGACATTGATTTTGTGAAAAGAGAGGCGGTGCAGAAATGAAAAAAAGCAGTTTGCTGAAAATGAAGAATTTGCCTGCGACTGAAGAAATGCTTGCGGTGGCCCGCGAGGATGTCCCGGTCAAGGTCGGTTCGGGCTGGAACACTTCCTATCGATGCCGATACAGCGGTTTTGCACGAAGCGCGGTAGAGGGCGGCATTTTGAAGGTCACCCTGTATGACCCGGATGCAATGCGCCTTGGTGGGACGCTGCCGGTCTATGAGATTTTCATGGAGAAAGAAAAGCAGCAGTTTCTCACCTATGACCGTGCCCATGACAAATGGAGGACGGCAAAGATCGACTACTTGGAATGGCAGGCGAAGGGATCCAATAACGTATGGATCAGCGCCGTGGATGATGCGCAGATCCGGCAATATCTGGTGTCGGATGAAAAAAACGTATATCGGGCTATTCTGAAATTTCAGCGCGCCGTTCGTGATGCTGAACTGGAACGTCGGCATAGAAAGGAAACCGATCCGTGGGACGCGGAGCTCTCTCAGACGCCGCCGCTGCCGAAAGACTGGGAACGGTGGGTCAATAAGGTGGGTATTCAGGAAAACTACATCTTCTATGATTACCGCAAGGGCGGGGCAAGGTACGGCTACTGCACCTATTGTGAAAAGGAAGTCGCACTGAAACAGCGGCCCTATCATAACGCGGTGGGAAAGTGCCCGAGATGCCGTCATAAGATCACGTTCAAGGCGAAAGGGAAAATAACGGACTATCTGCACTCCCCAACAGAATGCGCATACCTGGCGCAGAAGTGCGGAGACGGGTTTGTGATTCGCCAATTTCAGGTGAGCAGGCAGTACCGGAAAGAAGAGAACACCATCACATCGAAAACCTCCAGCTTTGAGAAGCAGCGTATTTTCTACCGTGCGGATCTGTCTTCACATTCGTATTACTGGGGCTGGTACAAACAGCGCCGCACCCGATGGGTGGAGGGCATCGATGAGTTCGTCTACACGGGTATGGGCTATTCCTACAACGAGTATTGTTATCAGCCGGGGAGCATCTATGGAAAAACGTTTTCCAGCATTGCCCCACTTCTTGCAAGAACCGGATTGAGGGAGTATGTAAGACTTTGCCGGGGCTGTGTAAGCCCCAACTGGTACCTGTTTGCGTGGGGGTGGTTTCCACGCGTTGAGCAGATCTGCAAAGCCAATCTTCCGCGGCTGACCACGGAGTGCTTGGAAGATTTCGGAGCCGTAAAAAGCTGTATTCGGCAGGAGTCCGAAACCAGTCTTGTCAAGGCATTGGCGCTTGATACGAACCGGCTTTCGCGGCTCCGGACACTCAACGGCGGCACCATTATGCTCGACTGGCTGCAGCGTGAGAAATGCAGCGGCAGAATCATCCCGGATCATGTGCTGCGCTGGCTGGAGCAGGAGAAGATCCATGTTTCCGATATCGACTTCATTTTGAATCGAATGTCGGAGCAGCAGGTCTGCAACTACCTTCAGCGTCAGAAAAGCGGCACGCGGGATACCCTGCGGCAGATTATTTCCACGTGGCGGGATTACCTTTCCATGGCGGACAAGCTGGGAATCAACACCAACGATGAGATCGTATACCGTGTCAAGCTGCTGCGCCAGCGTCACGATGAACTGGTGGAACAGCTGCGGAAAAGAGAACGGGACATGGAAGCTGCCGCAACAGCAAGAAAGTATCGGAAAATTGCAGGCATCTGCCGCTTGATCAAACCGAAATACGAATACACCGGCGAGGTGTATTCCATCGTTGTTCCGTCAGGTGTACGCGATATTATGCGCGAGGGCGATGCGCTTTCCCACTGTGTCGGCAAGTCAGACCGCTATTGGGAGCGCATCGAGCAGCAGGAGGCATATATCCTGTTCCTACGCAAGACCGCAGAGATCGACAAGCCGTACTACACCCTTGAGGTGGAGCCAAACGGCACAATACGGCAGAAACGGACCTACTTTGACCGACAGAACGATGACCTCAAGGACGCAGAGATGTTCCTGAAGGAATGGCAGAAGGTTGTCTCCGAGCGCTTGACAGAGAGCGACCGGGAAAAAGCGGAAAAGAGCAAGGTCCTTCGCCTGCAGGAATTCGAGCAGCTGCGGCAGGATGACATTCGTATCCATACCGGCGACCTTGCCGGTCAGCGGCTGGTGGATGTTCTGGTGTCGGATCTCATGGAAACCGCGGCCTAAGCCGCAATACAACATATTTGAACGAAAGAAAGGAAACTATACAGAAAATGAAAAACGGATTTACGATCACGCAGCGCAACGCTGTGGTGGAACAGCATCTTTGGTGCATTGACACGGTCGTGGCGCAGTACGCCGCGTTTATGCAGACAGAACCCGTAGACCCCGATGATGTGTACCAGTCTTTGGCGGTACGCCTGATCCGGGCAGTCAACAGCTACGATCCCCGTAAAGGGTATCTGAAGGAGTACATCCTCTCTCAGCTCAAGCGAGAGATGGTTCGTATCCGGAGTACGCAGGCTGTCTATGGACTGACGCAGGCGCCGGCCAATATCGGCAGCACCATTGTTCCGCTCACGATTGCGGCACAGCGGGAATCGTACTGGGAAACCTATATTGCTGTATAAAAGGAGTCATGTGAAAATGAAACAGTTGGGAAACCTCGCGGTTATTTGTGCCCAACGCCCGGAGCTGCTGATGCAGCTCCGGAGCGGTCTGGTCTTGGTACAGGCAAAAAACCGTGCGGCGATGGAGGCCGCATGGAACGATGATACGCGGATCGAAAAGATGATCTATGAACTGAACTTCGGAGCATTCTCCAAGGAAAGGCTGGTGTAAGGAATGGAGCAGAGCATGCAGCAGAGAATACGGGAATTGACCGACCGGCTGAACCGCTGCCGGTATGAATAGTACAATCTCAACGCACCGTCTCTGACAGACGCCGAATATGACGCGCTTTTTGATGAACTGAGTACGTTGGAAAAGCAAACCGGCTTCAGCATGACGAACTCGCCCACGCAGACGGTAGGCTGCTATCCCGCTGTCAGCGCCTTGGTGAAAACAGTGCATCCGATTCCGCTGCTGTCGTTGGATAAAACGAAGAGCAGTGCGGAGCTTCTGCGCTTTGCGGGAGAGCAGATGGTCATGCTGATGCTCAAGCTGGACGGCCTGACGGTAAAGCTGACCTATGAAAATGGCCTTTTGATGGAGGCCGCTACCCGCGGCGATGGAGATACAGGTGAGAACATTACTCATAATGTGCTGGGGATCTCCGGCATCCCGGATAAGATCCCGTACAAGGAACGGCTGGTCGTTACCGGCGAAGCATTTATCCGTCCCAGCGATTTTGAGGCGTTAAAGGATAAGCTGCGGGACGGAAATGGCGAACCGTATAAAAACGGGCGCAATCTGGCTGCCGGCTCTGTCCGACTGCTGGACTGCGGCGCCTGCAAGGATCGCCGTGTGACCTTTATGGCTTTCAATGTGCTGGAGGGCTTTGAGGAATATCCCTGGAAGTCGCAGCGGCTTCGAGCCATCGAACAGCTCGGCTTTCCCATCTGCAAGTATCTGGCGAGCAAGCAGGCGTTGACGCAGTTCGATATGGACGCCGGTATCCGGCACCTGCGGAAATACGCGCAGGAAACCGACATACCTATCGATGGCATCGTGGTCACCTACAACGATGCATCCTACGCAAAGTCCTGCGGACGGACCGGGCATCACTATAAGGACGGGTTGGCGTTCAAGTTTGAGGACGACACCTATGAAACCGTCCTACGTTCGATTGAATGGACGCCCAGCCGCACAGGGGAAATTGCTCCGGTAGCCATCTTTGACACGGTGGAGATCGACGGCTGCGCGGTATCCAGAGCGAGCCTTCACAACCTCTCTTTCATTGAGAATCTGGAGCTGGCGCCGGGGTGCCGCATCAAGGTGAGCAAGCGCAATCAGATCATTCCCCATGTGGAGGAAAATCTGGACAGAGACTGCTACGCCAGAGAGAAGGTCGTTCCTGCCAGATGCCCATGCTGTGGGCATCCTACCCGTATCCATACGACCAGAAACACTGTGAACGGGGAGGAAAAGGTCACGGCGGCGCTGTTCTGCGATAATGAGCAGTGCGAAACGCGGAAGCTGCGCAAGTTCGTCCACTTTGCAAGCCAGAAGGCGATGAATATCGTGGGATTGTCTGAAGCAATTCTGGAAAAATTCATTGGAAAGGGCTGGCTCCACTCCTATATGGACATCTTCTTTTTGGACAAACACAGGTCGGAGATCGTTCAGATGGAGGGCTTTGGGGTGAGATCCTGGCAAAATCTTTGGGACGCCATCCAGCACAGCCGCATTACCACCTTTGAGCAGTATCTGACCGCTATGGATATTCCCATGGTGGGCAGCACAGCCAGCAAAGCTATCTGCCAAAGGTTCCGCGGAAACCTTGCGGAATTTGAAACGGCCGTGTGCCAGAGCTTTGATTTTACACAGCTCCCGGACTTCGGAGAAACGCTGCACAGGAATATCCATCAATGGTTCCACAGCGAGGAAAACTGGACGATCTGGACGGAGCTGCGGAGGTTGGTTTGCATTAAGACCTATCAGCCGCCTGCGGCCAGCACCGATATGGGCAATCCCTTTGTCGGAAAGACCCTTGTGGTGACCGGCAAAGTTGAGCCATACACCCGCGATGGGATCAACGGAAAAATTGAATCTCTGGGCGCTCATGCCGGCAGCTCGGTGAGCAGCAAGACAGATTATCTGATCTGCGGCGAGAACGCCGGAAGCAAGCTGGCAAAGGCACAGGAGCTTGGAATCAAGATTCTGTCGCCAGATGAGTTCTTCCGCATGGCAGGAGAAAGTGCATAAGGATATAGCGGGAGACTGGCATACAGTCTCCCGCAACTATACAGAGAACTTGGGGTACTGCGGTGAAAAGCAAAATATAAGGCTGTGGTAAAAGAAAGAGCGTATCCAGAGAATATTTGACGGTAATTATAGTGCAAAAGCTGGGCAGCGAGTTTCCTCGCCGCCCAGCTTTTTTAGGTAATGAACTGCGGTTGCCCCCCATTTGGGGCAGCTTAGAGCTTGAACATCCTGATACAATGAATCAGCGTTGCACTAAGCTCCTGGAAGAGATCCTCGTCAAAGATGCCGTTCACGCAGGACTCCTTGAACAGCAGCGGACGATACATCAAAAATATCTCTTCCTTCGCCTGTTGGTCACCATCTTTTGCACGGAGCAATAGATCCTTGAAGTTCACTTTACATCCCTCCCTGTAGCCTCCTTGACTTTTTTGCAGACACGATGATATGCAGCCGCAACTCCCTGATACCCAAGGTCAAGCTCTAAAGCGAGTTCATGGAAGCTGCGCCCATGCAAAACACGGGAAAAGAAGATATAGCGGTCTCTCTCGCTGATGCGATTCAAAGCCTCATCAAGCGCAGCGTTTTCAATGCAGCAAAGCAAATCGGTCGGATCAGAAATGCCGGGAGACTCCTCAGTTGACAGATCATCCGGATCTGTCAGTACCTCTCTCGCCTGTCGGCGCTGTTTGGCGTGAAGATAGTCTGCCTTCCTGCGCGCGACCGCCGAGAGCAAATAGGCGGTAAATCCATTCTGGGTGATGTTGCTTTCCCCTTTTCCATCGTTTCTATAATACATTTTCGTTCCTCCGTTATCTGTTTTTGGGGAAACAGATAACGGAGGCGGGCCACGGCAGCGAGCAGGCCATCTTGTTGCTCGCGTGCAAGCAAAAGCGCACAGACGCATACACGGCGTCTGTGCGCTTTTGCTTGGTAAGCGGCAAGGATTTGGAACCAAAACATCTCATCCCCAATATGGTCCCTTGCCAGAGGTAGAAAGAAGTTTTCGGCCTCTCGTAAACACTTCCGTGCCCCTGAGCGCCTATCTTACTTTGACGTACTCAAACTGAGCGGCATTCTTTTTCTCACGGAACGCATGAGTCCTCCTTCCCGACTGGAAAGGAGGACTCTGCTTCATGTACGGTAAATCTCCCACCATGCCAGCCGTTTTTACATGGCTGAAGAGCCGGGATGTTTGGTACTACGCATTCTAAGCTATGACTGCGATACGAGCATTTTTGTTTCAGCGTCTCTCGATAGAATAGATGTGGGGCAAACTGCGAGTGTTCAGAAAAATGAAAGGGGCTTAGCCATAGCTCCGTGTCAGATCAATGGAGTCCATATCATCCGGCAGGAAGGGGACCCCTTCGCCGCTGCGCGAACGCTGGAAATGCATCTCCTCGCCGGAGGGGGAGATGAGGATCGGGAAACTGCCGCTGAGGGAGCTGCCGACGCCGGCGGAGAGATCCAGCCGCAGGCAGTCATCCTCCATGCGCCACACGCCGGAAAAGACCCGTGTCAGCTCTGTATTGTCTTCAAAGCGGTGGTAGAGCTCGGCGATCCCGGCATAGTCAGGGTCGCAGTCGCCGTAGTGCAGGCTCATCAGCCAGTCATCACAGACCCAGGTGGTGTCTGCCAGACCCATATCCGTAGGCGGCAGCCACCAGTCGTCGCCCGCCGGCTCCCAATCCTCGGGATAGTCAAGACCTGTGATAGCGCCAAAAATTCCAAAATCCATCAGCATGGGGGCGTAGTTCACACCGGTGGGCACGACGGGGCAGCCGGACTCATCGGTCAGCGGATACCATTTCACCTCCAGGCCGTTGTTGGTCACAAGGTTGACCTCCGTGTCCGGCTCATCTGGCCACTCCTCATAATTCACGAATACCAGCACAGGCTGCGCGTATTCTTCCCGATAGAGGACCTCGTCCGCCACTGGCCACACTCCGTTGCCCTGTGACTCCCAGGTCACATGATTTACAGCGAGGCTGGTGCTCTCGTCCCGGGGGACGATGCAGTAGAGCTTGCCGCTCTCTCCGCCGAGTACGCGCTCCGCCGGGATCTCCAGCAGGAACGGCAGCTCGGAAACAAGATCGCCGCTGTTTTCGAGCAGCCACTCCGTCATCGACGATCTGTCGTTTGGCTCGCGCTGACCGAGGTAGGCCACTGCGCCGGCCAACTGGTCATCCTCTGCCATACACGCCCGCAGCAGGACAAGTCCCGCCTCCGCTTTCTCTGGATCGCCCTTTGGTTCAGACACATTGCCCTTGCCGCCGGAAAGCGCCCCTGTCATGCCGCTGCCGCCTTCTGTCTCGGGCGGCTCGGTCCCTCCGCCGCAGGCAGTCAGGCTCAGCGCAAATACCAGGCAGAGAAGCGCCGGAAGGAACCTGCGCAGGAACAAATGCTTCATCGTCCGCCTCCTTCTTAAAACTTTCCGCTGCGGCCACTGCCGCCGCCTCCGCTGCAGCTGCTGGTACCAGAGCTGCTGCTGTCATCGCTGCTGGAAATCTTGCTGCGAACCTCGGTGGTGTGGGTATAGCGGTCATACTGCTTGCTCAGCTGCAAGCCGCCCGGTGCAACATACTCGTTTGCCTCGACTTTCTGATGTACGGTTTTCATGCTGCGCTTTAAGAACAGACAAATCGCGCCGGACAAGAGGCAGGAGGCTACAACGGCAATCGCAATCAGCAGTGCCGGACTTTCCCGCACGGGTTTTCCTGCGTCAGCCCGGGTCAAGTACTCGTCGCAAGTGCTCAGATAATTGGAAACGCCGCCATACCAGTCATCTTCCTTGAAGTTGCCCAGGAATGCCTTTTCCAATTTTTCCTGACCGTAGCTGTTAAAGGCGGTTTCCGCATACGTACCGTAAACAAACATGGCGTAATCCCGCTCCGCCATGCTCAGCAGAATGATAATGCCGTCCCGGTCATCGCCCACACCCAGTTGATCTCCGTGGTAGAGCTGATACGTGGTTTTGTAAACACCGCCGCCGTCGCTGTACACGGTGTAATCATCTACAAACGCAACGTAGACGCCGCAATGATGGCGCAGGGAAATTTCCTTTGCCTGTGCCTCCAGCTCCGCCCGCTGGGTATCGGTGAGCATGTGGCTGTGGTCGAACACATAGCTCATGCTCTCGCTTTTCAAGGTCCGGGGCACATTTGGCACCGCCGTGGTGGGCGTTGCCGCCGGCTCCGGGTCCGGTTCCGTCTCGCTGGGCGGGCAATTCGCGTTGATATACTCCGTCACGGCATTCATCATGGCATCGGTGGCTTGAATCAGTGCCGTTCCGCTCATGGTCACGTCTTCCCCGTTCCATGCCCGCTCCGCCATGTAAGGTGCCACCGCATCATATACGGTATCCGCCAAATCCTGCGCGCTGCCCCGGGTCTGGCTCAAAAAGGTATAAATGCTCCAATCGTCTTCTGCCAGTGCATAGGTTCCGTCCGGCTGCGCCCGCATCAGCAGCGTCAGGGAAACGCCGTCCCGGTTCTCGCCCCAACCATAGCCGCTGTTTTCATAGACGTATTCCGCAATGTCCATGACGTCGGTATCTGCGGATACGTCCTCATCGGTAAATACGTCAATCCGCAGGTCCATCTGCAATTTTTCCGAAAGCTCCGGCAGGGCATGCTCGCCCATGTAATCCAGCTCCACGGAGCCAAGGGAATCGGTCTCGTCATAAATCACACCGTATTCCGACACCGCCATGGCAGGAACACACAGTGTCAGCGCCAACAGGAGCGCCATCAGCAAAGCTGTGAATTTCTTGTTCATGTCCGCCCCTCCTTATCGCAGCATCAGCACTGAGACAATCGTTCCCAAAATCGACAGCGGTGCGGCAATGGCGGCAAACAGCCCCCAAAACCGTCCCCAACTCATGGGAAGGTCGCCCACCAGTTTTCCGGTCTGTCCGTTCATGGCAAAGGTAAAGTCCTTGCCGTGCCACTTCGTGTTCAGCATCCACACCGGCATCAAGGCATAATGCACCTTGCCGCGCTGTAGACTGGAGCTGCCGCCGGTTTGAATGCAGGTATCATAACCTCTCACGCTGCTCCGCAGCGCTGCGTCCAAGGTTCCCTGACAGCGCTGATCCGCCCGCTCCCGGCTCTGCTCCACGGTGACGTCGAATTTATCCGCCAAATACCCGGGAAGATAGGCCGTGGAGAAGGGTTTCAGCTTTTTGTAGTCATAGGGTTCGATAGAATCCATGTGGTCATCCGGCATTTTACTGGACGCATCCACCGGAACCTTTTCAAAAGTCACTCTGCCGGCGCGGTAAACGTCAAAATGTCTTGTCTCCGTGATTTCATAATCCCCGGAGGTGTAGGTGCGGGAGCGGGTTGCCTGATAATGGGCATCGCCCTCCGCCTCGCCGTCAAACATCCAGAACGGAACATAAATGCCCTGAATTTTCTGAATATGGTTTTCGTTGGTGAAACTCTTGGGCAGGAAAATTTTTCCCGCGCAGTGCTCTTTCAGCGCCTTGACGGCGTCCTCTTTGCTGTACTTGAAGGGGATAATGAAATCCGGTTTCAGCTGACCGGCAAACTGCCCCGGCACCACCGTGGGGTTGCCGCAATAGGGGCAGGATGTTGCCGCCGTGCTCTCATCGCAGATGAGCTCCGCGCCGCAGCTGGGGCAGCTGTACGCTTTCATGTGCGCGCCCTCCTCGCCCCAGTCGTCACTGAAGCCGGAGGTATCCCAATCGCCGCCGTCGGCGGACGCTTTCTTCTGCTCCGCGGCCTTTTCTTCAGCCGCCTGCTGCGCCGCCGCGGCCTTCTCTTCTTTCTCCGCGTAGAGCGCCTCGATCTCCGCAACGTCGTAACTCGCACCGCAGTATTCGCACTCCAGCTTACCGGAAGCGCCTACGAAGTGCAGCGGACCGGTGCAGCCGGGGCATTGATAGTTGGTTACCTGTGTTGGCATAGATGGTTCCACCTCTTTCTTTTTCTCACAAGAAAGCGCCCGCCCGCGCTGCGGGCGGGCGCCGTTTGATACGCTGTGGTCAGGCAAAATATACCGATGACCTTACTTGATCGTCATGCCGCTGAGGATAACGTCGGGCATCGTACCCGGAACGCAGTCAATATCTGTCAGTCCGATGGACAGCGCACGCCCATCGTCGATCTGCGCGACGTACTCGATCCAGTCGTAGCCGATGCGCTTGTAGGTGCGGCCCTTGAAGGTGATACCGCCGATCACGCGATCATCGATATCCTGATAGTTTTCAAAGCTGTCCTTGTAGTAGTCGAAGTCCTCCACATTGGCTCTTACCTCGAATCTGATGGCACCCGCGCCGAAGGCTGTGGGATCGTCGTTTTCCACAAGGCACTTCTTTCCCTCGTCATACGACCAGCCGGACTCAGGGATCTTCGTCGTGATCTTGACCGCGACATCATCGTGCGCGAACTGCGTGACGGTTACGGAGAAGTCCTTCATCTTGGTGTTTGCGGTGGCGGCCTTATTCACCTCAGCCGCCTCAGCCTTCACGGTGTCAAGATACTTTTCAATCGCCTCCTTGCCGGAGAAGCCGCTGGTGTTGAAGGCGCTGACCTTATAAACGCCCGGTTCCTCCTCGGCGAAGTTGACGTAGACGTAGTGGCTGGGATCGTCCTTCGAGACCCACTTGTAGTAGCGTTGGTTCCTCTTCATGTGGTCGCTGTACTCTTCCTTGACGAACTCACCCTCCACGCCGAAGTAATCGACGAGGTCTTCGTAGGTGCTGTCAAAAATATTGTTATTGACCTCGTTCATCCACACGTAGCCCTTCTGCACCGCTTCCTCGCTCACAAGGCCGGTACCGCTGGGCGCATTTGAATTGCCGCTCGGCGCTGTGGACTTCGTATCGCCGCTGCTTGCCGGGGCGTCCGCGCCGATGGCGTCCGGCATGGACTTGCCCGCCTTGATGAGGGGCAGATACCAGTCGTCGTAGGACTTGGGGCGAGAATCCTCATCCGCGTCGTCCCAGTAGGTTCCCCACGGGCGCAGATAGATTTCGTAGTAGAACTCATCGTCGCCGTTTTCGTAGTAGCCGTCGATGCAGATGAGATCATCCCGATCCGCCAGGCCGGGGTCAACGATCCAGTCCGCGTGCTCGATAGCGATATCCGTGAACTGGCCGTCCTCAGAGGTCATCGTGCCGTGCTCGCCGGTACCGGCGCTGCTCAGGGTGACATTCACCTTCGCCATGAGGCTGTCTCTTGAGTAGTCCTCATCCCAGAGGCGGACGACGCCGGTCTTATCTGCGCCGATGTCAATATTGCCGCAGATATCCCACCAGTCGCCCTCCATGTCCTCGTAATAGCCCGAGCAGCCGGTCATCTTCCACCAGCCGTACCAGTCGCCGTTCCACCAGTCCAGCAGCGTATCACCGGTCTTTTCCGGCGAGGAGTCGGCATCTTCCTTCTCGTAGAGGGTGTAAACCTCGTTGCCCCAGAGATCGTCGAGCATGATGCAGCCGTCCTGTAAAAGGCCATTGCTTTCCAAACCGTCGCGCTTGAGCGTCAAAGCGCCGTCGCTTTCGAGCGACCACTTGATGTCGGTCGCCTCGCCGCCCAGACAGAACACGCCCTTGCCGCCGCTCTTGAGCTCGATATAGGACTCGCCGTCATAGAGGTCGGCTAAGGAATACCAACTGTCGCCGTCGCTGGAGAACTCTGTGCCGATGTATTTGCCGAGGTTGGGGTCGGCGGATTTCCCGCCATCCTTACCGCCGCAGGCGGTAAGGGAGAGCACCAGCACCAATGCCAGTGCAAGAGAAACGATTTTTTTCATAGTGAACTCCTTATCATCGATCCTGTGGTTCCGCGATCTGCGCTTGCAGCGGCGGTATTATGCCTTTTGAACGACATTGCCATTCTTATCCGTGAATTTCCCGGTGGCGATCTTGACGAGGTCGATGAGCCAGCCGATCCCGAACAGGCCGCCGGTAAACAGGTAGAGAATACCCGTGCCGATCTTGCCCGCATAGAAGCGGTGGATGCCCGCGCCGCCGACGAAGATGCACAGCAGCAGGAGCGTCAGCCAGTTTAGAGGCTTATCCGCGCCGGGCATTACCGCAGGCGCCACATAATCGGGAACCGTCTCGTCGGCAAGGATCTTCTTGATGGTGTCGGTCACACCGTCGATGTACTGGCCCTGCAGCAGCGGTCTGCTGGCAACGCCCTTGACGCCCTTGCGCATCACGCTGTTTTTGCCGACGTCAATGCCGTTGATCTTGGCGCTGCTATCCTGCGTGACCGGCGTGATCTTGATGTGCGTGCCGTTCTTGACATGGAGCCAGATGATAACATCAAGGTTTGGTTCCTTCTCAAAGACGACGCGCTCGCCGGGAATACCGCCCTTGACGGAAAACGGCATCTGGAACGCCGCAGCGCGGGCGTTCAGCTTGTCATAGATTTCCTGGATCGTCATTGCGTTGGGGATATCGAATTCGCGGGGGAAGGTCGCGGTCATAGAGTCCTTCAAATTTCCGGTCAGGTTCGCCATAATCGTTTCCTCCTAAAACTTTTATATTTTATATATTGTTGATCCCTTGCAGGTTCCTCCCATGTATTCGGTTTACTTCTTGCCAAAGGTCAAAAACGGCTGGATCGCCGCGGCCACACCGGAGATGGGCATGGTCTGGAGCCAGATCTTGCCGGGGCCGGTAAGAACGGTGTTGAACAGTCCCTCGCCGCCAAGCACCATGTTTTTGAGTCCCTTGACCTGCTGAATGTCCATGGATACGCTCAATTCAAAGCCCATCACATAGCCGGTATCGACCACCATCTGCTCGCCGGGGGCGAGGGTGTATTCCACCAGTTCGCCGTCCACCTCTGCAAAGGCGATGCCGTTGCCGGTAAGCTTCTGCATGATGAAGCCTTCGCCGCCGAAAAAGCCCGCGCCCAGCTTTTGGTTGACGTGCATCGATAGCTGCACCCCCGCCTCCGAGGCAAGGAACGCGCTCTTTTGCAGGATAAAGCTCTTTCCCGGCGTGACCTCCATCGGAAGGATCTGGCCGGGGAAGCTCGAGCCGAAGGTGATCATTCCTTCGCCCCGCGCCGTGTAAATGTTCTGGAACATGCTCTCGCCGGTAAGGGCTTTGGAAAACATCTTTCCGATGCCGCCGCCACCGGTGGTGGTCATCTCCATGTTCGGCGTCATCCACACCATGGATCCCTTTTCGGTAATCATGCTCTCGCCGCTGTTGAGTCTGCACACTACAACGGGGAATGCGCCTCCTTTGAGTTCGTATTGCATAGGGGTACCTCTCTTTCTCGCTTTTGCGGGTCTCATTTATGCTTTCTCCGGCGTTCCGCCCGAGAGCGGCGCGCCGTTCGTCCCCTCATCAGGGCCGGGGGGATCCGCAGTATTCGCAGAATTTGCCCTGATTGTTACCGCCGCAGGCGGGACAGGTCCAAGGGCCTGCCGCAGGAATGTCCTGCGCAGCTTCGCGCATGATGATGTTCTCTTCCGGTGCAGCGCCGGTAGGCTGCTTGCCGCCGCTGCGCGCCTGCTCGAGCGCTTGGCAGATCTCGTCGCCCATCTGACAATACTTGCGGTACTCCGCGCAGTCCTCCGGATCGACACGGCTCGCATTGATCATCTTGGGGCGTCCCGAGGGCCGATCCATCGGCGCGTGACTCATCGGAACGCGCTGCGGCAGTTTCTGCGGTTCATAGTACACAGAGCTGCTGTTGAGCGAAAAACGCATCTCGTCAAAGTAGGGGTGGCGGACGGAGATGACAAGGAAAAAGTCGTAGGAATACTCGTAGCGGGGCGGAACGTAGCTCACGTCCTTGCCGTCTGCATCCTCGCGTGTCAGCTCCGTGCGGCTCTCATCGATGTCCATTCGGCAGCCGGTGATAGCGTCAAAGTCCAGAATATCGGGATTGGCCTCCGCCAGATCCCGTGCGCGGGTGACGGTGAACCAACGGTGATCCTCGTCCAGCAGCACCTTCCAATCCTCGCCGAATGAGCGGGTGGTGCGGAACTGCGCCGCCTTTTCCCGGTTTTCCTCGCGGTAGGCAAGCTGCCCTTTGATGTCCTCCACCGTGGAGCGGCGGCGGTCGCTGAACCACGGCGAAAGCTTTTTCGCGCAGTCCTTGCAGAGATTGCCGTCCTCTAACTTGCGGTTGCCGAGAAGGCCGATCTTCTCGCCGCAGATGTCGCAGTACTTCTTATCAAATAAGCCCATAATCTATTGCTCCTGTTCCTGTGTTTTTTGGAATGTCACCGTTTCTTCGCTCTCGTCCGGCCGTTCCAGCTTCAGCTCCAGCGTTCCGCCGCCCTCGCCGTCCGCTGCCTCGTGGCCAAATTCCCTGATCCTGCCAAGCGAGACACCGTCCGGCGTCACAAGCTCGTGTTTCTCCACTTCCAGCTCCGTCCAGACGACCTTGCCCGGCCGGAGATAGGTAAAATCGAGGGGGGACGCCAAGACGGTTTCGCCGTCCGCGCTGAGAACGATGCCGCTCTTTTCGCCGATGTCGGCCTGCCAGCGGCCGTCTTCACTTTCCCATGTACCCTCCAGCACGGGCCAGAGTGCGTCGTTGTCCACATAGGTGTGGTCGCCGTCCAGCAGGAACGCGGCATCCGGATTTTCCATGCCGTTGCCCCCATCCATGATCCGGTCTGTGACAAAGTGCTTATAGAGCCCGGAAAGGGCTAAACCCACGAGTATCCCCGCCAGAAGGATCCAGATCATCCGGCGCTTCATCCAACGATGTCCCCATCGTCAAAGGGATCGCCGCACTCGGGGCAGAACTTGGGGGGATGCTTGGGGTCGGCAGGCTCCCAGCCGCACTTGTCACATTTATACTGGGGGACGCCGGCGGGCTTTTTCGCGCCGCACTCAGAGCAGAACTTGCCCTTGTTCACCGCGCCGCAGGCACACGTCCAGCCGTTGTCCGTGACAGCGGGCTTGGGGCTGCCGCACTCGGGGCAGAACTTGCCGGTGGCGGTGGCACCGCAGGCGCACTTCCAGCTATCACCCGCGGGCTTGGGCTCAGGCTTCTTGCTGCCGCAGTTGGGGCAGAAGTTGCCGGTAATGCCGCTCTGGCCGCAGCTGCAAGTCCAGCCCTGTACGGCGGGGGCCGGAGCGGGAGCGGGCTGCGCCGCCTGCTGCTGCATCTGCATCTGTTGCTGCTGCATCTGTTGCTGCTGACCCATCTGGAAGAGGTTCTGTGCGTTCATGCCGCCCGCCTGACCTGCCATGCCCATGCCCATAAAGGCCATGGCGGGGCCTGCCCCTGTGTTGGCGGCTGCCGCTTTCATCGCGTCGCCCTGCGAGCCGACAAGGTGCGCCGCCGCGCGGGTGGGATCCATGAAGGCCGCGTTGCGCTGCAGCTCCTTGATCATCTGCTCGTCTTCCTCGTTGGCCTTCACACTGGAAACGCCGAAGGAAACGATCTCCATGCCGCGGAGGTCACGCCACTTTCCGGAAAGCTGCTCATTGAGGGCGTCCGCCAGCTCCAGGGTATGGCCGGGCAGGGCGGAGTAGCGGATCCCCATTTCGCTGATCTTTGCAAACGCGGGCTGAAGCGCGGTCAGCAGCTCGGTTTTCATCTGGCCCGCGATATTTTCGGTCTTATAGTCCTCGCTGACGTTGCCGCAGACATTGGTGTAGAACAGCAGCGGGTTTTTCAGCCGGATGCTGTACTCGCCGAAGCAGCGGATGCCGATATCCAGATCGATGCCCGCGCGCTGGTCCACCACGCGGAAGGGTACGGGACTGGGCGTGCCGTACTTGTTGCCTGTCAGCTCCTTGGTGTTGAAGTAGTAGATGCGCTGATCCTTGGGGGCTTCGCCGCCAAAGGTGAAGCGCTTGCCGATGTTGGCGAACACGTCCTTGACGCCATCGCCCAGATCACCGGAGAAGATGCTCGGCTCGGTGGACATATCGTAGGTGTATTCGCCGGGCTCTGCGCACACATCGACCACCTTGCCCTGCTCCACGATGAGCATGCACTGGCCGTCCGCAATGGCGATCACGCTGCCGTTGGTGATGATGTTGTCGTCGCCCTTGGTGTTGCTGGAGCGGCCTGTGACCTTTTTCCTGCCCTTGACCGCCAGTACATCCGAGGGGATGGCTTCGCAATAGAAGTATTCTTTCCACTGGTCGGCCAGCACGCCGCCGGCTGCGCCCAATGCCGCTTTAATGAGTCCCATAGTTCCTGTCTCCTTTTCTGTTTGGTTTTGTTTGAAATGGTTTTCTTGCAATGACTGCCGCTTCGCCGTCAGGGCGGCGGGACACTATTCTGCCTCCGTCAGGAAGGTGTCTCCGCTGACAAAAAACGGATCCTGATCCGTAATGGGCCAGGTAAACCAGCTCTCGTCCCAGGGCCGCTTCATGAACAGACACAGCTTTGCCGTTTCCTCCGGAATCGTAAGAGAGAACCACTGGGGTTCGTTGATTCGGATCGTTCCCTCATACAGTACCGTATCCGTGATCCACTCACCCAGTGTGCCGTCCTCATTCTGCTCGGCTCTGCCCGTGCAGAACTGGATATCCGTCTCATACCAGCGTCCCACCAGCAGCAGCTTGTTCTGCCCGCCTTTCTCCAGCGCGGTCATGGGGATCGCCGCAAGCGGCTGCGCCACCTCCGCAGGCGGGTCGCGCCAGTAAAACATCAGAGACTTATCGGGTTCGTCCGCCAGGGCCAGCGTCAGCGTCTCCGGCAGGAGGCTCTCTTCGCGGGTATAGATAGCGGTGCGGGCTGCCGGCGCGTTGTCCAGCTCATAGTATTGCCGGAGGTACAGGGTGTTCCGGTCCGTCAGGGTGACATAGTACTCCGTCTCAGAGTCTTCGGCGTAGAGCCGAGCGGACCAAAGCTCGTTGGGAAGGCCGTACATCAGCGGCTCATCCAGCTTTTCCGTCAGCAGGTTCTTCTCTGTCTCGTATTCCGGAGCGTCCGTATCCAAAAGCCGGGCGTTGTGGTAGTCTGCATGCAGGGTATAGCCGCCCTCATCGTCGGACCACCAGCGCTCAATGTCCAGCAAAGAGGCCATGTGCATCTCCTCCGGGCTGAACTCGTCGCCCTCCACTTCACCGGCGCTCATCCGCCAGGTTCCCTCCAGATCCGCCATACAGAGCTCCCCGCCGGAAGCCGGCCGTTCCGCCGGCTCAAAATAGAAGCGGTTCCCGTAAGGGGTTTCCAGCATCACGGAGCCATCCTTCTCCTTGCGTCCGTCCATGGAGATAAAGCTTCCGTCAAGGTCTTCTCCGGTCAGCCGCAGGGCATTGTCCGCCCCCAGCCACCATTCGGCGTTTATCAGGTAGGAGGCGTAGCCAAAGCCCAACACCTCCCGGAACAGCGCGGTTCCGTCCTCATTGAGATAGAGGTCCGCCCACCATTTCTCAGTGGGCATGGCGCTGACCTCCGTGCGGCCGAAGGAGGGGTTGTAGGACTCGTGCCGCACGGCGGTCCAATAAGTGGTGTCAAGCGGCGCAGGTATCGGCGGCGAGCTGCTGCCTCCCCCACTGGAGGTGGGATCGGTGGGGTCCGGCCGGCTGCCGCAGGCGCTCAGGCTGAGTGCCAGCAGCAGCGCCAGCACCAGCGTCAAACATCTCTTTCCCATCGCGTCATGCCCACGGGTCCTGCGCGGCGGGGATGCGGATGCCGCTCAAGGGGCTGGAATACTCCCACAAAAACCATTCCCCGGTAGAGGGCTTCTGCCGCAGCTTGATGGGACGGGGAGAATCCGCGCCTGCCGTCCTGAGAAATAGCCGGAGATAGCCCGGCTCCATGTCCTGGGGGCGGGGATCCGGCAGGACGTTCAGCACATAGGGCTGCGCGGGGGTATAGCTGTTTTCCGGCGCTGCGCCCTCAAAGTAGGCCAGAGGCAGATACTCCTTGCCCCGCAGACGGTCCCGCAGGAATTGGGTGTCGTAGGGCGTCATGGGGCGCGGTCCGCGCAGAATGTCCATGGCGGCCACACCCGCGTCCTTGTCCTTTATGTATAGGTTCAATGCGCACAGGAAGCATGCGCAGACCTGCTCGGGCGTCTGCCGGGGCAGGGCCTCAAATTCCGCCGCCGTATCCGGCAGATGGGTGAGTGTTACTTGCATGATACTTTTCCTTTCTCCCATAATTTGCGTTTGCTTTGCGGGAAGAGTATCCCCCGACCCATTTGGGGCCGGGGGATCCGGTGATCCGTTACCGATAGGTGCGGCTCCAGTTTTCGCTGCCGCCGGACTTGGTGTAGTCATGGCCGTTGGCGGCTTCCATGGCGTACCAGTATGCCCAGTGGCTCTCAGTCACGTCCGAGAAAGTGCGAAGCTCTTTGAGATGGCTGCGGATATAGCTCTGATCCGCGCTGCGTTCCAGCAGGCGGCAGGTGACCGCCGCCACCTCGGCGCGGGTGATGGGATTCTCCGGCTTGAAGGTCCCGTCGGAATAACCGGTGACCCAGCCGCGGGTGGCCGCGAAATTGATGTACCGGGCTGCCCAGTAGGTATCCGGCACATCGGTGAAGCTCTTGCTGCCCTGAGTCAGCTTTTCAAAGCGGCTGGCAATGGCGGCGAACTCGGCGCGGGTCACAGGGGCGTCGGGGCGGAAGCTGCCGTCCGAATAGCCGGTGATGATGCCGAACTGCCGCATATAGCCGATGTAGTTGGCCGCCCAGTAGCCCTTCGGCACATCGGAAAAGGTGTTGGAATCGGTCTTATCCGCCTCGATCCGCTCGGTGAGCAGGCGGGCGAACATGGTGGTCACTTCGGCGCGGGTCATGTCGCGCTCCGGTCCGAAGGTGCCGTCGGTGTAGCCCACCAGGAAGATGAAATGGTCGGTGCGGTTCAACTCCGCGGCCTTGCGGTTGACGAAGGTCACAGGAGAATAGGCCTTGTCGTTCATCGTGACGCGGGAACCGCTGACGGTGAGGGTGTAGGTTTCATTGGAGAGCACATAGCCCTCCGGGGCTTTCTTTTCCAGCAGGGTATAGGTACCGCTGGAAACATCCGTAAAGCGCACAGTGCCGCTGGTGTTGGAGGTGGCCTGATAGGCCTCCCGGCCCCGGCTGTCCTCCAGCACAAAGGTGGCCCCGGCAAGGGCCTTGCCCTGAGCGTCGGTCTTGTTGGCCGTGATGGCCGCGCCGGTGGGAATGACGCTGGTATGGTAGGTATAGGTGTTGGTGAAGGTCATTTTCTCTCTCTGATCTTCCCTGTTATAGTCATAAAAGATGCCATTATCACTGACCTCTGCCGTGGCGGGGTAGAACTTAAAGGTATACTCCCGCTCGGGATCAGTCGGCGTTATATTGCCGGGGAAACCGCCCGGGAGAATAACGGTTCCGTCACCCGGCACGGAAGGGACCTGCTCGCGAGAGACAAACCAAACCTCGTCGGAGTAGCTCCAGTTGGCGGTACCGGCGTTCTTTTCCCGGACATAGAAGCCCTCGCAGACCAGCTCCCGCACCTGATCCGCCGGGCCGGAAATGACCAGTTTGCCATCGTAATCGCCCACGCCGTTGGTGGTGACGTCGGCGGTGTAGAGATTGCCGTAATTTGTCAGATTACTGTTGCCTACATTAAAGATCTCCAGCTCGAAGGTCTCCCGGCCGGGAGCGGTGTTGCCGCCCAGCTTTACCGTCTTGGTGAAGGGGAGCTTATAGCTCGTGCCGTTGTAGATGTTGGTGAAGGGGGCTTTTTCCAGATAGTTTCCCGTTGTGGGATCTACGCCATGAAAGATATAACTGTGGGAGTCGTCATTGTTCATCATGTAGCTCACACGATACAGCGCGTCGTCATACGTCCAGCCGGCGGCGCTGCCCGCCCGTTCACGCAGATAAATGTCGTTCCGCCCGAAGCCGTCCTGGCTGTTGAGGTCCTCCGGAATTTTGAATTTCAGCGTATGCTCCGTAGTCCCTGCGCCGTTGGTGGAGATCTCCGCAGTGTCAAGAAGCCGATAGAGGGGAGTTGTTGTATCCTGATCCTCACCGTCGCCCATCAGCAGCTCAAAGGTAAAGGTCTCGCTGCCTGGGGCGACATTGCCGCCCTGGACGACGGTCTTTTCAATGGAAAGGGAGATTTCTACCTTCTCCACTGGCTTGTTGAAGAAGGTGGCGATGGTCGCGCCGTTCTTGTGGGGCGTTGCCACAATGTTCCACACAGAATTGGGAATGATCGGCTTGACACTGAGAACATTTCCTTCGGCATCCGGCGTCCCGTACACCTCCACAGTGTATCGGTCCGCGGCTGCGACATAGCCGAAAGGAGCCTCTGTCTCGGCAAGCGTGTATGTACCGGGGGTGATGTTGGTATCAAAGGTGGCAATGCCGTTTTCGTCGGAGTAGGCGAATTTGCCCTCGCCGTTAGTACCCGGCATCGGGATCAGCTCAAAATGTGCCCCTTTCAGCGGGCTGCCGTTGTCATCTTTCTTCATCACGATCACGGAGAAGGAAATGGACTCCGGTATCGGATCCCCCTCCAGTTGCGGCTCATCCGCCAGCGCTGTCGTGGGAAGCGTTCCCAGCACCATCACAAGACAGAGCAGGATGCTCAGGAGCCTCCCAGTGTTTTTCCGTTTTCTCATGTCGTTTCATCTCCTTCTGTTGAAATTCTTCCGGCTGCTTCGGCAGGAAACTCCCGCGGAGAGGAAGCTTCTCCTGCCACAACATCGCCGCGCACCTGCAATGCTTCCGCGCAGGCAGTGCATAGATCCAGATCCTCGCAGATCAGGAAGCAGCGGTCGCACACCAGTCTGCCGCAGACAGGGCATTGGCTGAAGATCTCTGAGGCTTCCGCCGCGGCCTTTTCCCGTGCAGCCGCCCGTTCCCGCTCGTAGAGCGTCCGGAACACCGCGCGCATCCCCTCTGTCTCCGGCTTTGTGCCGGCCTTGGAAAAGCGGACGGGGCTGCTGTGCCATGTTCTGCCGCACTCCTGACAGTGAAGGAGAAAGCGAAACTCCCCTATGGTAGAGCAGTCTCCCATCGCCTCCTTTATGACCTGCTTCATGTGTAGTCCCTCCTCTCCGGCAGTTCTCCCGATTGCGGCTCTGTTGACTCTATCTCTACCAGTTTTCGCAGAAAAAAAATATAGGCCTAAGTCCTGTTTTTCGGGCGGAACCGCAAAAACAGGACTTAGTCATAGACGGAACATACAAAAACCATCGGCATCTGCTGGGCGTTTTCAACAAGCAAAAGACGGAGGACGGTTTTTCCGTCCTCCGTCTTTTGATGAAGCTTACTTCACGCTGCGATAGATGAAGGTGACGATCTGTGCGCGGGTGCAGGTGGCGTCAGGGCTGAACGTGGTGTTGGTGGTGCCCTTGGTGACGTCCTCCTTGACGGCCCACAGCACCGCGTCAGCGTAGTAGGCGCTTGCCTTCACATCGGTGAAGGGATTGGCCGTGCCCGCTGCCGGAGACTTCTGAGAGCGCCACAGGAAGGTGACAATCTGCGCGCGGGAGCAGGTGGCGTCGGGGCTGAACATGGTATCGCTGGTGCCCTTGGTGATGCCCTGCTCCACGGCCCACAGCACCGCGTCATAGCAGTAGCTGCCAGCCTTCACATCGGTAAAGGGCATGACTGCGGACTTGGCGGCGGGGCTGCCTGCTGCGCGCCACAGGAAGGTGACGGCCTGCGCGCGGGTGCAGATGCCATCGGGGGAGAAGTGGGTCGCATCAGTGCCGGTGGTGATGCCCTTTTCCACGGCCCAAATCACGGCGTCCTCATAGTAGGAGCCTGCGGGAACATCGGTGAACACGCCGCTCTGGGTGCTGCCGTCCATCTTCACGAAGACGGACTCGATGCTGTGGGGCCCCTTCACATTCTGGAATGTATAGGACGTCACCGCGCCCACGTCCTTGCCATCGACCAGCACTCTGGCAATGGCGTAACCCTTGTCTGGGGTGATGGTGAAGGTCTGATCCTTGCCCTCACGGACACTGACACTGCCGGCGGGAGAGATGGAGCCGTTCACGCCTGCGGTGGCCTTGATGGTGTAGTAGCTGTAGCCGCCTCCGCCGGAGCCACCGCCGATATACGTCCACTTGGCCGTCACGGTGACAGCGTGCGCCGGCATCACAAAGCTGGCGGTCTCTTTCGAGGGATCGCTGATGGTCACATCCTCAGAAACCCAGCCGTTGAAAAGGGCATCGGTGCGGCTGTCAGCGGTAATGTTTACGCTCTCGCCCTGCTTGGCAGAAACCTTGTCAGCCTTACCGTCCTTGACAGTGATACTGTAAGTCTTTACGCCCACGTTCTGCGTCTGCACGTAGCCACAGCCGGCAACCGTGCAGCTGCGTGTGCGGATACCTTCCACCGTTTCGGTAGGCTCAGTCACCCAAGTCCAATCCGTGTAGGTGTGGCCCTTGGTGTTCAGCTTTTCTGCACATTCTGCTTTGGTGCAGGCATTCCAGTGCTGGGTCTTGTCATGCTGCATCTCGCCTGCCTTGTGCTCATGCGGCAGAGCGGAGACCACCTTGGCTTCGTAGAAATCCTCGCATTGGTCATAGCGGTACATAATAGCGCCGTGTTCTTCGGTAGGTTCAATTTCCTTGTAATATTTCCAACCGTCGCCCTTGTCAAACTCGTGCGGGCCGGGCTTGACACCGCTGAGATTGCCGGTCAGATCCGTTGCGCCGCAGTAACCGCACTGAGCGGCGTGCTGACTGGACGTGCCCACAGGATAGGTGTTGTCGATGACGGTCTCGCCGCCATACAGAGCCTGCAGCTCCTCGGGGATGGTGAACATAGCCGCGCCCTTCGGTAAGAGGGGACAATAGTCTATCCATCTGTGTTTTCCGTCAGGGCTTGCCATGCCGTCCACACCGCCGGTGCCGGTGCACTCGGGCAGGATGTCGCCCACCTCGTATTCCTCGCTCGCCCAGCCGCAGATGGAGCAGACGTCCTTCACAACAGCCTTGGAGCTGGTGGTGGCGGCCGTGACGATCAGCGGCACCTTGCTGTGCTCGGTCTTTTCAAAGACGTTGATATCGTCGTCAAAAATCAGGGAGTGGGCGCTGCCGATACAGACGCGCCAGTGGTAGGTGTCATTATAAAGGGGGATCTCATTGGCAGGGGTGCCGTCCGGATGATAGGTCTGCACCGTATAGCCCTTGGCCAGCGTGTGCAGCACCTCGCCGGCAGCGGTGTTGGAGGTTTTGGTGTTGCCCTGGGAGTCGGTGACCACGCAGTACACCTTGTAATGCGGCTCCTCGGCGCAGGCGTTGGACCAAATCTCAATGGAGATAGAGGAGGTTTTTCCGCCCTCCTCATCAGAAACCGTCCGATAGAAGTTCTGGATGGATTCGGGGTCGCCGTCCTTGTAGGCGGCGTAATACCACTGATAGGTCAGGCCATCGCCCATGGCGGTGACGCTGAAGCTCATCTTGATGGGACCGAGCTCGTCGTCCCGCACCTTCACAGAGGTCTTATAGGGGTGGCTCTTGATGACGGGGGGCCTGACGTGGCCGCAGTCGGCGCACTTATGGGTGCCGTTGTAGCGGTGCGGAATAATATCACCCTCGGTTTTGTCGCAGGTGCGGCAGGTGAGCAGATGGCCGTTGTTGGTGTCCGTGCCCTCGTCCATATCCTGCCAATACAGATCGACGCACTCGAAGTTCACGTCGATGGTAACAGGAACTTCACCGGCGGGGTTTTTCACCACGCAGACAAAACGGCTTAATGTCTTGTTGTCGTCCTTGCAGGTGGTAAGGTCATTGCCGAAGTAGTCCTGCACCTTGATACGCAGGCGGGCGTTGGTCTGACCGGTGAGCAGAACACCGCCGTCGCCTTCTTCGATGGCTTCTTCATACCACTGATATTCCAGGTTTTCGCCCGCCGCCGTAACATAAAGGTTCATGTAGACAGGGGCTGTGGAATCGGTCGGATGAACCTTGGGATTACGGCTGTAATCCAGAATTTCAGGTGCATCAACATCACAGAAGCCGCAGTCTGCGCAGTAGTGGTTGTTGATGTCATGCATAGCAATATTTATTTTTTTGCCGCAGGTATCGCAGTATCTGAAATGATAGCGGTCATCGTCATAGAAAAACGGGCCTGTGCCTGCACAGGTGTGCGAGGAAACCACGGGAATAGGTTCCGTTTTCATGGGGTACTTACAGGAATCACAGTAGAGTGTGCGTTCCCCTGTGGCTGTGGTTGTGGCAGGCTTGGTAACAGTCCAGTACTGGCCCTGATGTGCCTGCTTGGGGAAGTTGTAGAGTCTCGCATCGCAGAGGGCGCACTGACGCCAGTGTCCCTTGTTGTCGGACTTCCAGTCGCTTATGGTCTCATGCTGGCAAGGCCCGTGATTGCAATCTTCAATGCACTGGCCGTGCTGATAGCAATAGTGATCCTGCCATTCAGGGCTGCCGATGCAGATCTCGTGCTCACAGCCCATCTCTTCGGCCGCCGCCGCGCAGCACACCACGCACAGGCCGCATTCGGAACAGCGCTCAAAATCATCGTAGCACTCGCCGCACTCCTCGCAGAAGTGGTCGTCCCAGCCGCCGTCGTTGGGACAGGTAAAGTCGTGGTCGCAGTCGCCGCGCTCCTCGTCGCAGCACGCCTTGCAGCCGCCGCAGACGTCGCAGTATTCCTCGATGCAGTGGTCGCCGTCCGCGCACCAGTGATCCTCCCAGTCGGGGCCGTTCATACAGACCTCGTGCTCGCAGCCCTCGCTCTCGCTGAGGCTGTGGCAGCAGTCATAGCAGCGGACCGCGTCGGTGTCGCAGCAGTCGGGGCACAGCTCGCTTTCATCGAAGCACTCACTGCACTCCACGCAGGTATGGGCTTCCATTTCTTCCTCGTTGTCGAAGCAGACGCCGTGCTCACACTGGTTGTCGGACTCGCAGCATTCGGTGCACATAAGGCAGTATTCGCACTGCTCGCGGGTGCAGAAGGCAAGCTCGCACGATGAGCAGATGTGATCGGCGTCAATGCTGTCGTGGCAGCCGCTTTCGCCCTCGCATTCGCACTCGTACTGGGCGCGTAGATAGCCGGAGCAGCAATCGGCGCACATGCCGCAGTCCTCGCACTGACCGTCGTCGTCGCACAGAGCGCACTCGCCGCACTCGGGGCAGAGGTAATCCTCGGCGCATTCGGCGCAGTGGGTGCCATCGCCGCCGGTGGGGCACCAGCGGTCGCCGGTGATATGCTCCTCGCACTCCTCACAGTGCCAGCCGTAGGACTTGCAGCAGGTCAGGCAGACATTGAATGTGAACTCATCCATGGAGGCATCGCATTCGTACTCCTCCGATTCAAAGCACTCGCCGCACTCCATGCAGTGGCTCTGGCCCTTGGCGCACTCTATGCACTTCTGACAGTCTTCGCAGTAGAGATCTTCGTCATCATAATAGCACCCGTCGCACTCCTCGCACACAAGGCTCTCGCCGGTGCAGTGAGGGCCGGGATCCGCGGAGTGCTCCATCTCGCATTGGGCCGTGCCGCCCAGAAGGAAGCAATCCCCACACTCGACGCAGTGACCATCCAGGTCGGACGCGCAACTCTCACACAGTCTGCATTCGGAGCAGTATACGTCCTCCGCCAAGCAGATCTGGCAGTGCTCGCCGCTGTCCTCGTTGCTGTCGACGCAGTGGAAGCAGGTGCCGCAGCTGTCACAGAAAAAGTCGTCGCCGTAGTCCAGGATACAGCGGTCGCAATAAGGACAGGGGTGGTTTTCCAGCCAACAGTCTGTCTGGGTACAGTTTTCGCTGCACGCGCCGCAGATGCCGCACATATAGTCGTCCCAATGGTAGTGGCCGCAGGCGGGACACTCGGCGCCGTCCTCGTAGCCGGCGTGGACATGAAGCTCCATGCCCGGCAGCAGCGAGAGCAGCATCACGATGCTCAGCAGCCACGACAGGAGCCTCTTTCCACGAGGAGAACTCCTCGTGGAAGAAGTGTACACTTCTTCGTGATTTCGTTGTTTCATCTTGTTTTTCTCCTCCTTTTCCGGTTCCTGCGGAACCATGAAAAAAATTGCTTTTCCCGCCGTCGGGAATGGGGGACGGCCTGACGGCGGGAATGCCGATGTCTCAGCTTATTTCTACCATAGCTTTCCGTAAAATGATATAGGCCTACGTCCTGTTTTGGGGCAAAACCCGCAAAAACAGGACTCAGTCATAGACGAAACGCACAAAAGCAAGCGGTATATGTTGGATATTTTCGACAACCCAAAAATGGAGGACGGTTTTTCCGTCCTCCGTCCAGAGATGGGGATGTTCGCCCTTTGGGCAGGTACTGCGGCACGGGAAAAACACCCCTGTGTCCGTTATCGATATGAAAAAAGGCTGCCAACCGGCAGCCTTTTTCATCGGTACGATCATTTACCGCCGCCCTGCAGCAGGTCCTCCAGCCGATCACAGCGCCGGAGTACATCCAGGTAAGCTTTCAGGCTGTCGTAGGAATCCACTCCCAGCTTGCTGTAGATGTGGCTGTTGTGTCCCTTCACCGTCCCCACGCTGATGAACAGCAGGCCGGAGATGTCCTTGACAGCATAGCCCTCGGCATAGTAGCGCAGGATCACGCGCTCTGTACCGGTCAGTCCCTTTGCCCGGTCGATCAGCTCGGACACAAGGCTTTCCACCTGCCGGGGCAGGGCGGCCTCGGGCTGGCTTTCCCGCAGGCGGCTGTGGAAGTAGGCCGTCAGCTCGTCGATCTCCCGGATCCCCGTGGGCTGCCAGTCCTGCGCCTGGCTTCTGGCCGCCGCAAAGCCCTGGGCAATGGGCGTGGCAAAGCGGCGGGAAAGGGCGGCGGCCAGCACCAGCATCCCCGCAAGGAAGCCCAGGGAACCAAGGATCCAGCTGATGCGGGCGGTCTGGGCACGGTGGCGGTAGCCGCTCTCCGGTATCAGCGTTACCGCCGCCAGCGGATAGCCATCCGCCAGCCGTCCGGGGATGACCTGGTACTTTCCAAGATAGGTCGTATCGTTCCAGATAAAGGTATCGTAGTCCCGGCCGCTTCGGATTCTCATCTCGCCGGAGGCCGACAGGTCCGTCCCCTCCGTGCTGCCCAGCATGGCCTTATCCAGAAGGAGGGTATCCCCGTTCATAGGGGCCAGCAGCATCAGAAAGCTGCCGTAGGAGCTGGGGACCGTGCTGTGGGAGAGGCCAAAGTAGAGCTCGCTGAGCTCCATGCCGCAGACCCCCCGCACCGTTCCACTCCCATCCCGCACGGGAACGCACAGCAGCGTCACGCTCTCCCAGGTATCCAGCAGCGGCACCCGCCCCGTCCAGAGGCAGCCGCCGGAGAGCCGCTCACCCTCCCACGCCATGACCTGCCGGTAGCCGGGGATCAGGGACGTGTCCAGCTCCGGATTCCAGCGGTTATGAAGCTGCAGGCCGTTTTCCCGCGCGGCATCCACCGCTCCCCGGAAATAGGCTGTGATGCCGCTGGGATGGGCAGAGCGCAGACCGGAATAGCGGAGATACACCCCCATGCGGGAGGTTTTGGATTCCGGCAGCGTTGTATTGGCTGTGGCATCCAGACAGAAATATACGCCGCTGCAGGTGCTGCCCGCCATGGTGGTTTCCAGAGCGGGGATCATCAGGGATTCCAGCTCTGCGATAAGCGCCGGATCGTCATTCAGCGCGTCAAAGGAGAGACCGCGGCGGGCAAGAAAGCGCTCCAGCTCTCCGCCGACCGTTTCGGAAAGCTCAATGCCCTGCGCGGCGAGGGCATCCATCTGGGCAGTAAAAAGTGCGGCGGTGTTGCTCTGCTGCAAAGCCGCCGTCTCCCCGAATTGGCGTGCTGTGCGGGAGAGGACCCCCGTCACGCTCAGCAGTAGCAGCGCGGCAGCCAGCATCGCCAGCACCATACACAGCCAGTACAGCACCAGACTGCCGCCGATGCTGCGGTTGCCCGCTGAACTGTCAGTTTTGGACAGACGCCTGCTCAAAAGCAACACGGAGATCCCTCCCTTCCCGTTTTTGTCACTTGCCATAGCTTTTTTGGAGCTCTTCCCGCACGGTACGAAGCAGCGGCTCCAGTGCGTCCGCGCCCTGCTCCAGGTACTGGGCTCGCCCGGCCGCCAGGCGCAGACGCACCGCCTTTTCAAAGTGGGTCTCAAGATTGAGATAATCCTCCCGCTGGGGCGGCACATAGAACGTGTAGTCCTGCCGCGTTTTCAGAAAGGCTTCATAGAGCGAAACATACATGGGATCGCTCAGCGTCTCGATGGCGGCAGGCAGGTAGCGGTCAAAGCCCTCCTTCGTCACCGGCATGTATCCAAGGGATGTAACGAAGTCCGCATTCCGCTCCGGCTCGGTCAGCCACTTCAGGAAGGTCATGCAGGCCTTTTCCCGCTCCGGCGTGGACTTTACCGTGCAGACTCCCACGCCCCGCTGCATGACCAGCTTTTCTCCGTCCTCGAAGATGGGACAGGGCAGCGAGACGATCTCCACCTGCTCGGTACGGTTGTCCTCATAGGTCACAACGTCGGAATAGTACAGCACGCTGGCGGATGAGGCGACGGACGCGATCACGTCGCCGGTGCGCAGCGGCTCGGTGGCATAGCCGCTGCCCAGCCACAGCCCGCCGGTCAGCGCAGCTCTGGCGTAAGGCTCCCATGCGTAGGCGAATTTGGGGCCGAAGGCAATGCCGTTCTTGTCGAAAAAGTCCTCGCCCAGCGACTCCACCCCCACCTGGAAATAGTTGAAGTGGTAGTCGTGAACGAAGAAGCACTTGCCGCCCGACCAGTCCGCATACCGCTCCGCCATGGCGTACAGCCCCTCCCAGGTGGCCAGTTCGCCCAGGCTTGCGCCGGTTTCGGCGGCGAAACGGTCAAAGGCCGTTTTGTTCACAAAGAGGATCTCCGTGGATTTTGCCAGCGGCAGAATGACCAGCCGGTCATGGATCGTTCCTTCCTCAACAAATTCAGGGAGGTAGCCCTCCAGCTCTTCGTCGGTGAAATAGTCCCGGTAGTCCGCCAGAATGTTCTCATCCGGCAGCGCCAGCACGGTCTTTGGGTAAGACACGAACAGGTCCGGCAGCTCGGGCGCTCCGGGGTCCTTGTAGGCAGCGGCCAGCACGCTCTCGTGGATAACGCCGCTGTTGCTGACGCTGTCCACCCGCACCCGGATGCCCTGCTCCTGCCCGACGGTGCGGTTGAACTCTTCCACCAGCGCGTTCATGGGCGAGTTTACCTCACCTCCGTAAACATGCCAGAGGGTGACGGTGATGGGGTCTCCGTTGGTTTCCCCGCAAGCGGCGAGGCACAGCACAAGACCGGCGGCCAGCGCCGCCAGCAGGAAGATTCGTTTTTTCATGGATATGCCTCCTCGCTCGGTGGGAAAGGGTCCCGCCCGTTTTCGATTTTTGGGAAAAGGCGCGGCGGCATGGCCGCCGCGCCTTTCGGTGCTTTGCTTGCGCGTTATGCCCGGAGGATCACTTCACACTGCGATAGAGGAAGGTGACGATCTGGGCTCTTGTGCAGTTGTTGTTGGAGCCGAACAGTCCGCCGCCGATACCGCCGGTGACGCCGTTCTTCTCCGCCCAGGTGACTGCCGCCGCGTAGTAAGCGTCAGCCGCCACATCGGTGAAGGCAGAATTGCCGCTGACAGCGGGGCTGCCGTTGGCACGCCACAGGAAGGTGACGATCTGAGCGCGGGTGCAGGAAGCATTGGGGCTGAAAGCGGTGTCGCTGGTGCCCTTGGTAATGCCCTGCTCCATCGCCCACAGGACAGCGTCATAGTAGTAGCTGCCGGAGGGAACGTCAGTAAAGGGCATGACCTTGGTCTTGGGGGCGGGGGAACCGGCAGCACGCCACAGGAAGGTGACTGCCTGCGCTCTCGTGCAGTTGCCGTTGGGGTCGAAGGTCACAGCGCTGGTGCCGCTGGTGATGCCCTTCTCAACCGCCCAGACAACAGCGTCCTCATAGTAGGAGCCAGCGGGCACGTCGATGAAGGGATTCTTGCCGGTGGGGGCAGAAGCCTTAAACGTGGCCGCCACGGTGACCTTGCTGGCGGGCATGGTGAAGGTATACTTGCCGTTCTTCTCGGTCAGCTTGATCTCCTTGTCCTTGCCGTCCAGAACGGTGAGGGTATCGAGCACATAGCCCTTGTCGGGATCGACCGTCAGGGTGACGGCAGTGCCCTTGGAGGCGGACTTGTGGCTCGCGGTCACATCGCCGTTCTTGGCGCTCTTCACAGTGATGGGATAGGTGGTGACACCGCCGCCGCCACCGCCACCGGTGGAGCCGCTGGAGGTTGCGGGGAACTCAAGGGTAATCTTGGTGCTATCCGCACCAGCGGCAGTGGGCTTTGTACCGACGACCGCAGCCGTTTTGCCGTTGATCTGGAAGGTGGTAGCATTGGTGAAACGGTTGTTGCCGATGGCCTCCAGAGAAACCGTCACGGTGTACTTAGTGCCGCCTGCGAAGGTGCCGCTGACAGTGGGGTCCCAAGCGGTATTAGCGACGCTGTAGGTGGCATCAGCCGTCGTTGCATCTTTCGGAGTTTCACCCTTGACGGGAGCGGTGACGGTCACGTTGACCGCAGAAATGGCAGTCAGCGCGGGGAACGTGCCGGTATTCATCGGCTTGCCGCAGTCAACGCATTCTGTCTTCCATGTGCCCTCTTTGCCGATGCCAGCAGGGATAACGGTGATCTTGCTGCTCTCCACATGGGGGGCTTCAACCTTGCCCTTGCAGACATCGCACTCCTTGTAGTGCTTGGTGTTGTCAGCCGTGTCGAGCTTCCAGTTGCCGACTAAGGTGTGGTCTTCGAACTTAGTGGGTTCATCGCAACCGGCAACGGAGCAGGTCTGATAGTGGCAGTTGTCGTCCAGCTTTGCCCACGCACTATAGTTATGCGTATGGGTGCCACCCTCAACGATGCTGTAGACCGCCTTGGAGTTGGGAAGGACGGTCTGTTCAATGGCAGTGCCGGTGCCGGTATAACGCAGCGCGCTCTTCGGCATTTCAACGCTGATGGCCGCGGCGGAGGTCGCCGTAGGCGTGCCGCTGATGGTGATGACCAAGGTCTTTGTATAGTTGGTTCGATCCTTGACCTTGGCGGTCAGACCTGCGGGCAGATTGGTAAACCAGCTGGAAACATCCACGCCTGCCGTAAGATCTTCCGCGAATACGTCACCACTCAGCGTAATGCTTACGTTGACAGGGTTGATTTCTTCATTTACCTTGCCGACTACGCTTGCGTCGGCAATAGTGGCATAGGAAATGCGAGGATATAAATATTCCTGCTTATCGCTATGCACCCAATATGTATAACCATCGGGATGCTCCATACGGATACCGGTGAGTGCGTCGAATCCGTGCATACCATAACTACCGCTAAGAGTGATGCTCTCCTTCTCCGGTTCATATTCCTTCCACTGGTTGGGATCGCTGAGATCATCTACATCACCATCATTATAAGACAACATGATCTTTGCATTGACAATATCAGTGGACAGGGAGACGTTCAGGCTATCATAGAAGCTGGTGCCGGAAGGAGGGTCGGCAACAGGTGGCGTGAGTTCAACCTTAGTGAAGTCACAGGTTGCGATGTCGCCAAATTTCTCCATATTGCTGTAACCCTCAGAGTTATAAAGGCAAGCCTTGATGGTGGTGTCCTTGCTAATCTTTACTTGTGTACTATCGTTTGATACTGTGGCGGCTGGATTCTTTGTCCAGGTCGTTCCACTCTTGTCATACGGGTCAGAACCGTCCGTGGTATAGAGAATCTCCCAATAGGTATTCGGCGTTTCCAGGTTTACATCAAGCGTCTCAACGAACTTGCCGCCTTCTGGATATACCGTTACATCCGGTGCGCCCGGGACGTTATACCATTTCAAAGTAAACTCATTGCTTGTAAAGTTCTGACCATTGGCGGTAACGATAACCCGGCAGGTCATCTCTGTTTTATCAGGCTTTGGACCCAGAGTTGCCGCGACAAGAGCATTCGCACTTTCAGCGTTGCCGCTGGCAAGCGTTGTATTATCTTCATTCACCAGCTTCCAGCTTGTGATGGGCTGGCTGAATGCAAAGTAAACCTTGCTGTCATCAACCGAAGAAAGCCAGCTGCCGGTAGGCTGATTGGTGAACGAAACCCCATGGTAGCCGGGGTTCACTTCCACATCGCAGTCCGGCATAACAAAGGTTGTTTCCTGCTTGGTCGCATCCGCAAAAGTCACACCGGCAGTTTCCGTATACCACTGGGTAAACATCATGTTGTCGGCGGTGCGATCCTTCGCCTTCACGGTGACGGTTTCTCCGGCCATTGCCGTGGAGGGGGTTGCCGTACCGTGGGTGTTTCCAATCTTGATGCTATGCGCCACGGGTGCGGGGGGTTCCTTTTCCGCCGTCAGCTTCCAAAGACCAACGAGGTATTCACCGATCTGCGCCTCCGAGCCGCGGAGGTAGGCATAGAGACCGAGGCGGAAGGTATATACGCCTTCCTCAAACTTGAAGTTCGGCAGCTGCACGCTGACAGAAATCTCGTCACCCACGGCGGCATAGGTCTGGCTAATAACCCCCGTGTAGTCTACTCTCTCGCCGTCCTTGAAGATATTCAGCCTGTAGCCGAAGTCGATCTTGCTGGGTTTGCTGTAATACATTTCCTTCAGCTGCTGATTGCCGCGGGCGGTGATATAGACATCCTTTGTCAGATTGCCGTCGCTGCCAAGCGTCACATCGCCGGAAACGGTGGAGGTGCCTTTGGCGGGAAGCGGCGTGCCATCCGAGCCAACGGTCAGCTTCATGTCCTTCAGCGCGTCCTCGGGCAGCGTTGTGACCGTGATGGTCTTATAGTGGCTGTTTACCAGATGCGCAAGGTCTAAGGCACTGCTGGAGCCGGTAAACGCAGCATCGTTAACGACGATGTGCATCGGCTCATCTTCCCTCACGTCATAGTAATCATACTTCTGCCCCGCGGCAGTGATGATCGCGTTCTTGGGGAACATGGAGGCAAATGCTTTCACATCGTAATTGGAACCATTGAAACCCGAACTTTCGCCGGGAAATGCAGGATAAACAGCGCCGTCATGAGGTACATCCTTCTCTGTAAAATCCCCCGTAGCGAATTGGAATAGTTCAGAGGGGTCACTTTCTTTCTTTCCCGGAAAGTACGGGGCATTGGCGGGGCGGGTGAAATACCCGGGTGTATAGTAGTAGGTGCCGCCCTGAATGGATACGTTCAGAGGCACATCCCCCGTCACGTCTTTATCCTTATGGATATAGATCGACTTCTTGAAGTCGCCGCCGGTGATCACATTGTCCGCAACGCCGGAGGCCTTGGCAACGACGGCGAGCAAAACGCGGCCATCAAGGGTGCCGCCGTTGATCACGGCCTTGCCGGACGAACTCAGTGCGTAGTCCTGATTATAAAGATTACTTCCTCGTTCATCCCAAGTGTTAGGGCACGAAATGGCAACAGTGCCGCCGTTGATCTCCACCGTTCCCGTGGACCAGATTGTTGTGTTGTCCAAATCGGCATCGGCATTGAATTTCAAATGCAGCTTGCCGCTGTTCAGTGTCAGCTTGGCACCATCCCCGACATCGATCAAACGCATATAGCGCCTCGTCACGTTGTTCACGCCGACGATCTCGCCGCCGCTCTGGGAATCCTTAATGATCAGTTCGCCCGCAGTAACTCGGATAAACTGGATTTCGCCATCGGATTCGATGATCGATTTCTTGAGGGTCAGTTTTTTGCCGTTCAGGTCAAGATAGTTTCTGCCAATCGCACTGACAAAGTCAGTCGATCCCAATCCATAACCGCCGTACATCGTGGAGGTGTCGATGTCATCGCCCAGCTGGATGTATTTATCGCCGGTTAGCTCCATCTTTTCCTTCAAGTCCTCATAGGTGGTAACCACGAAGGGATTTCCTTCGGTGCCGTCGCCGCCTGCTGCCAGCGCCGTCACGCCCATGGCGGGTACGAGGGAGAGCAGCATCACCAGCGTCAGAAGCAGACTGGTTATTCGTTTTCTCATGTTTTTTCTTCCTCCTTCATAGAAAGAATTTGTTGTGCGCCGCGTTTTTGTCCCCGGCTCGCGGCCGCCGGTCCATTTTATCGGGCGCTCCGCCCGCTGATGGTTTCTGCCGTTTCGCTGAGCCACGTTCGCATCTGCTCTGCGGCGAGGTCTCCGATGCAGTAGCCGTCGATGAGCTTCAGTTCCACCGCCTTTTCCAGCGCGGCCAGCTTTTCCGGGTGTCCGTCCTCGCAGATGAGGTAGACCCGGCAATCCGGCAGCTTCCGCCGTACCTCGACGGCGATGTCGCAGCGAGAGGAAACGTCCTTATCCTCCACTCCGTTTGAAAAGTCCAGCTCCAGCAGCAGAAGATCCGCCCTCTCCGCCGTACACTGCCAGACCACATCGTCGTAGTCGTCGGATAGAATACCCAGCGGACGGCAGCCGCCCAAATTACCCAGCCAGTCCGCCGCGCGGCGGGTCATGGCGGGAGTGATGAAGCAGGCTACTGCTCTGGGCAGGACCTGTTCTGCTCCGGGACCGCTGGCCGGTGGCTCCCGCTTTCGGAAAAAGCTCATACCGCGGTCTCCTTTCTCCGTGTCACGCCTGCCTTCGGCAAGCGCGTCCCGCACTCCGGGCAGTACACCGCGTAGTCGGTGACAGCCACACCGCAGCCGGGGCAGCAGCGGTGGCGGGAGAGGTAGAAGTCATAGAGGGTCTTTTCCGGCAGCGCCGCGCCGCAGTCGGCGCAGTGCGTGTCCTGCGCGGGGTTTGCCCTGCCGCACTCCGGGCAGAGCTTACATCGCCGCATGGTTTCCGGTCCGAAGCCGAATTCCAGCAGCGTCACCTGCCGCAGGGCTCTTCTTGTCCGCAGATCGTATTCGGTCATGGCGTCCCCTCCTTTCTGTCCATACCGTCCGCTATCAGCTTCGCTCCGCAGGTGGGGCAGAAGCAGGCGTCCGGTTCCCGGAGCCGCGCACCACAGTGATGACAGAACGAGGGGTACTCGTCCTCCCACGGGGCGCAGTCCAGACACAGCCCCGCGTTGACATTGAACATAGCGGAGGATACATACTTCCCGCATTGGGGGCAATGGTTGAACTCCCACCTGCCCTCCGTCTCCCACGCGATCTCCAGCGCGGCTTCCTCCGTGTCCGCCCGGATGGGCTTGGTCACGCAGCACAGCTCGCCGGAGATGTCGCAGTAAAAACGGAAGACCCTGCTGCCTCCCGAGTCGGCAACGACCCGATAGGCTGCCGTTTTCTTCGCCTGCTCCATCCGCATTCCTCCTCTCTTTTCCAATTTCGTCTTGTAAAGCTGTCGTGGAATATGCTACAATGGAAAGGCTAAAGAGGCGGTCGGCTCGACAGGATATAGAGCGTCGAGCGATCTTTAGGTTGGAGCTTCGCTCCAACCTAAAGGGGTACCCCTTTAACGATTCTCTGTCCACCTGACGGTCGCCGGACGGTGCGTCCGGCTCCGTACACTATTCTTGTACCATATTTTCATTCTTTTGTCTGTCCCCTAAATCCCTCATTTAGGGGACAAAGCGAAAAAATATTTTTGAAAAATCCGAAAATCAGCCCGATTTTTCAAACACCCGTTCTGTTTTGGAGGTCTGTTTCATGAAAAAGCGTATGCTGGCGGCTCTGCTGCTATCCGCCCTTCTTTTCACCATCTCCGGCTGCGGAGAGAAGTCCCTGCTGAATAAAAAGGAGCCGGTCTCTCTGACCATCTGGCATGTCTACGGCGAACAGGCAGGCTCGCCCATGGATCTTTTGGTGCAGGAGTTCAACCGCACCGTGGGACAGGAGCGCGGCGTGCAGGTGAAGGTCACCGGCACCAGCAGCGCATCCAAGATCGGCGGCTACCTGAAGGAGGCGCAGAGCGGTGGGCAGGAGGTGCAGGAGATGCCCGACCTCTTTACCTGCCACATTTCCGATGCCACCGCCTTGGGTGAGGAGAACCTTGTCGATTGGCACGACTGGTTTACGGAGGAGGAACTCTCCGACTTCGTTCCCGGCTTTCTCTCCGACGGTATGGCGGACGGTCGGCTGCTGATCTTCCCCGTTTCCAAGTCCACGCAGCTTCTGATGTGCAACGGCAGCGGCTTCGCCCGCTTTTCCGATGCCACCGGCGTCGGCTACGATGACCTCGCCACATGGGAGGGCTTTTACGACGCTGCCGGCAAGTTCTATGACTGGTCGGGCAAGCCCTTCTGCGCGCTGGATTATCCCATCCGTGCCGTGGAGCTCTGCGCCATGGAGCGCGGCAGCGGGGATTTCTACACGGAAAACGGCTGGTACGATACTGACAACGCCGTATTTAAGGAGAGCTGGATGCAGTTCGCCCGATCTCTCGCGCAGGGCCATGTGGTGGTCTCTGACCTCTACTCCAACACCCAGGTGATGACCGGCGATGTGGTGTGCGGCCTCGGCTCCTCCGCGGCGATTCTATATTATAATGATACCGTCACCTACCCGGACAACACGCAGGAGCCCATGGATCTCCATGTGCTGCCTATGCCGAAAACGGCGGGAGCGGACGCTCTGATGACACAGGCAGGCGTGGGGCTTTGCGCCTACAAGACCACCGAGCAGAAGGCGGAGGCCGCCGCGCTGTTCGTCCGCTGGCTGACGGAGGCAGAGCGCAACCTCGACTTCGTGGCGCAGACCGGCTATATGCCGGTGCGGAACGGTGCCTTTGACGCCATCTCGGATTACGACAATTTCCCGGCACCCGCGGCGGCTTATGAGAGTCTCTATGCCGCACTCAAGACCATGCGTGAGGACTATGTCCCCGTGTCCGAGCCGCGCTTCGAGGGCTACTACGGCAAGGTCAGCGTCCTCTATGACGGTCTGCGCCAGCTCCAGCAGGAGTTGCCTGCGCGTGCCGCAGCCGGTGAGGACATTGACGCGCTGGCGGAGGAAACTTGGGCGTTGTTCTGCTCCATTCGCTGAAAAAAACGACTACATCGGAAGGGGGGGTGAAGGTCCATGCCCAGCTTTTTGCTCGCAAAACTGAAACAGGCGCAGCCCTCCATGCGACGTCGGCTGTTTCTATACATGGGCGCATTGGCGGCTCTGCTGCTGGCGGTGCTGTTGGTCGCCCTGCTTCTGCTTGGGCAACTCAAAAGCCCACGGGCTGAAACGGAAAAGGCTCTGACCTTCCAGATGGGAGCCTTTCGCTCGGATATGGCCTCCCTGTGGCGGAACGTCTCCGTCATGGGCATACATCTCTCGGAGGATATGACAGCCCTCATTGAGGAGCAGACCTCGGACTTTTCCTCCCTGAACGGGAATGTGGCCGCCGTGGAGGCCCTGCAGGAGGCCATGCTGGAGCCGCTGTGCCAGTATGTGCGGCAGACGGATTGCTCCGGCGCGTTTATCCTGCTGGCCGCCTCACTCAGCTCCGATCCCGCTGTGGATTCCCATGCCGGACTGTATGTGCAGCGCGGCAACGCCGAGCACACCACCGGCGAATTGCTGCTCTATCGCGGCATGGCGGACATCGGGCGGCGGCACAAGGTAATGCCTCACCGGAAGTGGGCGCAGGAATTTGACCTATCGAACTTCCCCGGCTTTGCGGAGCATCTGGAAAAAGCCTCCGCACCCATAGAGCATAGCTGCCGCACCACAAAGTTCATCACCCTGCCGGGTACCACAGAGCAGGCGATCCTTCTGACCGTCCCCATGATCGGCGCGGATGGCACGGTATACGGTCTGTGCGGCTTTTCCGTCAATCAGACCTACTTCTTGGCGCACCACGCGCAGCCGACCGGCATTGGCAGCCTTGCCTGTGTTCTGTCGGATGCCGCGGAGGGGCTGGATGTTCAAAGAGGGCTTCTGACCTATCCCACAGGCGACTTCTGTTTTGTGCCGGATGAGCTGCTGGAAAAAAGGAGCCTGCGCGGTGGGCTGACCGCCTTTGTAGGGTCGGAGCTTTCCTTTGTCGGCATTTCAGAGCCGTTTACAGTGGCTGTCGGGGATGAGGTGCCTCACGATCTGACGGTGCTGATTTCAAAAGCCACCTATGACCGCGCCATGCTGAAAAGCGGGATAGAGATCGCCGCCCTGCTGACGCTGCTGGTGTTTTTTGCCGTGGGCTGCTGCCTGTTCTATACCCGCCGCTATCTCAGACCCATTCTGGAGGACATTGATCATGTCACCGTGGCGGGCGGCGAGAAGGGAAAGCCCATCTTTGAGGAGCTGCTGCCCATCTCCGAGAAGATGCGATCCCATGAGGAGGCTGTGACCGCTCTGAAGGCGGAACGGCAGGATGCCCAGGACAGAGCCGAGCAGCTTTTAGGCGAAAAGCTGGGGCTTGAAGAGCAGGTAGAGGGTATGCAGGGGCAGCTGGACGATTCCCTTGCGGAGATCCGTCGTTTGGCTCACCTCGGAAAGAAGGAGCTGAAACCGGCTGACTATGATAAATTCTTAAAGGGCTACGCCAAGCTGAGCACCAAGGAGCTCGAAATATGCGAGGCTCTTGTCAGCGGCCTGAGTACCCGCCAATGTGCGGAGCAGATCGGCTGTGCCTCCAGCACCGTAGATACATACCGCAAGAGGGTTTATGAAAAGACCGGCATCCACAGGGTGCGGCAGCTGCAGCTCTGCGTTGCGCTCATGCGGATGGAACAGCAGGAGTCGGAAACACAGAAAGAATCATGACGGCAATGGCGGCGGCGCATCTCTCCCCCGAGACGATGTGCCGCCGCATACTTTTCCCGCGCCCCACTTCTGCTCCTGTCCTTGTTCTTTCTCTGTCCTAATTCTCCGATAGAGTGGGCTGTTCCGGTGGGTCCATATTGAACCCCTCCTCGGTCCAGCAAACAGGTATAGTTGCCCCTTGGCGTGACGCCGACGGAACGAGAGATTTTGGAGGCTCTGGCGGATGGCAGCAGTCCCCGGGAGCTTTCCGAACAAAGGAACTGCTCGGAGAGCACCATCGCCACACACCGCAAAAACATTTACAGAAAGCTGGGCATCCACAAAGTCTATCAGCTCAAGATCTGCATTGCACTTCTGCGTCAGGAGCGAGAAGCACAAAACTGAACAAGAAACAATCCGCCCCTGTCAAGCGTTGAGCCTGACAGGGGCTGCTTTTTCAAATGGCTCTGGTTCTTTGCCAGGATGGCAAGGATCAACTCCTCCAGCGCCGCCTGATTTGGAACCGGAACAGACACCTCCGGCGTCTCCTTGCAGTTGATATAGTGCAGGACAGCGCTGATAAGAAACTGCGCTTTGCTGCGGCCTTGCCGGTTGAGCAGGTCGATCACCGCTTTATGCTGTGGGTCACAGATGTTGAAGCGGATCGTGAATTTCCCGGGGTCCTTCTTGTCGGTCATAGCACTCACCGCCCGCTGTGCTGAAGCCGGTAAAGATACTCATACCCCTTGGCATTGGCATTGATGTCCTCCACAAAAATCGCCTGCCCGATTTTTCCGGACGCTTCGATCTGCCGGCGCAGCAGAGTAGCGCCCCCGCCCAGGAAGATCACTTTGCCGGACTTGAGTTCCGGCATCCGCTCCCGCAGGCCGCTGAGTAAGAATAGCATACGCCCCCTGATCCGCAACAGAATTTACGCCTGCCAGTTCCATTATTTCAGCACACACAGCTTCAGGGTGTGAGGGTCGATGTTCAGAACGGGCTTTCCGCAGTTCATGGCATAGGTCATGGCTTGATCCTCGTCCCGCCCCGCGCGAAGCGCTGCTTCATCAAAGACCGTCAGCGCCAGATCCGCAAGGTCAATGATGTGCTGGTACGCCAGCAGCTGTGCATGGTCTTGTCCCGGATTGGCGACGTGGTCGATGCAGGTGCATTTCGTGAGCATATCAAAATACCGTTCCCGGAGATAGGGCGCCCATTTGGTAGCCTGCTCCTCGTGCGGAACGGTGCAAAGCAGCATCAGGTCGGGATCCGTTTCCCGCATCAGGTTGATCCCCTCGGCGGCATACAGCCCAATGCCGCAGTCACACGCCACAAGGAACTGTGTTACGCCCTGCTGCCGCAGAACCATGATCTGCTGGAGCAGCTCGGTTTTCAGTTCCCGGCAGAAGCTGTCCTCCTCGTCAAAGCCCCACGGGAACCGCATGGGGGCCTGACCGAAGATCGCACAGCGATACGGTCTTTCCATTCTTCTCTCACTTTCATTTGTAGTCCATTGGCTTACATTTTGTATTCTAAAAGCGGCTTTTGAGAAAGTCAACATGAATGTAAGCTAATAGAGTACAAAAACTATGCCGCAGGCATACAAGCGGAGGCGAGAGCATGGACAGAAAATCACTCGGAAAGCGCATCAATATGGCACGCAAGGAACGGAACTGGACGAGTGAGCGTCTGTCTGAGGCTTGCAGCATCAACGCGACTTATCTGCGTCAAATCGAATCCGGCGCGAAGATGCCAAGCCTGCCTGTGTTCGTCTCCATCTGCGAAGCGCTGGGCGTATCGCCCTCCTACCTGCTGGCGGATATGCTGCCGAACGCGGAATCACAGGACATCGCCGCGATCATGAACCTGTGCAGGCAGGCAACGCCGAAGCAGCTGAACATGATATACGCCATGCTCAGCAGTGCCCTGGAGCATTCGGAACCATAAGGACTGTGACCGGAGATGGGAAACCGTCTCCGGTCATTTGCTTTTAGTCCTGTTCGAACATTTTCAGAGAGTTCAGGATCGATGTCACACCATCCTGCCCGCCAAACCATTGTTCCAATTCTGCTCCGTCTGCGGGCGGCATAGGTTCAGACGCAGCGGAGATAGCCGCATCCTGCTGTGCGGGGGCCGGCTTCGGCTCGGGCTGCTTTTTCAGGTAGCTCTGGTTCTTTGTCAGGATGGCAAGGATCATCTCCTCCAGTGCCGCCTGATTTGGAACCGGAACAGATACCTCCGGTGTCTCCTTGCAGTTGATATAGTGCAGGACAGCGCTGACAAGAAACTGCGCTTTGCTGCGGCCTTGCCGGTTGAGCAGGTCGATCACCGCTTTATGCTGTGGGTCACAGATGTTGAAGCGGATCGTGAATTTCCCGGGGTCCTTCTTGTCGGTCATAGCACTCACCGCCCGCTGTGCTGAAGCCGGTAAAGATACTCATACCCCTTGGCATTGGCATTGATGTCCTCCACAAAAATCGCCTGCCCGATTTTTCCGGACGCTTCGATCTGCCGGCGCAGCAGAGTAGCGCCCCCGCCCAGGAAGATCACTTTGCCGGACTTGAGTTCCAGCATCCGCTCCCGCAGGCCGCTGAGCAGGTCGTTGATAAATTCCTGTGCCTCCCGTTCTGCCAGAGCGATGACCTCCGGCGCCGCGTCCTGATCCTCGCCGCGCAGGATCCGGTCGATCTCGCTTTCCTCCAGCAGAATGTCCAGCTCGGCATTTGCTTTTGCGCAGATGCGGTTATAGAGCAGGATCACACCGTTTTCCAGAGAATCACAGGCTGCCATGTCCGGCACGCCGTTCCGCAAACGCACATAATCTGCCGTAAAGCCGCCGATATCGACCACCAGCGCTCTGGGGAATGAGGCGAGGTTTTTTACCGTGGCAGCAGCGGCAGAAAAGGACTGCGGGAAACAGGCTGTGTTTTCAATGAAAATGGCATAGGGCTTTCCCTTAAACTGAAAAGCAACTGCACCCCGCCCGTTGAAATAGTTGATAAACCGCTTTGCCTGCACGCCAAAATGCGCGGGAGGAAGGCCGACCGCCAGCTGCACGCGCATGAGGCTGCCGCTGTACTGTCCCATCGCTTCGATCTCATGCGCGATGGCAAAAAGCGTCAGAATGAAGAAGCGTTCATCCTCTGTCTTATCTCTGCGGTAGGGGATCCGCTGATCGGTCAATGTGTAATACTTCCCCCGATAGGCCAATGCGTCCGTTCCGAAGCCGGGCGTGTCGCTCTGGATAAGCCCGGAGGTAAACGGCGGTGTATGGACGGTTTTGATTTGTTTGTTCCCGTGATCGACAGCAATTAACATGGCTATGTACCTCCTATACTTCTCTTATACGGATGTAATACGCATAAGAGCAACAAAAATCGGATCGTTCCGGAAAAAATATGCCTGTACACAAAGAAAAAGCCGGAGGCCGCGATGCGGCCCCGGCTTTCTGCGTCTGAACAACTGGGTTATTTTGCAAAGAAATATGTGTAGAGATTATAGTCCCGCTCCCGTGTAATCAAGCGGAGCCAGATTTGAAAATGCGCCGTTTCTGCGTACAGATTAAATTCCGTGGGCTCATTTGTCGGCTGGGCATACAGCCGGCACATCCGCTCCATCGCCCACAGGTTTTTGAATTCCGGCAGGGCAAAAAGCTGTGACTGGAAGGCATCGATCTCCTGCCCAAGCTCCGGAGCTGGGCGTATTTCTTCATCCGGGAACCATGTTGTCCACCATCGCCACCCGTCATAGTCAGAGCGGGAATAGGCAACCAGCGAAGCAGGATACCGGGCGCTGCTCAACGGCAGCGTCTTCCGCACTCCGGAGAAGATCTCCATGAACGCACAGGCAGGCGTCAGCTTGACTGCCTGCGGGTCCTTATGCTCCGCAAAACGGTGCTGCTTCACGGCGTACCACTCGCTTATGGGGAGTACCTTCCCCGCGGCATCCCGCAGGGCCTCATCCATGCCGCACGCAGGGCAGACATAGATGTTCAGCGCACGGCTCAGAGCGTTTTCGGCAAGAGATTTCCGCATGGGGCCGCCGCAGCGCATACAGGGCATGGCGCCGGGCGTGTGCTTGTTCTTTGCCCATTCGTTTTCCAAATCAGCTTTTGGATAGAGCTCAATATAAAACTTATCCATTTTTTGTTCCTTTCCTGAAATCAGGCGATCTTCTGTTCGCCCCAGCGGATACGCAGGTGTCCCTCGTCATCCGTTTCACGGGTCATCAACGTGGAGAGCAGGTCATAATCCACACCAAATTTGGCATAGATCTCGTCCATATCCGCATCCTGCCCCTTCATAAACATGGTGAGCTTTTCCTTTGCCAGCACCATCTGCATGAGGTTGGATTCCAGACTTCCAATGTAGATGGGGAAATACAGATCCTTTTTTTCTGTGGAGGTGTAGCGGACGAAGCGCATATAAAACTGGCTCATGCCGGCGTTGTTGTAGTGCATCTCCGGAATGATGATCTTGTTGACAAACTCGAAGTTGACGCTGGATGGAAGACTCTGCTGCGTGCAGAGCAGGATGCCGTTCTGACTGTCCCGCAATACATCCCGCAGAGCGCGCCGCTTGGCGAAGGTGACGGTGGAGCCCGTCACCACAAAAAGGGGCCGGTCCGGAAGGTATTCACGGATGGCGGCGGCGTAACGGTCCAACACCGTTGTATGCCGCACGCCGATGGCTACAACTTCTTCCGGCCATCTGGCAAGGGCTTCCACAACGGCCATCTCCTTGAGCGGCGTCTCGCCTTCATATTCCTTCATGCAGTCCGGAGCGGCACTGATGCGCAGAAGCAGGGTGATCTGCTGAATGAGCCGCATCAGCGCGTCCTTTCTGCTGTTTCCGGTCGAGCTGTAATACTCGCGCTGGATGCGGTAAAACTCCTTCAGCACGATATTGTAGACCTCCCGCTCCTCCGGGAGAAACGGAATCGGCATCTGATGGATACGGCGGATGTCCTTTCCCGTGACCTCTTCAAAGGTGCGGGTGATGACCGTCTTTCCCAACAGTCGATCCAATTCGTCGGCGTTGTAGATGTCCTGATTTCGCTGTCCCACGCCAAAGACGCTGATTTTCTCCGGCAGATGGGAGTTTGCGAACAGGCGGTAGCCCTTTTTATAAGCGGGGATCGGCATTCCATAATAGGGGTTTTCCTTGTGCTCCATATATTCAGACCGCTTATCGTAGCTGTAAAGCGTTCGACACCATGAGATCATATTGATGGAATTGTTGTAGAGCAGCTCCAACTGCGGGGCAAATTCGGAGATGTTGTTCCGCGTGCTGGTGCCGGTAGTCAGGAGCTTATATTTGCAGCGGCGAAAGCAGGACAGCACGGAAAGCGTCTGCTTGGAGCTGGGGTTGGAGATGTTGTCGCTCTCATCAAAAATAAACTGGATTTTATAGCCAAGCTGCTTGATATAGCGTCCGATCTGCTTTTTATACTGGCTGACCTTGTTCAGTGTCAGGATCACAAAATCTCCCCGTCGGATGCGCTGCAGATCAGCCAGCCGCTCCACAAACACATAGGAAAAGCCTGTGCCCTTCAAAATCACATCCCAGTTGTTGCGAATGGATATGGCGCTGGAAATGACCCAGATGCTGTGTACCAGTCCTGCGTCCCAACGATATTTCCCTGTGAAGATGGCGGCGGGGGTTTTGCCGCTGCCCTGCTCCCATTGCAGGAAGGCATACCGCTTTTGGAGAGTCAGGTTGACATCGTGGCTCTGGAGCGGGTTCAGGTGGATGTAAGCATGATTCTGGGCGTCCCAATATTGAAACCGGTCGATCCAGTCAGCAAGCTGCGCGTTTTCGGCCATCTCGGAAAAGGGCTGCTCCTGATTGTCATACTCCCGGCGTTTCCGGCGCAGCAGCCGCTCATAGCCCGGAAACCGTTCCGGCTCATCGTTCAGCACCGCCTGATGGATCGGCACCGGCGTGCGCATCTCGTCCGTCAGGAGTTTTGCCATCTTCCGGCTGTATGCCTTGTAGACAAAGCTGTATTTCTGCTTGACCAGACGAATTTCGTCCCGCTCCGGCTTGGCGTTTTGGCGGCATAGCGCCTGCTTCAGATACGCCAGCACCTTTGCTTCGGTAAGCTGCACGCGCTGCCACTCCTCATAGGGCATATCCGCCGGCTGCCGCTGGGTATAAAACCGATGGACATAGGCAAAGCAGGCGTCGTATTTTTCCCGCGTGGCCGGATGGCTTCGGATCTGATACAGGTACTTCTTCACCTGATAGAGAAAAGTGCTCTTGGTGGTTTTGAGCTGTGCCAGTTCCAGAAAGACTCTGTTCCGATTGCCTGCCAGATCCGCCTTTGCGACCATGACAAGCTTCTCGTAAAGCGCGGTCGCTGCCATGACCGGATACCCGGAGGGAATATAGATATCCGCGCAGTCCGTCGAGTACCGTTTGGGTGCCCACTCCACCGCGGTGCTTTTCTTCTGCCAGAATTGCAGCTTGGTAGGAAAGTCGTCCACGCCGCTGTCTGAAAAGGCGTGCTCCGGCAGCATCACCTGCCCTAAGAAGCTGAATCGGCTCTCCATCATGCGGATGGCGCTTTTGTCGGAGAAGCTGTCAGCAAGAAAGGATGCCGGCACAATAACCGCCAGGATACCGAGGGGCTTGAGCAGCTTTGCCGCCTTCAGGCAGTAATACTGATGGGAAGTCATAACGGTGGCGTCCGGCATGATCCAGCGCAGGTGAAAGGGCGGATTGCCCAGAACAAAATCAAAATGCGTTTGGGGCTCATAGTCCCGAATGTCACCCTGTACGATGCGGGCCTGCGGGTAGAGCTTTTTGGCAACGGCGCAAGCATTGGGATCGACCTCACAGCCGTAGGCGTTGTTCTCGTTTGGCAGGAAGTTAAAAAAGTTTCCCATGCCGCAGGTGAGATCCGCCACCAGATCCGTGTCGGAGAGGCGCAGAGCCGAAACAATCATTTCGCACAGAGGCGGCGGCGTGAAAAACTGGCCGTTTTCCAGTTCCTTTTTTGCCGCGCTGAATGCGTTGTAGTTTTCATAGTCACTGCGCTGCAGCCCATGCAGGCCGCCATCGCCGGTATAGCGATTGAAAATGTCCTCGTCGGTCACACCGGCCTGCTCACAGGCGCCGCTTTGCAGCAGACGGAGGATCTGCTTATTCAGATTCCTGCGCTCCTGCTCCGTCCGCCTTTGTGGGTGATACTCGTATTTCATGTTCAAATCACATCCTTTGTGCAAATAGGAGGGAGGATGCCGAAAACCGGCATCCTCCCCTGAAATGTATAGAAAGCAGGTCAATGCAGCGCATGAAACGCCGCAATGATCCGCAGCCGCACCTCCGGGGTGCGGTCTGCGCTGGTGACATAGTGCCAGCCTTTCTCTGTGATGTAAGCGTCAATTTCCTCGACACGGCCGCTGTCCAGACGGAGCCTCATAAAGATATGGGGCCCATTTGTCTGTTCAGTCAGTTTGACTGCCATCGTTGAAATGATCCTCCTCTGTCAGTAATGTAAGTTGTTCCTCCTTGGGTGGAGCCGGAGAGCGCTGCTTATTCAGCCGCCGCTCCTTTTGCTCCCTGCGCCGCCGCCGGGATTCCCGCTTTTTAGCAGCCTGTTCCTTCTTGAGATCGACTGCATGAATGACTTCCAAACCGTCCGCCACATCCCGCAGGTCTTGCAGCAGATCTCTTTGCTCACTTTTGGCAATGCGGATATTCTCCACATCGTAGTGAAATTCAAAGTAATCATACTCCCCGTACCGACGGTGCATTTTGCTGAAAAATGTCTGCCGCCGATCCTCTGGTGTCAGGTGCGGGGAGTCGATCACAGAGCTGCCCCAAAGCGGGTTGAAGCGCGCCTTTTTCATTTCCAGCCAGATCTCCGCGTCCGTTCGGGCCACAGGATGGGGAAACACACGCTCGCCCTTGGTCACCTGTACTTTCTTTTCCTCCAGAAAGCCGATGCGGGTGATCCATGTGCGGCGCACATCATAAAAGATATTGGCACGGCTCAAGTCTCGCTCCTGCTTGCGAATGACGCAGACGGGATTCTGACAGCGGCAGCGAATGCACTGCTCCACATCGTATTTGACTTCGACACGGCCACCTTCATAGCCATTGCAGTCTACCACGCAGGCGCAGTAGGCCCCGCCGGTGATCTCCATGTATTGCCGGTGCTGTCTCTCGCTTCTCTCCGTTTCCACCTTCTCGGCGCTTTGCTCGTAGGAATATCGCTTACCGGTGGTGTGGCAGGGGCAGAGAGGGACAGGAAAGCAGCTGATGCTGTGTGGACAGTCCTTGCGTTCATAGGGACAGCGCAGCAGCGGGTTGTCATTTTCCGGGCAGTAATCGATGCCTTGGAACGAGGCGTCGCTGCAGGCAAGGCCACGCCCGAGAGAGCTTTCCCCCGCGACCAGAAGACCGCACGGTGTTTCCCATGTAAACTTCAATAGAGCCTCAAAGAGATAGCCGAAATTCTGCCAGTCACTCCAATACACGAAGGATGGGTGATTCTCCCGCGTATAGCCTGCGGCGTAGAGATCCCGGGTCAGTTGATTCTGTTCCATGCTCATATCCCCGGACACGGAACCAGCCCAAAGTGGTTTTCCATCACATAGCGCAGATTTTCCACCGTGACCTGGTACTCCTCCGAGATACAGCCCTCGCATACGATCTGCCGATAGCCCAGCGCACGGCTGCATCGCTTATCCCATGAGTTGACATCACCGCCGCAGACAGGGCAGGCGATGTCCGGATACCACGCCAGTTTCCCGACGTCTGAATAGGTGGGTTTCATATCGTCCTCCTGAAAATGAAAAAGGACGCACAGACTTTTTACAAGTCTGTACGTCCATCGTAGTATGCTGCCATGCGGCAGCGATTCCTTTTTGCACGGGTCAGGCGACCCAAATGTTTGAAAGGAATGGCTTCCTTCCAAACGAGGCTGAGTTCTCAGAGCAAGGAGCCCCGCGCTACGGCACGATCCATGCTGGTTAGAACCTGTTCCGCCGTCAGATATTGCACACCGCGCTTCCGGTCATTCCGAGCCGCCAGCAATTTGGCGGAAAGGGACTGTTCAGGAGGCAGTGGGCGTAGTTCCTGTGCGGGCAGAACCGTATTTTCCTTGTTCATTTCGTGAGTCTACCTCCCAAAACATTTTTCTTCCAAAGGTCACCCAGCGTGTAGTCACCATCCAGCCACAGCTTGAGCTGCTCCGGATCTAACCGTCTGAACTCAGAACCGGTATCACTCCGGTCAACGACAATGACATCTTCCACATCGAACTCGTTCAGCAACTCTACAGATTGCGTAGATATAATGATCTGCTTTTCATTGGAAAGCTGCCGCACGATCTCAGAGAAAATCGTGATTGCATAGGGATGCAGGCCGAGCTCCGGCTCATCTACAATGATGGTAGTCGGCTGCAGCTCATGGGGCTGCAGCAAAAGTGTTGTCAGACAGATAAAGCGAAGAGTACCATCCGAAAGCTGAGAAGCATTGAAAACATCTTCGCAGCCGACCTGACGCCACCGTAGGACGATCTGCTCTTCATTACCCTCCTGGGGCTCCAAAACGAAGTCATCAAAGTAAGGTGCGACCAGACGGATCGATTCCACAATTTCATCGTAGCTCGACTTGAAGAAGTTTTTTAACCGGTAAAGGAATGCAGCAAGGTTTGCCGCATCGTACAGCAGCATTTTATTATTGGAAATGTTATGCTCCTGCTTGACTCTGGCACCCTTACCTGTGTCATGGAAATGATACACCCGCCAATTTTGCTTGCGCAGGGTTTGGACAACGTAATCGTCAATTCCGCTATGGACGCTGTTTTCCCACTGGGATTCACTATGCCCGCATCCGATATTGCTCTCATTATCCAAGTCATCATGATAACCGAAGTATTCCTTTTGGAAGATCAACCGGTTATCATCGGTTGGCACCAGAACGAAACCATAAGAGTTCTGTCCGAAAAATACCTCAAAGCCAATCTCATCGGTTACTTTCCGGCCATTATATAAAAGAGAACTCAAGCCGCTCTGTCCCACAGACACCTGAAGATTTTTAGACAGAATATTCTGGAGAAAGGAAAAGGCCGAAGTAAAGTTACTCTTTCCCGCGCCGTTAGAACCAATGAGCACATTGATTTTCCCAAAAGAAATATCGCAGCTTTTGATGGATTTGAAGCCGCGAATCGTCATGCGGCTCAACTGGTCTCCCTGTAATGGCATACCAAGCCTCCAAAATAGGTCGCATTTTGCTTCTCCGTGCAAAGAGTCCCGCACTATGGCACGATCCATGTCGGATAGGATTTGCCTGCCTCAGAACAAATCGCTGTGTGTCCCCGTCCTGGTTAGATATAAAATCAGACTCTCACCAGATATTTCGTAAATCAACAGCCAATCCGGAGCAATATGACATTCTCTGCAACCAGCGTAGTCACCACCCAAGTTGTGATCCTTGTTTTTCTCAGGCAGAGTCTCTCCATTAGCCAGTTTTTTGATAATTTCAGTTAACAGAGAAATATCATACCCACGGCGTTGTATGCGCTTTACATCTTTCTGGAACTTTGTAGATGGCTTTACGGTATATTTCATGCCAGAAGATCCTTCATCATCGCATCCACATCCGTATAGCTTTTGCCAAGCGTAGGATCGGCTTTCATTTCCTGCACTTCCCGAATCGCCTCTTTTGTTTCATCATTCGGGATTTCCGCACCGATTTCAAAGGGAATCCGATACTCCCGAACCGCTTTTTTCGCAAAGATATTGAAAGCGGTCGTCATTGTCATTCCCATATCAGCACAAAAAGCCTCAAACTGCTTTTTCAGATCACTATCCATACGGATATTGATATTCGTACTTGCCATAACGAACCCCCCTTTTTATTTTATGTTGACATTATATGCGTTTTTATTTACAATGTCAATACTGTGCGTCGCCGTATCGTTCACTTTGCCGTTATGAGGATCCTTTCGTTACTGCGTGCTCGTAGAGGTACTCCGGAGCAATGTCAATATCGCCATCATTCCAGACGGTTACACCATAATCAATGTAGACACCGGCAAACGTGTGTTCATTTGCCAGCGGTGCAAATCCCGGCTCTTTTAGCAGCGGTGTGAAATCGAACACTTTTGCCTCTCCGGTTGTGAAGCGAAGCCATAGCTTGTGACCTACTAATGGGCGGACACCACAAACCTTGATACCAGGTTTCAGTTTTCCTGCATACGCAATTCCATCGAGAACATACATGATGCGATTCTCCTTACTTCAGTGGTTTCAAATCAAAGCTATTATCTGCTCATGTTAGTTCCTTTTAGTTCTGCCTAATAGAAGAAAACCGTAAGAGATATACAGTATTTTCGGTTTTACAGGCCATATTTTTCCCGCAGCATACGCAGCTCTTCCATGGCATCGGACACCATTCCCGTTTGAATGTCGGTTTCCGCTTCTGCAAGCTTTGCATAGACATCTTCCATAGGCGGCTTTCCTGTATGGGCTTCTGTCAGCTTGCCAAAGCCGCAGTCAGAGATAACATGTGGCATAAATGTCAGCTCCTTTCACGAAGCTACTGTACCACAATGATCACGCATCCGCAAACCCTTTATTGGTGAGGGCAGGAGTAAAGGATTATGCCGAAGGCTCCAGCCGGCGGCGCATATCGAACTCTTGCCCATCCGCATAGCCCATGGCTGCGTATTGATGGTTCATACTGCTTTGGGGCGAGATCTTATAACTGCTCCGCTTCATTTTGGAAACGGCATCCTCGACCGCCTGCGGCACGACCATGACCAATCCCCATTCCTGGTGTTCGGCCTCCTGCTTTTGGAAAGCGGCAGACAGCCCGCGGCAGAAGCCCCAGCCATAGGAATTGCACATCTCCCGAAGCGTCTTTGCGGGATATTCCTTTTGGGTACGGATCTGCCTGCATCGGCTTGCGATGCATTCGTAGGCATAGAGAAACGCCAGCTTGCAGAGCTTGAAGTCATCCTCCATGCCGATAAATCCGATCTCCGAAACCTTGCTGCCATGTACGGAACTCCGATAGGGCCTGCAGCAGTAATGTGCGGCAATGAGCGTGGAGAGGTAAACCGTCCACGGCGAAGAGAGCTTCGTGCAGGTGACGCCCACACACTCCTGAATCACCTTCTTGTTCTCCTGCGGCTCAATATCCTCCGGCATGAGCTTATGCTCCGCCATCAGACGCCGGGCCTGCAGCAGCGCGGCTTTGGCTTCCTCCTCGTAGGGGCTTTCCGCCAACGCAAGGAGTTTGGCGATCTTTTCCGTAATCTTTGACATAAACAACCACCTCTTATCCGGCCATGCGCCGGGCTCTGCGCTCGGCGTGTTTCTGCTTGAGCCGCGTATAGTCCCCTTCGTAACGCTGGCAGCCGACTTTGTTCAGGCGGCGCAGCGCGGCGGAGTGGAACTGAAAAACGGCGGCAGTCCTGCGGTTTACTCCGGTAAATACATCGGCATCGTAACGCTTGTAGTCCACGATGTAGCCCAGATCATTTTCCTCCATATAGTCCATGAAGGCGGTGCTGTCCACCTCCAGCATCTCGTCACAGAGAAATGCCTGATAACGGGGCAGCGGCTGACCAAGGTTCTGCGTCATGGTGATGCGCTCTCCGGCGTTGACCGGAAGAAGCTGCACCTTGATCGCCGGGGTATTCGGGTAGCATTCCACCTTAATGCGGTAGGTGTTGCCTTTATAGGTGCCGGATAAAATATCATTCATATCGGTTCACTTCCTTATCATCATTCTGACCGGGTGAAGAAGGCTTGTTGGCTTTTGCCTGCGCCTGCTCAAAACCGCGCTTGACAGCAAGAACCATTGCCTCCTCTCCCACATCGGCGTTGCGAGACTTTTTCTCCCGCAGCTTTTGGCACTTCCTCACGGCAGCATCGTAATCATAGCCGATGCCGCGTTGAAACTTGTCCGCGATCTGGCGGAGCTTTTCTGCCTGATATTCATAGGTTGCCCGGTGAAATCCGCCGAGCTCCCACTCGTCGCACACCGTCTCTAACAGCTTTGCGTAGTCCCGCAGAGCGTTGACGATTTTTACAATGTCACCGTAACAGGTTTTTACCTCGTGGGTGCCGCTGAGATCAAATACATGCAGCAGCACCTCTCTGGAAAGGCACCGCTCCAGATCAATGGATGCGGACAACTGCGGCTCATAGGTCGCAGATGGCAGCTCCAACGGCTGCTTGGCGGGCTCATTCATCTTCTGCGCACCGCTTTTCGGCGCTGCCGGATAATCTGCCGGCGAAACGGACACTCCAGGGGAATGGTATGGGGGACGCTCTGCCAGTTGTCCAACACCAGTTCATGGGAGATCTCGCAGATGCTGTCGCCCTCCCCAATATAGAGGCATTCTGAGCAGGTGTCCGGATTGCAGTATTTCATGTTGGGTAAACACTCCTTTCAAATCACTATGCGGATTTTTGGCCGTACCGCATCAGCGGTACGCTTCTCCATTTTGCGCAGGCGGCCTGCACCGTTCCGGGAAGGCGCAGAATACGCCAGCGCGTCATATTCGGCTGCCCCCGGCGCACACGCTCAAGCGGAGCTTTCGTTTCACAGATCGCACAGCGCAGCCAAGTGTGATGTCGGTTGGCAGTCCGAAACTCTAACACATACATTTTTCGACCTCCTGTTCCTTGGATAAAGTGAAAAGGCACAGCACCGCAACGGTACTGTGCCTTTCAACCAAAATGTTACGCCGCCTGCTCCACGACCGTCACCGGCACATCAGCCGCGACCGGCGAGGAGGGAGCCAGCAGGCAGTAATGGGAGTTCATCGTCTCAAAACGGATCTGCTGCGGCGTCACGCCATGAATGGCGATTACCTTAGAGGTGTGGAGATACCGCCCCTCTTCAAAGATGAGGGCGCGGCTGCCGACCTCCAGCGGATACATCAGGGTTCCGTGAACGATACGGATTTTTTTCATGGGTCACAACTCCTTCTGTTTGGTTTCTTTCTGCGCAAAATAGGCGCGGTACAACGCTTTCAGCCGATGCCGTACCCGCTTGACGCTCATGCCTTCCACCCGCGCGGTTTCCGTCAGACTGCACCCGTGCAGACGGTGGCGGATCAAAAGAGCCTGCTCTTCATCCGCAAGGAGAAACAGATCGTGCAGCAGCAATCTTGCCCGAAGTGCATCAAAGGCGTCGTCAGGCGGCGGATGCGCAGCCTGATAGGAAAACTCATGGCTTTGCCGCCGCTGCTCCTGACGCCGGAAGGTATTCAGGCTGCTGTTCATGGAGCGCCACGCAATCGTGGAGAAGCGGTATCTGTGCAGACTCTTTTCGGTAAAATAGCGTTGGACAGCGTGAAGATAGCCGATTGCCGCAATATCGTAATACTCCCGGATCTCCAGCTTCTTTTCCAGAAGAAATCCATAGATCAGGGCGTGGTACTGAGCGGAAAAGCGGCGCTGCGCTTCGGTCAAAGGGACGGGAACAGGGGCCTCCGGCGGAGGCCCTGTTTCCCGTTTTTCTTCCTCAATGCGGGGGATCGTATCAGGCGGGAAGTTCTTCCCGTTCTCCATCAATGACCGCCCCTAACGCAAAGTGCGCGCCGTTGTCAGGCAACTCCAGATGCGAGGCATCGCCGTCTCCGATGATGCTGGAGGCCGCGGCACCCGCCTGTGCCCTCTGCGCGTTGATGTCCTTGATCTGCGCCACAAAGCCATCCGCATAAGCGCGGATATGCGCCAGGTCTTCCCCGGCGAAATCGGCGATCTTAGTAAAGGTGGCGACGCAGTATTCGTGGCTGCCGCTGACGGCCTTCTTCAGCCCGATCCGCACCACGCCGGTACAAACCTTGCGGCGGCGGGAGAGGAACGCTTCATTGACGAAGCGGGTATAGGGCATCAGGCTGGTAGGCGGCAGCGCGATCTGAATGGGCATATACTCACCGCTGCGCAGCAGATAGAGCATTCTCATGTTCTTGCACGCCTTCCCCTTGTTGTTCCCATCGCTGCCGAACTGGTTGAGAACGCAGTCCGCGCAGGTGCCGCCGGGCTCACCGTAGCCGACCTTCCCATCGAAGGACTGGCACAGGGGCGGCTGGTCATCATCGTACTCGCTGCCCTCCGGCCAGTAGGCGTTGGAGTTGTGGCTGTAGAGAATGACACCCTCCAGATAGGGCGCATAGTCCGGCACATCCGGGTTTCCGGACGGGATCTCAAACTGCAGGTGCCCGCCGCCGGGGATCTTGATGCGGGTGAAGCTCAGGCGCAGGCCCTCCATATCGTCCGCAAGGTCTTCACTGGTGAAGTCGTCTCCGTCAAGAAGCTGCGGGATCTGGAAAAGGGTCTTGGTCTCCATCATGGTGTTGGTCTGTTCGTACATAATCGTATCCTCCTTAAAAATATTCCGACCGCTCAGGCGGCCAGCAGTTCCGTTCGGTTCATCTGCCGGAAGAGGGCGGGCGACATCGTCATAACGCTGTACCCGATCTCCTCCAGCTTCGTTGCCCGGTCATAGCTCTCAACATCCTGACTGAAGCGGGTCACGGCATTGGCGAGCCCGTAGAGGGAAAAATCGCCGCCGGTGATCAGATGCTCCAGAACGCCGTTGCTCTCGTCCTCCGTAATGCCGAAGCTGGAAGAAGCCAGCTTGACAATGGCAGGGAGCTGCTTGGTATCCAGCATGGCCTCCGTACTCTCCCGCATCCGGCTCACCACCTGGGCAAACCTTGCCTCAGAGATGGCGGCGCGGACGGTGTCCTTGATCTTCAGCACAAAGGCGTGGTCATCGGCCAACAGCGTTTCGTTGGAATAGATGGAAAAGTCCTCTTCGCTGGTCGCGGCACGCCCCACATGATTGCGGCGGGTTTTGGCGTCGTTGATCACCATGCCATTGGAGCACACCAAACGGTAGATCAGCGGCTGGATGGTAACGGAGCCCAGCCCTGTCTCACTGTTGGAGATGATGACGCCGGCCTGTACCACATCGCCCGGGACAACATCCGCCTGCAAGCGGGGATTGACCACCTTGATATACATGAAATCGTCGGTGATCTGCGTGCTGACGAACCGTGCCTCCGGCAGCTCCCCAATGACGGGCAGCGTTACACTGGCAATGTCCAGATTGTCAATGCGGCGGTAGCGGTTGCTGAGAAACGCGCGGGCGCAGCCATCCATCGTGCGGAGCGTCCGAAGCTCATTTTTCTGGGAGAACCAGTAGTTGGCGTTATAGGCCAAAAGCTCCGGCGCATCCGTGCGCATCAACTCATAATACTTCTGCGGAATGCCGAGATAGGTTCCCAGCTGGCGGTGCGCCGTCTGGCGAATATCCAGGGGCGTGATCTTATCCAGCCCATTCTCCGTGACACGGAGCTGCGGCGCGTCCGAGGTGACCGAGAGGGACAGGCTTCCGGTGTTCACCAGATAGTCCTGCTTGGCCTTGCTCTGACGCAGAAGCTCCTGCGCCATCTGCTGAATGGTAAGTCCGGTTTTCATTGTTGTTCCACATCCTTTCTCCGCCGCTCACCATGAGACGAGGATATCCGCGTCTCTTGCGTCGGCAGCGTAGCCTTCCTCCTCCAAAACCTTGACCAGCTGCGGCCAGTAGACCTTTTCAGGAAAGTCCAGAAAGGTTTCCTTTGCCGGTTCCGCTTCGTTTTCCTTGGCCTGCACAAAAACCTCACCGTTTTCCTGCACGGTCAGGCTGCTGTGGCCTCTGGAGTTCAAATCGGTGACCAGCGCCTCCAATACGGTGCGGCCACGTGTCTCAAACCATACGCGGGGGTTCACCGGCTGCCGGTTGGGCGGCAGGGCCTCCTGAACGCCGGGCATCAGCGGTGAGATCTTGACGAGGGAACAGCCGAGGTTTGCTTTCCGATCCAGCTCCACATCGGCGTAGTCATACTCCGGAATACCGTAGACGCGGATACGGGCCGTGCCGCCCTCCACCGCAAAGCGGGAGGGCTCATCCAGCCATTCCCAACGGGCGTTGGGATATGCGGCGTGGAGCATGGCGGTGATCCGGTAGTTTATATGGCACAGCAGCGCGTCTGCCAGTTGACCGCCGCCATTTGCCGCCGCTGTCTGCTCGCGGAGCCGAGCCTCTTTTGCGCGGTAGGCACGGTTATTGCGCCAGAGTGGAAGAGCCTGCGTCAAAAGCCACCACAGCAGCCAAAGGGCAAACACCGCCAGCAGCAGGGGAAGAAGCATCCGCCCGCGGACGAGCGCGAGAATGGCGATCACGATACCGATGAGAAGCGAGATACTGCTCCAAAAGGGAGATTCTTTTTTCATTTCAGTTGCCACCTTTCAAAAATAATCTGGAAAACAAAAAAAGAGGAACCGCGTATGTGTCCAGAATCTCTTAAAACACATCACGCGGTTCCTCTTTTTCACTTTGTCGGAATACGCTTATTCCGGCAGGCGTTCCCGATCTCCGTCCACGACCTCCACAGGAGGCAGCGGCGGCCGGGCAGCGCCGGGGCTTTGCTTTCGTGCGGGTCTCTGCGCTGTACGGGGAGGCTTTGTCTGCCATCCCGTCAGGCTGAGCTTCAGCCGCTTGTCCTTTTCGCTTCCGCCGTTTCTGGTACAGTCCACCAGCTCCAAAAAGCCTTGGACCCAGATGCGGGAATCCTTGTGAATCTCCGCATCCGCCAGCGACAGCGCAGCCGTTCCCCATGCCCAGACCTCAAAATACTGTCTGTTACCGGCATCCCTGCGCCCGATCCATTCGACCAGGCCGAAGGACACATAGGGGACTTGCCTGTGACTCATTTTCAGCTGAAGGTCATTGGTCACCCGACCGAAAACATGGACTTCTGCCATACAACTCCTTTCTGCCGCGAGGGCAATACTTATATATAAAAAGTGCCAGTAAAGCGGCAGATACCCAATAAGGGTACAGTCGTCCTACTGACACTTGCGTACAAACCTGACAGCGTGCGCAGGTGGATCGCTCCACACACGGATCTAAGTCCATGCCCCGATAAGGGAAATTGCGCAAAACTCATTTACAGGGGCATTGTACCACAGGATATAGCTCGTGTCAAGCAAGAAACACAATATATAGCATTTATTCGTGGCGTATTTTATAGATATTGTGTCTCGGCCTATTCTTTTACGAACAGACCGATGGGACAGATGTGGGTAAAACCGGGGGTGGAGATGTACCAGCAGCCGGGCCCCTCCGGTTCCCAGCTCATTTCTATGGTGATCTTCCGCCATCCATCCGGAAAGAGCGCGCAGAAAGTCTCACCGGCGTGGATGCCGCGGCCGTTGAGCAGCAGACGGGGGTGAGGATCGAAGTCCTCCGGGGCGGGCAGCTGAATTTGCCCCAACTTTTCCGTGTTCATAAGCAAGCTCCTTTCATTCTGTGCAGACGGGACAGGGGTAATCGCTGAGGTAGAACTGGAAGAATTCCGCATGTGGCGTGTTGTGCCAGAGGGTCAGTTCCATATAGACGCCTATTTCATCACAGCCGCCGAAGACGAGCCGGTGCCCATCACCGCCTGCCGCAAGAAACCATAGGAGTATGCTGGTGTAGGCTTCATCGTCCACACTTCCGGTATCCACAAGGCGGTGCACATCAACATCGGAGAGCTGCGGGTGTGAGAGAAAGTGACGCAAGAGGCTTTCCGGCAATTCCACAGTTTGCTGCAACGTAAGCCTGCGGGGCATTCGGCTCAATTCCCCGCGTTTAGTCACAGCGGTTCGGCGCGCTGTGCTCCCGTAGACTTCAATGACCTCCGGCGCTACGCTGTTCGGATTATCTTCACGCTGAATGCAGCCGTCTGTGCTTTTCAGGCAGAGCTGGTGTACACCATCGGTCACCCGCAGACCGACAGGAGAAGCTGCGGTAATACGGCAGCCAGAAAGATCAATATGACTGCTTAAAAAACGGAGTACATGACGCTGCCCAAAGGTTTTTGCAAAAGTCATTGTTGTAGATTCCTTTCTGCTTAGTAAATACGGAACGGTGCGCTGTTTTTTTGCAGGCAACAGCATATCCATCGTGGGAATTCGGAACTTTCTTACGCTTACTCATTGAATCTCTCCGTTTTTATGATATCTGAGCCTCCCTGTGCGGCAGCCTGACCGTCTATCTCCGATTCAACTCGGCACTCCCCAAGATCCTCCAGCCCCAACAGTGCGCCATGGGGGATCCTCGCTTCCGGCAGCGCGGCTCCGGGAGGGCTTTGAAGATAGACGCGGTAACTGCTGCCAATCAGAAATCTTTGACGACGATCCAGCAGGAGGTCATGCGCAGTGCCGGATTCATCCATCAGCCGGATATGCTGGTGACCGCCCAGGGGCGCCCGCCTGATAGCGACACACACGCCCTCCACCGTTTCATAGTCCCCATGACGAATCGCTTGAAACAGAAGAATACATCGAACGACCATACAGGATGCCAATAAGGTGCTGAGCGTCAGAAGCGTTGGGTCGTGCAGGGCAATGCGGCCTGCCAGCCCTATCAGGAAAATGACCGGCCCTGCGGCGGCGGATAAGAGCCACCGCCGCAGGATCGGAGCAGGCCAGTTTTCAAACCCGCTCATGCACAGGCCCTCTCAAAGATGACCTGCTTGCGAAGATAGAGATTGGCAACCGCCGCTGTCACAGACTGACAAGCTGCGGCAGTCCGCATTTCCGATACGATGTTGTCGCTGGTCGTCTCCTGATCTCCATACAGCAGCGCAAGCGTCTGCTGACTGCCGACGGTAGCCGAAATATCGCGTTCCGCGCATCGAATCAGTTCCGCCGTGGAAAGCGGCGCGCAGCGGCTGAGGGCCATAATGTGCCGTTCCGGCTCTGTGCGCCGATCCCGCCGAAAGAGCGCTGAAGCCGACCCAGGAGCCGTTCCGCTGCACAGCAGTTTCAGAAAGGTCACCACCTTCAGGGGAAAGCTGCTTGAGATGGGAACAACATAAAGCTCGCCGAGAAGGTCATAGAGCGCGTCAAAATCCGTCGTGCCGCTGCCCTTGGCAACAAGCCCCCGTGTTACGAGCCGGTCAAGGCAGTCTGAAAAGCTGCGCCGGGGGAAAAGCTCCATTCCGTTGGAGAGCTGTTCATAGAAGTCCTCTGCACGCTGCTGGTCTGTCAGCCGCCAGCACAGCGCAGTCCAAAGCGTCATCTCCTGCGGATCCATTCCGAACTCACGGTGATCCATGAGAATGACCGGATAACGCCGGCCCCCGCCATCGTTTCGGCAGCGGAAATGTCCCAGTGCCGTATAAAGTGTTTTTTCTGCCATACGAACTCCTCCTTATGCGCTCTTGATATCCTGTTCCGTGCAGGCGGTATAGAACTCCCGCACGATCCGCTCCCGGCGCAGCTTTTCCGCCGCCCGTGAGATACAGGCTCCGATGTAGTTTGGTTTCTTTTGATACAGTTTGGCAATGTCCGCGCAGCTGTAGCCTCTGACCCGCAGCTCCATCGCTTCGATCCCAAGCCGGGCGGTGCCGTGGTAGCGGTTCCTGAAATGGGAGAGCAGGGCGTCGGAGGAAACCTCAGAGATCAGATCTTCTGTATGAAAAGGGCTGACCGGCTCCGGCGCTCCCATCTCGGCAAAAGCGTCCAGCGACAACAACGGCAGATTTTTTCGCGCGGATTGGATCTCACGGCAGCGATCCAGCAAATAATTTCGGATAACGGTTCTGGCGTAAGCGGGAAATGCTCCCATTTCCTCCCGGTAAGAAACCGCCGCGCGGCAAAGCGCGATACAGCCTTCCTGGTACAGATCATCATGTCCCATGCCGTCCACCGTCTCATTGGTCTTGATGCTGCGGCGAAGCACCTGTTCTACCAGCGCAAGGTGCTCTTCCACTCTCCGGCGCTGGAGATCGTTCAAGGTAAATTCCATACTCATGTTTTCCCTTCTTTCTATGTTTGATTTTGCTATGCCGCTCTTGCTGCGGCGGCGCGAAACCTGCGGCTGAGCGCAATGACCTCGTCACAGCGCGCAGCGGAGAATTTAGCGATATGCGCATCCTCGGCGGGAAGCCCCATAGACAGCTGCAGCAGGCGGTAGGCTTCTTTTCGGCTCATGATGCCATTCTTCCAGAGACTGTCCAGGGCCACATGCGCATCGTGCCGCTTTTTCCGCAGGGCCTTATCCGCCAGCGTCCCCATGGGCAGCATCGTTTTCCGGTGCGCGGCCACATAGCAGTCACAGGCGGGATACCGCCCGCAGACATAGTATTTGGCATCGGGGTCCGGGGCCTTGTCACCGTAGACCACGCTGGCCGGGCGAAGATACGCCCTGGAACCACAGGCAGGGCAGGTAATATTGATTCGTTTCATGCAAGATCTCCTTTCTGTTTCTGGTGTTTGGAAATGAGGGTGCAAAGTGATGAACTCGCAAGGTATTCCATCGGACACTGCTCGGAACTGCTCATTTCCCAGGTCAGGTATCTGGAAAAGAGGGATGAGAAGGCGTCCTTGCTGAGCGTTCCGATGCAATCGCCCGAATCGATCCGCTCCCCGGTTTCCTCTTCAAACTCCCGAACGCCGACAAGCAACGGCGCGCCATCCTGTCGGATCGCCGCGAGACAACCGGAACGGTCAACCTTGCAGGGATGTGGGCACGGCCCACAGGGGACATAAATGGCGTTACGCCAGTTTCCTTTGCAGCTGAACAGCAGTTCATACAGGTTTCGTTTGATTTGATCCATGGGAGCCTCCTTAAAAATCCCTCGTAGTATTACGCGCCGCTCAAGGGGGGTATCGTCCCCTTAAAATTTGAACTTTTTGTAAAGAATAGAAAAAGCGGCCCGCATATAGCAGACCGCTTGACAGTATCAGAAAATTGCGTATAATATAAACAAGATTATCATAATATGATTTATCATAAATCGATCGCAGATGCTGGAGGTGGCACAGGTGAACTTTATCGGACGAAAAGAAGAATTGAATACGCTGGAAAAGGAATTCCGCCGGGATGGCAGCTTTGTTGTGATCTACGGACGGCGCCGTATCGGAAAGACAACGCTGATCAAAGAATTCATCAAAGATAAGCAGGCATTTTATTTCCTTGCGACGGAGGAAGTGGAGTCCCAGAGCATGAAGCGTCTTGCCGGCGTGGTAGCCCGGGTCACTGGAAATTCCATGCTGCAGAGGGTCACTTTCACAGACTGGCTGGATCTGTTCCGGGAGATCGCCAACTATCGCCCGGAGGAAAAGAAGGTGCTGGTCATTGACGAGTTTCCGTATTTGGTTAAGACGAACGCGGCCTTTCCGTCCATTCTGCAAAATGCCTGGGACGAGATCCTGAAGGACAGTAATATTATGCTGATCCTCTGCGGGTCGCTGATCAGCATGATGCAGAAGCACGCCCTTTCTCACGACAGCCCGCTCTATGGCCGGCGCAGCGCGCAGATCCGCTTGAAGCCGCTGCCGTTTACAGACCTCTATGCCGTGCAGGGACAGCCGTTCTCTCAGGCGGTGGAGCAGTATTCCGTAACGGGCGGCGTCCCGAAATATCTGGAGTTTTTTGAGCCCGGGGAAGACCTCTACCGTCAGATTCAGGAAGTTGTACTGTCCAAGAACGGATTTCTCTATGAGGAGCCGAACTTCCTACTGAAAGACGAGGTACAGTCCGCCAACAGCTATTTCTCCATCATTCGCGCTATTGCGGACGGCAATCACAAGCTGGGCAAGATCGCGGGTGCCCTGAGCATGGAGACATCTTCGCTGACGCCCTACCTCTCCACGCTGATCGATCTGGACTTTCTGAAAAAGGCGACGCCGGTCACAGAGAAGAATCCGGAGAAGTCCCGAAAGGGCCTCTACTTCATTTCAGATAATTTCATCCGCTTCTGGTTCCGTTATGTCTATCCCTACAAGGGAGAGCTGGAACTGGACAATCAGCAGATCGTTCTGGACGAGTTGGAGAAGGACTTTATTCAGAAATTCGTTGCCTTCTCCTACGAGGACGTCTGCAAAGATATCTTTGCCTCCCTGTGCCGGAGCAAGGCGGTGGACTTCGTGCCCTCCCGCATCGGCTCCTACTGGCTCAATGACATCAACGGCGATACGGAGATCGATGTGATGGCGGTGGATCACCAGAAGAAGCAGGTATTCGCCGGGGAGTGCAAGTACCACAATAAGCCGGTGGATGCGACGGTCTATTATGAACTGGAGGAGAAGGTAAAAAAGTCTGCGGAGTTGCGCACGGCTTTCCCTGGGTATAAGATACTGTACGGTCTGTTTTCCAAGAGCGGCTTCACGCAGCGGATGCTCGATCAGGCTGAAGGACGGGATGATATTCTGCTGATTCAAGAAGACCACATTTTATAAATAGCCGAAGCGGCTGCACACGGCTTTCCCTGCATAGTCTGCTTCTTTTGTGCGCATTAAAACGCATTAGGGAATACGCAAGGACTAACGCTTGACTTTTTGCGTATAATAGAATACAATTGCATTGTAAACCAATACAATTATATTTGGAAGGAGTGCTTTTATGTCTACAAGTGTTATGCAGGTGCGTGTTGACGATGATCTCCGCGCCAAGGCTGCCGCTGTCTACGATGAACTCGGCATCGATCTTCCCACCGCTATCCGAATGTTTTTGAAACGCTCTGTCGTGGTAAATGGCGTTCCCTTTTCCATGACGCTGCCCAAGCAGGAATACAGAGCTGAGCGGGCGATCCGCGCCGTGCAAAGCCTGAGTGAAGCCGCACAGCAGAACGGCACGGCTGATATGTCGCTGGATGAGATCAATGCTGAAATTGCAGCGTCCCGGGCTGACCGGGCGTCAAGAAATGCTCGGAACGGAGCATAACCATGAAATACTATGTTGTGCTTGATACGAATGTAGTAGTTTCCGCTCTGTTTAACATTTCCTCCGTTCCCGGTATTATTCTGCAAGAAGCTCTTGCGGGGCGTGTAATTCCTCTGCTGCATGAGGATATTCTGGACGAATACAACGATGTTCTGCACCGCCCTAAATTTAAGTTTGACCGCCGGGACATCGAAATTGCGCTGACAGGCTTGATTAAGCGAGGTATCTTTTTGGATGCTGCCACGATTGAGGACTATGTCCCCGACCCCGATGATGCAATTTTCTATGAGGTGGTTATGGAAGCAAGAGAAACTACCGACGCTTATCTTGTAACCGGCAACATCAAGCATTTCCCGGTCAAGCCCTATGTGGTCACACCAAAAGAGATGCTGGAAATCCTGAACGAAAATGAACGCTGATTAGATTATTTCATCGTGGCATTGTTAGAGAGGCACCTCAGAGATGAGGTGTCTCTTGCTATATTTGTCAGCAGTTTCAGCCGATGATCCAAAACGGCCCGCCGGCGCCGGCACGTCTGCTGGCCTCGTTCAGAATGATGGACAGCTCCCAGACTTTTTGACTACGCCGGTAACTGGCGGGATCGGCCACGAGGATCTTTTCATCCTGCACGCCCCGCAGCACGATAAAATGCCCTGACTTCGTGAAATGCCCCTTGGTCATCAGAGCCACGACCAGCTTTCCGTCTGCCAGGGCATCCAGAATGCGCTGCGGTTCCGAAGCGGTACACCCTTCAACGGAAAGTCCCCACGCCTGTGCTGCGCCGGGGATCAAAGTGTGGTAGGAGCCGCTTTTGCTGCACCAATAGCCATGCTCATAGGCCCACCGTGCCATTTGGACCGGGTCAACCGTCTCACTGGTCAGCGAGGAAACCACAATAGCCATGGAAGTTGGCCCGCAGCCATACCCCCCAATATGGTCAGTGCCATAAGGCTGATTGGCATAGCGTTCATCCAGCTGGTTGAAGTAGATGACCTCCGTTTCCCCATCGGTAAAGCGCACATCGCCAAGAGCTGTAATGGTGTTGGTGGAGGGAGCGTATTGGAACAGGCCGTCGCCGAGAAACAGGCTGAGATTTTCCGCATAATTTTCTGCCAGACCTTTCTGTTCGTCAGTCAATGCAAAAATGGTGTCCGCAAAATAGGCTTCACCATTATAGCGGATCGTGTAGATGTACCATGTCTCCGCCGTATCTTCCTCGCCGTCCTCCTCCGCAGGGACAGTACGCACCTCCATTGTTCGGCTGAAGCTGTAAAGGTGCGTGAGGCCCGCACGCAGGATCTGCTCCATGTCGGTGAGGGAGATGGCGGCAAAGTCCAGATTTTTCGCCGCACAGTATTGAGAGATAAACAGGTTGGCATTGCTGATGAGATCCCCCTCATAGGGATTGACTACTTCATAGTGATCCCCGCCTGTTCCGGCGAAATCGTTGGCGATGCGCTCCTGCACATTCTCAATGCCTTCTCCGAGAATCTGATTGATTGCAAAGGCAGCCTGATTCATATTTTCCGTAATGGCCGCATTATCGTTAAGGATCGGCTGCCCAGCTGCTCCGGACACTCCGCTGTCCGTCAGGCTTCCAAAGATAATCCCCGGCAGGAGCAAAATAAAAAGCAGCGGCAGCGCCAGTAACACCAGCGCGGCCACCGCTATTTTCCCGATATGCTTTCGTGCGGACAATGCTGCTCCTATGGCAGCTCCATAGGGCCCGCCTGCCGCAGCGCCCTTTGCCGCGGCGGAAATGGCCTTGCCGGTTCGTACTGCCTGCATGGTATTGGATGCAACAGAAGCTGCCTCATCCAGTCCGGTATGGTTATGTTCGCTCATGGTCGTATCCTTTCCAGTCTAAAGGTGGCGCCTGCATCATTTGCGGCAGGCTTTTTTTGCGTGGCAGATCGGAACCTTCAAAAATCCACACTTCTCAATCCGAACAGTCTGTGGTAGAATACCCCTCGTGTGCGATAGGAGGGGAAGAATATTGTTTTATACGCAGGAAGAATCCGCTGTTTTAGGCGGCTTTCTCAGCAGCTACTTGAATCGTGACTCTGCATCAGACCATGTCCGAGATGCGTTCGCACGGTTTCAAGTCGGATTGGAACGGGGCTGTTTGCAAAAATCGGAGCTGCAATGGGCCGAACAAATGCTGCTTGCCCTAAAGCCGCTCTGGTGGGAAGAGTGGGAAGATCACCGTGCCTTGATGAGTGCGCTGCTCAAGACACAGGCACTTCTGCGCTCCGATGAATGAGGTTTCCCGCAGACATGAAAAAAGCCCCTGCTGCACGCAGGAGCCAGCATATAAGAATGGCCCTTGACTGCTTTCGTGTTCCGCAGTCAAGGGTCATTCTATGTAAGTCTTGGGCTCTACCATCATTGGTTACCTCCGATTTCTACAGATTTGAGGGTTACTGGTACATCGGACTCACCTTTCTTTCTGTGTTTATAAAATAGCAGATTTTCTATTGGTTTGCAATCCGCAAATTGTACGAAATAGTCATAATCCAAACTGTGCATCCATCTGATTTTAGACGGATTGCCGTTAATTTGATTGACGATGCAGGACACGGTACAGTATAATAACAGTGTTGTGGGGTTTCAAACAGCCCTAGCCAGGCAGGAAGGCCTATGCAGCCGGCTGCCAATTTTGACTTTCCAATGCCAAAAGATATGCGTATGTTTTTGGTGCGGCGCTGCAAAGCGCCGCCATTTTTTTGCTGTTATCACGGTAAGTGAGCCAGTACACGAAGCAGTCAGCAAAATACTCCCGCTCGTTGGTAAGCGCATACGGACGGAGCAGGGCTGCTGCGGTTCCGGACTCCTCCTGATAAAAGCCTTCCGTCTGAGACGGGAAGCCCATCAGCTCATCGAGAAAGTGACCAAACTCGTGGACGGTGGCCCCCGCCGAGGATACAGTGATTTGGCGGCTTCCGTAATTGGTTGCCCCAATACAGCTCATATTCCGCTCTTCACTCAGCCTTGCGAGGTATTCATAGTCAATGGTGTACTGCCACCCTCTTTCCGCAAATGCCTGCCGGATCGGCTCTGGGATCTTTTGAAGTTCCAGCAGATAACTGTTCAGATGGACGCCCTCTTTATTGTTCAGAGGGATCGTCTCAAGAATGGGCGGCGGCGCAACGGTAAATTCCCCGGTCAAAAGAGCATAGAGAAGATCCGCAGCCTCGCCCCGTGTGATGATGTCCGTCCCTGCACAGGTGTCTTCGCATAAGCCAAAGCTTACAGCAGCGTGGAAAGCATTGTCCTGCGAAGACAGGGCTTCTCCATCCGGGTAGAGCTGAGAACTGTAAAGGGCAATGTCAAAGGCAGCAAAGCCGCTTTCATAGATGGCATAGCGGCACAGGCGGGAGTCCGGCGCCGCCATAGCCGGCAGATTCAGCCATCCATCCGCATAGCCCTGGTTGATACAGGCATCACCGCCATAGCCGGCAGGATCCGAAAGGGCGTCTTCTTTATCAAAGGCCCGGCAGATCATTGTTGCCCATTGGCGTACCGTAATCGGTGTGTCCGGTGCATACCGGCCGTTTCCCGTACCGTAAGTAATGCCCTGCCCAGCAAGGTAAGTGACGCTTTCATAAAACGGAGATGCCTCCGGCACATCAGAAAAGCGGCCAGAGGCGGCAAAGGCGGAGACGGACAGCAGCGCGCTGATGATCAGCGTCAAAAGGACGGCAGCAAATCCTTTTTTGTGTTTCATAGTTCAGCTCCTCACATTAGAATTGGGAAAGCGCCCCGGATAGGGCGCTTTCCCTGAAAAGGATTGGATTTAGTAGCCAGTCTTGGGGAGTGTAGGTGTATTCCAGAGACGGCGGATGATCGTTACCCAGCTTGCCGTTGCGGTCTGCCATGTGCCCTGATATTTGCCGCCCACATCGGCGCGGTTGACCATCTGATAGCCATTGACCGCGTTTCCGTTCACCATCACGCTCAGCGTGGGATTAACAACGCTTTGGAAGCCGACAGGAACCTTGCCGAAGTCAAAATAGATGTCGGTCACCACTTCGCCGGCCTGCATGGGAATGGCGTTGAGGCTGAAGCTGTAGTTGTTGCTGGTGAGCAGGTTGCTCGCCAACACCTGATAGCTCGTGTTGCAGTTGGTTTTGTAGAGGATGCGGTAGTTGAGCCGCGCGCTGTAGGTGCCGGTGGTCAGCGTCGTGGGACGAGCCACATCATAGGGAATTTTATCGTGCCAGAAGAAGGATTCCAGCGGCACGTTGGAGGTGTTCGCCACTGTCAGATCGTAGCGCATGGACTGGCCTGCCATGACCTGTGCGTTGCCGCGCTTGGTGATGGTAACGCCGAGACTGGCAGGCTTATCATAGGCAGAGAGCTTGATGATCTGACCGGGATATTCCAGCGTCACATCATGCACGGTAGGGTCGAGCTGCCAATAGGCGGGCGCTGTGACCTCTCGGATCTGATAGCGGGTGAGGGGCAGCGGCTTGCTGGCCGCAACGCCCCGGGCGTCCGTCGTGATGTAGTCCACCACCTTGCCGCTGCGGGCATTGACGATCTCATAAACAGCGCCCTTGAGCGGGGTGCCTGCGGCGGTGCCGGTGACCTCGTTATACTCAGCGGCGTACTTATAAATCTGGATCTGGCCCGTGACAGCGGTATTTTCCCACTCGATCTCCACGGTCTTGCCCGGAGAGACATAGACGGTCTTATACTGCTTATCCAGCGTGTAGCCGGGGGCGGCTTCCAGTTCTCTCAGATAAAAGCGGCCGCTCAGCCCGCCAGGGATCTCGTCAATGTAGATGTAGCCCTCATCGTCCGAGGTGTACTCGCCGATGGGCTTCTTGTTCGCATCATAGAGGACAAACTTTACGCCATAGATTCCCTCTCCCGTGGCGCTGTCAATTTTGTGGATGACGATGCCGCTGAGCTTTTTGTTGGTCACCTGAAGCGTCACACGCTTGCCGTCCTTGATCTCAAAATAGTGGGGCGTGTCATCCAGCCGGAACGATTTGTTCGATGTGACCTCTTTTGCATAGTAGCTGCCATCCTCCAGAGCCACGAACACACGGCCATTTTTGTCCGTCGTAACGGTATCCACCAAGGCATCGTCCACCTTGCGGATCTCAAAGGTCGTATTGGGGATGCGCTCACTGTGGTTATCCTCGTTGACCTTGATGATCTCCACGCCACCAATAGGCGTGTTGTAATAGCGATAGGTAATCCACCGCTTTTATCCCAGTTGGACTGGGACAGTCAGGGTGGATTTTCCCCCGCTTCGCACCGTGCGTGCGACTTTCACCGCACACGGCGCTCCATCAATGCAAATTATTTGTTGCGTGTATGTGAAATAACCAGTTTGTCCCTATAACCGACAATTTTCTTTTGTGCTTTGACATCAAACTCACTAATGTCCTGATTCGGATTATTAACCGCGATGAAGCATTTCTTATGAAGCGAAATCAGATTGTTGACACGGTTCACCTTATCCAATGGGAGGTATGGATTTATCCGGTGTGCCCATGGCGTATTAGCGATTAACCAACCTCCACAGACCCGGCACCTGAGTTTATCACGGTTGAGAGCGTAAGCCCTGTTCATAATAAACTCGAAATTGTTGAACTTCCCCCATTTGCCATAGCTGATTGCCCGTGCCGACCTATCCGAATACATTTCATCCAGACGCGCCTGCATTTTCTTCTTTTTCGTACGTTCAAAATACAACTGCCGCCCAGTGTCGGTGTATGGTGTCTCAGCTTGGTTTTTAGGTGGAGTTCTTTCCCATCTGCAAAAGGTAAGCGCTGTAAAGCCTACATAGATGTCCCGGTATTTGATAGAGGGAATTTTCTGTTTGTATTGTTGGTGTACTCGAGGAAGGTTCCGGGTTTGATTTGCTGGAATCCATTTCCCGTTGTACTGTTTCAAGCGGCGCCTTGCCGCAAGTTGCAATTTTCTGCTGTGTTTTTGCATGGCAATATTTACCCATGTACAGCATTGATAATATTGGATAATCCCTCTTATCTGACTGTTGATGCGGTTTATTGCACCAACCATTTGCTCACGGCTGTAATTACCGGGAATCTTTTTGATGTCTTCCGCGATTTTGTCAGCTCTGCGCTTTAATCGCTCACGGTCTGGAATCGTTCTTGGGATGTAGCCTCTGCGGGATTTCCCCCGAACCATTTTGAACTCGTAGCCTAAGAATTTGATGTACTTCTTTCTGATGTCTGTTATCAGTGTTTTTTCTTGGGATAATGTCAATTTCATTTTTTCCTGAAGAAAGGATTGCAAGCGAGCTTTCCAGTCTTCCGCATGTGCTCGGGTGTCTGTTGCAATGATGAAGTCATCCGCGTATCTGACAAGGTATCCGGGAACAAGAGTGGTTTTCTTGCGCATGACCGCGTACCTGCTCTGGTCCTGTACATACTGATGTCTGGTTCGTTTATTTTCCCATTGTTTTGATACCCATTCATCCATAATATCTAAATAAACATTCGCGAGTAGTGGGCTGATTAGGCCGCCCTGCGGTGTTCCTTCTTCGTTTACGGCGCGTTCTTCCATGACCCCGGCTTTTAACATGGCCTTGATAATCTGCAAGACCCGCCTATCCTTGATACCCATGTGGTACAACCGCTTTATGAGTATGCTGTGGTCGATACGGTCAAAGCATTTGCTGATGTCACCTTCGACAATCCAGTAATTTCCCGTGTTGTGCATTATAATGTCAACTCGTTCCAAGGCCATAGCCGCATCTCGCATGGGGCGGAATCCATAGGAATGTGCAAAGAATTGTGCTTCTAATATAGGTTCCAGCACTATCCTCATACATTCTTGTACGATTCTATCCCGTATTGCAGGAATGCCCAGAGGCCGCTTTTCTGATTTTCCCGGTTTGTCGATATATACTCTCCGTATCTGCTGGGGTTCAAAATACTTAAATGCACGTTGAATATCTGCTACAACCCACGGGAATGGTTTTTGAAGATAATCTTTGCGCATGGTTTTGGAATCTACACCAGGGGTTTCGCTTCCATGATTGCCTTTGATATTATGGATTGCTGTGATAATGGTTGACTCTGCTGACATAATCTCCAGAAGTCCTTTGAATGCCGGACGGCCGCCAGCCTCATAGACTTCTTTGCTGTGCTGATACAGTGCATCTTGAATTTCGCGTAATTGAGTTTCGGTTTTTGGGTAGTCGAATTGTTGTGCCATACGCACCGCCTCCTCTCTGGAATTGGTGTTTCTGGTTTTAGTCAGGTATGCCTACGGCTTCCTCGACTTTCTGTTCACATACAAATCTGCATTGACTATGCCCCTTCGCTCCACTCCCATTACAGGAGTTTCATCACTACTACGGGCTGCTGTCCCGCGGATTAACAGGTCATTTCCTACCTGTGCGGACAGAAGTGTCATTCTGTTTACATCTTGGGATGTGTCCGTCCACGGTTCCTTTGTTCCCTATGCCTTAGCTTTACATATCGGTTTTAGCCCGTCCCTTTGACCCGGCTGCCGTCTTTGGCCTGTGTGATATTCTGCCAAAGACATTCGACCTTTTTGGTTTTCTGCCGTTTTCCACTACTTCAGATTTCGACGGCGACAGCACTCCACATGGGAGCGGATGGCTGTATAATCATCCTACGCCTTTACGAGCCGTACATTCGGGACTTTTGTCGGTTGCAACAAGACATTCTGGACATGACCGATTTATAGCCTCCTGCGGGCATAGCCGTCTCAGACCATGCTACCGCTCTTTACCGAGCTTCGTACAGATTGCATGACACTACAAATCTGCACGTCGGAGATTCAGAGTTTTTGTTACCCGTCACACTGGGTCAGGCAGGTTCTGCCCCTGCCGAATCAAGCATAGAGTTCAGATTCTTCGGAATCTGCCTTGTTTTGTTGCGTGTTTCCACGCAGATTGTCAAGGAACAAAGCGCACGAAGTGGAGAGTCTGTGTGTCGTTGGGATTGACCACCACAGTCTGGGTGCGGGTATTTTCGTCGATGGTGTAGCCGGGAATTGTTTGAACCTCTGTGACCACCACGGTGCCGGAAATGCCGGAAATGGTGATTTTGCCTTCCTTATCCGTCCAGTACAGGCCGGTGGAGGACAACGTGCCGCCCTCGGCATCTACATACGAGCCATCTGCGTAGGTGATCTTAAACTCAACACCTTCCAGCGGCTCCTTTGTAACGGAGTCCTGCTTTACGATGATGAGATTGCCCTTGGGGGCGTTGCGGAACTCCACCGTGACAACTTCATTGGACTTGACCTTAACCGTCTGCGGGGTATCATCGAGAATGTACCCCTCCTTCGTGCGGGTTTCCTTGATGACAAGTGTGGTGCCGGGGGCGATGTCCGTAATGGTGAACGTGCCTGCGCTGTCCGTCACGAACTTGCCGTTGGAGTTTCCGATGAGATTGCCGTCGGAATCCGTGACAAGGAACTCCACGTCAGAGATGGGAGCGTTCGTCACAGCGTCCACCTTTTTCACCAAAACGCCGCCCCTGGGCTGGTTGCGGAACTCCAGCGTCATCACGGAATTGCGCTTGATTTTGATGCTCTGCGGGGTATCGTCGAGGATGTAGCCATCCTTGGCACGCACTTCTTTTGCGATGACCGTCATGCCGGGTGTCAGGCCGTCAATACGGATAGTACCTGCGCTGTCGGTCACGTAGCGGCCATTCGCCGTACCGATCACACTTCCGTCCGAGTCGGTCACAAGGAACTCCACATCGGAAATGGGAGCGCCGGTCACGGCGTCCTTTTTGACGATGAGGAGGGAACCCATCTTATCGTTGCCGAAGGTCACGGTAATGACGTCCTGATCCTTACCGGAGAGATAGACCGTTTCCGTGGCGTCGGTGATGACGTACCCATCCGGCGCGGAGATCTCCTCGCAGACATAAGTGCCTGCCTTGAGGCCGGTTGCAACGATGGTGCCATTGCTGGATGTTTTGTACTCGCCAACCACAGCGCCGCCTGTACCGGAGGTGCCGCCGAGGTAGCGGATGCGGAACCATGCACCCTCCAACGGCTGACCGCTCTCACTGTCCACCTTGCGGATGATGATGGCGGAAAGGGGCGTATTTTCAAAGGTCAGCACCTTGCTCTCGCCACCGGAGATGAAGCATTCCTGCGTGGCAGGCTCCTTGATGGCGTACCCGGACGCCGGTTCCAATTCCGTTACTTTGTACCAGCCATCTTTGATCTCGGGGAGAATGATTTTTCCGCTCGCGTCAGAAAAGTAAGTGCCGAGGTCATTCAGCTCGCCGGTGTCGGTATGGTTGCTGCCATACCAGATCTGGAACTTAGCGCCCTTGACGGGATCACCGGTGACGCTATCCAACTTGCGGATCTCCAGACTGGGCTTGATGGCGTTGAAGAAGGTGACGGTAGAGGTTTCGCCAGCCTTCAACGCCACTTCCTGCGGAATGGGGCTGAGAATGACATGGTTGGGGACATTGATCTCCGTCACCTGATAAGTGCCAACAGGAATGCTTTCAAGGAAAATGCGGCCGTGGCTGTCGGTGGTGGCCGTTGTGGAATAGCTGCCGTCGATCTGCTCGATGCGGTAGGTCACGCCCTCGATGGGTTCCCCGTTGGCAATGTTCTTCTTGATGATTTCAAGGCCGGGCTTTTCATAGTCAACGAAAGTGACCTCGGAGGTTTTACCGGGGCGCAGCGCCACGGTCTGCTCGGTATTGGTTACGATGTACGGCTCGGGAACGGATTCCTCACGCACAACATAGACACCGGCAGGAATGGCCGAGAGCGTTGCGGAGCCGTCTGTCCCGGTCGTGACGGAGGTGGAATAGCTGCCGGTAACGGACTTAATGGAAAACACCGTGCCGGAAATCGGTTTGCCGCTCATGGCGTCCCGCTTGGTGATCTTCATATCGGGCAGTGCGTAATTTTCGGCAGTGACCGTGTACTGCTTGTCGCCATCGGTGGTATCGACATAGACGCTGATGGGCGTAGAGTCGGCGCAGTAGCCCTCCGGGGCCTCGGTTTCCACGAAGGACCACAGGCCCTTGGTGACATCCTTGACCTCAATGATTCCGCCATTTTGGGTCACATCGCTGCCGACGATCTGACCGTCGCGGTAAATATTAAATTTTGCGCCATCCAAACCACGGGTCGTTCCTGCGGCAACCTTCCGCAGCGTAATATCAGCGTCCCCAGCTGGCGGCTTTCCCGGCTCGGATGTATTGGTGACGAGTTTTCTCGGCGCATAATAGTTAAAGAAAGCCTGACGCCCCTTAACGCTGGATTTCGCGTAGACCGCCCATTTTGCAGCTTCATCTTCTACCACAGTGGCGATGATGCCCTGTTCTGCGTATTCTTCAATTTGGCGCTGAAATTCTGCGTCTTCCTTGGCCTTTTCTTTCAACATCCAATCGATATAGCCCAGGTACATTTCGTAGGTATCGGCGTTGGCGTAGCCGCCGCCATCGATGTCACCATCGCCCTCACCCTTGAAGGTCTGGTGATCCCACACATACGTCTGCGCGGCCATAAAAAGACTGCCGGGGATGTCACCCTTATAGTCCACGATGAATGACATCATCCATTTGAAGTTCTCCAGCTGCTGGGCGTCGAGTTCACCCATGCCGCTCTGCGCCAGCGCCGTTTTCAGGACAGCGTCCGCGTCCGCGCCGGTGGCGGAGGTATAGGTGTAAGAGTTGAGGAACGACGGAGTACCCCAGCGGTAGCCATAGCCGCGATCCAGGCAGTAGAGCATTTTACCTGCCGCCATCGGGGGCTTATAGCTGTAAGGCGTACCGTCATGGAGAAGCCGCGTTGTCCAGTAGTTTGTGTTGCTGGTAGGCTTGATCCCTGTTCCGGTGCTGGAAGCGGCCAGCGCGGAAGTCGGGAGCAGCGTCAACAGCGTCATGATAACGAGAAACGCCGAGACGAGCCTGGTTCTTAATTTTTTCAATGAGCTACCTCCTTGCAAAATTGCACAAGAAAAAGCAGACCGAGGCTCCCCGGTCTGCTTTGTGATATAGGATAACAGGATTTACTTTGTTGCCGGCTTGTCCACCGCCGAAATGCTGTATCCGCTGCGAAGAAATAGTTGGACACAGTACCAGCACTCCAAGCCGTTGGCGTCAGTCCCTCGTGCAAGGCCGACGCCGATAGCCGCATAGCTTTTATCGGTCATGTTTTCCATGTGTCCTGCGGATTTTGACCATGAATATACGAGCGTTTCCGCAAGCGCGGCTTTTTGCTGCGCAAGATAGAGCAGCGGGATCTGGTGGATATTTTCCCCGACCTGCCCACAGTCCGTAACGGTGTAATACTTTCTGCCGTCCGGTCTGGTATGAGAATAGGTGCCTGTGGCAGCCATTTCATCGGCCCGCACCTGTGCGGCCCGCATGAGTTGATCGTCGGCGGCCAGGGCTGCGATGCTGCGCTCCGCACGGAGGGCGTTGGTACGTTCTACAATATCCTGCTTTACAGCAGCCAAATCAGAAGGCGCAGCAGCAGGCGGAACAGATTCAGCCGCGGGGGCTTCGCCGGTGTAAGGCGCATCGGTTTCAATTTGCACACACCCGCTGTCCACATCCCAGAACACATTGAAGCCGACCGCTTTGCCAATGTCGCGGAGTTTCACATAGTTGTGTCCAGCAATACCATACGCTTCCATTTGCACCTCCTGCCCATCGACAAAAATACGATGGTTGCTGCGTTCAGCGAGGATTCCCGCAGCATAGGCGGAAGCTCCGCCTGTGATAATAGCGCCGATAAAAAGACCCGTAAACATCGTGAGGATCTGCTTCTTCATGGAAAAGCCTCCTTATTTTTGATCTACTATTCCTTTACGATCATAAAGCGGCTTTTTCAACAAAAGATTTTTAAGAGGCCTGAACAGCCTGCACACACCAGCGCTGACTGGAATCTCCGGCAACGCAGGTAAGGAGAGTCATTCGGTTATCCGTGGTAGAGGACAAATAGCTCCAATCGCTGCTGCTGATTTTGGTCACAGTCTCCACCAGATAGGTGCGGGTACCCATGGATGTGGTATAGGTGATTTTATCACCCACATCGAGATCCTTGATGCTGCCGATCACATATTTGGCGCCGCGATTATGCCCGCAGACAGCCACATTGCCGTTCCAGACGCTGGTACTGGTGAAATGTCCCAGCCCCTTTTTCATGCTGGCAGTCGTTTCACCTTCCCAGAGATAGTAATTCTTAACTCCGATGGCAGGAATGGAGATCTTTCCGACGGCACCGTTGGAGAGCAGAAAATCCTGTGTCAGCTCTGTGAAAGCGGGCATCGCAGGAGTAGATGTGGAGCCGCCCTGCAGAAAACCGGGGATCTCGACAGTTCCGCCGCCGGGAGAAATTCCGTAAATTCCGCTGCCGGATGCAGAGATGCCCTGAAGACCATGCAGCATGATTTTCTCCATCACCCCGGTTTGGGTGGTGCTGAGCTGCCCGTACTCCAGCTCGGGGATCTGGTAGTCCACCACATTTTTTCCACCGTAATTGTAGCGGGAGCCGTAGACGTCCTCATAGGAAGAGGAGGGGTAGTATTCCGGGGTGCCATCGGTTTCAAAGGAATAATCGGCAGCCTGTGCGCTGACCGCCATCGCAGAAAGCATGGCAGCCAGAGTCAAAGTCAATGAGAAAAACTTCTTCATACGGGAGCCTCCTGTTCTTCTTCAGCGGGAACGGTAAATTCATGCCAGTCATTGTGCTTGCTGGCTTGGATCGTGTAAGTATGGTCACTCTGCGGGAAAGAAACGGTGAACTCGCGCCCAGCCAGATGCCTGGCAAGGGATTTTTTCACCTCAACCGCGACGGTATCTCCCGGATTCAGTGTGAGAGCGCCTGCATCGATAGCGGGAACCTCGCTGTCAGGCTCCACACGGAACTTTGCAATCAGCCGGTACTCTCGGGGCTTGCTGTCCGGAACATACACATAGACATTTTTGCGGCGGCGCAGCAGGATGAGTGCAGCGGCGGCGATGCCCGCGCAGAGCAGCAAGGCGGTGAGGATCAGCAGCGGAGCGGAAAGGCTTCCGTTATCCCAGATATGTGTTTTCTCGGGGACGATCTCACTTCCGGTATAAACCACGGTGTAGGTGATACTGCCTACACCTTCGGCGGTAACGGTCCCACGATATTCTGCCGTGGTGACATAACCCGTGGCGGCCTGATAACTGCTGGAGGCGGAATAGGTGGCGACCGCCTGATACTGGGCGGGAACCAGCGCCTCGCCGACGAGCGCCGTGCCGGTGACCTGCCATTCCACATTGGCAAGGGTGAGCGTTTTCCCGTTTTTGACGGTCGTGGCCGGCACATAGGACATATCGTTGCGATCCAGATTGCCGATCACCTTCGTCTCGGTGGTTTTGCTGTATTTGGTGGTGTAGCCGGACGCCTCTGTGGAAAGCGTGGTATGATCCAGCGCCAACTCGCCGGAGAAGCCGCCTTTTTCATAGGGCATACTGGGCGAAAGCTCTGCGAGGATCTGCGCAAGGTCATTTTTGGCGGTGTTGACCGTGACGGTTTCCGTTACAGTTTTGCTTTCCAGATACGGGTGTTCCACCTTTGTGGTATAGGCCCAGGTATAAAGATAGCCGTCGTAGGAAAAGTCCTCTTCCTTCAGCTCATCTGGGTCAACCTCCGGGGAAAGCGTGTAGGTTTTTACAAGCCGCTGCTGGCCGTTCAGGTTTTCCGCTACCAATGAATCGGGAACCTGAGCGGCAAAGGCGCTGACCGTCAGCGACATGGCAAGCAGCAGGCAAAGGGCCAGCTTTGATAAGCTCTTCATGGTGGCCTCTCCTTTTTTACAAATTCTGTTTGATGATTCTGGTGATGATGCCGACGGCGATGCCGCGTTCCTCATCCAGACGGGTAACGGCAAAGCTGACGTCGTCTTTTTTCCCAGGCATTCGCCGGTCATAGCAGGTGTGGGCAACCGCGTTGACACCGTTGTTGAGCCGGATGAACACAACGCCGTGCCGCACATCGGTCACTCTGCCGGCATATTTGCCCTGCAGGACGCATTTATCCAGATTGCTCTGGTTAGCGGCGGACGAAACGCTGCGGATATCTGCTGTGATGGAAATATGGTTGATGTCGTCGCGGTCAATGGTGAGCACACGGACAAGAACACGGTCGCCGACGCTGTAATACTCGCGGGCGTCACCGAACCATGCGGCAGACAGATCACGGGCGAAAATCGTACACTCCACGCCAAACACTTCCACACGCAGGACTTTTTCCGCAACGCCAATGACGCGCGCCTGTACGACGCGCCCTTCATAGATCATGGGGACGCCATCTTCGTTGGTGTCCAGATAGAAGGTCTGACGCTTACGGAGCATGGCGGCCTTTCGGCTTGCCACAACGCTGCGGGCGGTGTTATCCAGACCCCGGACGATGAAATCAATCTCCGCGGTGAGCATGGTTGCAAGGATACTGTTCATCCGCTCCATAAACGGCTTGTATTTCGCCCCATACGGAACGGGCCCGGAATAGAGCATCATTTCTTTCAGCGGAATCGCAATGCGATAACCCTTGTAGTCAACGACAACGATAGTACGGCCGGAAGGGGGCTGCTCCACGCCATCCAGCGTTCCGGTCAAAATACGACCGGCAATATGCGAGGTCTTGATCTCATGCCAGATGACCTCACGGCGTTCTTCTTCCGTTTCGATACGGTCTTTTGCATCAACGGTCAGAATGTAGGAGTCACGGCGTCCGGCAGGTGCGGGAGGTGCAGTGGACTGCGGAGCAGCTTCACCATCTGCGGATTCCGTTTCATCTTCAGTGAGCGGAGCATTTTCCGCATTTCCTTCCAGCAAAAGCGCATCCAGAGCATTTTCGCCGCTGCTGTCAAGGGGTGCCGGAGTGCTGCTGTTCAGCTCCTGTAAAATGCTGTCGTACTCCGGGTCCTCAGCCTTTTCATCGGAAACAGGGACAGTATCTGCGACATCAGCGGTGTTTTCGGCATCCGGCTCGTTTTCCTCAACATCTGCTGTGCCGCTCACATCGCCGGAGCCGAGATCAACTTCCGGGGGTCCTGCCAGCGGAGTTTCCGTGTTGTCGCTGCCGGCGGCCTCCACCTGCTGCTCAGAAAGTTCTTTGGCGGATTCGGTTTCCATGAACTCTGAGGAGAAATCATCAGGGGGCGGGATCGTTTTTTTCTTGGGCATTAAGTATCCTCCTTTTTCTTCATAATGGATTCTTTGGTTACGGCAACGACTTTTTCAGCCGACGCAGGCTTTTTCTTTTGCGCCGGCTTCTTTTCCGCTGCCTGAGATGGCTGCGCCGATGGAGTTTGCTTTTCCTGCGGCTGATTTGCCCGCCATGCAGGGACATGGGAGGCGGCCTTGCTCGACCGCAGCTTCTTCGCCTCGGGATGTTTGGAATAGTCGTACTTATCCACCTCCAGTACATTCTTGCCCCGAATGAGGATCAGGGCTTTATCAATATTCATACGCAGCACCTCGTCCATGGTCATCAGCTTGCGCCGGCCGACACCGCTGGTTTCCCGGTATTCAGGCGTGTAATTGGATACACGCCATGTTCCGAGCTGTTTGGCTTTACTGGTGACAGAGATACTGGCCTCGCCGGTCCGGTCAGAAATAAATTCCGCCGTCAGAGCATCTGTACAGCCAAGAAAAAGCTGCACATCGCAGTTGCCCAGAATTTCCTGCCACTGGTTGTAGGGATAGCGGTTCTGAAGGCCAGCTAAGTTCTGGAACACACATGACATGGACAGGTTTCTGGAACGAATGACCGAAATTTTTCTCGATAGATCTGGGATCACTCCACAGGCACACAGCTCTTCACCAAGTACATGAACAGGAACCGGGAGCGCCCCGCCAGGACAATGTTCGTCCGCATAGCGAACCAGGCGGATAAACACAAAGGAAAGAAACAGCGAGGAGAGGAAATCAAAAGTGCTGTCCTGATCGCTGGTAATGCAGTAATACGCGCATGGCTGCTTTCCCGGGAGTTCCAGATCGATCTCGTTGTAGGATGTGATGTTGCGAATATCCCGGTTTTGGAAAACCTGCAGTCTGGAGCCGAGCCCGATGATAACGCCGCCGCGCACACTCTCCGACGCCTGCTTGAAAATGCTGTATGGCGCTTTGGCAGGATGCGTAACCGGAAGAACGCCAAAAAGCGCGTTCAACTCCTGTTCGGAGCTGGCGGCAATCAACTGATACACCTCGCCGATATTTTGCTTTTTCTTGGGGTAGCTGATGGAAACATAGAGGACCAGTGCTTTGAGCAGATTCATTTCTGCGCTGTCCCAGAAGTGGTCGCGTTCCTCGCCGCCGGTATTCTTGATGATGACGTCACAAAAAAGCTGGGCCATCAATTCCTGACCGCCGACCTCCGCAAGACAATTCCATGAATCGGAGGCTGATGGTGTGACCAGATTGAACACACGGACGGTGTAGCCCTGATCCCGCAGATATTCGCTGGTCTTTTCGTATAATTCGGACTTTGGATCACAGATCACAAGGCTTGACTTCCGCGCTGCGCATTGGAGAATCATGTTGACGCAAAAGGCTCTTGTCTTCTTGGAGCCGCTGGCGCCGTAAACCGCAAGATTCCCGTTAAATCGAGTCTTTGGAGGAATACAAATGACCTGATGATCCAGCTCGCCGAGAATCGTGCCGGAATGCTTGCGAATATCCGGAACAAGGTCAAGCACCCCCGCCAGCTCCTTGCGGGACATAAACCCTGCGGTGCCATAGGTTCCCTTGTTGGAATAGACCAGGTTGCGCCGCCGGTCGTATTCGCCGCCTTCGCTGTAGCCCATCCGCATGACCATGAGGATCAGCAGCGCCAGCGCACCGATGCAGAGGCCGAGGCCATACAGCCCATACGGAAAGTGGAAGGCTGCCGCAAGGCAGGGAAAGAATCCGGCGTCCGGGAATGCGGGAGACGTCCCAAACACGGCGCCGGCCTCCTGCCATGCACGGTAATTGGAAAAAAGCTGCGAGAGGTAGCCGCTCCCATAGAGCAGCGCCAGCGCAGCGATTGGAATGATAATAAAAAGCTGAATCAGCTTCTTTTTAGGAATAGAGCACGCTCCTTTCAAACTGTTGAAAATCAATGCTTTGCAGCATCACACACTGCCCGCAGATCTCCCGCAAGGCTTCTTCCTGGTAATCGAAGCAGATCAATGTCCCCGTCATTCCGTGCAGCTCCAGCGCGGTATCGAAACGCCGGATGCGAGGAAAATCACAGGTGTAGGCGAATAGAACAGGATTCCCCTCGCTGTCAATGGCGTCGTTCTCGACGCGCCAATTTGGTATCCCCTCATGGAGCCCGTCTGCAAGGATTGCATCGAGCGTCCTGCGCTGCTGCGTGTCGCATAAGAGGCGAAGGATCGCTTCGCCATAACGGTCATTGGTCAGATAGTAGAAATGCGGAAAGCTGCCATCCAGCAGGAAATAGCTGTGCGCGTCCGGCTGCGTCAGGATAGAAAGTTGTTCCATGGTGGAGCCGAACACGATCCCGGAAATCTCCGCATCGGGCATGACCCCTTCGGTTTGCAGCAGAGCTTTGAACCGCAGTTCAGCCTTGTACTCCCATTTCATCTGCGCTTTGGCGGTGTTATAGGTCAAAAAAATACCGCCATCCGTCAGCAGGATGCCGGTTGCGCGTGAACTTTTGATTTTCACCCCTTGCGGGCCGATCTCTTTGACCTCTCTGGAGGTGTAATAGGCGGGGATTGCCGCACTTTGGCTGGCAGCGGAAAAAGGAGCCTTTTCCCATGGAAAGGCCGGAATGCCAGCGTTGTGCATGATGGTCAGGATCTCAGCCATCCGGTGAAGCCGGAGCCGTCTGGGAATTTCGCTTTTGAGCTTGTTTGGCTCAGAGCTGCCGGTCAGGTAGGCTGAAAACCATTCGGGAGCATCAGCCAACAGCAGCCGTTTGGCTGACGAGGTGAGCCGAAGTCCACGCAGGCCGTCTTTGGAGAAGGTACGCAGCAGCCCATCTCGCCGGAGAGCGGTAACGACATTTTCGAGGTATGCGGAACCACCCGGCAGGTGGCTGATTTGACGGATGGGGTATTCACCGCAGAGGGCGGTTAATGTCAAAAGAAGATAGGGCAGCGTATTTTGAGCTGGCAGCTGCCGGGGCTTTCGAGGCATAAACCGTGCTGCCTCCTTGTACGATATTTTACCGTAGGGCTTTATAGCTTGGGTAATTTTGCGGCTGGAGCGCCTTGAAAAAACGCAGTATTTTCAGCGCTTTCAGGGCGCTTTTTGTACCTTGGAAAATAAGCGCCCATAAAAGGTCAAAAATCCGATATGCTTTTTACACCATTCTGGCGCTCTGCAAGCCAGGCCGGAAACTGCGTGCTGTCCATGAGAAAAAGCCGTGTGCAATCCTTTTCGCCCAGCTCCGTGGTGTTGTAGGCGTCGCACAGCAGCCCATTGTCATCCGTCAAGATGAAGGAGGCCGCAACATCCAGAAACTGCTTCAGTTCCAGATTGTCATAATCACGGATACGCCGCTCTGGCAGCTCCTGCGCATAGATATGGGAAAAACAGACCACACAATGCTGAAATTGCGGCATGGTGTGGTGGGCGGCGTAATCGGAGAGCGCGGAGGTAAACGGATCCAACAGGAACTCCGTGCTTTGGCGCTGCCTGCGCTTTGGCAGAAGGCACGGGAGCTTGATCTCCAGAATGCCGTCATTTTCGCTGATCTCAATACCCTGCATGGTTTCAGCAGACCGCAGATATTCCTCTTTTTTGATGCTGGTAGTGGCATAGATCAGGTGGCGCAACCGGCAGGTGATCCGCTCGGCCCGCAGCGCCGCATCCGTGGACAACACCTCGTAGTTGTCGGGATAACGCTGAATATCCGTCGTGTTCATGGCATAGAGCGCATTGTTCAGCCGTTCGATCTCAGCCAGAATAGATGTAATTCTTTGTGATATGATGGCCCTGTTCAAGAAAAAACTCCTTATTCGATTTGATAATACTGCACATCGCCGCCCGAAGAGACGGTACAGTAGCCGCTGGTGTTTGGTGTGTGGATCTCGGCGATCTGCTCCGGCTGCTCAATCAGAACGATGTATTTGGGCGGAACCTCTTTTACTGTGGAGAGCATTTGGTTGATAAGCTGCTCTTTACCCGGCTCCGCGTAAATGATCTCGTAAACCTCACCATCCGCAAAAAAGATGATTTTTGCGGGATAGTCACTGACAGAATGATATTCCACCTGCTCCATAAAGTCGGTAAGAACCCAAACAGCCTTTGAAAGCCCATGATCGATGCTTTCCTCCACCTCAGCGGGAATGCGGTAATACTCGCCGCGCTGCACAATGCGGCCCTGCTTTTGCAGGTAGGACAGCAGATTTCGGATTTTACTTTCCTTGTGCGGATAGAGCTTCAAAAGCTGCATCTCCGTCAGAGCGCGGTACATGGAAACATCCCGCAAAATACCGGCTGCTTCCTGCCCATAGATCTGTTCCCTCGTTTTCATTGAAACATCTCCTCGTTATGCGTATTGAAGCCGTATAATCGCCGTATTGCTGTTGATTGTGGAGCGTTATACGTCCTAAATGCGTATTGTGTACGGATTAGCATGGATGCTGCTTTGGCGCAGCACGCTGAGCAAGCTCGGCCAGCTCCCGGCGATCCGTGGTGATCAATTCCTTTTCCATTTGACTGCACTTGATCTCCACGGCAATATTATTGTTATTTGTGCTGATGAGAGCGCTGCCGCGTTCGAAGTGCGTAATTTCCATCAGCTCAGCTTCGGAAAGGTGCAGGACACCTTGGACACGCTGGGCTTCTTCCTCCTCCAAATTCAGCAGGATCTTAGTTTTGCTGTTGTTGATGATGCCCTTGCCGTATTTACCGTCGTCCAGCGCAAAAAAGTCGTTGAGATCCTGTGTGGCGCAGACAAGGCTACCGCCATAGCCGCGGATCGTCTTGGCAAGCTCCAGAACGGATTCGGCGGCCTGCCGGTTGCTGCTGGCGCCGATGAGCTGCCAGCACTCGTCCACGAAGATGGCTTTTTCCGCCGTGCGGTTCTCTTTGGCCTTGTCCCATACAAAGTCGAGAGCAACAAACATCCCCACCGTCAGCAGATCACCGGTCAGCTCAGAAATATCAAGGACAATGTACTTATTGTCCAGCGCCACATTGGTTTGCTGATTGAAAGAGCGGGCAGAGCCGTTGACCAGCCGATTCAGGATGTTGGCAAGGCGCTTTGTTTCCGGAGAGGCGGCGAGAATTTCATACAGGTCGCCCAGGATCGGCATTTCTTTATAGCGCCCGGGATGTTTCGGCTGTTCCAGAGAAGCATTGTCATGTGTGATGCCCTTGACCCCGTAGGTGCAGATCATGGCATCATCCAGAAGCTGCCGCTCCTCGTGGGACATGTCCGGAATTAAGAGACTGAAAAACGTGTGCAGCCGCTGAATTTTGGCTGCCAGCAGAGATTTTTCCGCGCCGGGGCCATCCAGCAGATCGTCCACGGACTTATCTGCCTTGCGGATCTCCATGATGTTGATGCAGTTTTGAGAAGCCGGAGATATGGAGATAAACTGTCCGCCGATGTTGGAACAGGCCCGGTGAAACTCATGCCCTTTGAGCGGCGCGATGATAAAGACCTGAATTCCCTTGCGGCGCATACGCAGAGCCATCAGCTGAAGTGTAAAGGTTTTTCCGGCTCCGCTGGTTCCGAGAATGGCGATATTGGCATTCTTGTAGACGCGGGAATCGAAGATGTCCACGATGATGAGAGAATTGTTGTGTTTATTGACGCCGAGAAGAATACCGTTGTCATCGCACATCTCATAGCTGGTGAAGGGATAACAGCTGGCGGCTCCCGTTGTCAGAACATTCCGCTTAGACCGCTCATAGAGCTGGCGCTCCAGAGAAACCAGAGGAAGAGAGGATAAAAAAGCCTGCTCCTGACAAAAGGAACAGGTCTGTACATCCATGTCCTGCGAAAGCAGGAGTTTTTTCATTTCCGCGACCTTCCATTCAAGGTCATCCACGCTGCCGGCTGTGACGGTGATAAGCAGGTTCAGATAATAAAAATCCTCATTGTTGGAAAGACCGTCTTTTAGAAAATAGCCGCTGCGGATCGCACCGTCGAGATCGTCAAAATCCGTGTTGGTGTCGCTGGTTTCCTTGATTTTGCTGCGGTTGATACGGAGCTGCTGCCCCAGCTTTCTGACCATGCGGTCCTTTGGCTGCCGCGCGAGAAAGACGTCCAGATCGATCCCGTCGCCGGCGTTGACCAAAAGGCTGAGCCAACCGGCGGGAACGCGCGCTTTATAACCATCTGATGGGACAAGAAGATAGGCATAATACAGCCCATCTACACAGAGGTAGTTTCCATGGGTAAGGTCGATGCTGTCAGGGGCATAGAACTCGTTGACGGGAATAGTGTTGATGTCCCGCCCGGCGGCCATGTAGTCCGCCAGAACGGACTTCACCCGCTGATAGAACGGCTCACTGCTGGCCCTGCGACAAAGAATGTTATAAAGGATCTCTGCCGTGGCGTCGTCCTCGTTCTCAGGGGAAATGACCTCGTTGCCGCATTGCCGCAGATAATTTGCCGCCGTGCGTGCGGCCGTTTGCAGAGAAGCGATTGCATCCTCTTCCTCGTGGCCGCGTTTGGTGCCGGGCAGCGGCTCATACTCGAAAACAAGGAAAAAGCGCCTTGTGATTGCCTCACGGGAGCCAAGCTGCCGAATGAGCTTCAGGTAGTCTTCCTGCAGGACACGGCAGCGCGGATCCTGCTCATGCTCCAGCTCCCTGCGGACGGTATCCAGATGCCGGTTAATGTCCGCACGCTTTGTCAATGCCTTGAATTGCACCTTGACCGGGGCAATTTTCAGATAGGAAATGAAGGAGTAAATGATGCTGCGCTGCTCTCTCGCGCTGCGCAGCAGGAAGTTGACGGGAACCACCTCTACAACCTTAACATAGCGGTGATCTCTTGTATAAATGACGCCGTGCTCAATCTTCTCGATAGGGATATAGTCCGCCAGGGCATTGAGCGGCTGAACGGCTTCTTCCTCCTGCAAGAAGGTCTTGAACTGCGTCACGCTGCGCTGCTTCAGATCAACAGAAAATCGGCTGCGGCTTTTGGGGAGCGGAGGATCTTCTGCTTCGCAGTCGCTTTTCCGCTGCTGCGCCCAGCTGGGCAGCAGCGTTTTTCCATTTTTGCCGCCCTGCGTCCCATCGCGTGAAAGGATTCTGCGGTTGTGCAGAAAGCAAAAGAACAGGCGGATAAAAGCGGACAGGCTCATGCCGGATACGCCAATCAAAGCGAGAAGCACCAGCGGAAGAGCTGTCAGGCATAAAATCACAACGCGGACGGTGAGGGAAAACGGAAGGTGCAAAACCGGCACACCAACCGCGAGGCCAAGGATGACCGCCTCAATCGTATTGCGGGTTTTCAAAAGCCCGCCGAAGAGTGTGCCGCCCTCCATAAAGTTGGGAGGGATCACATACACCTCAAATTCTTCCGGTTTCATAGACAGCCTCCCTTATATCCGGTCTTTCCGCTTCGGCGGATCGGGCATCTTCTTGACGATCTCCTTATGATAGTCGATTTCGCCGTCCGGTGCGGTAAAGGGCTTCTTGATTACGGTATCAACGGCATACTGCTTGTACCATTGGACGCCATCGGCAGAGAAGACCTTCTGGTGTTCACCGTCCGGCGCGGCATATTGCCCGGTATGGTACATTCCAAAGGGAATACCCTCCGGATGCTCCGGAGAATACTCTGTGCCGGTGATGCGCCCACCGCCGATCTCAATGCCGGAATAGGATATTTGCGGTGCGGTGTCTCCCTGAGCGGTAATGCCCATGTAGGAGGACAACGCCTGTGACGCAAACTCTCCGGTGATGGAGCCGGTGGAGTGCAGGTCTCCGGCTGCGACCATACCGATCACATCGTTGGCAAAACGTCCGCCCTCCAGCATGGAGTTGGTAAAAATACGTCCGCCGAGGCCAACGGAATGCTGCGACTCCCTGCGGAGTGAGGAAACCGAGGCAGTTCGGGTACTGGAAGCGATTTGCTGATGGGTCACGCCCGTCTGCGACTTTTGAGAAGCGCTTTCTCTGCGCGTCTGCTTTGCCTGATGAACAACGCTTGCTGCCTGCCGCTCGGCATTTACAGTACGCTCCGTGGCCTGATGCGCGGCGGACATGGTGGCGGAAGACGCTTTCTGTGTTGTTTGCGTCGCAGTTCTTACGGCGTCATTGGTGATTTTCCGACTGACAACGCCGGCCAGACCACCTTGCAGAAAGCTGGAAGATCCGGATGCGGCGGCGCCGGCACGGCTGGAGGCTCTGTCGGCAAAGTTCCCGACAACTTTTCCAGCCGTGCCGGCAGCGAGGGAGACACCCTTGAATGCGACCATCGCCTCACCCAGCATGGAACCGCCGGTATGCCCCACGTTGACGCCGATGCTTGCCATGAAGCTGTCGATTTTCTGCGAGACTTTGAGAAAGCCAACCGCACAGAGAAACCAGACCAGAACATTCCCCGTCACGGCCTCGCGGCTGGAACTGCTGACTGCGGCTTCAACATCGCTTTCCTCCAGAGCAAACGCAGGTACCGCCAAGGTGAGCGCAAGCAAAAGAACGGTGCCCAGCAGCGGAATGATTCTATGATATTTCTTCGTGGTAATGACCTCCTACATGGAAAGCGGATTTGAGATGAATGTGCCGACCATCGTGATAAACAGCCGAAGACACCATGCGTTCATCAGCAGCAGGAATATCTGCCCGCCGAACATCCGGCACCAGCTCTTAAAAATATTTGCGGTGGATTGCGATGCGCCCATGGCAAAGGCTACCGGTGCGGTATAGACCAGGACGCCAAGCAGCACATACCGTTCTGCCGCTTCAAACAGCAGCTTAATGTAGTTCCACGCAAGAATCAGTGTCAGAATCAGAACAATCAGCGCAACGCCGCCGTTGGCACAGACGCCGATGATGGTCAGCAGAACAGAATTGAAGCTGGCAAAGTCCAAAGAAGGAAGCTCTGAGGACAGTATCCACGCATAAGGCGTTCCGCCTATCGTCAGCGCAATGTTTACGATTTCATCCGCATAGTACGCAAGTACAATAAACAAGATCGCTTTGGCTGTCAGCCTAACCGGATCTTCAGCTTCAATTCCCAAGCCCAGTCCGTAGTTCTTGAACAGATTCCAGACCCAGCCCAACAGGATCAGCCCGATGGCAAGTGCCACCAGAAGGCTATACATGGTTTCCGCTGCGGGAAAATATCGCAGAAATGTGTTCATGTCACAGCCCAATGCCCCCAAAACAGAGGTGTTGATCATATCCAGACCGTACATGATCTGCTCCGCGATCCACTCTACAATACCGTCTAAAATTCCCATGGCTTTTACGGGGCGGTCCACTGCCCGCCGCTGAAGAAGGGCGTAACATAGCTCATAATGAAGCCAAGGCCATTCAGCACGGCCCAAGTGATAATGATTCGCTTGAGCCATGCCCGGCTTTCATCGACGGTTCGGCCGCTGCGGGAGAAATTCATCATCAGCAGTGCGACTGCGGCCGTAACGATGGCTGCAATCGTGGAGATGCCGAGGATCTGCGTATAGACATCCCGCATGATCTCATTGGCCTTCTCCCACACGGTTGCGGCAGAAGCCGGCTGACAGAGAGACGCGGATAGCGTGGCGGTCAGAAACGCTGCATACAGCCAACGGCCGATATTGCCACGCGGCTTTTTCCCAATACGGGGAGACGGACACTTGTGCTTCAAAAGCATTACCTCCTTGTGTTGCCCAAAAGCAGGAAACAGCACCCAGCGAAAGCCGGATGCTGTTTCATTGACCGCAGAAGGGCATAAAAAAAGACGCACATCAAAAATGGCGTCCTCCTGCGGCTGCTTTTGGTTTGTTTATAGTTTTGAGCATACTTAGTTTAACATACGGCGATTTTGCGTTCAATAGCAAAACCCTTCCAATTTCCTCCCAATTCTCTTTCAAAATACTCTCACACATCTGGCGGGAAAAAGCAGTCCAGCGTTTTCAAAGTGTCCTGCGCGGAAAATCCCCAAAGGACAGAGCTTAACGCTTCCACGGCAGCTTTGCGCAGGCGGTAGTAGGTGCTGAAGCTAATGTCCCTGATATGCGGGTGGAGCGCTTCAATGATCTCCTCCACATTTTTCAGCTTCTGTGGGGATAAAAATGAGTAATACAAAATCCAGTAGTACACCTCTCCGCTCTGGTGGTGCGTGCGGAGAAGGTTGACGGAATTTTCAAGCAGGGTCAGCATTTTGTAGCTGCGCTCAATGCACCTGGCATGATTTTCGATGTCCGTGCCGCCGAGATCCGCGCCTGCCATATAGATGGACTCCAAAAAATCTTCAATGCTGCAATCATAATCAATGCGAAACTGATTTTTGACCTGTCGGATAGACAGTTCCAGGCTCCATGTTACATCTCGATATTTTTTGAGCAGTCTCCATGTGTCGTGATAGCGGGCATCCTCTTCCGGCCGTTTTTCATACATCTTTCCTGACATTGTCGCACGCTCCTTCCGCTTCAGCATTTGGGATGATCGTCATTTCAAACCGATACAACGGACTGCCGGCGCCGCAGCAGATCGCAAGTCCCGCTGAGATAGTGCCTTTCTCTATTCCTACCGTGCAGTCGTCGGATAATGGATATAACATATATTTGGATTTTGGGCATGAAAGGCAGGAAATGCCTTGCGCTTCAAGGGTTCGCAGCACTTTCCGAACGAAGTACAGCATGTGAGGTTTTGAAACGCTGGGAAGCTCTGTTGAAACGCAGATCTGCTCATCAGAAATTGAGCCGGACTCTGGCGAAATGGTATCTGGCACAGATACGCGAAGGTTCAGACACATAGCAACCTCCTCTTTGTCTATCATGACATCCGAAATTTGGAACATGGTTGAGAGATAATTCTTTAGGTAAATTACCGTTCCGCTGCGGCCTGGGAAAGTCAGCAGAGAAAGATAATCAAAATCGGCCAGTTTTTTGAGCAGCCGCCCCACGCTGGAACGGGAGATTCCCCAGCGCGCGGATAATTCGCTGTAATTGACGAGCGGATTCCCTGTGCCGTTTCTGAAATACACAACTGGCCCGATCTCAGAGCCGCGTACTTGCTGATCCTTATAAATCGCAGAGATCCAAAGATCCAGAATGACATCCATCTCGGATGCGCGTCCCGCGGAGATCAACTCCGTTGCCGTTGAAACAGGAATGAAGAAAAAACCGGAATCTTTTTGGCATGGGCAGTTATAATCGAGCGCGGTGTTATTGCGCCGCCAGTCCGTAATGGAGAACTTTACGATATGCCCGCGGCCGAGGCGGGTAAATGTAATGAGCTGCCGATCCTGCAAAGATTTTAGAATTGCAAATGCCTGATAATGGAAACGGACACGAAACCATTCTGCAACATCGGTGATGGAGCAAACCCATTCACCAGGATAGACCGTATATGAAATTCCATCTATGCGTCGGTAAGAGGTTCTGAAGTTGGCATAGGAGCAAAGAACGACATAATAAAAAAGACCGGAGCATCCGCCTGTGCGAATGCTCCGGTCTGCAATCAGAGTTTGCATAAATTCTCGATAAATTCGGCATCGTGGATAATCTACAACCTGCCTGAGTTCAAGCTGATAGTCTGCCATGGGTGGCCTCCTTTGCTAAGCATGATTGCTTTTGCATACATGATGTGATATGCTTTTTTTGCCATTAGAATAAGTGACGGATTCGAACACGCGCAAGGAAAATCTGCCTCATTTTTTGCTAATGGCCTGCTAATTTGCAGTTTGAAATATCGCAGCTAATTTCTTGCTAACGATTACTTTGGTTATAAAAGGCTCTGAGAGTTGACTGTATTGCACAATAGGAGATATGGATAATAGCCGCAGCATGGTCGAAATGCACAGCGGTATATGTGAGGACATCGCAGGCAATTCGACAAACATATCTCCTAAGCGGTAGGCCGGAGGTTCAAATCCTCTCGGGCGTGCCATATCAGAAATTGCCTGTTCATTACCAGTCCCCGCCTTCGGCAAGGGTTCCTGGCTGGACAGGCAATTTCTTTGCTTTTGGGTCGGAACGGGAAGCATATATCGATTTTTCTGTCTCCGGCGAAGGCTCTGCGCCTCTTGTTGTTAGCAGCTGATACCCATCTCGTCTTACCACTCAAACGCAGGTCTTCAGGACCGGCATTTGAGTGATTTTTTTGCCGTTCCCGACAGCTGTAATTCAACATTGATTATCTTCCCCCCATCTGCTATAATATATTCTGCATAGGTTCCAAGATTGCAGGGGGCACGCACAGCCTCCCCGGATGCCGTCGGCGAAAACAGCGGCAGGAAAAGCAATACGGGAACTGTTGGTTGTATGCGCCAGGCGGTGCGTTCTGAATTGAGAGGGGTATGGCTATGACGGTCAGGGAAGCTTACGAAACGCTGGGCGGAAATTATGAGGATATGCGTTATCGGGTTGACGAAAAGATGATTCTGCGGCTGGTCGGCATGCTGTTGAGAGACCCGAACCATGCGGCCCTCCGCGTGGCCCTTGAACAGCGTGATTACGAAACCGCTTTCCGGGGAGCGCATACCATCAAAGGCGTCGCGCTCAATATGAGCCTTACTCCCTTGGCCGAAAAGGCCGGCGCCCTTACAGAGGCCCTGCGCGGCCGGAGGGATAACCCCGGTATTGGGCCGGCATTTGCTGAATTTGAGCAAGCATATCAGGATATGCAGGCGGTCTTTTCCCAATTACTTGTCTCATCGGGAGGCAACGCGCAATGAACAAGAAGCCAAAAATTCTTATCGCAGATGATTCTGAGATCAACCGGGCAATGCTGTCGGACATTTTAGCCCCGGACTACGAGGTGCTGGAAGCGTCCGACGGCGAAGAGGCCGTGGCCTGTCTGGACCAGCGGCACAGCGAAATCGCTCTTGTCATATTGGACATTGTGATGCCCAACATGGACGGCTTTGAGGTACTGGCGGTCATGAATCGAAACGGCTGGGTCAATAATATCCCCGTCATCATTGTCTCGTCGGAAACCTCCTCTTCCTACATCGACCACGCCTATCAGCTGGGGGCCTCTGAATATATCAACCGGCCGTTTTTTAAAGTCGCAATACAACACCGGGTCGACAGCACCATCAAGCTCCACGCAAAGCAGAAGCATCTGGAAAACATTGTTGCCGAGCAGATACTGGATAAGGAAAAAAGCAATATGGTCATGGTGGACATTCTCAGTCACATTGTGGAATTCCGCAATGGAGAGAGCGGCCTTCATGTGCTCCACATCCGCACCGTCACCGAAATACTGCTCAAGCAGCTGCGCAGAACCTGCCGCCAGTATGAGCTGACTCCGGCAAGGATCGCCCTAATTACCAACGCTTCCTCCCTGCATGACATCGGCAAAATCTCAATTCCAGAAGACATTCTCAATAAACCCGGGAAATTGACAAAGCAGGAGTTTGAAATCGTCAAGACGCACAGCGCCCTGGGTGCGCAGATGCTGGAGGGCCTTACATATTATCAGGAGGAGGAGCTGGTGCAGGTGGCAAGGGATATCTGCCGCTGGCACCACGAGCGATATGACGGAAGCGGGTATCCCGACGGGCTCAAAGGCGATGAAATCCCCATTTCAGCACAGGTGGTTGCCATAGCGGATGTTTACGACGCCCTGACCAGCAGGCGGGTGTACAAACCGGCTTATTCCCACGAGCAGGCAATGTGCATGATCCTGAACGGAGAATGCGGGGCGTTCAACCCGCTGCTGCTCAACTGCCTGAACGCGGCAGGAGAGTATTTGAAGCGCGAGGTGAGGGTCCGTTCGGCAGGTAAAATAACCCGGGATTCCATTCACACTCTGGCATATGACGCGATTCACAGCTATAACGTCTCAGACCGGACATTGGACCTGCTGGAGCAGGAACGAACCAAGTATCAATTCTATGCCTTGATGACGAAGGAAATCCAATTCGAATACAGCTATGGTTCTGATGTGCTGATCCTCTCAGAATGGGGAGCGTCCCATCTTGGCATTAAGGAAAGCATCCCGCATCCGCGGAGCAGTCCTGCTCTGCTGCGGATTTTTTCCAAAGAGGATTTCAGCGATCTTTGTGAGCGGCTGAAAGCCGCTGTTCCCTCGTCTCCGATTGTCAGCCAGGTTTATCGCCTGACGGTCCGGGGTGAGCCAAGATGGTACAAAGCGGTGGCCCGCCCGATCTGGGGGTTGGATGAGGACGCCCCTCCCACACAGATCATTGGCAAATTTGTTGATAACGAGGAAGAGCAAAGTGCGCTGGAGATGCTCACACTGCAAGCCCGGCACGATGATCTGACCGGACTTTTGAACAGGAATTATGCGCACGACGAGATTGCGCAGCGCCTCTCCAATTTGAAAGAGACAGAATCCGGCGCCCTGATGGTTTTGGATCTGGATACTTTTAAAAATGTGAACGACAACTATGGTCACTCCTATGGGGACCAAATGCTGAAGGCCTTCGCGGAGCGGCTGAAGAGCAGCGTCCGCGCTTCGGATCTTGTGGCCCGCATCGGCGGCGATGAATTTTTGCTCTATATGGAATACAAGGAATCTGTCGAAAAGCTGGTGGAGCGCATTTTCCATACGGTGTCCGGCACTTACGGCGGGTTTGAGGTTTCGGTAAGTATCGGCGTCGCTCTGGCGCCCCAAAACGGCACGGTCTATGAGGAGCTGTTTCTCTGTGCGGACCAGGCGCTGTATGCCTGTAAGCAGGACGGGAGGAATCGGTGGCGGTTTTATGACGGCTCCATGCGGGGAATCCTGTCGTCCCATTCTCAGATGCCTTCCGGGGCAGCCGCAGAGGAGGAATCTGTATGAAAGCCGGTATAGTTAGGGGAATCGCCTCTATCCTGAGCGTCTCCCTGCTGCTTTTGGCCCTGGCGGGCTGCAGCCGGCAGGCGCCGGAGGGAAAAACCGTGATAAAAGTCCTTTATTCCAATAGCTTTCAGCAGCTGAAAACCCTGGTGGAGTCCACCTATGACGATATTGCCCTGCAAGTGGAGATTACACCCTATTCCAGCGAGCAGCTCCGGCGCCTCAACAGAGGCGTGGGGCCGGACCTGGTGATCATGCCGCAGCCTGATTCCAATCTGGTGCAGAAGTATCTGCTGGATATCAGCGATACAAAGGCCAGCGCGGCCTATGACGGCACGATTATGTCCTCCGCAAAGATAGATGGAAAAACGTATATGATCCCGCTGCCCGGTGTGTACAGCGGATATGTGGTCAATGAGACGCTGTTCAGGCAGGCCGGTCTGGCCTTGCCCAGCGATAACACGGAGCTGGTTGCCTCGCTTTCCAAATTAAAGGAAAAAGGGCTTGGCGTGGGGGAAGACGGCGTCAGTTTCTCCATCATGAGCGATTACAACACATCGGTGGGCCTGTTCTATGTGGGAAGCATGGTGCCTGATTTTCTTGGGACGGTCGAGGGGGTAAAGTGGCTGGCGGATTTAAAAAGCAAGCAGGCCTCCTTTACCGGCACCTGGGAGCAAAGCTTTACCCTGTCAGACGCCCTTGTGGACGCGGGTGTGATGGACCCAGCCGCAATCGCCCGCCAACGCAATTCTGTCCTCTGCCCGCAGCGCTTGAGCACCGGGACCCTTGCGGCCGCCTTTGGTGATTCCACCCTATACTGCGCAAGCATTGCCGGCAACCGGGAAGCCGCTGAGGCCGGCACCGCGGCGCCCTATTCCTACCGCATGCTCCCGCTTCTCAGCGACAAGGGAAATGCGTCATGGTTTCTCTTTTCTCCGTCCGCCCTTATGGGCGTAAATAAGACCATAAGCGAAGAAAAGCAGGACGCTTGCAAACGCATTCTGGATTTGCTTTCGACGCAGGATGGCCAGGACGCTCTGATTGCGGATCTGGGAGCGGGCAAGTCCTGCCTCACCGGTTATCAGCAGCAGGGGGAGCTGATTCCAAACGGTGTGGAGGAGCATGTGGAGTCGGGTTATATTTACAATGTTTTATTTCCAAGCAAAACCGTGGAATACCTGGGCGGCTATGCAAGAAACGTCATGGCCGGCAGCTGTACGGCGGAGGAGGCCTTGCAGGCAATTGATCAATTCTATCTTGCGGGCACAGACGAGTCCGAGTATGATTTTACGGTTATCGGAATGATGAGCCGTGATCTGCTGCTTGAAAGTTTCAATGTTCGCCGTAAAGAAACTGAACTTGGCAATTTTATAGCGGACTGCGTTGCCGACGTCTCCGGCGCCCCCATTGCAGTGGTCAATGGCGGAGGAATCCGGGCCAGCTTCTATCAGGGCGTGGTCTATGGCGGAGATCTCGCGGTGGTATGCCCCTTTGATAACCAGATCATTGTGCTGGAAATGAGGGGGCAAACCCTGTGGGATATGATAGAAAACGGCGTATCCACCTGCACCGAGGAGTTTCCCGGAGGACGGTTTTTGCAGGTGTCAGGGCTTCGCTATACCTTTGACAGCCGCAAACCGGCCGGCAGCCGGCTTACAGCTGTCACAACGCCGGATGGGGTGGCCCTGGATCGAAACGCAGTCTACCGGGTCGCGGTGACAGACTATATGGCAGGCGCCAAAACCTATGCCGAAGGGAACGGGGACGGATACACGATGCTCAATTATTATGACGACGGCACCCCGAAGGGCGCTGTGACGCTTGTAAAGGAAACCGGGCTGAATTACCGGGACGCCCTGTCACAGTATTTTGAACAGCATCGGGATACCGCCGTGGATGCAGCCCTGGAAGGCAGAATCAGCGATTTGGCACAGGAAAACTAATCAAACCTTGACCGCGAAAGGATGGGGGCCTTGAAGACTCTTACTGAAAAGAATCAAAAGCGCGGCATGCTGGTTTTTATTGCCGCGCTGCTTCTGATCGTCGCCATCCTTTGCGTGTTTGCGACGGCGATTTACAGGGGCGTATCAGACCGCACGGTGACAAATATCAGCGGGGTTTATCTGCAGGAAATGACCACGCAGATCAGCAGCCATTTCCAAACCAATCTGGGCAGCCAGTTTTCCCAGATTCGCACCATCACGGGCGCGATTGCAAAGGATGACCTGGCGGATGAAGCAAGCCTGAGAGAATTCTTGGCACAGGCGCGCACAGACAATGATTTTGCCCATATCGCCTTTATCAGCGACAAGGGAATTGCCTATTCACCGGAGGGGGCTGTGCCCGCGATGTCAAAAATCTCCGATCTTGACAAATTGCTGCTGGGCTCCGGAGAACTGATCTCTGTCAATGAATCCATTTGGGAAAGCGGTACGATCCTGCTTGGGACCTCCCTGACTCCCGTGCAGTTCCAGGACAGTCAATTGGTCGCCGTAATCGTTGGGATCCACGCTTCCGATATCGGATTAAAACTTGGTCTGGACAGCAGGAAAGAGACAAACTCCTATACCAATATCGTGACCTCAGATGGAGACTTTGTGATCAAGAGCGCCTTTTCAGAAGAGGTTTTGCAAGGGACCAATTTGTTCACCATATATGAGCAGCAGGCAAGCTTTGACAGGGGCTATGATTTGCAGTCCTTCCGCGCTGCAATCGACGCCGGGGAAAGCGGCATGACGCTGTTGAACATCGGAACCCATCATGTATACCTGTATTATATGCCGATCCCCGGAACGGATTGGTACATGGTGACCAGCATGGCGTATGAGACAGTGAACAGCCAAATTGTCTATTTGAGTCAATTCATGGCGGCTGTAGGCGTGGGAATCTTCTGCATCGTGCTTGTCACAGTACTGGTCTTCTTTTTCGCGCTGCGGAACAGCGAAAAGCGCAGCCATGCGCTGCTGATGATGGAAAAGGAGCGGGCGGAGACGGCAAGCCGGGCGAAAAGCGACTTTTTGTCCCAAATGTCCCATGAGATCCGGACTCCGCTCAACGGCATTCTTGGGATGGTGGAGATCGGGAAAAACCATATCGACGAACCCGGCCGGATGCGCAACTGCCTGGACAAGATCACTCTTTCGTCAAAACACCTTCTCTCACTGATCAACGATATCCTTGACATGTCCAAAATTGAAAGCGGCAAGGTTGAGCTGCATTCCGAGCGGTTTGACCTGGGCCAGCTTCTGAAGATGCTGACCACTGTGTTCTACGTACAGTCGGTCAAAAAACAAATTGATTTTAAAATTTTCCTTCGCGGCGAGATTGCAGAGCACCTGGTCGGCGACTCGCTTCGGCTGAATCAGATCCTGACCAATCTGATCTCAAATGCCTTGAAATTTACGCCGGAACACGGGCGGGTCAATTTGTGCGTGGAAGAGCTGCGGCGGGATGGGGACAGGATATGGCTCCGCTTTGAGGTCAAGGATACCGGCCGCGGAATCGCCCCGGAGAATATGGACCGCATCTTTGAGGCCTTCATCCAGGAAAACAGCGGGATTGTCCGTCAATACGGCGGCACCGGCCTTGGACTCCCCATCACCAAAAGCTTCGCGGAGCTGATGGGCGGATCGATTGTCGTCACAAGCGAAGTGGGTGTGGGCAGCGTCTTCACCGTCGATTTGCCTTTTGCGCCCGATGGCGCGGGGGAACGCGCGGAGCGCTGCGGAAGCGGCCAGCGTGTTTTGGTTGTAAATCAGGCCGCGGAACCGAAAGCACATCTTGCCGAAGTGCTGGAGAAAGAAAACTTCCGGGTGGATTGTGCATCTGAGGAGGAGGCCGCCCTGCTGGCGGTCCAGACGGCCGCGCGAAGCGGCTCCCCTTACGAACTGTGTTTTGTAACGTGGGATGTCTTTCGGGAGATGCGGCAGTTTACCGCCAATATCCGGCAAAATACAGGCAGCGGCGGCCTGAAGATCATTCTGGCGGGACAGGATCAGGAGGAGCTGGACGACGCCGCAGAAGGCTGCGGCGCAGACGCCACTTTGTGTCTGCCCGTATTTCACTCCGGCATTGCGGAGGTTATGGCGAAACTGGCGGGGCAGGACCATAACCGGCCGCAGGCGGAGCAGTCCGACATACTGGCCGGCGCACAGGTTTTGGTGGCGGAAGACAACGAGATCAATCTGGAAATCACCGATGCCCTGCTGCAAGACGCCGGAGCCATTGTCACCAAGGCCCGGAATGGCCAGGAGGCCGTCGCACGGTTTTCCGAAGCGCCGGAGGGCTTCTACCATCTGATTCTGATGGATATCCAGATGCCGGTAATGGATGGCTACAGCGCGACACAGGCCATCCGCGCCCTTCCCCGTTCCGATGCCAAAAGCACCATCATTATTGCCATGACGGCAAACTCTTTCCATGAGGATGTGCAGAAATGCCTGGACAGCGGCATGAATGCGCACATAGCAAAGCCCTTTGTGATGAATGACATTACCGGTACTTACGCAGCGGTTTTGAAAAGGCCGGCAGAACCCAGGCAAAGTCCTTGCCCATGTGACGGGCATTAACAACAGAATGTGCGGCGGAGAAAGGCGGAGATCCATTGATGCTGATGTATGAAAGGGTGTTCCAGATTCTGAAAAACAAAATTGAGAGCGGACTGCTGCCAGAGGGAACAAGCCTTCCCTCCCGCGCCGATTTGTGCCTAAAGTTTCGCACTTCAGAAAAAACGGTCCGCCGGGTGTTGTCCATGCTGGAGAAGGAGGGGCTCATTGAAACATCTCAGCGGAAACGCCCCGTGGTGAGAGCCAGCCGAACCGCCGGCCACAGGACGACCATGCTTGCTCTTGAAAAAATAGACAGGGATGTCACAAACGATGTCTTGAAAACAGGTGTTCTTCTGTGCTATCCGGTGATCAAAAAGGGAATCTCGGCTTGTAAGCAGGAGGACCTGAAAATCCCGCGCAGGATTCTGGACAATATGGAAATCGCCAGCGCACCGCAGTTTTGGAAATTATCCAAGCGGTTCTTCCGTTTTTTTGTCGCCCGAAACGAGAATTCTTTAATTTTACAGGCCGTTGACAGCCTGGGGCTTACCGACCTGGGGCCGCTGCACGACGACATTGCACTCAGAAGCAGGTACTGCATGCAGGTGCGGGAGTTTATGCGGGTCCTTGAGGCGGGCGGCGCACCGGAAAGCGTTCATTTTGACGATATGTCCGGCTTGTACGGAATGGAGGACGGCACAGCCCCGACTTTCAATCTTGCGCCCGACTCCGCTGTCCTCCTTGGCAGAAAGCGGCTTGAAAAGCTGATGGAAGCCTCTGAGGTAAGATATTCCGCCGTATATATGGATATTGTCGGACTGATTGCCGCCGGCCGCTATCGGCGGGGAGATCGGCTTCCAAATCACAAAGAGCTCCAAAAAATCTATGGCGTCAGCGCGGATACCACCGCCAAAGCAATACAGACCTTGAAGGAATGGGGCGTCGTAAAGGCGGTTCGCGGCGACGGCATCTATGTTGAAATGGACCAAAACGATATCCAGAAGGTGCAGGTTCCGCCCCGTTTGATCGCTTACCATGTCCGGCGGTATCTGGACACGCTGGAATTGTTGACGCTGACCGTGGAGGGCGCCGCCGTTTGCGCTGCCGCAAACATCACCCTGCCGGAGGTCCGGGCGGTAAGCGCCGAAATCAGCCGCCTGTGGAATGAGGAGTATCTGTACGGTCGCACGCCGGCCATCCTCCTGGATTTTATCACCAAGCATCTTGGGATCAAAGCCTTGGGCACCATCTACGCTCTGCTGCAAAAAAACCTCCGAATCGGCCGCAGCATCCCGGGGCTGCTGACCACGGAAAAGACGCCGGTGAACTGCAAAATCCATGAGCAGTGCGCGGAGGCGGTTGAGGCTCTTTCCGCCGGCACTCATGAGCTCTTCTCCCGGAAAACCGCGCAGGCGTTTGAGAGCATCTACCGGCTGACGATTGAGGAGTGCAGGCGGCTCGGCTATTATGAGGTCGCAATGCAGGTCTACGATGGAAGCGCGCTGTGGAAATAAAATTGAAACGGAACAGCCCTTCCGGGAAAGGAGTCGAACCGCTTGAAACCGATCAACAAAAAGCAGCTGCATACCATTTTGCTGCTGTTGCTTTATGTGACAGCCGTCACAATCAGCATTTTCTATGCTGTCTCCTATTTTATGAGCAATTCCACCGAACGCGGCCTGCTTGCTTTTGAGCGTTTTTCAGAGCAGATCACATATCGGGTCTCCGACCACCTGAGCAAATACACCGAACAGATGATTTTGCTGAAAAGCGAGCTCATTGACCGCCAGGTTACGGAGTTGGATGAGATTCATCACACTTTTCAGCGCTATATTGACAACTCCGCCCTGAAAGGAATCGGCTTCGTGCTTGACGACGGCACCGCCCGCTCTTATACCGGTGAAATGGAGGTGTTTGACCACCCCATCGATGTTCTGGACGTACACAATTATCCCTATACGGTTACGCTGTCTCAAAATGCCGTGAACGGCGAGGATGAACTGCTGTTCCGCATCTTGTGGGATCGGCAGGGGGATTCCTCCGCCGTCGCCATTTACGGCTATTTGCCGATGAGCACGATTTCGGATCTTCTTAAAGATACGACATACGGAAACGCGGGCGCTTTTGTCTCCATTGTCGACCACGAGGGCAACCATCTGTGGAACAGCTCCAACACGCTTGAGAATAAAGAGGGGCACAACGTCATTCAGGACCTGGAGGTTTACGATCTGACTGGCGGCGCCACGGCTCAGGAAGTCGCCACGCGGCTGAATCTTCAGCTTTCCGGCCTGGTAACCTACACGGCGTATGGGGATGAGCGGGTGATGTTTTACGAGCCGATGGGCTATAATTACTGGACTTTACTGACCATTACCCCCCGCGCTTCTGTGCTGAATACGGAAAATGAGGTTAAGATGATCCTTGTTTTGACCGCGGGGATCCTTGCCATTGTGGTCGCTGCCGTGTGGTTCATTTATAAGAACCGGAAAATGCAGCTGGCGCTGGCCGTTGCGCAGCGGGAAAGTATTTTCAAAGGTCAGTTCCTTTCGAATGTCTCCCATGAGATCCGCACACCGCTCAACGGCATCTCCGGAACCCTCCATCTTCTGAAAAACGGCGGGGCGGACCCATCCAAACAAAGGGAATATCTGCTCCGAATGGAGGACTCGGTGCAGCAGCTTACGGAAATCGTAAATGATGTGCTGGACATGGCGAAAATTGAAAACGGCAGTGTGGATGTGCGGCCGGAGCGCTTTGACCTGCGCAAGCTGAGCGAGAAAACATCACACATATTTGACGCCGCCGTTCAGGAGAAAGGGATCTCGCTTCATGTGGACCTCTCCGGGCTGGAGAACCGTTTTTATGTGGGAGATGCAAGAAAGATTCAGCAGATTCTGACCAATCTGCTCTCCAACGCGGTGAAGTTTACCAGTCAGGGCTCCGTTACCCTTTCGCTGTCAGAGGACCGCAGCGGCGAAATCCGCATTCTTGTCTCCGACACCGGCTGCGGCATGACCAAAGAATTCCAGGAAATCCTGTTCCAGCCCTTTACGCAGGAGGATACGACCTATGGCCGGACCCAGACCGGAACCGGGCTGGGTATGGCGATTATTTCACAACTGGTCTGCCTTTTGCAGGGCACGATTTCAGTTCAATCGGAGCCGGACAAAGGGACAACTTTTACGGTAGTGCTTCCCCTGCGCCCAGATCCCGATCAGACCGTGCAGACGGCGAAGCCCGCGCCCCCGCAGGCTTCTCTTGCCGGGATTCACATTCTTATGGCAGAGGACAATGAAATCAACTCGATGATCGCGGAGGAACTGTTGACACAGGCTGGCGCGGACGTGAAAACGGTGGAAAACGGCCAGCTGGCGGTGGACTATTTCCTGGATCCCTCTTCCGAGCCTGTTGATTTGATTTTGATGGATATCCGGATGCCGGTAATGGACGGATTGGAAGCGACACGCCGTATACGCGCCTCCGGCCACCCACGCGCCAAAAGCATCCCGATCCTGGCGCTCACGGCAAACGGACTGGAGAGAGACAACAAAGAGATTTTAGACGCCGGGATGAACAGGCGGCTCTCCAAGCCTCTTTCCGTTCAGCTGCTGTATGAAACCATTCAAACCTATGCAAAGGGGAATGAAAGATGAAAAGGGAAGTAAGCCGGATACTTTGCCTTGGTGCGGCGGTCTGCTTATTCCTGGGCCCCTGCACGGGCTTTGCCCGGTATTGCAGTATGGCGGCCAGGTCCAGCTGTATCAGTGCGCAGGGGCAAATTCAAAACAACCTTGAATCCACCCTGAATCTGCTCAAGGTGATATCCGGGGAGCCGTGGATGCTGCCAGGAGACATCCCATACCAGCAAAAGGCCGAACACCTGGACCATTATAATGAGATCTGGGGCTATCAGATGATCCGGGCAGTGGATACGAGCGGCGGGGTCTACCGCGCCGACCACGAAGAGGCGGTATCCAATCTGAACAGCCGGGAATACATTCAGGCCCTGTGGGTCACCAATGAGCCGCAGATTACAGATGTTTTCCTGGCCGGCGCGGACGGCACCACGCTCAACTATACGGTTGCGGTCGCGGTTGATGGCGATGCGAAGAACAACGGCGCGGTATTCGCCGCGATTTACGACAGCAAGATGCGTGCCATTTTGGCATCCCAACCGATGCACACGATTTTGCTGGGGAAAAGCCAGCAGTGCATGTCAGGCAACGATGAAGACTCCCTGGGCGCCACCCTGGAGTCCAGACTGGAGGGCAAAAAGATCATAGGCGAAAGTCTGGAGTCCGCTTTGCTTCGGGTTAAAAGCGAGACCAGCGGAACCATATGGTTTCTTGACGGGCTTATACCGACCTGCTATGCGTTCGAAACGGTGGGCCTGGAAAGCGGATGGGTGGTCCTCTCAACCGCGTCATACGCAGACGTGGTCGGTCAGTTGATCCCCGCAATCGCGGTTTCCGCGGTTGGCATCATTTTGTGCATTGCCGCCTTTATATTGCTGCGCAGGTCTGCCTGCCCAGCGGCTGCGAAGGCAAAATAGACTTTATGGGCGCCCGCCCCGCATCAGGTTCCATGACCTCAGGCATTCGGCATCGCTCAGCCCGCACCAGTTCACCGGAGCAGTCAACAGCGATTCTGTGCGGGCGGTCCCAGCTTATTTTGTAATGGGGCCGGACGGGCATTTCAAGGATCAAAGCCCGAGCCTTTCATACGTTGGATAAAGCAGGGATCTGCTTCAATGAAGCAGATCCCTGCTTATTTTTGCATGTCATGTACTTCATATCATCATATCATAAAAGCGGTTTTCCGGCCAAAATGCCACGCTGTGTCCCAATGTGTTATACATCCGGATCATTCCACCCGCATTGCAGAAAAAGCCGCTTCCAACTGGTCTGCTTGCAGTGAAATTTGCTTGCAAAACTGTCAAATTATGTTACTATAGAGATAAAAATATAGAAAATCACAATGTGTTGTCGAACCATTGTGGGGAGGAGTTCATGAATCACAATCCCACCTATCCCCCGGAATATGAGGCCTCCTTAAATCCTTTGGATCGCATCCGCTTTTACACCCCTCAATTGAGTAAGACCCACAAAAAAATCGGACGCTTTATCCTGGAGAACTACGAAAAAGCCACCTTCCTGACCTCCGCAAAAATGAGCCAGCAGTGCGGCGTCAGCGAATCCAGCGTCATCCGCTTTTCCGCCGCCCTGGGGTATTCCGGCTATTCGGAGATGCAGCGTGAGCTGCAGGAGATCCTCAAGCGCCGTCTCTCTCTGAGCCAGCGGCTGGAGCTGACCACGGAGACCAACAGCGACAGCAACAGCATCATGCACAATGTGATGCTGCAAAACATCAGCAGCATCCGGGAGACCATGATGAGCCTGGATGAGAGCAGTTTTCAGTCCGCGGTGGAGCTCCTTGCCCATGCCGACCGGGTCTTTCTGTACGGCCAGCGCAGCTCTTACGCCCTGGTCTACTTCCTTGGCCTGGAACTGCGCTGGATCCGGGACAACGTGGTGATCATCAACGGCCATGCCCAGGAGTTGGACGCCCTGTCCACCATTGCGAAAAACGACGTTTTCCTGGCCATCAGCCTGCCCCGGTACCTGAAGGCCACCACCAAGGTTGTTCAGTTCGTATGGGAGCGGGAGATTCCCACCATTGTCATCACCGACACCAAGACCTCACCTCTGATCCCCTACGCCAAGGTTTCCCTGCTGGCCAACAGTGAGATTTACTCCTATTCGGACAACATTGTCCCCATTGCCAGCACCATCACCGCCCTGCTCAACGCCATCGGCGCGGCCACCCAGCCCACCAGCAATGAAATGCTGGCCCGCAACGAGCAGCTCTGGAAGTCCTTTGATATGTATATCTGAGCCTGTGGCTCCGTCCGGCGCGTCCTGTGAGAGGACGCGCCGGTTTTCCTTTGGGAAGCAGGCAGCAAAAACCGGACCCCGCAAAAACGGGATCCGGCTTTTGCTGCCTATCTGAATGCTGTTTGCAGGGGGTGATTTGTTTATTTGGCTCAACCTCTTCCGCCGTAGTCTTCACTATCTTATGCCAAAAGAGTTCTTTCCAAAAAACCATACAAGGTTTTTGCCGTCGCTATTATCGATGAAATGGTGACATATTCATCGCTTCCATGATATTTTTCTCCTGTTGGGCCAAACAGATATACCGGTACTCCATTTAAACGGTCGCTTAGATAGCACCCATCACAGCAACCTGTAAAATACGTGACGCTTGGAGCCATACCACAGCCATCTTTTACGCAAGTCAACAGCTGTTTTGTGTAAGCATTATCTTCAGCTACTGTGTAAGCTAAAAAGCCGTCTGTATCTTTACTTGGCGCTTCACGGAAATTTATCTTCCATTTGCATTTGATATCGGCGTATTTGATTGCATCCACAATTTCTTTTTCAACCGTCTCTTTTGTATCACCCGGAACTGTGTGCCGAATGATATTTATTTTTGCGTATTCTGGTACGCTGCATGGCTCCCCATTATTTTCTATCCCCAAGACGCAGCTCACACTTTTCCCCATTTGTGGGTCTATACGATACTTTATTTTTTCAATTTCTATAATTACTTTAGCAGCATCAGTTATTGCATTTACTCCCTCATTGGGCTTCGATGCATGTGCGGGCATTCCATGCAATTCAATATTGAGCGAAAAGATACCGTGACAGCCCAAACTGACAGAGGGGAAATCCACGTCACAAAAAGCGGCATTGGGTTCACAGATTATGACAGCATCCGTCCCGTCAAGTATGCCGCTGTTGAGCACAGCATCCGTTCCCAATCCATATGGGCCTTCCTCGTCGGAAACAAACGTCCCAATAATCTCTCCGCAAAAATCGTTTTTATGTTTTTCGTAAAAGGCTTTTATCGCCAGCATCTGGGCTACTACTCCACCCGTCATATCCACGGAGCCCACACCATAAAATCTATCCCCATCTAATTCGCCCCAGGGATTTTTTGTCCACCCATTGCAAAGTTCCACAGTATCTAAATGCCCATTAAAACAAATCTTTGGGCCCAAGCGTTTGCCTTGTATTTGCGTCACCACATTTTCACCACGAAAATGCGTAACTTTATCCTCTATATAGCTGTGGATAGACGAAGGTATACCATTGCGCTGAAACCACTTATTTGTGTACTCCATCACTTCGTGCTCTTGAAAATATGGACTTTGAATCTTTACCAGGTCAGACAGTAATTCTATTACCGCGCTTCTCTCAAAAACCTTTGTCTCCATCTGTTAGCAGTTTACCCCCTTTTCCCTGTCTATCCGTTATTTGAAACAATGGCTAACCCAGCCTTTTCAATTGCTGCTTAATCGGCCCGACAGTTTGTTGTTGACGGGCCGATTAAGCTGAACCGTGTCTTTGAATTTAATTCCGGATTGACGTTACTTTTTTTGCCCTTTCACAGGACCATAGCCATCCTCATATTGTGTTCCAATTCCAAAGCATCCCCAGAGGCAAGAGACAACTGGAACCAAATAGCAAAGAAATGCATATGGCATATACTCAACTGTCGCAACCCCAAGGCATGATGCAAATGTTACACCACAGAGTCCCCAAGGCACTAACGGGCTTGTACAAGTTGCGCCATCTTCACATACACGAGAACAGATTTGATTTTTGATATGAAGCTTTTTATAAGCAGGAAGCATCAGCCGTCCAGGCAGAAGAATTGCAACCATCTGGGATCCAGAGAGGAAGTTCACAATAATCCCAAAAATATTGTGGGAAATAATGACTCCTTTTGCCGTGGTCGTAAATTTTTTGAGTTTTTCAAGCAGAGACTCCATAACTCCTGTTTTCTCAAGAATTCCGCCAAAGGGCAATGCAATGTACCCCAGTGAGCAGGTCCACAGCATGTTCTGAATACCGCCGCGATTCAACAGCCTATTCAAAAATTCATTTCCCGTATCAATGCTGAATCCATAGTTCATTGTGCTCATCATTTCACCAAAGCTGTATCCCTTGACAATCATGGCAATGATCATTGCAACGATAGACGCGATTACCATAGTCGCAAGGGCACTTTTCTTTTTGATTGCCAAGAACAGGACGACGGCAAGGGGAATCAATGAAAGAAGCACATGTCCAGCAGAAACGCTCCAATTTGCAGAAACGCCTTTCAGGATTGCGTCAAAAGCCTCCTCATTGATAGAATCTGCTGAATAGCGCATTCCGATCAAGAAATAAATGATGATGCACACAATATAAGCCGGGAACGTTGTGACCATCATTGCCTTAATATGGTCAAAAATATTGCATTCGGCAACCGCCGGCGCAAGATTGGTGGAATCAGAGCAGGGCGACATTTTATCGCCAATTACTGCACCGGAAATCACGGCACCAGCCGTAATAGGAGCCGGAATGCCCAGTCCTTCTCCAATCGCCATAAAGGCTACGCCAAATGTACCGCCTGTTGTCCAGCTGGATCCGGTTACAATTGAGCATACAGAGCAAACCAATGCGGCAGTAACCAGAAAAAATTTGGGATTAATAATTTTCAGACCATAATAAATCAATGTCGGAATTGTACCGCAGGCAATAAGGGTTGAGATCAACATGCCAATAAACATCAAGATCAGCATCGGTATGATCGCGATGGAAGAGCCATGGACAATACCCTCTTCAATCGTCTCCCACTTAGTGCCTGTTGCCATAAGGATTACCGCAGTAAACACTATGGCAAAAATCATCGTCATATGAACGTCGGGGGATCCATATACGATCAGCTGCGCCACAAGAATAACGGAAAGAAATATAACAATTGCCAAGCTAACCCAAAACGGTGGCCTTTTAACCATCTCGGAATTCGAGGTTTTAGTTTCTTCCATAATAACGCTCCTTTTCTCATTATCTTCAATCAGTGATTTCTGGTAAATGATTTCAAGAGATATACGGTTTATCTATAGGTGTACGCCAAGAGTACGCCAAACCAGTCAATTCCTGCTGAGGGTTACGTATCAGCTTTATATTTCAGATCAGTGCTTGCCATATCGAAATAGGTATTTGGTAAATCGTGTAAAACCTTTCACTGCTGCAATTTGAAGATCACCAGTTGTGATTGCTCCCCAAATAGATCAGTATTCCGGCAATCAGGCGGTTTCTCCACCATCGATGGGAATGTGCTGTCCGGTGATATACTTTGCCTCGTCAGAGGCCAGGAAAGCATACAGCGCGGCCACCTCCTCGGGTGCAGCGTGCCGTTTCATGGGAATCGCCTCGTTGACCGCAGCCATCATTTCCTCAGTGTACTCAGCACGCTGCATAGGAGTCAGCACATAGCCGGGGCAAACGGAGTTGACCCGGATGTAAGGGGCAAATTCCAGCGCCAAAGTACGGCTGAATAAGATTACTCCAGCTTTCGATGCGTTATAATCTGCATAGTAGCGATGGGCTTCCATGCCATTGGTGGAGGCAGTCATCAGGATAACGCCGGACTTCTGAGGCAGCATGCGCTTAGCGGCTTCCATCGAGCATAAGAACATGCCATCCAAATTGATGCCCATGACCTTGCGCCACTGGGCAAAATCAGTCTCCATAAAGTCCTTGCGGATGCTGATTCCCGCATTGGAGACCAGAACATCAATGCCCCCGATCAGCGCATCCACTGTTTCAAACCCTCTGACAACACTTTCTTCACTGCTGACATCTACAGTAGCAGTACCAGCCAAACCCGAAATTTCTGTTTTGAGAGTCTCCAGAGCCTTGGCATTGATATCAAAGGCAACTACTTTAGCCCCCTCATCCACAAAGCGTTGTACGGTTGCCTTGCCGATGCCGCTGGCACCGCCAGTGACAACCACTCTCTTCCCTTTTAATTCCTCGTATTTCTTAACCATTTATAATCCTCCTATTCTTTTCACCAAATACCTATTTTGTCTATCGTGTTAACAGGAAAAATCAGTTTCTGGCAGAATCCGGCTTTTGCTGCCTATCTGAATGCTGTTTGCAGGGGGTGATTTGTTTATTTGGCTCAGTCTCTTCCGCCGTAATAGCTGCCTAAGGTATCCGCCGCCAGAATCGCGTTATAGATCAGTTCCGGTGTGGCCTTGAAAGGCTCGTTGGACATGATTTTGCGGCCGCAGGCACGCTCGGCGGCCAGCATCAATCTGTCGCGGTCCGCCTTGGCGTCGATGCCAAAGTCCTTCAGGCAGACAGGCAGGCCCAGCGCGTTGGTCAGCGCCACATAGTTCTTGACCTCATCCGCCGGATACTGACCCAGAACGATCTCTCCAAGGGTGGTAAAGGCCACGATCTCGCCGTGCTTGAAGGACTGGAGCTCCTCAAAGGTGTTCAGCATGCCGGTATCGATGGCATGAGCCGCTGCGCAGGAGGGACCTTCAAAGCTCAGGCCGGCCATCAGCAAAATGGCCTCCACCACCCGCTCAAAGGCAGGTGTGACCACTTTGGTCTCGCAGGAGCGGCGGGCCTCCAGGCTGTATGTAAAGAGGTTTTCCTTGCACGCCTTGGTCAGGACAGAGATGGTATGGGTACGGGCGCCGCCGTCCACCACCTTGGCTCTGGACTTATCGCAGGCCTCGCCCTCATACCAGGCCGCCAGCGCATCGCCGATGCCCGCCATCAGATGAGCCGGGGGCGCGGTGACGATCAGGTCCGTATCCACCAGCGTCAGATGGGGGTTGGCGGGGAATTCCAGCTCCACATCGAAGGTATGCTGTTCCGTATAGACCACAGAGGAGGAGGAGATGGGCGCGGTGCTACTGACCGCGGTGGGCACCACCACCAACTTGCAGTCACACTGGAAGGACGCCGCACGGGATGCGTCCACCACTTTGCCGGCGCCCAGGCCGATGATGGTGTCCCGGTTTTCCTCCTTGGCCTGTTCGGCAATCCGGGCAATCTCTTGATGGGTGCACTCTCCGCCAAACATCATTTTGACGCAGTCCACTCCGTGATCGCTCAGGCTCTGGCAGATGGTATCGGCACCCAGGGAGAAGGAAATCTCATCTCCCACCAGCAGGGCCCGCTTGCCGATCTGTTCCACATAGTGGCCAATTTCCTTCAGAGCGCCCTGGCCCTGGATATACTTGGGGGGAAATACGATTGCCTGAAACATAAACGATTCCTCCTATACCCGATTCAATGACTTGCGGCCAGTCCGGCTGATTCGAGCGCCGCCGCACTGCCCTGATAGTCCTCACTGGCGATACGGCCGTATCGCCAGTGAGGGCAGTTTTTATTCCGGTAAGAAACCTGTTATACCTTCTCCAGACTCTGGATGGGCTTGCTGATCCAGGGCTTATGAATTTCCCTGGGCTCCACAAAGTCGGGGTCGTCGATCTCCTTCATCAGCTCCTCAGGATTCTTGCGGGCAATGGTAAAGCCCGTATAGCCGTAGATGATTGAGAAGATTCCGCAGGACCAGTTGAGGAAGCAATATGGACCGTAGACCAGCGGTCCCACGCCAAGGAAGCCGGTCATGATGATGGCGCAGGTATTCCACGGCACCAGCGGCGATGTGATGGAACCCACATCCTCGCAGATCCGGGAGAGGTTCTGCATCATCATGCCCCGCTCGGCAAAGGGTCTGCGGTACATTCTGGCAGTCATCACGATGGCCACATAGTTGTCGGCCGCCACGATGTTCAGCAGCAGGCAGGTCAGGACCGCGCACAGGTACACAGTGCCGTCGCGCCGCACACGCTTCAAAATCGCGTTGATGATGGTGCGCAGCATGCCGGACACATCCATAACGCCGCCAAAGGCCAGCACGCAGATGATGAAGGACACGGTCCACATCATGGAATCCATGCCGCCACGGGTCAGCAGCTGATCCACGGCTTCAATGCCGGTCTCGCTGACATAGCCGTAGTGGAGCGCGTCGATGATATCCGCCAGGCCATGGCCCTGAATGATGGAGCAGATGGCGCCCAGGATGGAGACGCCCAGGATGCCGGGCAGTGCGGGGACCTGGAAGATGATCATCAGGATCACCAGCGCCATGGGCAGAAGCAGCCAGGGGGACAGCTGGAAGCTGCCCGCAATGCCGTCCAGCATGGCGTCGATGGCACCCATCTCCAGCGCGCTGGTGGGAGCGTATCTGAGGCCAAGGACAGTGAACATCACCCAAGTGAACACCACGGCCGGAGTGACGGTCCAGACCATGTGGCGGATATGGACAAAGATATTGACCTTGTTGACGCCGGAGGCCAGGCAGGTGGTGTCGGACAGAGGGCTCATCTTATCGCCGAAGTAGGCGCCGCAGATAACCGCGCCGGCTGTCATTCCCGGAGGAATGCCCAAAACGGAGCCCATGCCCATGGCCGCGATGCCCATGGTTCCGGCGGTGGTGTAGGTGCTGCCGGTGGAAAGGCCGGTGATCATGCAGATGATGTTGATGGTCAGCAGGAAGAACTTGGGATTGATGATCTTCAGCCCGTAGTAGATCATGGCGGGCACAACGCCGCCCTGAATCCAGGAGCCGATGACCATGCCGATGACCATGATGACAATGAGGGACTGAAGTGCCGCGGAGATGGTGTTGACAATGCCGGCCTCCAGCTCAGCCCAGGTCATTCCGGTTCTCAGGGCGATGATCGCCGCAATGGCCGTGGCCGCGATGAAGGGCATCTGGGCGTCTCCCTTGCCTGCCATGATGACATAGGAGACCATCACCATCATTGCAAGCATTGCGATCGTGGATTCCAGCAGGGTTGGGTCTCTTCGGACTCGCTGCTTTTTTTCTTTCGCCATTGTTCTTTTCCTCCTCTAAAAGCACACTTTATCTGATTGGATCTGCTTATGCCTTAACGGGATAGACCAGCTGCTGGCGGTATCCCGTGATGACACGGATATGGCCGGAAAGTCTTTGGCTGGTCGCCCCATCGTCCAGGTCGACAAAAAAGGGCGAACCGTTTAAATCTACTATTTTCTGCAAAGTTGCGATGACGGTGATATGCTCAGGGCCCACCATCTGAATGACGCGGCTGCTCAGCTGCTGGTTGCCCCGCCCAAAGAGGCACCCCTGGCCGCCGATGGGAGTGATGATCAGCTCAGAGCGCTTGCCCTCTATCAGGCGCAGCAGCTCCTCCTCGCCCACATCCCGGGCCACAATTTTTCGGTTTTGGATCACGTCCACGCCCAAAAGCGTCTTCTCCAGACCCAAATAGTCGGTGACGCACCGGGTGGTGGTGCCGGCGCCCAGGATATACAGGCAGTCCGGTTCCATGTGCTCCACGATCTCCGTGGCGATGGCGTTGAGGGCGGAGCGCTCGTTGGAGCTGCCGGCCTTGAGCTTTTGCACCATCTCCTCGGCAAAGGGCACCGGGAGGTATCCATAGAGCTTTGCGCTGACATGTCCGCTGCGGTAGGCCTCCTCGTCGATGTCCATCACCTCCAGCTCCCGGAGGGCGGTGATGCGCCCCTCTATGAACTGCGCGGCCAGGCGGCCGGCGCTCTGGGGGTTTTTGGCAAACACGGCGGAGTGAATCTTGACCCCGGCGGGGATCCCGATGGCCGGAATCTTCCCGCCGGTGGCCTGGTAGATGTTGCGGGCCGTGCCGTCTCCGCCGGCAAACAGCAGCAAATCCACGCCCTGCTCCACCATTGCCCGGGCCGCCGCCTCCGTATCCTGGGGCGTGGTGGGCTCGCTTACCGAAAGGGGAAGCACTTCCGGACTCAGCCCCGCGCTCAGGCACTCGCTCTGCCCCATCTGTCCGGGACAGGTGATCACCCGTGCCTTCCGCGCTCCGGCCGCCAGCGCCTCAAGCGCCGTCAGCGCCCGCCGCGGAGACTCCTGCTTCGCGCCCCGCTCCCAGGCCAAGCGCTGGATTTCAGGGCCGTCGCTGCCCTTGAGTCCAACCCTTCCCCCAATGCCGGCAAGGGGATTGACAATAACGCCGATTTTCTTCTCCTGTTCGTCCATTGCTTATCTGGTCTTGGCAACCTTCTTCTGATACATTTTCCAGGTGAACGCCCACTTGCTCTCGTCCTTCATGCCGCTGTCGTCTCCCTGGGCGATGGTGCTGTTGTGGGGTGCGGTGCGGATGATGTCCGGATTGGTGCGGGCTTCGTGGAAGAGTGTCTCAAAGATGGTGGCATACTCATCCAGATCGTGCTTGGAATAGGTCTCCGAGGGCTCCAGCGTAAAGGGCTGGGGCACCAGCCAGGGATGGTGGCTGGTATAGAAATCGGTGACGCCGTAGTCCACGATCCGCCGGGAAAGATCGTCGCTGGTGATACCCGTCTCCTCAAACAGCTTCTGCATGCTGTAGCGGACCTGCTCCACCCGGTGGTGGCCTTCGGAGTAGGGAATGGTGACTCCGTCGATTTTGCTGATCAGCGTCATCAGGTAGTTGTTGTTCAGCGTGGCGGTCTCGCCCACCTTCTTGATCCCCTCGGCGCCCAGGTTCATAATCCAGGCATAGGACTTGAGGACGATGTTGACGTTGCCCATAAAGCCCTTGATCTTGCCGATGCTGTCGGGACGGTCGTAGTCCAGGCCGTACTTTTCTCCGTCAAAGGTGACCACGGGGGCGGGCAGGAACTTCTCCAGCTCCTTTTTCACGCCGACGACGCCGCAGGCGGGGCCGGAGCCGCCGTGGGGGGCGGCGAAGGTCTTGTGCAGGTTGAAGTGACACAGATCAAAGCCCGCCTCTCTGGCCCGGGCAATGCCCAGAATGCCGTTGGTATTGGCCTGATCGTAGGCGCACAGGCCGCCCACCGAGTGGACCAGGTCCGTGAACTCCTTCATATGGGGGTTATAAATGCCCGTATCCTCCGGGTTGGTCATCATCAGACCCGCGGTGCGCTCGGAGAGCACGGCCTTGAGGGCCTCCACACTGGGATAGCCGTTTTCATCGGGGTACAGGGTGATCACCTTGAAGCCGGCCACGTTTGGCGTGGCGGCGTCGGCCGGGTGGGAGAAGATGGTGGTGATGATCTCATCGCGCTGCTCGCCCTCGCCCCTTGACTCATGGTAGGCCCGGATGATGCAGGCGTTTGTGAAAATGCCAGCCGTGCCGCCGCTGGGATGGAAGGAGAAGGCATCCATGCCGGAGATGGCGTGGAACAGCTCCTCGGAGCGGTGGACGATCTCCAGCATGCCCTGGACCGTGGACTCATCCTGGGCGGGATGGAGTTCCGTGACCTTGGGAGACTTCGCCAGCTCCTCGTCGATCTTGGGGTTGTACTTCATGGTGCAGGTGCCCTGCCCCAGGTCGATGTTCAGGTCGTTGCCCAGGCACATCTGGGAAAGGCGCATATAGTGACGGATCACCTGGGGCTGGGACATCTCCGGCAGGCGGGGCGCTTCCTTGCGCACCACGTTCTCCGGCAAAGACGCCAGCACATCGCCCACCGCCTGGGCCACCTTCTCCTCCGTCCGGGGGATCAGGATGCCCCGCTCGCCGGGGGAGGACAGGTCGAAGATCACAGGCTCATGCCAGGAAGCGGCGTGAAACTCCCGATTGATTCTGGTATTGTACATCATTTTATTTCACAGCCTCCTTCAGTGCGGCCGCCAGCTGTTCCAGGTCGGCTGCGCGGTGAACTTCAGTGATGCAGTAGAGCGCCGACTGCCCCAACTCGGGGAAGTCGCCGGACAGGTCCTTGCCGCCGAATACGCCCTGCTCCAACAGGATCTGGTTGATTTCCTTTACGCTCTTCCCCGTGGCGTTGAAATCCACGACAAATTCGTGGAACATGGGGCCGGAGAAGACGTCTGCCTTCACGCCGGGAAGCTCTCCGATCAGCTTCTTGCCGTAGCGGGCACGCTCCATCATGGTCTTGCCGATCTCGTACATGCCCTGGGGGCCCATGGTTGCCAGGTACACACCGGCGGTGATGCTGGAGAGGGTCTGGAGACTACCGGTGAAGTCCGGAGAGGTCTCACGCTTGATGTAAGAGCTGAACTGCTTGGTGGGCTTTCCGAAATAGAGGTCCCCGTTCTCCTCCGGGAACACGCTCAGCGGAGGAGAGGGATGCTGAATCAGGAAGCACTCGTCGTCGCTGGTGGAGATAAAGCCGCACAGGCCGCCGCCATAGTTCATGTGAAGGCCCAACGGCTGCACGTCGCCGCAGATGATATCCGCCTGATAGGATTTGGGGCTTGCAAGCACGCCCAAGGAGATGGGATTCACGCCCACCACCACAAGAGCGCCCTTCTCATGGGCCAGGCGGGCAATCTCCGCGCCCTGGGTCTCGATGACGCCGAAATAGGACGGGCACTCAAAGTACACGCAGGCGGTATCGCCGGTGAGCTTGGATTTCAGGTCCTCCAAGTCCAGAAGCCCGCTCTCCCGATCATAGGCCAGATCCTTCAGGTCCATGGCCGGACGGCAGAAGTTGTGCATGTGGGAGCGCTTGTCAGCGCTGATGCTGCGGGCGATCAGAGCCTCTTTGCGCCCTGTGATGCGGGATGCCATCAGCAAAGAGCTGCTTGCCGCAGCCAGGCCATCATAGGTGATGCTGACCACATCCGTGTCCAGCAGCTCCGCCATCATGCTCATGTACTCGAACATGGCCTGATACTTGCCCTGGTCGGCGTAGTAGCCGGCGTCATAGGCGGTGACGAATTCGCCGCGTCCGGCAATCTCGTTGCACACCGCGGGCACGTGGTGCTGATAGCACCCTGCGCCCAAAAAGTTTAGGTTCTCTCCGCAGGTCTTGTTTTTTGCCAGGATTTTCTCCACATGCTGCTTGAGCTCACACTCGGAGAGGAAGGGCTCGGGCAGGTCCAGCTCCTTTTTGAACTTGACCTCCTCCGGAATATCCTCATAGAGCTCTTCAATGTTTTTGATTCCAATGGTGTCCAGCATACTCTCCCTGACATCCTCCACTGAGTTTGGGATGTAGGGGTGGACAAAGGGCTTATTTTTCATCGGTACTCCCTCCTTTGAACATTACCTCCACTGATATTCAGATACCTTGGTCCGCGGGCTGCAAAGCATCCTTAATTCATGGCCGCTTTTTCCGCCGTTTTCTGCTCAGTCCCGCGCCCGGACGGCGCGGTTCCGTGGTTCCCATGGTCGACTTCTCTTCCTCGACCTCCCTTTGAAAGTCTTCATACCACTTTTTATCCTCATCGGAAATCGACTTCCGATCGAGATTGATGACGTGTTCCACAATGAATCGTTTGGACCCCAGTCCGATCAGCGCCACGGCGGCCAGGGCCCCGGCGATTCCCGCCGGATCGCCCCACCGCATGCCGGCGTAATGAAACACCGCCCCGGTCACAAGGCCGGCAAGGGCAAAAAAGCAAAGGACCAGTCTGTCAATCTTTTTGATCCGGATGTAGTCGATTCCGCTTCCGATCAGGGCGAACCCCAGCATCCACAGTGAAATCGGTATTTTTTCCGCCAGCATGGCCTCCCCCTCCCGCAGTTCCGGAATCCGGACTGCTCTTTGTCCTGATCCCCTTCCCAAGGAAGGGTCCGCGTGATCCGCTGAGCTTCTTACTCGCCCAGGCAGACCATCCGGCCGTCCTTCACGATCAGCTCATCGTCAAAGGTAATGGTGGGATTGTACTGCACCATGTCGATGTGCACCGTGGAGCGGGCGGGCTGTCCGTAATAAAACCCGTTGCCCATTGCGATGTGGCAGGTGCCACGGGCCTTTTTCTCCTCTTCAAAGTCCCCGTTGAACAAACACGCCGGGTTCAGGCCAATACCGATCTCTGCGATGTTGTCGGAGTCCTTGACCTCGCTGATCTGGCGGCGGATTTCACGGCAGATCTTGGCGTCGCCGCCGACCACTTCCACAATGCGGCCGTTCTCAACCTTCAGCTCCACCGGCGTGATGGGGCATCCGTAGTAGCAGATGGGGCCGTCGATCACCAGCTTGCCGTGGGTGGTGCCGATCACGGGTCCTAAGGAGACCTCGCCGTCGGACCAGGCCATGGCGTCGCCGGGATTGCGGGCAATGCCGCACTCGATGATGGGATCCATGTCGTTCATCTCCATGTATAGATCCGTGCCGGCCGGGGTGGTGATGTGCGCCTTCTTATGTCCACGCCAGATGGCCTGGAGCCGCTGGCCGTCGGCGTATACCTTCTCATAGTCCGCCAGGGCGCCGCCTCGGGTGAAGTTATCGATGCTGCGCAGGCAGATGGAAACCTCGCGCAGTTTCTTTTCGTTGATGAGTTCCTTCAGGCGGTTGTTGTAAATGGCGGCGCCGGACGCCGTGGTCATGCCCACGAATACGTCACAGGCCTCCATGGCCTTTTCCAGCGTCTTCGGGAAAATGGTGGCCTTGTCCTTCCCGCGGATGGGCATCATGCTGATGTTGTACTCCGCCCCGCATTTCAGCGCGGCCGCCGCCATGGCGTTGGCCATGCGCATGTCGGTTTCGGGATCAATGGCAATGAGAACCTCCTCGCCGGGTTTGACCGCCATCAAATTTGAGAGCAGGTAATCCGCGCGCTCCACGCATTCAATGATTCTGTTATCTTCCATCGGTATCTCCTCCTTGCATCCTTTGCTTCTTCTTGGTCGGTTGTTCCAGCCGACTGTAACTTCAGTATACTGCCGTTTTGGAGATTTTCAACCGAATATTTGCATTTTACGGAGTAAACCCATCTTTTTCTACATAGCCGTATAATTTGACATGTAAAACCGTCTTCTCTGTAAAGATGTACCAGTTTAATCCGGCATTTTCTTGTGCAATTTGACCATCATTCTGGAGTAAATACTCCAAATGCAGGATTCCGTTTGTCTGCTGCATTTTTTCTTTCTTCGCATTCAAAAATCAGGCGAATCTTCAGATATTTTTTGATGCAAAGCGATTATTTACGCAGGAAATTCGGCTTTTTCCGTCAAATAAGAGCTGTGGGGATACTGCTATCGTACCCGCACAGCCCTTATTTCTCTGCCGTATTTTGGGAGATGAGAAAAAAACTGCGCCTTCCGGCAGGAAGGCGCAGTCAAAATGGGAGGAATTACTTCATCAATTCGCAGACCAGGTCCGTATAGGCGGAGGCATCCTCCAGGGGAAGCCCCGCAATGAGCAGTGCCTGGTCAAAGAGGAGCCTTGCATACTTTTTCCCTTTTTCCGGGTCTGAGGACACCGCCTGCTCCAGAGCGTCAAATGCGGGATGGGCGGCGTTGAGCTCCAGTATGCGGTCGGCCTTCAGCGGCCGGTCCGGCTGCACGGCGGCAAAATACTTCTCCATCTCAAAGCTCAGCCCCGGGCCGGCAGTGAGACACACAGGATGGGACTTGAGCTTTTTGGAGAGCTTGACCTCTTTCACCCGGTCACCCAGGGCCTCTTTTACAAAGTCAAGGGTCTCCCGGTGGGCGGAGTCATCCTCCGGCTCCTTGTCCTCTCCTTCCAGCTCCAGATCACCATCCACCACGGAGCGGAACTCCTTGTCCTGATACTTGCCGATCATCTGAATGGCAAACTCGTCCACCTCATCCACAAAATAGAGCATCTCATAGCTCTTTTCCTTCAGAAGCTCCGTCTGGGGCAGCTTGTCCACGGCGGACAGCGTTTCGCCGGCGGCATAGTAGATCAGCTTCTGATCCTCTCCCATCCGCTCCACATATTCAGCCAGAGTGATTGGCTTTTCCCGGGTGGAGGAGTGGAACAGCAGCAGGTCCTGAAGGCTCTCCTTGTTGGCGCCGTAGTCCGCCACCACGCCGTATTTCAGCTGGCGGCCAAAGACGGAGAAGAACTTCTCATACTCCTCCCGGTCGTTTTTCAGCATTTTCTCCAGCTCGGAACGGATCTTCTTCTCCAGGGACCGGGCAATGATCTTCAGCTGCCGGTCATGCTGGAGAAGCTCCCGGGAGATGTTCAGCGACAGGTCCGGGGAGTCCACCACGCCCCGGACAAAGCGGAAATGCTCCGGCAGCAGGTCGGCGCACTTGTCCATAATCAGCACGCCGTTGGAATAGAGCTGCAGTCCCTTTTCAAACTCTTTGGAATAGAAGTCGTAGGGGGCGGCGGAGGGGATGAACAGCAGCGCCTTATAGGTCACGGAGCCCTCCAGGTCCGCGGTGATGACCTTCAGCGGCGGCGCGTAGTCCATAAACTTGTCCCGATAGAACTTTGCGTACTCCTCCTCGCTCACCTCGGAGCGGCCGCGCTGCCACAGGGGCACCATGGAGTTGAGGGTCTCCACCTCCCGGTAGGTCTCATACTCCGGCTTGTCGTCCGGGGAGCCCTCCTTGCGGCGACTCTTGGACACTTCCATGCGGATGGGGAAGCGGATGTAGTCGGAATACTTTTTCACCAGGCCCTGGAGTCGGTAGCTGTCCAAAAATTCGCTGTACCGCTCCTCCTCCGCGTCGGGCTTGATGTGCATAATGATGTCGGTGCCATGGCCCTCTTTTTCACATTCGGTGATCGTATAGCCGTCGGCGCCGGAGGACTGCCAGCGGTAAGCCGTGTCCTCGCCAAACTTCCTGGTGACCACTGTGATACGGTCCGCTACCATAAAGGCGGAGTAGAAGCCCACGCCGAACTGGCCGATCACATCGGTATCCGCCGCGCCCTCTCCAAGCTCCTGCTTAAACTGGAAGGAGCCGGAGGAGGCGATGACGCCCAAATTGTTCTCCAGGTCCTCCTTGTTCATGCCGATGCCGTTATCCGACACGGTGATGGTGCGCGCCTCCGGGTCCACACTCAGCTCAATTCGAAAATCCTCCCGGCTCATCCCCACCTGATCGTCGGTCAGACCGCGATAGCACAGCTTGTCACAGGCGTCGCTGGCGTTGGAGATGATCTCCCGGAGGAAAATCTCCTTGTGGGTGTAAATTGAGTTGATCATCAGATCCAACAGCCGCCTGGACTCTGCCTTGAACTGCCTTTTTGCCATGAATTGACACTCCTTTTTTCTCTTTTATTTTGTTCAATGAGGATTATAGCACCCCCGGGGAACGAAATAAATGTCCAATTTGTAAATTTACCCTGAAAGCTGTTTACTGTAAAACTTTTTTCAAGTAGAATAGGTGTAATTGAGAAAAGGGGTCTTTTTACATGAAATTCCTGCAAAAAATCGGCGCCGGCTTCGCCCGCTTCATGTATGGCCGCAACGGCATGGATCACTTGAACCTGGCCCTGGTGTGGATGTGTCTGATTGCCAGCCTGCTCTCCAGTTTGCTGCGCATCGGCATCCTCTACTATTTCAGCATGGCGCTCTGGTGCATTGCCATTTTTCGTATGTTTTCCAAAAACGTCTACAAGCGGCAGGAGGAAAACAGCAAATGGTGCTCTTTCTGGTTCGGTATGAAGTCCTCGCTCCGTGGCGCAAAAGAGCGCCGCCAGGACAAGGATCACAAGTATTTTGTCTGCAAAAACTGCAAAACCATCTGCCGTGTCCCCAGGGGGAAAGGGAAAATTGAGATCACCTGCCCCAAGTGCGGCGCCAAAATCCACGGAAAATCGTAACAGTAAAAGCGCCCGCCGAAATTGGCAGGCGCTTTTTTTGCAGCCGCCGCATACACTGTTTTGGGGGACCTTCCTCCCGCGCGGCCGGACTTCGCATGGCCGCCGGGCAGGGTTGCTCCCAATCGGCTGGGCCACTCACCTTGTTCAGCATTTGCGCCGCAGTGTGATCCCCTGGTCACAAGCCGGCGGCATACCGATCAAAAAACGCGCGGACCTGATTTCAGTCAGGTCCGCGCGTTTTTTGATGTCCGGCCCCCTCTTATACGGAAAAGGTATGAACCATCTTCCTAACAAGTATTGGACACGCAAAAAAAGTTGCACTATCCTATAGGAAAGTTAATTTTCCAGATAATTTTATTTTTAAAAGTTGCATATTTTGAATTAACCATTTGTTTAAACAGCTGTTTAGCAAGGGCCTTGCAAGCCCTGACAAGCGAAAAGGAGGAAGAACATATGAAAATGATCATCGGGGGCCAGAAGGTGGATTCTTCTGACGGCAAAACTATGAACGTGATCAATCCCGCCACGCAGGAGGTGATTGACACGGTTCCCATGGCCACGCGGGAGGACGTGGACCGCGCGATAGACAACGCCGTGCGGGGCTTCCACGAATGGTCGGCGGTTCCCCTGTGGCGCCGGATCGAAATCGCCCGCAGGTTCGTGGATCTGTGGGTGGAAAACGCGGATGAACTGACAGATTACCTGATCCGCGAGTGCGGCAAGCCCTACAAGGCCTCCAAGCGGGAGATCGAATTCTACACCAAGCAGTTCTTCGAGGAGTACATCGAGGCCGCCCGCTTTGTAGGCGGCGAAACCGTTCCCGTGGCCAACCGGGTCAACACGGAAAACCACCTGATCGCCACCGTTCGGGAGCCTCTTGGCGTGTTTGTGGGCTTCTTACCCTTCAACTATCCTGCCAGCCAGGTGCCCCACAAGGCCATGGCCCCCCTGCTGATGGGCAACTCCGTCATCCTGAAGCCCTCCTCGGAGACGCCTCTGGCCCAGATCCGCATGGTGGAGCTGTTCCTTGAGGCCGGCGTGCCGGCCAACGCCATCCAGATCGTCACCGGCAGCGGTTCCAAGATCGGCCCCTGGCTCTCCGGCGATCCGCGGGTGGCCATGGTCAGCCTCACCGGCAGCACGGAGGTGGGCATCGAGATTGCCAAGGAGGCGGCCAAACACCTGGCCCATGTGCAGCTGGAGTTGGGCGGCAACGATCCTCTGGTCATCCTGCCCGAGTGCGATTTGGACTATGCCGTGGAGGAGAGCGTCACCGGCCGCAGCCTCATCAACGCGGGCCAGGCCTGCTGCTCCACCAAGCGCTTTGTGGTCCCCAACACGCTTAAGGAGGAGTACCTCCGCAAACTGATTGCGGCGGTCAGGGACAAAAAGGTGGGCGACCCCGCCAGCGAGGAGACAGAGGTCGGCCCCGTCATCTCCGTGGCAAAGGCGGAAGAGGCGGTCCGGCATATCCAGCACACTGTGGAGCAGGGCGGTAAGCTACTCTTGGGCGGAGGGCGCAACGGCGCGTTCGTGGACGTCACCGTCATGGACGTCCCCAAGACGGCGGACACCGCAAAGGACCTGGAGCTGTTCGCCCCGGTGTACACGGTCATCGGCTACGATACCCTGGACGAGGCGCTGGAAATTGCCAATCAGACCTGCTACGGCCTCAGCTCCGGGGTCATCGGCAGCAATCCTCAGGAGATGCTCTACGTGGCCAAACGGCTTCAGGCCGGCGCGTGCATCGTCAACGGCAACAGCGACATGCGCACCTTTGACCAGCAGTTCGGCGGCTACAAGATGACGGGCATCGGCCGCGAGGGCGCCAAGATCACCCTGGAGGAGTGCTCTCAGGTGAAGACCCTTGTCTTTAAAAACCTCTATCAGTAATATCCGATCCAAGCGTGGCAGCTCCATCCCCATCGCACCCGGCCCATTTACATTGCAAAGGAAAGTGAGATGATCCCTCTATTTTTCTCCTGTCGGGCATATTGCCGTAAAAAGTGAAAATAGCCGTTGCATCTGCTTCCATCTTTGCGATGTTCATCCACATTCCTATCGTGGTTATACAGAAAGTGAGGATGCAATATGTCACTGAATTTCACTACATTGGATATCGTTGTTCTTGGTATTTACTTTTTCATTCTTGCAGGCATCATCTATCTGAGCTCCCGGGGCGCGAAAAGCGCGGAGGACTTCAACCTGGGCCACAACAAGTTCGGCACCTTGGCCATTATGGCCACCCAAGGCGCTTCCATGAAAGGCTCCGGCTCGCTGATCGGCTATATGGGCGGTGCCTGGACCAGCGGCGTGGGCGTGCTCTTTTCCAGCCAGTGCTATAACATCGGCGGCTGGGTCGCCATTTTGCTGGGTCTTGCCAGAAAGCTGAGAAAAGCCGCCGACTCCATCCACATCACCAGCTTGGGCGACATCTACTATCACCGCTATCATTCACAGAAGAACAGGCCCTTCACCTGCCTTGCCAGCGTGTGGCTGGCGCTGTCATTGATGGCCAGCCAGTGCGCCGCCATCGCCCTGCTGCTGCAGATGGCATTCGGCAAATACGGCCTCACCTACGGCCAGGGCGCCGTGATCGGCACCGTTGCCGTGCTCCTTTGCACCATCGCCGGCGGCCTGACCTCGGTTGTGTGGACGGATACCTTCCAGTGGTTCGTCATGACTCCGATGGTGTTCATCATCATTCCCATCTTCTGTGTCCTCAACGGCGCATCCCCGGAGAACATTCGGTCCACGCTGGATACAGCCCAGTTTTTTGACCTGCGCCCCGACATCTCCTGGCTGGGGTATCTGATCTCCGGTGTGCTCTCCTGCACGGTGGATATCACCTACCTGACCCGCTTCATCACCTCCAAGGACGAGCGGACCGCAGTCACCGGCTCCACCTATGGGTTTTTGTACACCACCATCTGGGCGGGCCTGGTGGTCTTCTTCGGCATTGCCGCGGCCATCATCGTCACCCCGGATATGGTGAGCAGCACCGATCAGGTCATGTACACCCTTTTGAACACGATTCTGCCCTCCGGCCTGATGGGCCTCTTTGCCGCCGCACTGCTGGCCACCACCATCTCCACCTTTGACTCCTACCTGCACGTGGGCGTGGTGGCCATCACCACCGACATGTCCGCCCTGTTCAAAAAGAAGGATTTGGGCGGCAGCATCAAATTCTCCCGTCTGATGACCCTGCTGCTGGCCGTGTTCTGCGTCATCTGGGTGCTGACCTCCCAGGGCATTGTGGCCATTTTGAATCTGGGCCTGAGCATCTATGCCGCCGCGGAGTGCGCGCCGGTGCTGGCCACCCTCTTCTGGAAAAAGTCCGACGAATACGCCGTGATCGTCGGTCAGGTCGGCGGAGCCCTGGGCTTTGTGGTGGCTCAGGTCATGGGCCTCACCCTCCCCATCCTCTGGGGCGTGGGCCTCTCCCTCATCCTGGTCGCAGGCATCTCCCTCATCCGCAACAAGACCAGCGACCTGCTGCCCGGCTTTGACGGCAAGGACGTGAAGGTTGTCCGCGGCCTGAAGCAGGACACCTGGATCATGCTGGGCGGCATCGTGGGCTGCGCCGGCGCCCTGATCCTCTCCGTGGGCATCGGCATGTGGGTCAACTGGGCCTGCATCGTCATCGGCCTTATCGTGCTGTTTGCAGGCGTCAAAATGATCTCCACCGGCGTTCCCAAGGAATCCGCCCAGTCTCCCGCCCAAAGCAGCACCTGACAGCAAGCTGCCGGCCGGTTCTTTCAGCCGGCCGGCAGCATCCCGAATCTCAAATCATAACGGACAACGGAGGAACTGATTGTGTCAATGCGAATTGAATCACACCCCGTTCTGGACTTCGCTCAGCGGCCGTCCTTCACCTTTTTATACAACGGCCGGGAAATCGAGGCCAAAGAGGGGGAGACCGTAGCCGCGGCGCTGTGCGCGGCCGGGATTTCCAAGCTTCGCGACAGCACCCGCTCCAACCGGCCCAGAGGGCTCTTCTGCGCCATCGGCGACTGCTCGTCCTGCGCCATGGAGGTCAATGGAATCAGCAACGTGCGCACCTGCATCACCCCGGCGGAACCCGGCATGGTGGTCAACACCATGGTGGGCGACACAAAGCTGCGGGATTTGGAAACCGCCATCCCCACACCCCGGCTCATCGAGGCCGACCTTGCCGTCATCGGCGGAGGGCCCGCCGGGCTGAAGGCGGCTCTTGCCGCCGCCGACTTAGGGGCCAGTGTGGTGATCGTGGATCAAAACTACATGTTAGGCGGCCAGCTGGTCAAGCAGACCCACAAGTTTTTTGGCTCGGTGGAGTACTACGCCGGGGTTCGGGGCGTACATATCGCCAAAGAGCTGATCAAGCGGGTGGAGGAGAATCCCCGTATCCAGGTCATGCTCAACAGCACCGTCACCGGCTTCCTTGAGGACCATCTGCTCCAGGTCAACGCCGGTCACGGGACCAAGCTCTTCAACATCTCCTGCAAAAAGACCGTGGTGGCCTGCGGCGCCAACGAGGTCATGTTGGGCGTACCTAAAAATGACCTGCCCGGTGTGTACGGAGCCGGCGCCATCCAGACCATCGTCAACGTCCACGGCATCCGGATCGGCAAACGGGTGCTGGTGGTGGGCGCGGGCAACGTGGGACTGATCCTGGCCTACCAGCTGCTCCAGGCGGGCATCGACGTGGCGGCGGTGGTGGAGGCTGCGCCTCAGATCGGCGGCTTCACCGTCCACGCCAACAAGATCCGCCGCCGGGGCATCCCCGTTCTCACCTCCCACTCCGTGGTGGCCATCAAGGGCGGGGACCGGGTCAGCTCCGCCACCATCGCCAAAGTGGACGGGAAGTTCCAGCCCATCCCCGGCACGGAACAGACCCTTGAGGTGGACACCGTGGCGCTGGCCGTTGGCCTTCAGCCCAACTACCGCCCCTGCAGCCAGGGCAGGTGCGACGTGGCCTATGCCCGGGAGCTGTGCGGCTTTGTGCCCATGCGCAACCGCTGGATGGAGACCAGCAAGGGCGATATCCTCACCGCCGGCGACTGTTCCGGCATCGGCGAGGCCACCACCGCCATGATCGACGGCGAGCTGGCCGGACTCCAAGCCGCCATTGCCCTGGGCTTTGGAACCGACGCGGCAAAAGCGCGCCAGGAGGAGCTCATCGCCGTGGGCCACGAGTTCCGCAGCGCCGGAAAGAAAGGCGCCATCATCTTGAAAGGATTGGAGAAGGTGAGCATCCATGAGTAACTGCACGCTTCCCCCGCTCGATGCACTGAGCGGCCCCCACGCCGTGGCCATTGTGGAATGCCCGGACTGCATTGCCTGCAATCCATGCAGCACGGTCTGCAAATTCGGCGCCATCACCACCGCGTCCGTGGAGGACATCCCGGTCATTGACTACGAAAAATGCAGAGGCTGCGGCATGTGCGTTCAGATCTGTCCCGGCCTTGCCATCTATATGATGCGCCTCAGCGGCGATAAGGCTGAGATCACCATCCCCTATGAATTTCTCCCCTTCCCCGGCCCAGGCGACACCGTGGATGTGCTGGACCGCGAGGGCAGGAGAATCTGCAAGGGCACCGTGCTGCGCACCATCTCCCGGGAGAAGTCCATCGGAGACACCCCCACGGTCACGTTCGAGGTCGATGCCGCCATGGCCGCCGAGGCCCGCGACATCTCCTTCGCCTGATGCGGAGAAAGGAGTGCGAATATGGATTCGAAAGACGTAATCATCTGCCGGTGCCACGACATCACCGAGCAGGACGTGCGGGACGCCATCCGCGGCGGGTTTGACGAGCTGGAGCTTCTGCGCCGCTATCTCCACCTGGGGATGGGGCCCTGCCAGGGCCGCGTCTGCATCAGCATGGTTCAGCGGATTTTACAGGAGGAAACCGGAAAGCCCATCGATCAGATCGGCTTCCCCACTGTCCGGCCTCCCATTTCCAATATGCCGGCAAAGCTGCTGGCATTCAAAGAGGAGGTGTCCAAGTGAAGACTGCGGAATACGTTGTGGTGGGCGGCGGCATCATGGGGATGTCCACTGCCTACAACCTGGCGAAAAAAGGCGCGAAAAACGTGGTGCTGCTGGAGCAGAAGTATATCGGCTACGGCTCCTCCGGCCGCAACGGCTCCGGTATCCGCCAGCAGTACGGCCGGCCGGAGCGCGTGGTCATGGGCCGGGAGGCGGTAAAGCTCTGGTGCGGACTCAGCGAGGAACTGGGCCACGAGTGCGGCTTTGTCCAGAGCGGATACGCCTACGCCCTCTATGATGAGGACTGGATCGACCGCTACAAGGGCTTTGCCGCCATGCACCGCTCCCTGGACGTTCCCACCCAGGTGATCTCCGCCCAGGATCTCAAGGAGATCGTCCCCCTGTTCAACACGGAGGGCGTCATCGCCGCCACCTACTGCCCCACCGACGGCAAGGCCGACCCCTTCGGCACCCTCTGCGCCTATATGATCGGCGGCAGACGCCTTGGCGTGGAGTACATGCAGTACACCCAGCTCTTAGGCGCCAGGCTGCTGCCGGGCGGGGACTGGCTTCTTGAAACCAGCAAGGGGCAGATCACCGCTGCCAATTTGATCGTCACCTCCGGGTCCTGGAGCTGTCTGATCGGAGACATGGTGGGCGAAAAGATCCCCGTGGTCCCCTATGTGGAGGAGGTCATGGTCACCGAGCCGGTGGAGCCGGACTCTATCAAGCCCCTTCTGAACCTGAAGTCTCCAAGGTACAACGACTTCTGGCTGACCCAGACCACCGTCAACGGCGGCGTCATCTTCGGCTGGGGCCACGCCCAGTTTGCCACCGACGACCGTCCCACCTATGACATGACCACCAGTCAGGCCTACGCCCAAATCGACGCCTGGAACCTGGTGCGGGCCTTCCCCTCCTTTGCAAACGTCAACATTGTCCGTCACTTCTCCGGCTTCTACGACGTGACGCCGGACCGGGAGCCCATTCTCTCCCGGATCGGCTCCAATCGCTTCTACGCGGGCCTGGGCTGCTCTTTTATGCACGGCCCCATCGGCGGCCAGGCGCTGGCGGAGCTGATCCTGGACGGGAAGATAACCTGTGTCTCTGAGGAATTCTGCAGCATTGAGCGGTTCAAGCATCCCGTCGAAATTGTGGCGTACTGATTTCTTTTTTCCTCACACCCCTTGTCTCTCTCGCCCCTCCTCTCTCCCTCACGCCCCTTGTCTCTCAGGGGCGGCCTCCAAAAAAATTCCCGAATGCATCTGCATTCGGGAATTTTTTCACACACTGAGCGCAAAGGCGCGCCTGCCTGGTGCGCACCCGCTGCAGTGGTGGCATTTTCTCAGCTTTCCTGGTATGCTGGATCAAGTGTCCGGACCCGCACCACAGCGCACAAAAAGTCAAGCGCAATTTCACCGAAGCTGATAGACTCATTGATACGGAGGGACTTGGAATATGGATTGGATTACAGGGATCCAGCGGGCGCTGGACTACACGGAGGCGCATCTGACGGAAAAAATCGACTACACCGCGGTGGCGAGGCAGGCCTGCTCGTCCACATTTCACTTCCAGCGGATGTTCACCATGCTCTGCGGGTTTTCGCTTGGCGACTATATCCGGATGCGCCGCCTGTCCCTGTCGGCGGAGGAGCTGACACGCACCGGCGGCAAGGTCGTCGACATCGCCCTCAAGTACGGCTACGATACCCCGGAGAGCTTTTCCCGGGCGTTCACGCGCTTCCACGGCATCTCCCCCACCGACGCCCGGCGGGGCGGGACTGTCAAATCCTTTTCCAGGCTGTCCGTAAAATTAATTCTATCGGGAGGCAGCACCATGGACTACAGAATTGAGAAAAAAGAGCCGTTTCAGCTCATCTGTAAAAAAAAGCAGGTCACAAAGCCCCAGGGGGAAACCGCCGCAGCGGATATCTCGCCCTTCTGGGCCCAGTGCCAAACCGACGGCACCATCGAGGAGCTCTGCCGGTGCGGCCGGTTTGACACCTTCGGCGGGATTCTTGGAGTCTGTTTTTCCAGCGAGATGGCGGAGTCCGGATTTCCCTACGGCATTGGCGCGGAGTACGGCGGCGTCCCCTCCAGTGCCAAGGGGCTGGACATTTTGGACATCCCCGCCCACACCTATGCGGTCTTTCAATGCAGAGGCAGGATGCCCGACGCGTTCACAGAGGCCTACCGGCGGATTTGCACGGAGTTTTTCCCCCAGAGCAACTATGTCTATGGCAACGGAGTCGAACTGGAGGTCTATCCTTCCGCCGAAGTGCAGGACCCCAACTACACCTGCGAGATCTGGATTGCCGTCAACGAAAAGGAGCAGCGCTGACCATGCCGGAGCGCGGCAGCAGCCGGAGCTCATAAGTGCTTGGAGGCAGGGACACGTGAGTTCACGTGTCCCTGCCTCCAATTGGCGCATCTTACCCGTCCCCGGCTTTCCGGCGCACCAGATTGATGAACTTCTCCATATTGGGCGTACAGGAGTCAAACTTGTTCCACACCATCACCCATTTGTAGTCCTCCTGGCCAAACCGGATTTCCCGATAGTTGAAAACCTCCTGATCGATCAGCTGGATCCCCGATATGGGGCAGACCACCACGCCCTGCGCCGCCCTCATGAGGAAGATGGCGCTGGTCAGAGTGGTCCAGGTGGCGGAGAGCCAGGGAGACACCCCCCAGGCGTTGAGCCAGCGGATGATATCGCCTGTCTGGAGGTTGTTGGCCGGAAGGAGCAATGGCAGGTCCGCCAGTTCCGCCTGGGTGACCGGCCCCGTCCGCTCTGCCAGGGAGCTGCTCCTTGGAAACAGCACCACCCAGGGCTCCGCGTCCAAAACCACATGCTGGTAGAGGGCCATGGACACCGGCTCCTTTACAAAGGCGATCTCCAAAAGGCCCTTGTTCAGCCGCTCCAGCAGCTCCGCCGAGGTCCCGGCGCTCCAGGTGTGCAGCATGATCTCCGGGTTCTCGCCGCGATACTCTGCAATCCATCCCGGCAAAAAGGAGACGGAGACCGATTCCAGCATGCCGATGCTGAGGGTCCCTCTGGTGGCGTTCCTGATCTGGCGCATCTCCCCCACCGTCTGATCCATAAGCCTGGTGATCTCGTAACCCCGGTTCAGAAGGTACCGGCCGGCGTCGGTGAGATACAGCTTTTTCTTCCTCCGCTCAAAGAGGTCCACACCCAACTCCTCTTCCAGCTGCCGCAGCTGACGGCTCAGGTGCGGCTGCGCGATATTCAGCTTTTTCGCCGCCTTGGAGATGTTCTCCTCCTCCGCAATGGCGATAAAGTGTTCCAGCTCCCGTTTGTCCAAGGTCTTTCCCTCCTGCCGCTAAGCACATTGTGCCGCTCCACACTACAGCTCAGTATATAACAATTTTCTCTCTCAAACAACAAAGATGGAATACTATTTTTCGTCCGGATGAGAAACGCTCCCCTCGCGCTGCCGCGCGGAGGGGAGCGTCGCTTATGAAATTCTATGCGTGGGAATACATCGTATGTGCCTTACAAAACTTTTGCAAGAAAGCTCCGTAGCCGCTCGCTCTCAGGGTGGTCAAAGAGCTGGCGGGGCTCGTTCTGCTCCACGATGTGGCCCTCATCCATAAAGAGGACCCGGCTGCCCACCTCGCGGGCAAAGCCCATCTCGTGGGTCACCACCACCATGGTCATGCCCTCCCTGGCCAGCTGCTTCATGACCTCCAGCACCTCGCCCACCATCTCCGGGTCAAGGGCCGAGGTGGGTTCGTCAAAGAGCATGAGCTTGGGCTTCATGGCCAGGGCACGGACAATGGCGATGCGCTGCTTCTGCCCGCCGGAGAGCTGGTTGGGATAGGCGTCGGCCTTATCTGACAGGCCCACCCGGCCCAGCAGTTCCACCGCCTCGGCGTCCGCCTCCTCCGGCTTCATCAGGCCGGTACGGACCGGGGCCAGGGTGATGTTTTTCCGGATGGTCATATTGGGGAAGAGATTGAAATGTTGGAACACCATGCCCATCTGGCGGCGCACTTCGTCGATGTTGACCTTGGGATCCGTAATCTCGCTGCCGTCGAAGGTGATGGTGCCGGCGGTAGGGGTCTCCAGCAGGTTCAGACACCGCAGGAAGGTGGACTTTCCGGACCCGGAGGGGCCGATGATCACCACTTTTTCACCAGGTGCGATGTGCTCGGAGATGTCATCCAACACAAGGTGGTCCCCAAAGGACTTGGAGAGGTGTTTAACGTCGATCACTTTGACGCAGCCTCCTTTCCAGCTTGCCCAACAGGTAGGTGAAGATCATCACCAGCACCAGGTAAATGGCGGCCGCCCCGAAGAGGGGGAACATCTGCTCATAATTGCGGTTGGCAATGCCCCTGGCGGCGTATAGAAGCTCCTTGCCGCCGATGACGGTGAGCAGCGAGGTATCCTTGAGCAGCATAATGAACTCGTTGCCTAAGGAGGGGAGAATGGCTTTGACGGCCTGGGGAATGACAACAAAGCGCATGGTGTCAAAATAGTTCAGCCCCAGGGAGCGGCTGGCCTCCGCCTGTCCGCCGTCCACAGCCATCAGCCCGCCCCGGATGATCTCAGAGACGTAGGCGCCGGAGTTGATGCCCAGGCCGAACACACCCACAGCGGTGGCGTTGCGGCTCCAGGTGAAGACCACAAACATCCAGATCATCAGCTGAAGCATCATGGGCGTACCCCGGATCACCGTGACATACACCTTGGCCGCGGCGTTAAAGAGTCCCAACACAGGGTTGCGCCGGCCGGGACGCTGCTGATCATGGGCGGTGCGGATGATCGCCACCAAAAGCCCCAGCGCCACGCCCAACAGCAATGCCAGGGCGGTGGCCAAGAGAGTGGTGCCCACTCCGGTTATGTACTGCTGCCACCGGTCCTCCTGCAAAAAGGCCCGGTAGAACTTCAAAAAGAAGTCCTGCCAAGCGGTGAGGTCCCCGGCCGCAATGGCGGAATACTGCGAGAAGAGTTGCTCCATGAGGCTGCTCCTTTCCTTGGTGGAATGGGAAAAAGGGCGGCGCTTTGCCGCCCCTTTTTACGGTGCGATTATTCCGCGGCGATGTACTTATCAAGGATGGCCTGGACGGTTCCGTCCCCGATGAGCTCGGCCAGCGCGCCGTTCACAGCCTCCACCAGAGCGGTGTTGCCCTTGGCGAAGCCGATGGCGTAGTCCTCAAGGGCGTACTCTGTGTCCAGAATGGTCAGGCCGGCGTTGGCGGCTACAAACTCCTTGGCGGGGGCGTTGTCGATGACCACGCAGTCCACCTGGTCGTTCATCAGGGCCTGGACCGCGGTGATGCCGTTGTCGTAGGGCACCACATGGTCGGCACCGTAGTCGTCGGTGCAGTAGATGTCGCCGGTGGTGCCGCGCTGGGTGCCGATGAGCTGATCGCCCAGGTTGTCCAGGGTCACATCGGAGCCCTCTTTGACAATGATGACCTGAATGCCGGTGGCATAGGAATTGGAGAAGTCCATAACGGCCAAGCGGTCCTCATCCACGGTCAGACCGGCCATGCAGATGTCGCTCTTGCCCTGCTGGACAGCAGTCTGAGAGGCATCGAACTCCATGTCCTCAATGACCAGCTCCAGCCCTAACTTCTCCGCGATGGCGCCGGCGATCTCCGGGTCAATGCCGATGATCTGGCCGTTGTCGTCGGTCATCTCATAGGGAGGGAACGCCGCGTTGGTGGACATAATCAGCTTGCCGGACTCCACAGTGGTGAAGGACGCTCCGCCGGAGGCGGAGCCGCTGCCGGAGGCGGAGCCGCTGCCGGAGGCGGAACCGCTGCCGGAGGCGGAGCCGCCGGCGCTGGAGGAGCCGCTTCCGCTGCTGCCGCAGGCGGCCAAAGACAGGACCGTCAGCACGGCCACCATAACTGCAAGAAACTTTTTCATCTCAATCTTCCTTCTTTAAAACTCAAATTTGTACGCCTAAAAAAGGAAGCGTCCTTGTCGGAACGCTTTCTTTAGGAGCAAAACTAAGGATAGCATTCCGGGGTTGCAAAGTCAATAGTTTGCCGGAAAAAGATGCATAAATATTTGCATCGATTCAGTTCGTTCCAGTGGCATTCTATATAAATTCCAAGGGTTTTTCTGTATTTTCCCATGTTTTATACTGCAAAAATGAATATCTATTGAATATTAATCCGCATTATGCATACAAAAAAGGAGGCCGCGGCCTCCTTTTTCTTCACTCAGTGCACGGCCGGGAGTTCCGGCAGCTTGTATTTGTTCAGATAGCTCTGGACGTTGGTGGTGAATTCCTCGCCGGTCTTGATATCCTGAAGATAAGCGTGGGGATTCAGCCCGGTCTGCTCCGTCTCCAACACACAGATGGCCAGGTTGGAACAGTGGTCGGAGATGCGCTCGTAATTGGTCAGCAGGTCGTTGAGCACAAATCCTAACTGTATGGTGCATTTTCCCCGCTGGAGTCGGTTGATGTGGCGCATCCGGATCTCCTCGATCAGCTGGTCGATCACCTCTTCCAGCGGCTCCACTGTGGAGGCCATGGCACAGTCGCTGGTCTCAAAGGCCTTAACCGTCAAATTGAGAATCTCCACCAAGGCGTCGGTGAGCACCTTCAGCTCCGCGTTGGCCTCATCGGAGAAGGTGAGCTGCTTTTCATGGAGCTCCCTGCCCGCCTCCATGATGTTGAGGGAGTGGTCGCCGATGCGCTCAAAATCCCCAATGGAATGGAGCAGCTTGGAGGCGGAGCGGCCGTCGGCCGCGGAGATGCCCTTTCGGGACGCCTCCACCAGATAGCCGCCCAACCGGTCCTCGTAGATATCTAATTTGTCCTCGTTTTCCGTAATCGTGGCGTCCCGGGCACTCTGATAGTCAGAAAGCTGGTCAATGGCCATCAGCACATTGTCCCGGGCCAGCTCCCCCATCTGAATGGCCAAGCTGCCGCACTCGGCCACGGCAACGGCGGGAGTGCGGATCAGCAGCGGATCCAGGAAGGCCACCGTGTCGGTGCCGGACTCGCTGCGCACCAGGATGGTTGCCAGCTTTTCCAGCTGGTGGGCAAAGGGCAGCAGTATGGCGGTCGTCGCCACATTAAACACCGTGTGGCAGAAGGCCACACCCACCGCGTCGATGGGCGCGTCCACAAACTCAAACCGGACGATGCCGTGGGCAATGTAAAAGATCGCCAGACAAACCACTGTGCCGATCACATTGAAGGAGATGTGGACCGCCGCCACGCGGCGGGCGTTGCGGTTGACGCCGATGGAGGAGAGCAGGGCGGTGACGCAGGTGCCGATGTTCTGTCCCATGATAATGGGGATGGCCATGCCGTAGGAAATGCTCCCGGTCAGGGCCAGCGCCTGCAAAATGCCCACAGAGGCCGCGGAGCTCTGAATGATGCCGGTGAAAACCGCGCCCACCAGCACACCCACCAGCGGGTTGCGGAAGGCCGTCAGGATGCTGGCAAACTCCGGCATGTCGGCCAGCGGGCTGACCGCGTTTTTCATCAGGTCCATGCCGTACATGAGCACGGCAAAGCCCAGCATGATCCGACCGATGTCCCGACGCCGCTGCTGTTTCGAGGACATGAGCAAAATTACGCCGGCCAGGGCCACAAGCGGTGAGAAATTCTCCGGCTTGAGCATTTCCACCAGCATATTTTCACTTTGGATGCCGGTCAGGGACAAAATCCACGCCGTCAGCGTGGTTCCGATGTTGGAGCCCATGATAACGCCGATGGTCTGCCCTATCTCCATAACGCCGGAGTTGACCAGACCCACCAGCATGACCGTCATGGCGGATGAGGACTGGATGGCAATGGTGATGCCCGCGCCTAAAAGCAGGCTTTTCAATGGGTTGGAGGTCATCTGTTTCAAGGTGCGCTCCAGCCGGCCGCCGGCCATTTTTTCCAGGCTGTTGGACATGGTGTTCATTCCGTACAGGAAAAACGCCAGCCCTCCGCAGAGGGAAAAAATAGAGAAAATATCCATGTGCTCTCCTCGCGTTCTCATTTGTTCCGGGACATCCCGTTTGATTTCCTGTTAAACCGCATACAAATTTATTATACGATAAAATGGGGAAAAGGAAAATCTTTTCTTGCGGAAAACTTGCGGAAACTTGTAGAAAACAATCTGGTTTTTTCTCCGCTTTTCAGTCAGGTGCACAAAGCGGCCGGAGCATATGCGCACAGACGCTATTCTCCCGATTCGGCCGCCGCCTTCAACGCCTCCCGATCTTTCACCCTGTTCAGGACATGCATTTTCCTGTGGCAGTTGGGACACAGGGCCACCGTGTTGTCAATCGTGTCGCTGCCGCCCCTTGAAAGCCATACCACATGGTGGGTCTCCAGATAGGGGGCGCCTTCCCTGTCCGTAAAAGGGGCTTCCTTTCCGCAGAGCTGACAGCATCCCTTTGCCCTGCGCTTTGCATATTCTGATACAAAGGCATTGCGGTCGTATGCATTGGTGCTGACGGTCCGCCCCTTTGGCTGCTTCGTCTGTTTGGAGAGCGCCTTTTCCCTCAGCTGCGCATCGGAAAGGTTCTTTGTCCGACGCTCGTCGCCCCTGTATTTTCTCCTTAGAACATCCTGCGGAAGCGGGCGGCTTTCCCTGGGCCTGTAGGGCTCCCGGACCCCCCAGATCCCCCGGCCCTTGCCCTGCGCGGAATAGAAGATATCCTCTTTTCCCGCAAATGCATCCGAATCGCTGGAAAAGCGCTCAATGGTACTTCTTACGGCTGCCGTCCAATTTTGATTCTCTTCAAAATCCATAATCCGGCGCTCTTGAATCTTTTGAAAAATCTCATCGTAGTGCGCCTGTCCCCCCAGTTCACAGAGCGCGTCGATGATTTCCTCCCGCCATTTTCTTGGCTGTGCCATACAGCGTCTCCCCCTTCCTGTTCAGTTGAATTAAGTTCAGTTTATCACAGTCTTCGACTTCTTACCATATGGGAAGCGCCCTCCAAAGCGCACATTTGCAAAAAAACCGCCGCAAGCGTAAGTTCGCTTGCGGCGGTTTGGCGGAGAGAAAGGGATTCGAACCCTTGAGACCTTTTAAGGGTCTACACGATTTCCAATCGTGCGCCTTCGACCAGCTCAGCCATCTCTCCAAGGCTTTGCGCTCGATGCAGCAGAGATAATTATACCAAAGATTTTTCTGAAGTCAATACAAAATCAGCACTTTTTTCAGAATGCCCCCGTGTATAGTGTAATTGCATTAAGTCGACAGGCTTTTTGCAGTTACACTTTTTTATTTTTCCCCAGAGAAAGGACGGTGAAAACGTGGCTGAATGTTACAAAAGGATCGAATATCCGGACCGAAAGGCGATCGCGGCCCTTTACGCCGCCGGCGCGAAGGCTGGACAGATCGCAAAGGAAATCGGCGTCGCCCCCCGCACCATCTACGCCGAACTGAAGCGCGGCCGCGAAGGGGACAAGCTGGACAAGAACTTCCGGCCGTCCTACGACGCGGACCTGGCCCAGAAGCGCGCCCAGGAAAGCCTTCGCCGGTGCGGCCGGAGGAAAGGAGGGCCGGCAGAATGACCCCCAGAGCAAGGCAACGGCGAACGCGCCGGAGAATCCGAAACGCGGCCAGTCTTCTTTCCCTGGTGGCCTTCCTGGCGCTTCTGGGAAGCGTCGGAGCCGTCGAACAGGACCTGGTCCCCCTTCTCCCTGGCGCGATCCGAATGTTCGGCTTCCTTCTGATCTGGGCCGGCCTTCTGGCCGTCGCCGGAGCCTTCGACACCACCGAAGGAAGGAGGGAACGGAGAAGATGAAGTACACGGCGACCCTGTCGCCCGTTCAGGTCGGACAGGCCGTGAAGGCCCTGGTCCTTCTGGGCGAAAAGAAGATCACGATCGAAGAAACAGAAAAGGACCGTTTCGTCGTCACCACAACAACCGAAACGGCCCATTCCAAAAAGGTTAAGTGAATCATATCACGGAAAGGAACGGTTTTCAATGCCTAAATTGAATTTTTATGATACGGACGCCGTGAAGGCGTTTCTGCTGAACACCCTGGTCGAGAACAAGGAAGTCCGCGAAGACGTCGACTTCGAGCGCCGGCAGTCCCAGACCTGGTTCACCCAGTATCAGGCCCAGAAGGGCCGCGCCGAAGCCGCTGAAGCGAAGATTGCCGCCGCGGTGTCCACCCTGACCGTCACCCTGGACGCACGTTCCGCCGGCACCGTCACCGCCGAAGACGTCGACCAGGCGATCACCGACGCCCTGGCCCTTCTGACTGGGAGCCTGAAGACGGAAGGGGGCGCCACGAAATGACGAACACACTGTACGAGATCAGCGCCGACTTCCTGGCCGCCCTGGACGCGATGGAGGTCGACCCCGACACCGGCGAACTGCTGAACGCCGACCAGCTTGACGCCCTTTCCGCCGCCTTCGACGAAAAGGCCGAAGCGACCGCCCTTTACATCAAGAACCTGACCGCCTTCGTCGGCAACGTAAAGGCGGAGGAAGCCGCCCTGGCGGAGCGCCGCAAGACCGCCGAAAAGCGCGTCGAGCGCCTGAAGGACCTTCTGGCGTCCTCCATGCTGTCCGTCGGCCGCGACAAGGTCGAAACGGCCAGGACGAAGATCGGCTTCCGCAAGTCCACCCAGGTTCAGATCGACGACGAAGGCGCCCTTCCCCCTGACTTCGTGATGACCACCGTCACCACGAAGCCGGACAAAACGGCGATCAAGAAGGCGATCCAGGCCGGACAGGCCGTCGCCGGCGCTGTCCTGGTCGAGAACCAGAACCTTCAGATCAAGTAAGGAGGAATCAGCGTGAAGGACTTCAACATTCCCCTTCTGACGGCTGAAGACATCGACTGTCGCGTCCAGTCCGTCAGCAAGGCGAAGAACGGCACGGTCGGCGCGGTCCTTCTTCTCTACAAGGACGCCCGTGTCGATATGCGAATCCTGGACCAGGTCTTCGGCCCTGGCAACTGGCAGAGGACCCACGAACTGATCAACGGGAACCTGTTCTGTACGATCGAAATCTGGGACGACGAAAAGGCGGCCTGGGTGAAGAAACAGGACGTCGGCGTCGAGAGCAACACGGAGAAGGAAAAGGGACAGGCGTCCGACGCCTTCAAACGTGCCGGCTTCAACGTCGGGATCGGCCGCGAACTGTATTCCGCCCCTTTCACCTATGTCGAACTGAACGACGGTGAATGGAAGGTCGAGAAGGTCCAGGGCCGCGATGTCTACCGCACCTATCCGAATGTCAAGTTCTCCGTCACGAAGATCGGCTACAACGACCGCCGCGAGATCGTGGACCTGACGATCGTCGACCGCTTCGGGAACGTCCGCTTCCTGTGCGAAGGCGGTGTCCAGAAGAAGGTCAACCAGGGCGGCCAGGGAAGCCGCCAGGGCGCGCAGAGCGGCCGACAGGCACAGACCCCGCCCCCCGCGGCGCAGACGTCCCAGGCGGCCCAGAGAGCGCCACAGGGCGCCCCTTCTCCCGCTATCCCCGTCGGCGGTGCTGTCTGCCCCGTGTGCGGCGGCCCGATCAGCGACGCCGAACGCGACTATTCCCTTCGGAAGTACGGCCGCGAACTGTGCCGCAAGTGCCAGCGCAACGCGTGAAAGGTGGTGTAGACAATGCCCAGCCGTATCATTAAGGAAACGATCATCATCAGCGAGTCTTTGACCGCAATCAGCGCCGAAGCCGAACGGTTCTTCTGGCGCCTGGTCGTGAAGGCCGACGACTTCGGCCTGTACTATGGCGACCCCCGTATTCTGGCTTCCCTGTGCTTCCCCCAGAAGCCCCCTTCCGAACAGAAAATCCGGTCCTGGCTGAACGAACTGGTTCGGGAAGACATGGTGGGGACCTACACGGCCCCCGAAGACGGGAAGAAGTACCTGAAACTTCTGAACTGGGGCAAATGCCAACAGACCAGGGCGAAGTCCAGCAAATACCCTGAACCGTCTTCGTTTGATAGCAAATGCAAACAGGCGAATGGAAATCAAATGCTTGCAAATGTCCCCGTAAACGTAAACGAGAACGAAAACGGAAACGATAACGAAAACGAGAAGCGCGCCCATTCGGGGCGCGGGGCGGCGGACGGTTTTGACCGGTTCTGGGCTTCCTATCCCCGACGTGTCGGGAAGAAGGACGCCGTGGCCGTCTGGAAGAAGATCAGTCCTGACGACGCCCTGGTCGACCGGATCGTGGCCGGCGTGGAACGCTGGAAGCGGTCCGAACAATGGACGAAGGACGAAGGCCGCTTCATTCCCTACCCCGCGACCTTCCTTCGCGGCGAACGCTGGAACGAGTCCGACGGCGTGAAGCCGGCCGCCGTTCCGCCGGCGGCGAAGGACTACGGCGACGACGACTTCCTGGGCGGTGACGACCATGAATGACTTTACCGACGTTCTGGAAACCATCGCCCAGAACGCCAGACGCGGCCATGAGCGCGCCGGCGACTACCGCGGCGAAGACGGCCTTCTGTATTGCGGCCGGTGCCGCACCAGGAAGGAACACCGCCTGGAACTGGACACCGACCCGCCGAAGGTGGTCACGGTGCCGGTCATGTGCAAGTGCGAGGAAGAGCGTCAGGAAGCCCAGCGCAAGGAAGAAGAGCGGATCAAGTTCCGCCAGGACTGCGAACGGCTTCGCCGCGACGGGATCACAGACCCGTCCTATTTGGTCAACACCTTCGCCCAGGACGACAACCGGAACCCCGCCGTTTCGGACGTGTGCCGGAAGTACGTCGACCATTGGGAGGAAATGAAGGCCGACAACATCGGAATCCTGTTCTATGGCGGCGTCGGGACCGGAAAGTCCTTCCTGGCCTGTTGTATCGCGAACGCCCTGATCGACCGCTGTGTGAAGGCCAGCGTGACGAACTTCCCCCGCATTATGAACCGCCTTCAGGGCTTCGGAGAGGACAAGCAAGGCTTCCTGGACAAGCTGAACCGCTATGACTGCCTGGTGATCGACGACCTGGGCGTCGAGCGGGACACGTCCTATTCCGTCGAGCAGATTTACAACGTCGTCGACGCCAGGTCCCGTTCAGGGAAGCCCCTGATCGTGACGACGAACCTGTCCCTGGACGACCTTCGGAACCCGTCGTCTATGGGCTACGCCCGTATTTATGACCGCGTCCTGGAAATGTGTCCGATCAAGCTGAAACTGGCCGGCGACTCCCGAAGGACCGTCAACGCGGCCGCGCGCCGCGACAGGGCGAAGGAAATCCTGGGAATGTGAAGGAGGGCCGCAAGTGGAAACCTGGAAAGTGACGATCCCTGGCCTTTTACCTGGCCTGAATGAGTACATAGACGCGGAACGCGCCGTCAAGGGCAAGTACAAGGCCGCCGCCATGAAGAAACAGGCCGAAAACGTGATCGGCTTCATGGTGAAGACCCAGCTTCACGGCGTCCGCTTCGACCGGCCGGTGATCATTCATTACCGCTGGATCGAGCCGAACCGCCGCCGCGACAAGGACAACGTCGCCTTCGCGAAGAAGTTCATTCAGGACAGCCTGGTCCACGCCGGCGTCCTGGTGAACGATGGCTGGAACCAGATTGAGGGCTTCACGGACGACTTCGCCGTGGACCCGAAGAACCCCCGTGTGGAAGTGACTATCGAGATATTCGAAGGAGGAAAACAACATGGCAAATATTAAGACTTTGAAGGACAAGACCCCTGGAAGCGTCTTCGACGCCGGTCCGATCGACGTCCGCGTCCTGGATCACATGACCAACGGAACGACCCTTCTGGTTGCCGACAGGTCGGCCGCATGGCGCCCCTTCTCCCTGGAACCCCTGAAGACCCGTCCGGAGGAAGCCCCTACCCCTTACCCGAACGACTTCAGCCTGTCCTATCTGAAGGACGAACTGAACGGCCCCTTCCTGACGGCCTTCGACGCCGCCGGCGGTCCGATCCGTTCCGCGAACATCGTAGAAGCGAACTGGTCCCTGGCAGATCACCGCGGCGGCTTCGGCTACGGTAACATGAAGGCGAAGATCAGCCTTCTTCCTGAAGCCCTGTTCCTGAAGTACAAGGCCCTTCTGTCCCTGGACGACTGGTGGTGGCTTGCGACCCCGCGCGCCGGCCACGCGGGCAACGCGCGCAATGTCAACACGGGCGGCAGTCTGAGCAACAGCAACGCGTACATCGGCTACTACGGCGTCCGGCCGGCTTTCTTCGCGGAATCTGGAATCATTCTGGAATCCGACGGCGGCGAAGCGGTGGAAGGCCATGAATAATACCGTGACGACCCGTGAGTGGATCGGCCGGCGGCGCCTTCGGGCGTCCGTCGACCGGACCCTGGGCGTGAAGGTGCCGAAGGCGGTCTTCGACGAAGCGGAAGCATACGCCAGACGGAAGATGGCCTTCCAGAACGAAGCCCTGGGCCTGGACCGCGGCGACGAATACCTGGAACTTCTGATCCCCGACGTGATCCGCGAAATGGCCCTGGCGGCCAGGTATGACGGAAGGAGGGCGACGGCGTGATCCCATTTCCCGACAAGAAGTATTCCGTGATCTACGCGGACCCGCCCTGGTCCTACTCCGGCGGCGGTGCTACGCGGAACGTGACAAGGCATTACCACACCATGAAGCCGGAAGACATCTATTCCCTTCCGGTCCAGAACATCGCCGCGGACGACTGCCTTCTGTTCCTGTGGGCCACGTTCCCGAACCTGGACGTCGCCCTGGAAACGATCCGGCGCTGGGGCTTCCGATATAAGACCGCCGCCTTTGTCTGGGTAAAGCGAAACCGGAAAACCCCGTCCTGGTTCTGGGGCCTGGGTAACTGGACGCGATCAAACCCCGAAGTGTGCCTTCTGGCGACCAGGGGGAAGCCGGAGCGCGCAGACGCGCACGTCCATAGCGTGATCGACGCGCCGATCGGCCGGCACAGCGAGAAGCCGGCGGAAACCCGCGACAGGATCGTCCAGCTTGCGGGGGGGGCGCTATGATCGAACTTTTCGCCAGAAAGACCGCCCCTGGCTGGGACGCCTGGGGCGACGAAGTGGAAGGAGATAATGACCATGAGTGAAGGCGTTTTCGGCAAGAACGCAGACCTGGCCCAGCGCCTGAAGGACCGGATCGCGTTCCACGCCAACGAACACCGGCACACCTACGAGATCGGGAAGGGCGTCATGGACCCCCTGGTCCTGGACCTTCTGGCCGACTTCCGTGACGCCGGCGGTGTGATCCTCCCCGTGAAGCCGAACGGGACGGTCTGGCTGATCCGGCGCCGCCGCGTCGTGTCGGCGACCGTCATGTTCGTCGGAGCGGGAGCGGACGGCCTGACGTCCTTCAGCGTCCTTCGCGGACGCCTGGGGACGACGGCCTGGTCGTCCGAGCAGTTCACCGAACACGACATCGGGAAGATGGTCTTCCTGACGAAGGAAGCGGCCGAAGCGGCCCTGGAAGGCGGCGGAGCATGGCAACAGTAAAGGAAATTGCCGCGTATGTCTGCGACAAACTGGCCGGAAAAGTCCTGATTCATAGATATGACGCCTATTCCACGAACAGCGTCTACTTGAAGTTCGACTACGGCCTGGGGAACAGTCTTCGCCTTTCTGACCATACAGGGAAAGCCGGTCTGAACTACCGTTTCAATATCATCACGACCCTGAAGAGCCTGGGAATAGAAACGTCCGGAGAATACCCCCGCTTTTATTATCCGCCCGACATGGTGGACAAGGCGATCGCCGACATCATGGAAGGCATCACAGAAAAACACGGCCGGTATCGTGACTATGAAAAGGCCCTGGAAACCGCACGGGCCAGGACGAAGGGCGAACGTGGCTTCTGGGAGCAAGCCCGACTTGTGAAAGGCGACGGAGCATGGAAGGAATAGCCCGCGACCGCTGTCCGCTGTGCGGCGACTGCGAGTTCTTCGGCGACTATGACAAGGCGGTCGTCGGTCCCTGGGAACCTGTCCCAGGGACAAACGGCCGGCAGTATAGGACCGCCCTTCTGGGCTTCGATGAAGCCGCCGGCGCGATTTGTAAACGCCCACGGACAGGAACGAAGACCCGTGTCTATGCGGAAGTGCCGGCCTGTCCACACTTCGAGCCGAAGACCTGGACGCGGCCGGAATATTGCCACGACTGCGACCGAAAGCACGGTGAAATGACGGACGGTTCGATCCTGTGTGACGGTTGGCCTGAATACCGAAAGGAAGGCGACACCGCCTGTCAGAACGGAAAAATCGCCTTCGGGAAGAACCTGTCCCTATTCTGACGCCATGAAGAGCCACGATCAGAAATACCACGAAGGAGGCGAAGGCCATGACATTCCTTGAAGAGGTCCGCCGGAAGGTCGAGAAGGAAGAAAAGGCGTGTGTGACGTGCGGGAACCTGGTCCGCATAGGCGGGACGCTGATCGGCTGTGTAGCCCACGACAAACTGATCCTTCCGAACTATCCGCCCTACTTCGGACAGAAGCCATGTCCGGACTGGAAGCCCTGAATGGCCCAGAAGAAGCGCCAGGGCGTCCCGCCGGCGATCCAGTATTCCATATTTGAAGGCGGCGATGTCTTCGTCTGCCCCTTCTGCTGTGCCGACCTTGCACGGACCGAAGCTGGAATCCCGCGCAAGTGTCCAGAGTGCGGACAACCCATAGAAAGGAAGCAAAGCCATGATCGGAAGAAGGCGTAAGAACTTGCCGAAGTGGCGCTACGACTTCAACTGTCGGAAGTGCGACAATATCCAGTTCATCGACGACCCCGCGCGCGGCCGCCTGGGCGACTACTGCGTGGCGTGTGTGGAAGCCTTCGACCAGGGGCGGCCGAACCCGATCCACGCCGACGACGACCGCGTCGTCCGGTGCGATTGCTTTCGGCCGATCCCCGAACCTGAAGAGGAAGAACAGAAAGAAGGTGAACACACATGATGAAGCGTTTTCTGACCGGCGTCCTGTCCATCGTCGCGGGAACGGCCCTGGTGCTGACGTCCTTCGCCGGTGCGTGTTCCGAAGACGCCGGAAGTGTAAGCGGACCCCCAGCCCAGGAAACGCCGCCAGCGGCCTTCCAGGGGCCTTCTGGAACCCTTTCCGAAATGGAAACAGTTCCGGAGCCTGACCCAGAGCCGGAACCGGAGTGGATCGAAGCCGTGGCGACTGCGTACTGTTCATGCGAAATCTGCTGTGAAGAATGGGCGCTGAACCGGCCGGACGGGATCGTCTACACCGCCAGCGGCGCCGAAGCTGTCCAGGGCGTGACGATCGCCGCCGACTGGTCGATCTACCCGCCAGGGACCGTCCTGTTCGTGGAAGACCTGGGCGAAATGGTCGTCCAGGACCGCGGCGGAGCGATCCAGGGCCAGAAGATCGACGTCTACTTCGAGAGCCACGACGACGCCCTTCAGTTCGGCCGCCAGAATGTCCGATTCTACATAGTGAACGACTGAAAGAAACTGAAATCAAATGATAGCACGGGCAAGCGGACGAAGTCCGACTTGCTATCGTGCAGAAAGGAAACAGAACAGACATGGAGATCAAAGACATCGTTCAGAAGGCACACGACAACGCCGTCAAGCACGGCTTCTGGGACCCGCCCCTTCCATTCGGGACGGCGATCGCGCTGATCCATAGCGAACTTTCCGAAGCCCTGGAAGAGGAACGCGCCGGCCGGCCCCTGGTCTGGTATCATTGCACGGAGGGCGACCCGTCCCTTCCCTGTGACCCCGCGGACGAAACCGAGTGCTTCCAGTACGGCCACGAAGACGCCTGTCAGTACAGGAACCAGAAGCCCGAAGGCGTGGCCGTGGAACTGGCCGACGCCGTGATCCGGATCGCGGACCTGTGCGGCCACCTGGGAATCGACCTGGACGCCGTGATCGCGGAGAAGATGGCCTACAACGCCGGCCGCCCCTATAAGCACGGAAAACGGTTCTGAAAGGCGGCGACACCATGAATCAAGTTCAACTGATCGGCCGAATGGCCCGTGAACCGGAATTAAGGCGCACGGAGAAGGGGACGCCCGTCGTGTCCTTCGCCCTGGCTGTCGACCGCCGCTTCCAGCGCGACACCGTGGATTTTGTGGACTGCGTGGCGTGGCGCGGGACGGCGGAGTTCGTGAACAAGTATTTCCGCAAGGGGAAGCGCGTCGCCCTGACCGGTTCGATCCAGGTCCGAAAGTGGAAGGACAAGGAAGGCAACGACCGGAAGACGGTCGAAGTGGTCGCCGACTCCGTGGAGTTCGCCGACGGCAAGGACCAGGGCGCCGGTTCCTACGCCGCCGACCAGATGGCCGCCGCCGCGGACCAGCAGTTCACGGAGGTCGAAGACGACGACGGAGAACTTCCGTTCTGACACACCCCAGAAGAAAGGCGGTGAAACGCATGGATCAGAATGAAAAGGAAGAGAAGCGGAAAGCCTGGGTACGCTTCCGCGTCATGGACGTCCTTCGCAACCACGACCAGGAAGCGCGCGTCATAGAATCCCAGATCGCGGCGGAGCGGGCCGCCCTGGCCGAAGACCTGAAGGAAATCCTGGAATCCGCCTTCCCTTCCGGCCAGCTTTCCGACGCCGGCGTCCGCGTCCAGTCCTCCCCAGACTCAGACGCCCGAATGGTGAACATGGTCACACGGACGGAGAAGCGCCGGAACACCGCCGACCGCCGGATCGGCGCCCTGGAACGTCAGGCCCAGCAGATCGAAGACGTCCTGTCCGCGATCCTGGACATGGACAGCCAGTCGAAGTGTGTCCTTCTGGCCCTGTATTACCCCTTCCGATCCTACAAAGAAGCGGCCGACTTCCTCCACATGGCGAAGGCCACGATCTACCGCCAGAGGAAAACGGCCCTGGACTCCCTATTCGCCACCATGTATAAATCCGATTCCTTCCGCTGAAAGATGAATACAGGTGAATACACATGAGACTTTCAATCTGCAAATCCATGTGGTAGAATTATAGTCGGGAACAGCGTGTTCCCCCTCCTTTTGAATAGGGTACAGAAAGACGTCCTTTCGGGGGCGTCTTTTTTGTACCCGCTTTCAGAGGATCACGAAGAAAGGACGGTGTGAATCATGGCGAAGATCACGAAGAAGAATGAAGTCTTCTGTGAAGAATATCTGATCGACCTGAACGCGACCCAGGCCGCGATCCGCGCCGGATATTCTCCGGATTCCGCGGGAAGTATTGGATTTGAATTGCTGAAGAAACCTGAAATTCGCGCGCGCATTGACCAGGCGATGGCCGAAAGGTCGAAGCGGACGGGGATCAACGCCGACCGCGTCCTTCGCGAACTGGGCCGGATTGCCTTCCTGAACCCGAAGGACGTGATCGACCTTGACACGGCGAAGGTCCTGGACACCGCCACCGAAGACGACCTGGCCGTGATCGCCGGCGTCAAGGTGAAGCAGACCCCGACAGAGTTAGGAACGAGCGTCGAACGCGAAGTGAAGATGGCCGACAAGCTGAAGGCCCTGGAACTGTGCGGCCGTCACCTGGGAATGTTCAAGGACAATCCTGAAGCGAACGCCCCTGTGACGGTGGTGATCAACTATGACTACGGCGGCGAAGGTTGAGTTCAAGGCGTCCGCCCAGTTCAACCCCGTCTTCCGCCCCGTCAACGAATGGCGCGGCCGCTACCGCATTTTGAAGGGATCGGCCGGTTCTGGGAAGTCCGTGAACATCGCCCAGGACTACATAGCGAAGCTGTCCGACCCCGCCTATACCGGCGCGAACCTTCTGGTCGTCCGGAAGATCGAGGAAACGAACCGCGATTCCACCTTCGCGGAACTTCAGGCCGCGATCTACCGAATGTTCGGTCCCTATGCCGAACGTTTCTGGAAGGTCAACCTGAACCCCCTGGCCCTGGAATGTAAGATCACAGGGAACCGGATCATATTCCGCGGCGTGAAGGACCAGCGCCAGCGGGAGAAGGTGAAGTCCATCACCTTCAAAAACGGAAAACTGGTCTGGATATGGTGCGAGGAAGCGACGGAACTTCTTTCCGAAGACGTCGACATTCTGGACGACCGTCTTCGCGGCAAGCTGGACGGCATGAATCCGAACCTGTATTACCAGATCACAATGACCTTCAACCCCGTCAGCGCGACGCATTGGATCAAGGCCAGATACTTCGACAAGGCCGATCCGGACGTCCTGGCCCATCATTCCACCTATAAGACGAACCGGTTCATAGACCCCGCCTATTATCGCCGCATGGAGCGCCGCAAGGAAGAAGACCCTGAAGGCTATCGCGTCTACGGCCTGGGCGAATGGGGCGAACTGGGCGGCCTGATCCTGACGAACTTCGAAGTCCACGACTTCAAGGTCAACAGGGACGCCTTCGACGCCTTCTACTACGGCCAGGACTTCGGCTACAACCACGCGAACGCGATCCTGGGCGTCGGCTGGAAGGACGGCGAAGTCTATATCTGTTCCGAAATCTACGTCTTCGAGAAGGACACCGAAGAGATCATCGGCCTTGCAAATCAGGCGAAGGTCGACCGGCGTGTGGAAATGTTCTGTGATTCTGCGGAGCCGGACCGGATCAAGACCTGGCAGAAGGCCGGCTTCCGTGCCTACCCCGTGAAGAAAGAGCCTGGAAGCGTGAAGGCACAAATCGACTGGCTGAAGGGCCGGAAAATCCACATTCACCCTTCCTGTGTGAACGTCCTGAAGGAAGTTCAACAATGGAAGTGGAAAAAGGACCCGACCACGGGCCTTTACATCGACGAACCCGTGGAGTTCATGGACGACGCCATGGCGGCCCTTCGCTATTCCGTCGAACGACTCCGCCGCGGTTCCGCTATTGAAGTTTTGAAATAAGGGAGTGACACCACATGGCCGAATATTCCGTCATGGACCGGATCAACATGATTATTTCCGATCCGGACCACGCGACAATGACCCTGGCCCAGATCGTGACCGAAGAGATCAGGGAGTTCAAGGCGTCCGAGCAGTACGCGAACATGATCCAGGCCGAAGCCTATTACAGAAACCGGACCGACGTCCAGCGGAAGACGAACGACGTCGCGAACCGGTCGAATACCAGGATCGAACACCCGATTCTGAAGAAGCTGGTCGACCAGAAGGCGAACTACCTTCTGGGAAAGCCCTTCACCGTGGACACGAAGAACAGTTCCTACGGCGACGCCCTGAACGACGTCTTCGACCAGACCTTCCGCCGGAAGATCAAGTCCCTGGGGAAGGGCGCCGTGAAGTCCGGTATTGCATGGCTTCAGCCCTACTTCGACGACGGGAAACTGGCCTTCATGCGAATCCCGTCCGCGGAACTGGTCCCGATCTGGCGCGACGCGGAGCGAACGAAGCTGGACGCCTTCATTCGCTTCTATGACCAGGTGATCTACATCGGCACCAGGAAGCACACGATCACCCACGCCGAACTGTGGTGGACCGGCGGCGTCAAATATTTCAAAACCGACGCCTTCGCCGGCACCATCGCCGGCGACTTTATCGTCGACACCGAACACGGCGACGAAGCCAACGACTACACCGAACCCCATTTCACCGTCGGCAACAAGGCCTACAACTGGGACACCGTCCCGATCGTCTGGCTGAAGTACAACGAAGAGGAACTTCCCCTTTGCTACTTCATCAAGGACCTGATCGACGACATCAACTGGCAGACGTCCGTGACCGCCGACGTTCTCCGCGACGTGGCGAAGTTCATCTATGTCCTGAAGAACTACGGCGGCCAGGATTTGGGCGAGTTCATCAAGGACCTGAAGGAACACATGGCAATCAAAGTCACCACCGACGGCGGTGTGGACAAACTTCAGGCCGACCTTAATATCGACGCCGTCATGGCCTTCCTGGATAAACAGCGCCGCGACGTCTACGACTTCGCCGCGGCCGTCGACACGAAGGACCCTGACCTGGGGAACGCGTCCGGAACGGCGATCAATTTCCGCTATATGGACCTGTCGTCCGACTGTGATTCCCTGGCGACCGAACTGAAGGACACCTTCCAGCGCCTGAAACTGTTCATCGACGTTTACCTTCAGATCGCCGGCAAGGGCGACTTTTCGAAGGAAACTTTCGACATCGTCTTCAACATGGACCTTCCCGTCAACGAAACCGACGTGATCCAGAACGCCGTCGCCAGCGAAAGCCTTCTGTCGAAGCGGACGATCCTTCAGAATCACCCCTGGGTGACGGACGCTGACGAAGAAATGGAGCGAATCGACGCGGAGAAGAAGGCCGCTATGGAGGAATACGGCGAAGGCCTGTTCGGCGACGCCCTGGGCGCCGGCAAGGGCCAGAACGGCCAGGGCGACCCCGTGAATGGCGGTGGAGCCGATGGCAACGAATAACCGTGACTACTGGGCCGAACGCGCCCTGACGCGCGAGAACGAAGCCTATCTTCGCGGCGCGAACCTGTCGGGGAAAATGTTCAGGGAGTACGAAGCCGCGGCGAAGTCGATCCGAAGCCAGATCGACAGCTTCTATTCGAAGTACGCCGGCAAGTACGGCCTGACCTATGACCAGGCGGTCCGCCTTCTGTCCAGGAAGGAGTTCCAGGAGTGGAAGGCCACCCTGGGCGACTACGTCGCCACCATCGAAGCCACGACCGATCCCAGCGTGAAGGCGGTCCTGAAGGCGCAACTGGACGCCCTGTCGGCGAACAGTTCCATTTCCCGCCTGGAAGCCCTTCAAGGTCAAATCGACCTGATCCTGAACGACCTGTGGAAACGCGGCGTCGAGCAGATGAAGGAAGAACTGGGCGACGGCTTCGTCGAAGGCTACTACAAGAAGTCCTATGACCTCCAAAGCCGCGCCGGCTTCTACAATGAGATTGCGAAGATCGACGCTTCCGCCGTCGAAGACGCCGTGTCCTATCCCTGGTCCGGCGCCATGTTCTCCGATCGCCTGTGGCAGTCGAAACAGGCCCTGGTCTTCAACACCAGGGAGATCATCACCCAGGGCCTGATCCAGGGAAAAAGCGTGGGCGTCATGGCGTCCGCCCTTTCCTCCCGAATGGGCCAGTCCTACAAAAACGCCGAACGCCTGATCCGCACCGAAACCGCCCATATCCACGCAGAAGCCGACAGAAGGGCCTACAAGGAAGCCGGCGTCGCGGAATATGAATATATGGCCGCGGTCAACGAACGCACCTGTGACACTTGCGGCGCCCTGGACGGCCGCCGTTTCAAGGTCGACGACGCGGAACCTGGCGTCAACTACCCGCCCATTCACCCGAACTGCCGCTGTACGACGGTCGAATATGACCCCGAAGAGGCCCTGGACTGGCTGAACAGCGGGGAGCCTATGCCGAAGCGGACCACCTATCAGGAATGGTACAGCCGGCAGACGGCCGCGAACGGTCAAGGTTCGGTTGAAGTCGAACGGAAGAAAGCGTATAATATCAAGGCAGACCAGGAGCAATTCGACGCCTTCCTGGGCGTCCTTCCGGACGGTGAAGTCCCGTCCACCCTGGACGCCTTCCAGAACGTGAAATACACGAATCCGGAGAAATGGCGCCAGATGAAGGCGAAGGTCCGCCTTTACAACAGCGCCGCTATCCGCGGCACCCTTCCCGAAGCGGCGTCCGCGTCGGCGCCCCAGGACAAACTTCAGGGCTATCTTCTGAACCACGAACACCCCCGCGGGAAGGAAAAAGCCCATGTGATTAACCATGTCCTGGGCTACAATGTGGAAAACTGGGAAACCTTCCAGAAGAAACTTCTGACGGAGGTCCAGAAGTCCCCTGTGACGAAGACCGTGTCCACGCAGTTCGGTGAACGATACACCGTCCCCGTGATCCTGTATGGCCGGAAGGACCGGTTCCTTCGTCTGAACACCGTCTGGCAGATCGACACCGGCGGGAAGGCCCCGCATTTCATCACGGCAACGCCGGAAAGGAAGAAGTGACAGCCTATGTTTGAATTATATGACACCGTCGTCCTTCTGGAAGACGACCCTGAAACCGGCGTCAAGGCCGGCACGGAAGGGACCGTCGTCTATATCCAGGGCAACGGGGAAGCCTATACCGTCGAGTTCTTCGACGAAAACGGGGACACGATCGAAGACGCCCTGTTCAAGGACTTCCTTCCGTCACAACTGAAGAAGAAGTAAACGTCGGCCGACTGGCCGGCGTTTTCTTATACCCTTTTCCAGGTGGAACAGGTGTCGCCTTCGGGCGGCGCCTTTTTCATAATACAAGCCGCACCCGTCCGGCGACCAGGCGGGACCGCGAAGGGCGTGGAAGCCGCCATATAAACAGCGGAGAAAGGAACACCTATGATCATTGAAGGAATCAGAAATCTTCTGGGCGAAGACCTGGCGAAGCAGGTCGAAGCGGCGCTGAAGGGCAAGGGCAAGGACGGAAAGGACGTCGACCTGGTGATTGGGAACGACGGGACCTTCGTTCCGGCCGAAAAGTACAACGGCGCCAACAGCGGGAAGGCCAGCGCGGAAAACGCCCTGAAGGCGGCCGCGGAAGCCCTGAAGGCTGTCGGCGGTTCCGGCGATCCGGCAAAGATCGCGGACGACGTCAAGGTCGCGAAGGAGAAGTTCGACACCCTTCAGACGACCCACGCCGCCGAACTTGCGAAGATCAGCAAGCGGTCCGCCCTTCAGATGGCCTTGAACGGGAAGGTCTATGACCCTTCCGACATCATCGGCCTTCTGGACATGGACAAGATCGAAGTCAGCGACGACGGAAGCCTGAAAACCGACCTGGAAGGCCTTCTGAAGCCGATCAAGGAGTCGAAGGCGTACCTGTTCAAGGAAGACCCCGCAAAGACCCCGCCCGTCCACGGCGCGACGCCGGCCGATCCTGGCCCGAAGGCGCCGCCGGCGGCCGGCAAGGTAGACGGCCCCGTCTGCCTGTAAACCACACCACCAAAAACGAAAGGAATGATACACAATGGCAAGAACTAAAGCTATCAGCCTGATCCAGAGCGGTTCCACGAAGGCCGACCTGGCCGAACTGTCCGGCCTGGTGATCGCGAACATTCAGAAGGACACCCTGGCCCAGGGCCTGAAGTCCCAGGCCTACACCGGCAACCCCGCCAGCGGTTCCGTCGAGTTCAAGCGTTTCAAGAACAGCGCGTCCCAGCCCTACGGCACCGCGCGCACCGCGAACAAGGGAACCGCGATCACCGTTCCCCCGACCCCTGTCAACCTGGACACCCACCGCGAGATCGTCGAGGAAGCCGCGAAGTTCGACCTGGACACCTTCGGCGTGACGAACATCATGGCGCGCCGCGCCGACAACCACGTCGACACCGTGGCCGCGGAGTTCGACGCCGCCTTCTTCCAGACCGCCTTCGACGCCGGCACCGCCTACACCCCCGACGCCAGCGCCACGATCGAAGAAATCCTGGAAGGCCTGATCCAGAGCGTGGAAACCGTGAAGAACGACTACGTCCGCGGCGTTCCCCGTAACCTGATCCGCCTGGTTCTGGACCCCGTCACCTACGGCAAGGCCAGAAACTACCTGGACAAGAACACCAACAACGCCAACGTCGACACCGCGGCGGAGGACTTCGCCATGTTCCACGGCGTCCGCGTCTATTCCTCCATCAATCTTCCCGTGAAGACTGAAACCGTGGAAACCACGAAGACGAAGACCACCACCTGTCACGGCGTCGCCATGATCGAAGGCGCGATCGCACAGCCGGCGGTCATTTACCCCTACAAGGAGCCGGAGAAGATCCCCCTGTCCAACGACTACGGCGTGTCCATGTTCTTCGACTACGGCACGAAGGCCCTGACCCCCGACCTAATCTTCACCTACTCCACCAGCGTCACTTCCACCTGATCGGCGTGACGCCCGTTTGAAAGGAGGAACAGAACGTGAAGTTCAAGCACATTAGAACCGGCGCGATCCTGGAACCCCATAGCGACTTCGTTCTGGAACAGTTCCAGAAGTCCCCTGACCTGATCCCCTTCGACGATCCGGAGCCTGTCGCCGCCCCTGGCGACGGCGACAAGCCCCTGTCGAAGTTCACGAAGGACGAACTTCTGGAAATGGCCCAGGAAGCCGGAATCGCGGTCCCTGACGGCGCGAAGAAGGCGGAGATCATCGACCTGATCGAAGCCCTGAAGCAGAACTGACGGGGCCGCCGAAAGGTGGTCTATCATGCTGAAAGAAATCCTTGCTTCCCTGGAAGGCCTGACCGACCTTGAAAGGGCCGAAGTCCTTCGGACGCTTATGTCCGGACAGACGGTCCTTCAGAAGGTCAAAACCCTTCTGGGGATCACCACGGAGGACCAGGACGACGTTCTGGAATATGTGATCCAGACCGTTCAGACCCTGGTCCTTCGCTATATCAACTGGGACGAACTCCCCCTGGAACTGGAAAACGTCCTGGCTGTCATGTGCGTCAGCTACTACAAGGCCGCCGGACTGGGAACCACCGCGGCGGCGCCTGGGGCCGTGTCTTCCGTGAAGCGCGGCGACGTCCAGACGTCCTTCGCGGTCGGTTCCGGTTCTTCCGGATCGGCCGGCACCTTCAACCTGGGGAACGACAACGGGGACTTCTTCGGCTGGAAGACAGTCCTGAACGAATACCGGAAGTTAAGGTGGTGACGGAATGGCCTTCGGAAGCCCCGCGGCGGAGCGCGCCGCGATCGAAAGCACCTATGAAGACACCGCCACCGTCTACCGGACAGCACCAAAAAGGGGCGCGAACTGCCTGTCCGCAAGCGTCCCCGACGTGGTGTATTCTGGTATCATTTGCGCGCTGTCGTATTCAGGTACAAACAGCAGTATGCAGACAAACGCACAACAGAACATCGACCACGACGCCGTCGTCTTTGCCGGTCCGGACCTGAAGGTTCTTCCTGGCGACATGATCGTCGTGAAGCGGTTCGGTCGCGACGACCCTTCCAGCACCCAGGAAGTGACGTTCGAAGTGATCGGCCGCCCGTCGGTGTATGCCACCCACCAGGAAATCAAAGTAAAGGACGGTGATCTGTCGTGACCTTGAACGACTTCCTGGAAGCGATCGCGAAGAAGCTGATCGCCAGGTGGCCCGCCCGTCACGTTTTCGTCAACCGGATTCCGGCCGAAGCTGACGGGAACTTCTATGTCCGCGTGATCGAAACCACCCAGGAACAGAAGCTGGACCGCCGCCGCGTCAGGACGACGCGGTTCGAAGTCTGTTATCTTCAGGCGGACAGGGACAACCTGTCCTTCAATACCTGGCTGGAAGCTATGCTGGACGACTTCGAAACCCTTTCCGTCTTCGAGAAGACCGAGGACGGGACGGACGTCTTCCGGTCACTTCGGCTGACGAACATCGCGGCAAACCAGGACGGCGACGAACGGTTCTTTTCCTTCCGCTTCGACGCCCGACTGAACTTCGTGATCACGCCCGACGTGATCCCGTCCATGTATTATCTGGATCAGAACAACACGATCAAATCGGAGGTCTGACAAATGGCCCAGAAGAAAAAGACCGTCGCCGTCGACCAGGAAGCGCCGGTCTTCACAAAGGAACAAATGGTCAAGTCTAAAACCCTGGGCGTCCCCAGGGACGCCGTCGCGGCGATCCTGAAGGACGGCCAGACCTACACACGGGAAGAAGCGGTCCGCCTTGTGACCGACTTCCTTGAAAGGAGCGTGTAACTATGCCTATTGGTGGAGGTTCTTTCACCGTACAGAACAAGGTCCTTCCTGGTGCTTACATCAACTTCGTGAGCATGGGGACCAACGCCAAAATGGGGGAACGCGGCGTCGCGGCCCTTCCCCTGGAACTGAACTGGGGACCTGAAGGCCAGGTCTTCAAGCTGGACGCCGCGGACTTCAACGCGACCAGTCTGAAGGTCTTCGGCTACGACCCCACCGACGCGAATATCCTTCTGGTCCGCGAAGCCATGAAGCGCGCGAAGACCCTTCTGATCTACCGCGTGAACGGCGGCGGCACGAAGGCCAGCGCCACCGTCGGCGGAATGACCGTGACCGCGAAGTATGGCGGCACCCGCGGAAACGCGATCAAGGTCGCCGTGATCACCAACGTCGACGACGCCACGAAGGCGGACGTCGTGACCTATCTTGACGATATGGTCATGGACAGCCAGACCGTCGCGAAGTCCGGCGGCGCCGCTTCCCTGGCCGCGAACGACTTCGTCACCTTCGGCACCGCCGCCACCCTGGCGGCCGCCACCGCGACCCCCCTGACCGGCGGCACGAACGCCACGGTCAACGCCGCGAAGCACACCGCCGCCCTGACCGCCTTCGAAGTGGAAACCTTCAACGTGATCGGCTACCCTGGCACCGTGGAGGACATCAAGTCCCTGTATGCGGCCTTCGTCAAGCGCCTTCGCGACGACGAAGGGAAGAAGATCGTCGGCGTCCTGTATGGCTACGACGGCGACAATATGGGCCTGATCAACGTGAAGAACGGCGTCGTCCTGACCAACGGGACCACCATCACCGGCGACAAGGCCGTCGCCTGGGTGACTGGCGCTTCCGCCGGCGCGGAAGTGAACGAGTCCCTGACGAACACCGCCTACGACGACGCCGTGGACGTCGACATCAAATACACGAAGTCCCAGTTCGAAGCCGCGATCAAGGCCGGCGAGTTCGTATTCTATGCCGACTACGGGAAGGCCCGTGTCCTGACGGACATCAACAGCCTGACCACCATCGGCCAGAATATGTCTTCCGACTGGGTGTCGAACCGCGTCGTCCGCGTCATGGACGGCTGGGCGAACGACGTCGCCCGTATCTTCGGCGAGTCCTATATCGGCCTGGTAACGAACAGCGACACCGGCCGCCAGCTTTTCAAGGCTGACCTGGTGTCCCTGGCCCTTCAGTACCAGTCCATCGACGCGATCAGCAACTTCAAGTCCGACGACATCACCGTTCAGCAGGGCGACGGCAAACGCGACGTCGCGGTCGACTGCGCCCTTCAGCCGAACGACAGCATGGAAAAGCTGTATATGACCGTCGTCGTGAACTGACGAAAGGAGTGACCCAGAATGAAGACTTTGAACGCACCTGATACCATTTCCGGCAAGGCCGGCCGTGCCTACGCAAAGATCAACGGCAACAACGAAGAACTGTTCTTCGCGAAGACCATCGAAGCCACCGTCGAGAAAAACAAGTCCGAAGTGAAGGCGATCGGGAAGCGCATGACGGGCCATAAGACCACCGGCGCCAACGGGACCGGCTCCATGACCCTTTACTACATGACGCCCCTGTTCCGCGAACTGATCCGCCAGTGGAAGGAAACCGGCGTGGACGTCTACTTCGACATGGTCGTCGAGAACGACGACGAAGAGTCCGCCGCCGGCAAGCAGACGGTCCTTCTGATCGACTGCAACCTGGATTCCGTGATCCTGGCGAAGCTGGACGGCGACAGCGACGACGCCCTGGACGAAGACGCCGACTTCACCTTCGAGGACTTCGACATTCTGAAGGCCTTCAACCAGATTTAACCACCCACCGTTCAGAAGGAGGAAATACACATGGGTAAACTTCAGGAATTTCTTATGCAGAGCGAAGAGCGCGCACAGGTGACGGAGGAAGTCGCGATCAGCGGCTTCCCCGTCCCCTTCACCGTCAAGTCGATCACAGAGGGCGAAAACAAGGCCCTTCGGAAGACCTGTCAGAAGGTGAACTTCGACAAGAAGACCCACCAGAAGACCACGGAAACCGATATGGACCTTTACAATAACCGCCTGGTGATCGCCTGTTGTGTGGACCCGAACTTCAAGGACGCCGACCTTCAGGCGAAGTATGGCGTCATGGGCGCCGAAGCCCTGATCGACGTCCTTCTGAAGCCTGGACAGTTCGTCGACCTTCTGGTCGCGATCCAGGACGTCAACGGCTTCACCGACGACGTGAACGACCTTCGCGAAGAAGCAAAAAACTGATCACCGGTGGAGAGCGTGAGGAAGACGCGGACGGCGAAGCCGTCTATGCACACTACGCCCTTCACCGGCTGAAAATCCTCCCTGGCGCGCTGATGGCCCTTCCCCTTCGGGAACGGGCCTTCATTTATGCTTCCATCGACCTTCAGGTCGAGAAGGAGAAGAAGGAACAGAAACGGGCCGCGGCGCGGCGGGGGAAGAAAGGACGGTGAAGAACCGTGCCTGGTGTTTCGACACCTATGACGATCCGCGACGGTATGTCCGCAAAGCTGAAGCGGATCACGTCCGCCTTTCAGAAGATGGAGCGCGCCGCCAGGTCCGCGGACAAGGCCACCCAGGCCGTGAACCCTGGCCGGACCCTGGAAAACAGCGCGTCTTTGATCGACCGCGCCAGAAAGCGCCTGGACGCCTTTATCAACAGGCAGAGGGACGCCGGCAACGGGGCGGAAGAAGTCTCCGACGCCTGGTCCCGAACAGAAGGCCTGATCAAGAAAGCCCTGGCGGCCTTTTCGGTCGCCGCGATCAAAGGGCAGATTGAAAAGGCCCTTGACTATTTCAGTACACAATACAACGCCGAAGTCCAACTGGGCGTCGTTATGAAGAACGCCGGCATGGACCAGACGGCCTTCGACGCGATCCGGAAGCGCGCGTCCGGCCTTCAGGGGACGACGACCTTCGGCGACGAAGCCCTGATCGCCGGCGCGGCAGAACTGGGAACCTACCTGAAGGACCCGAAGGCCCTTTCGGAAGTCATGGGGACCCTGACCAACTACGCCGCCGGAATGGGCGGTCCAGCCGCCGACACGGCCCAGATGGTCGAATACGCGACCCAGCTTGGCAAGGCCTTAGATGGCACCTATGACGGTCTGAAGAAGAAGGGCTTCGAGTTATCCGAAGCCCAGCAGAAGATCATAGAAACCGGAACCGACATGGAAAAGGTCGCTGTGATCAACGACGTGATCAATCAGTCCTGGAAGGGACTGGCCGAGTCCTACGCCAACACCCCCGCCGGCAAGATCGAGCAGTTCAAAAACAAGGTCGGCGATCTCTATGAAGTGGCCGGCCAGAAGCTGGTCGGCGGCGTCATTCGCCTTCTGACGGCCGTGAACGGCCTTCTGGACACCCTGTCCGGCACCAGCGCGATCGACGCGGTCTGTGTCACCCTGAACGTGGTCATGGGCCTTCTGGGCCTGGTCACGAACGGCGTGTCCTGGATCGTCCAGACGGTCGTCGACAACTGGCCTACTGTGTCCGCAATCCTGACGGCGATCGCGATCGTTCTTCTTCCGGCCATGATCTCCCGCCTGTGGGCTACCGTGGCGCCTGTCCTGGCCCAGGCCGCGGCCTGGGCGCTTGCAAATGCGCCGCTTATTATGATGATCGCCCTGGTCGCCCTTCTGATCTCCGCCGCGATGGACGCCGGCGTCACCATTGAAGACGTCGTGGGCTTCGTGGGCGGCCTTCTGGGCGGCCTGTATGCCTTCGGCTACAACCTGATCGCCGACATTTGGAACTTCATCGCCACATTTGCGGAGTTCTTCGCGAACGTCTTCGTTGATCCGATCGGTTCCATTGAACGCCTGTTCCTGGGACTGGCGGATTCCGTCCTGGGCGTCCTGGAAACCATAGCGAACGCGATCGACGCGGTCTTCGGTTCGAGCCTGTCGGACGCCGTCGGCAACTGGCGAAGCGGCCTTCAGGCGAAGATCGAAGCCAGTTATGGAGAAAACGCCGTCCGCTACGACCGTATGGAGAAGATCGACACGGCCAGCACGGCGGCCGCCTGGTCCACCGGCGCGAAGGGGATCGCGAACAACCTTTCCCAGATCACCGGCAAGCTGGACAGCCTGACTTCTTCCTGGGACGTGTCCCGCGCCACCGGCGCGATCAACGGCGGGGACCTGGACAGCGTCGGTTCCGTCGGCAAGATTGACAGCGACGTCAATATCGCCGACGAAGACCTGAAGTTCCTTCGCGACGTGGCTGAAATGCGCTATGTCCAGAACTTCGTCACCCTGACCCCGACCGTCGCGATGGACGCCCAGATCAGCGAACGTGTGGACCTGGACGACGTCGTCAGCGCGATCGAACGGAAGCTGGAAGGTGAGTTCATCGCCGCCGCGGAAGGAGTGTATAACTAATGAGCCGATACAGAATGACCCTGATCGCGGGGGGGCGGGAAATCAACATTCCCGTCCTTCCCGCTTCCCTGAAGGTGTCTTCCCCTGGCAAGAACGAGCGGACGACCGTCCTTGAACTGGGCGAAGTCCTGATTCTTCGGAAGAAGGGGCTTCGGACTATCGAATGGGACAGCTTCTTCCCGAAGTCCAGCGCCCCCTATACCACGGGCCAGGTCCGGAACCCGACCGCCATTATTCAGGCAATCCAGTCCGCCAGGGACAGCCGGACGCCCCTTCGCTTCCTGATCACCGGAACGGACCTGGACATGAACGTCAAAATGGGCGTGGAGTCCTTCGAGTACGAAGAGCGGTCCGGCGAACTGGGGGACTTCTACTATTCGATCAAGCTGTATGAATGGCGGGACTATTCCGCGAAGCGGATCACCCTTCCCGCCCAGAAGTCGGAGCCGGCAAAGGCCCAGGAACCGACCAGGGCCGGCCAGCCGGCCAGCAAACCGAAAACCTACACCGTGAAGTCTGGGGATTGCCTGTGGAACATCGCGAAGGCGCTGTACGGCAACGGGGCGGACTACACGAAAATCTACAACGCCAACAAGGGGACGATCGGGAAAAATCCGAACCTGATCTACCCTGGACAGACGTTCACGATCCCCTGATATGGCTATCTCTATTCTTTACCAGAACAACGTGACCGGCGCCGCGCATGACGTGACGACGCTGATCACGGCGGCAAAGTGGACGACAAAAAGGTCCGGTTCCCCCGCTTCCCTGACCGTGACCGCGATCGTCGACGGCGCCGTGGTGTGGAACCCTGGCGGGATTCTGGTCCTGAAGAACGGTTCCACGGGCCTTTTCTATGGCTATGTCGTGAAGATCAGCCAGAGCGAAAAGGACCAGGTCCAGATCACGGCCTACGATCAGACCTGGTATTTGAAGAAGAACAAGGAAACCTATGTCTTCACCGGCAAGCGCGCCGACCAGATCGTGAAGCAGATCGCCGAAGACTTCAAGCTAAAGACCGGCACCCTGGCGAACACCGGCTACGCGATCCCCTCCATGATCGAGGACGGCCAGACGCTTTTCGACATCGCCCTGAAGGCGATCGACCTGACCCTGATCAACACGGGGAAAATGTTCGTCCTGTGGGACGACTTCGGTTCCCTGGCGATCACGGACGTCGAAACGGCGAAGCTGGACCTGTTCGTGGGCGACGGGAGCCTTGCCACCGGCTACACCTACGACCAGGACATAGACTCCGACACCTACAACAAAATCAAGCTGGTCAAGGACAATAAGACCACCGGCAAGCGCGACGTCTACATCTACCAGGATTCGAAGAACATGACCCTGTGGGGAATCCTTCAGGACTATGAAACGGTCGACGAAAGCATGAACGAAGCCCAGATCAAGGAGCGGGGCGCGAAAATGCTGGAACTTTACAACCGGCCGTCGCGGTCCTTCAGCCTGAACGCGATCGCGGACCTGTCCGTCCGTGCCGGCCGCGTCCTGTATATCGGGATTGGCGCCGTGGGCGTGAAGTCCTTCTTCCTGATCGAGGAAGCCACGCATGACCTGTTGAAGGAAACAATGACCCTGAAATTGAAGGTGGTGTGACATGGGCCTTTTAGACACGATGAAGAAAGTCGCGGAGAACACCAACGCCGCCGGCGCGCCGACGGCCTGGTTCTTCGGGAAGGTGACGAAGACGTCGCCCCTGACGATCCGCGTGGATAACCGCTTCGACATATCCGGCGAAGCGATCGTCGTTCCGAAGGAACTTCAGGCCGGCTACTATCCAACGCACTACCACACCGGCATGAAGGGCGGCCCTTCCACCGAAGAGAAGGGCGGCGGGAGCGGCGAAGCGGCCTTCGCTTCCCATTCCTACGTCCTGAAGAACAACTACCAAACCAACACCGACAAAACGTCGGAATACTATTACGGACTGGCCGTCGGCGACAAGGTGATCCTTCTTCGAAACCAGGGCGGACAGGCCTTTCTTGTCCTGGGGAGGGTATGACCTATGATTCCAAACGCGACCACCGTGAAGATCGGCGAAGACCTGGAAGTCCAGACCGCCGCCGAAGCCCCTTCGCGGACCTACAAGATCGACTTCGGCGCCGGCCGTGTCGGCGGCTTCTGCGATGAAACGGAAGCCATGAAGCAAGCGATCTATAAAATCCTTCAGACGGAGCGGTTCGCCTACCTGATCTATTCCTGGAACTATGGAATTGAACTGGACGCAGTCGTCGGAAAAAGCTATCAGGTGTTTGAAAGTGAAATCAAGCGCGTGATCACCGAAGCCCTTCTGGCAGACAGCCGGATCACCGACGTCACCGACTTCGAAGTCACCCAGATCGACAAGCGGACGGCGTCCGTGAAGTTCACCGCCGAAACCATCTTCGGCGAAATCCCTATCGAAAGAGAGGTCGGCGACAATGCTGTATGAGAACATGACCTTCGAAAACATCATGGACCGGTGCCTTTCCCGCGTGGCCGCGTCCATCGACAAGCGGGAAGGTTCGGTCGTCTACGACGCGATCGCGCCGGCGGCCGCCGAACTGGCGATCATGTATATCGAACTTGCCTATCTTCTGGACCGTGCCTTCCCCGATACGGAGGAAGGCGACGACCTGACCCTGAAGTGTCAGGAACGAAGCGTCTTCCGAACGCCGGCCACGGCCGCGGTCCGGAAGGGCTACTTCGAGGACGGGGACGGCGGGGCGATGGACGTCCCGATCGGTTCCCGCTATTCCGGCGACGCCCTGAACTACGTCGTGACAGAGAAGATCGCCACCGGCCAGTTCAAACTTCTGTGTGAAACGGCCGGAGCCGCCGGCAACCAGTACCAGGGGAACCTTTTCCCGATCGACTATGTGGAAGGCCTGGGCGCGGCGCGTCTGGCCGACATTCTGATCAACGGCGAAGACGAAGAGAGCGACGCCGACCTTCTGGCCCGATACAAGGAAAGCCTGGAATCCCAGGCATACGGCGGCAATATCGCCGACTACCGGACGAAGGTCGAACTGCTTCATGGCGTGGGCGCCGTGAAGGTGTTCCCTGTCTGGAACGGCGGCGGGACCGTGAAGATCGTCTTCGTGAACAGCGACTGGGGCGTCCCGTCTTCGACCCTGGTCGACACCGTCCAGACCGCCGTCGACCCCACCCAGAACCAGGGCGAAGGCGTCGGGATCGCGCCGATCGGCCATGTCGTCACCGTCGTCGGCGTCACCGGAACGGCGATCAGCGTGTCCTTCAAGCTGACCTTCGCCACCGGCTACACCTGGGACACCGTGAAGACCGCCGTCACGAAGGCGATCCAGGACTACTTCGTGGCCCTGGCGAAAGACTGGGCGAACCAGTCGGGGATCACCGTCCGCGTGTCCCAGGTGGAAACGAAGGTCCTGTCCGTGGACGGCGTGATCGACATCACGGGGACGACGATCAACGGCGGAACCCAGAATATCGTCCTGGCGTCCGACGCGATCCCCGTCATGGGAGGGATCACGAATGAAACTTAAAGACTACTGGCCGCGCTGTCTTCAGGACTTGGTCGAGTTCCAGCGGATCGCCAACGCGGAACAGCCGGAGTTCGAAACGGCCCTGGACGACGTCAGGACGGCCGCTGACGACTTCTTCCTGGCGACCCTATCCGAATATGGGTGTCAACGCTGGGAAGCTATCATGGGCCTTCACGCGGCCGACGGGGACACCCTGGAAGCGCGCCGCGAACGGATTCTGATCAAATACCTTGACCAGCTTCCCTATACATACAGGACCCTTCTGAAGTACCTGAAGACCATCACGGACGACTTCACCGTCACCCTGGACGAAAACGCCTATGACCTGTTCATTCGAATCCGCCTGGAAGGCTATTCCCAGCGGGACGCCCTGATCGCCACCCTGGGCCAGATGATCCCCGCGAACCTGGTCCTTCGGCTGAAGGCGGACATTCCCCAGGCGGACGAACCGGCCCAGACGGCGGCCTGTTCCGCTATGGTCACGATGAACCGGCACGTCTACACACCGGCCACATAAGGAGGAAAACCACATGGCAAGATTTAAGTCTATCGTCACGGACGCCGGAGCGGCGGCCCTGACTGCCCTGATCGCGGCCGGAAAGCCGCTGATCCTGACCCGCGCGGCGGCCGGAAGCGGCGTCGCCACCGTCAGCCCGAACACCCTGGCGGACCTGGTGACGCCGGAGAACGTCGCCGTGAGCCTGGGCGAAAAGGACCTGGTCGAGGGCGACCCCGCGATCATGCGAATCCCCGTCCAGGTGACGAACGAAGCCCTGGACGCCCCTGTCTGGATCAGGGAAGTCTCCGTCTACGGGAACACCATCGACAACACGGAAGTCATGTTCTGCTATGGCTGGCTGGACGGCGACGACAGCGACAACGTCCTTCCGGCGACGTCCTTCGAGGAAGACGCCGACACCGTCCATATCCACGACCTGGCCGTCTTCGTGACGAACCAGGAAGCCGCGTCCGTGTCCGTACAGGTGGCCCCTGGTTCCTATGTCACCCGTGAGCAAATGACCACCTACGCGGCGCCCCTGGTCCACACCCAGGGCGCGGACACCGTCACCGAAACCACCGGAGAGAACACGGAACAGGTCCAGCGCCGCCAGGACAGCGACATCGAAGCGATCAAGGAGCAGTTGAACACCGGCTTCACCGGAACCACCGTGACCCACACCTTCGCCCCCGCGCAGCTTTCCTACTGGAAGGGCTATGACGGGACCGGAGTTCCCGAAGGGATTCTGGACCAGACAAGGAACCGCCTGTATCTGTGACCAGGATCGCCGCCACGCCGTCGGAAACCTCTTGCCTTATATCGAACCTGTTCACGGAACTTCGTCCCGTGTGCGGCTTCTGTGAGGGCGACAGCGTGGTTCTTTGCGGCATGACCTACGCCGGCACGGAAGAAGCCGTGGTCCTTCGGGACTACGGCTTCGACTTTACCGGCGACGCCGCTGTGGTCGAGAATATCCGGAATCGAAGGTGTATCAATGGGATCGCGAAGAAACTACCAGCGGAGCCAGCCCAGCAAGGGTGAAAGTCCGCTTCATATACTGCCCGTTGCGGACAAAATGATCGGCTTCACCTTGTCGACGACCGACAACCCGAAGCGTTTTCCGAAGAAGATCAGATTTTCCGTGACGAATAAAATCCAGGGCCACGCCCTGGCGATCTATGACTACCTGGTCGAAGCGAACGAAATCTTCCCCATAATGGACGACCAGGACAAGGCCGACCGCCTGAAACTTCAGCGCGCCGTGCTGACGGAGTGCAAGAAACTTTTGCACATGATCCAGCTTTCGAAGGACCGCGGCTATATCGACAGCGGGACCTTCGACTACTGGACGAAGCTGACGGTCGACGTGAAATGTATGACCGCCAAATGGTACGACGCCGAACGGAAGACGGGAATCCCCGTCGAGCCGGCCGGCCCGATCCCTGAAGGCTGATCATAAATCATTAGGGAACGATCTGTCACCCCGAACGCCGGCAACGCGAACAACGCGCGCAATGTCAACACGGACGGCAGTCTGAACAACAACAACGCGTACAACGGCAACAACGGCGTCCGGCCGGATTTGGTGGAAAACGGGACTGATTAGGGCGGAAAGCCTGAAAACAGAGTATCACCAACAAAGGAGATCGTTTCCTTCCGAAGGGCCGCGACAGTCCCTTCGGTAAATACATGATTGACGACGAAAGGCCTTCAACAGCGACGGCCGGACTATCAGCGTCAAGGAGGATTTTTCTTTATGAAGGATCAGGGAACGCCCGCCCATGACTTCGCGTCCGTGACGGACTTCAACAATTTATATCAATCGTTTACAGAAGCGCGCAAAGGGAAACGGTGGAAGTATTCCGTGTGCAAGTATGAAGCGAACGTCCTGGAAAACCTTCTGTTCATTCAGGTCATGCTTCAGCGCCACAAATACCGCCTGTCCCCGTACAACTGCTTCTTCGTGCATGAACCGAAAGAACGGCTGATCATGTATAACAGCTTCCGCGACAAGATCGTTCAGCATTGTTTATGTGAACAGGTCCTTGAACCGCTTCTTTCGAAGACATTCATCTATGACAACTACGCGAGTCAGAAGGGCAAAGGGACCCACTTCGGACTTGACCGACTGAAGGCGTTCATGGCGGCCTACTACCGCAAGAACGGCGCCGGCGGCTGGGTGCTGAAGTGCGACGTCCGCAAGTATTTCTATCGGATCAATCACGACGTTCTGAAGACCCAGCTTCGCCGGCTGATCAAGGACCGCGACGTCCTGTGGCTTCTGGACATGATCATCGACTCCACGGAGGGACCAGGGATTCCGATCGGGAACCACACTTCACAATGGTTCGCGATCCTCTACCTGTCCGACATGGACCACATGATCAAGGAACGTCTGGGAATCAAGTATTATGGCCGCTACATGGACGACTTCTATTTGATACATGAGGACAGGGCCTATTTGCAGTTCTGCCTTGAAGAAATCCGCCGGTTCCTGGTCCCCCTGGGCCTGGAACTGAACCAGAAGACGGCCATATTCCCGTTATCCCAGGGGATCGACTTCCTGGGCTTTCGGACCTACCTGACGGACAGCGGAAAGGTCGTCCGGAAGGTACGCCGTGAGAGCAAGAACCGGATCAGGCGGAAGATCACGAAGTTCCGCCACCTGGTAGACGAAGGCCGTGTCGACTTCGACACGGTCCTTCAGTCTTATAATTCCTGGACCGGCCACGCCGAACACGGCAACAGTTATCACCTGATCAGCGAGATCGACGACCTGTTCTTCAACCTGTTCAGGAAAGAAATGGAGGGAAAACCCTATGGCGAAATCTCTATCCGCTTTGCCCGTTGGAAGCGTCGTCAAGTCGGCGAACACAAAGTACAACGGACAGGCGATCAGGTGGATCGTCGGCACACAGGACACGTCCCAGGGCCGAACGGGCCTGGTGACGGAAAAGATGATCAGCCTGAAATGCTTCGACGCGAAGGAGTCCGGCAACAGCAACAGCGACCGCCGGAACTACGGCAATAACCGTTATTCCGTTTCGAACATCGACCAGTGGCTGAACAGCGCGGCTTCCGCCTGGTATTCCGCCCAGCACAGCGCCGACGCCCCGCCCACGTCCGCCAACTGCTGGAACAACTACAACCCCTACGACAGCGAAGCCGGCTTCCTGGCAAACTTCGAAGCCGACTTCAGAAACGCGATCCTGGATTCCACGATCCGCGTCGCGAAGAACACCGTCACCGACGGCGGCGGCTACGAAGACATCGTTCGGAAGGTCTTTCTGCTGTCGAACACCGAAGTCGGCCTGTCCAACGAAAACAGCGTGGCCGAAGGGACCCTGTGGTCCTACTTCAATTCCGCGTCGCGCCGCCAGTGCTACCCCACGGCGGAAGCCGTCAGCAAGTCCACCTACACCAATTCCGGCCTGTCCGCTTCTCAATATTGGTGGTGGTGGTTAAGAACCCCGTTCGCCGGCTACGCGGGCGACGCGCGCTTTGTCAACACGGTCGGCAGTCTGAACTACAACATCGCGTACAACGGCTACCGCGGCGTCCGGCCGGCTTTGTATTTGGCATCTTCGAATCTGGTATCCGATACAACCGACACAGACGGCGCTTATATCCTTCTGTGGAACCAGCCGCCCACAGCCCCGTCTTCCATTACCTACGGCACCCCCCAGGCGGGACAGAACCTGACCCTGTCGACCGGCGGATCGACCGATCCGGAGGGCGACGCCATTTCCTACGTCTGGGAACGGAAGGTGGATTCCGGCGTCTGGACCCAGATCGGGATCACCACCGCGAAGACGATCCAGGACACGGTCCCGTCCAGCGGAACAACCTACTACGCGCGCGTGAAGGCCGTTGACGCGGTCGGGAATGAATCGGCGTATTGCACCGGTTCCGGAAAGGCCATTTCCTACAACACCCCGCCCGTGATCAGCGGTTCCGACCAGAACATGGGCGCGAAGACAGACCCCTTCACCTACAAATACACCGTCACCGACGCCCAGTCCGCCACCCAGGCCCTGACCGTGACGGAAACCCTGACCAACGGCGCCGAAACGATCACCCTTCGCACCTACACGGCCATGGCCGGCGCCCAGAACACCGCCGACCTGTCGTCCGTCTGGATCAGGTTGATCGCGGGGACCCACGTCCTGAAGATCACCGCGTCCGACGGTGCCGGCGGAACGGCTGTCCGGAACATCACCTTTAGCCGAACCGTCACCAGGATCGCCGCGGCCCGCGCCTTCAACACCGACGCGAAGGTCACGAAGGTCTTCGTTTCCCTGTACCCGTCCGACCGTCCGGCCGGTTCCACGCTCCACCTGGAAGTGACGAACAACCCGTTCGACACGAACCCCGTCTGGGAGGACATCACGGAGAAGGCGAACCGCCTGGTCCACACCTTCGCGAACAGCACCGTCGCAAATGGCTATGGCCTGGGCTATCGGTTCTATCTGCTGAAGGGAACGGAGGAAATCGAGATCACCCAGGCGACGATCCGTTTCGCCTGATGAAAGGAGGGAAGCAAAATGTCTTTCAACTCGCACGACTGCGAAACCGTCAGCATGAAGGAAGCCCAGGAACAGGAAAAGAACAACCCCGTCACCCAGATCGCGGCGGCGTCCATCGCCTTCGTGGTCCTGGCGGAGGGCGGCCAGATCGACGACGTCACCGCCACGGAGAACGTCGAGCAGTTCGCCCCCTGGGCCTACCCGATCGCCTACAAAAAGGGCAATATCCGCCGCTACGGTTCCGACCTGTACCGGTGCAACCAGGACCACACTTCGCAAGCCGACTGGACCCCCGCGGCCGCCGCGTCCCTGTGGTCGAAGATCGGCGACCCGACGGAGGAATGGCCGGAATGGTCCCAGCCGGTCGGCGCCCATGACGCCTATAACGCCGGCGCGAAGGTGTCCCATAACGGGAAGCACTGGACGTCCGACGTCGCGTCGAACGTCTGGGAACCTGGCGTCTACGGTTGGACGGAGGTGACGGCATGACCGAAGGGATCATCATCGCCGTTCTTTCTATGGTCGGCACGTTGGCCGGTGCCTACCTGGCGAACCGGAAAAGTTCCGCCCTGATTGCCTATCGCCTGGATAAGCTGGAAGAGAAGGTCGACAAGCATAATTCTGTGATCGAACGGACCTTCAAGCTGGAAGAACAGGCCGCCCTTATCGAAGAGCGGATCAAGGTCGCGAACCACCGGATCGAAGACCTTGAAAAGGCACAGTAAACCCCGCCGCGAGTTCTCCAAAATCATCGTTTGCACCGTGGGGGCCGTCACGATCGCCGTGACGGTCTTCACCTGTGTCATGGTGTGGAGAACCAGCAACACGGAAGCCCTGGCGTACCTGATACCGGCCATCTTCGGGGAAGCCGCCACGGCGACCGGATTCTATTACAGCAAGGCAAAAACTGAAAACAGGATCAAACTTCGCCGGCAATACGGCGACCTGGTCGACAAGGAGGAATGAACCCATGTTTGAAATCATCATCGGAAACCTGATCAAGATCGGCTATGCTATGGCGATCTTCCTGTGTGCCTACCTGGCGAACGTCGTGTTCTCCCTGTGGTACAACATCAAGATCAACTGTGAACCCTTCAGCCGCGAAAAGCTGGCGACCGGCGGCCTGAAGGCGCTGACGTTCATCGTCGGACTGACCCTTCTGTGTATCGCGATCACCACCCTTCCGATCTTCGCGACGGAAGTCGGCTGGACGATTCCTGACGAATACGCGGAACTGTTCGCCGATTTGATCATCGTCGGCGCGGTCCTTCTGGTCGCCTGTAAGTATATCAAGGAAGCCTTCACAAAGTTCGTCGCGATCCTGAACACGCCGGCGGACACCGTACCCGCAAAGGAGGAAAAAGAGCATGAGCAACAGCCCGTTAGTGACGTATTCCAGGATCAGCCCGAACCGGACCAGCCCCAGGAATCATAAGATCGACACCATCACGATTCATTGTATTGTCGGACAATGGACGGCGAAGCAAGGCTGTGACTACTTCGCCACCACCGGCCGCGAGTGTTCCGCGAACTACGTCGTCGGGAAGGACGGTTCGATCGGCCTGTCCGTGGAGGAACAGGACCGGTCCTGGTGCAGTTCGTCCCGCTCCAACGACCACCGCGCGATCACGATCGAAGTCGCGTCCGACACGAAGCACCCCTACAAGGTGACGGACCAGGCCCTGGCCGCCCTGATCGACCTTCTGGTGGATATTTGCCGCCGGAATGGGATCAAGGCCCTTCTGTGGAAGGGCGACAAGTCCCTGATCGGCCAGGTGGACAAGCAGAACATGACCGTTCACCGGTGGTTCGCGAACAAGGCCTGTCCTGGCGACTATCTCTATAATCTCCACCCCCAGATCGCGGCCCAGGTGAACGAACGCCTGGGCGCGGCCGCGCCGGCGGAGCCGGAGAAGAAGCCCAGCCAGACGCCCAGCGGCGCCACCTTCACCCCCTACCTGGTGCGGATCACGGCGTCCGTCCTGAATATCCGAAAAGGCCCTGGCACGACCTACGCCGTCACCGGCCAGATCAAGGACCGCGGCGTCTATACCATCGTCGAGCAGAAGGGCAACTGGGGCCGCCTGAAGTCCGGCGCCGGCTGGATCAGCCTGTCCTATACGAAGAAGGTCTGACGATGGGAATGAAGCTGGACGGACTGGCGAACTTCGGGAAGGCCCTGGTCGCCCTTCAGGCCGATATACCGGAGATCATGGACAAACTGGTCGTCGGCGAAGGCCGCTTCGCCCGTGACCAGGCCAGGAAGATTTGCACCGAAGAAAACATCATCAACACCGGCGACTATCGCCGGAACTTCAACAGCAGTTCGAAGGCGATCCGGATCGGGACGGCCTACAAGATCGACGTCTTCAACAACCTGGACTATGCGAAGCCCCTGGAATATGGCTTCCGCGGCCACTTCGTCCCTGGACATTGGGACGGGAAGTCGTTCGTCTACCAGCCGAAGGACCCGCAAGGGGGAATGTTCGTCCATTCCCTGATTCCTGGTCACTACACCCTGGAACGGGCCGTCAACGCCACGAAGCGCACCCAGAACGCGCGCCTTCAGCGCCGCTTCGAACAGGAACTGAAGAAGCGTGGCTACATGAAGCATTTCAAATAGAAAGACGCCCAGGGGACGAACCCCTGGGCGTTTTTTTCTTCAGAACATCGCGAGTTTGATCGCCTTGAACCGTGTGTCGTCCAGTTCCAGAAGGGACCGCTTCCCGTCCTTGAACTGAATCGCCACCACATGAACCCCCTTCGTCTTCGCGGTCGCGGCCGCCACGACGCCCAGGGGACCAAGAAGCAGAGCGCCGGCGGCGCCGCGCGCCACGGCGGAACCCATGCTTTTCTGGGAATCTTCGTCCACGACTTCGATCTGGTCGATCGTGGAACTGTCCAGCTTCAGATTTTTCATCAGGCCGACGTTCAAAACCGCCTTCCCGCCTTGCATAATGACCGCTTTGTGTTTATAGTCGCCCTCCAGGACCCAGTTCTTCGCACCCATGCCAGAACCTCCCTTTGATATTTACCCCGAAGTTATGGGATATTACCATAAGAATATCGGAATCTTATGCTAAAGTCAATTAGAATATGGGATATTACCATAACGGGAGGATCAGGCGTGAAGAAGTTCGACTACAACGGCCGGAAGAATATCTGCGGAAATCGCGTCCGTTGTCTTCGGACGGCGCGACGGTGGTCCCAGGCGGCCCTTGCCGCCAAAATGCAGACCCAGGGCGTGATCATGGAACAGGACGTCGTCAGTAAGATTGAATCCGGCGACCGCCTGGTCACGGACTACGAAGTCCGCGCCTTCGCGGCGGTCTTCGGTGTGGACTTTGAAAACCTGATCGAAGACGAGGAATGAACGGCCTTCCGGACCAGAACCGGAGGGCCGCTTTTTTCTGCTTGACAATATACTACCGGTAGTATATAATAAGCACCAGAAGGAAGGTGATTCACAATGTCAAAGGCGCAGACAGCCGCAAACAAACGCTATAACCTGAAGGCGTATGATAGAATCGAAATCACGGTCCCGAAGGGAAACAGGGAGATCATCGCCCAGGCCGCGGCGGCGGCCGGAATGAGCGTGAACGCCTTCATCAAGGAAGCAATCGACGCCCAGATCGCAAAGTCGAACGCGTGACCGGAAAGGCCCTGTCCGAAAGGACGGGGCCTTTTATTCTACCGAACGGAGGAAAACACCATGAAGCGTCGCAGATTCAAGCAGTTGACCAGGACAGACCGCCTGAACATCGAAAAGTATATGCGCCAGGGCATGACGAAACAGGCCATCGCCGACGCCCTGGGTGTCAGCCTTCGGACGGTCTATTATGAACTGAAGCGGGGCCAGTATGTCCACACTAATTCCGACCTGACGGAGGAAATCCGTTATAGCTGTGACGTCGCCGAAGCGGTCAAGAAGTACAACGGCACGAATAAAGGCCCCCAGTTGAAGATCGGCAACGATCACGAACTGGCGGCCTATATTGAACAGCGGATCGCCGGCGACGGATATTCGCCGGCGGCGGTCCTGGGTGAAATCCAGGTCCAGGGCCTGAAGTTCAAAACGTCGATCTGTAAGTCGACCCTGTATTCCTATATCCGGAAGGGCGTCTTCCTGTCGCTTGAAATGCGCGACCTTCCCCGCCACGGCAAGAAGAAGCGCGGCTACACCCGCACCCACAAGAAGGGCGCCAGGGCGTCCGCCGGAACCAGCATTGAACACCGGCCGGAGGAAGTGAACGCCAGGACGACCGTCGGTCATTGGGAAATGGACTCCGTTCTGGGAAAGAAGAAGACGAAGCCGGCCCTTCTGGTCCTGTCTGAACGTCTGTCCAGGAAGGAACTGATCATCAAGGTCCAGGATCACACCGCCGCCAGCGTGGTTCGCGCCCTGGACCGCCTGGAACGGAAGATGGGATCGCCGGCCTTCCGCGCCACCTTCAAGTCGATAACCGTCGACAATGGTTCCGAGTTTGCCGACGTCGACGGCATGGAACGAAGCTGTCGCCGGAAGGGGCCGCGGACGAAGGTCTACTACTGCCACCCCTATTCTTCCTGGGAGCGCGGGACCAACGAAAACACGAACGGCCTGATCCGCCGCTGGTTCCCGAAGGGGACGGACTTCAGCAAAGTCAGCGTCCAGGAAATCCAGAAGGTCGAAGACTGGCTGAACGCCTATCCCCGCGAAATCCTGGGCTTCCTATCTGCTGACGCTGTCTTCTCCACCGCCTTCGCGGCCTGTGTCTGAAACTTTTTTATCTTTTTTGCAAAAATATGTTGACTTTTGCGCA